>JAEUQC010000015.1 GCA_016789905.1 Bryobacterales bacterium | reverse complement strand
AATCGTGATACCACGCGCTTTTTCTTCCGGCGCGTTGTCGATCGAATCGAAGCTCCGGAACGAGTTCTTCGGATTGTGCTTCGACAGCGTCTTCGTAATCGCCGCCGTCAGCGTCGTCTTCCCGTGGTCAATGTGGCCAATAGTGCCAATGTTGACGTGCGGTTTAGATCGGTCAAATTTCTCTTTTGCCATGCGATTGCAACCTGTTCGGGGATATTTCGCGCCGATTTGGCGACGGAAGGATTCAACTGCGGAAAGTGTGGAGCCGTTGACCGGGATTGAACCGGTGACCTCGTCCTTACCAAGGACGCGCTCTACCATCTGAGCTACAACGGCCCGAAGTGCCGAATCATTCCATTATGACTGAATGAGACTGCTTACTCCAAAGGGATGGTGGACAGGGAAGGATTTGAACCTTCGTAGCCCCAAGGGGCGGCAGATTTACAGTCTGCTGCGATTGACCGCTCCGCCACCTGTCCGGGAAAAACTTGCTTTCAGTTACCGCCGTGCTTGCCTGGCAGGTCCTGAATTAAACTGCGGGAACCTTTTGGAGCTGGCGGAGGGGATCGAACCCCCGACCCTCTGATTACAAATCAGATGCTCTACCAGCTGAGCTACGCCAGCGGAATACTGCTTGCCCAGCCAGGGCGCGAAGACGCACCAACAACGGCCGAACAATGTGAGTATAGCAAAGAATTCGCGAAGCGGGGAAACCGCACATATAATTGGGGCAGCCGTGAAGCAATTTCTACTGCTACTGCTCCCAATACTCCCCTTCCCCGCCCTCGCGCAGCAGCAACCCGATCCGGATGCCCCGCTCATCCGCGTCAATGTGAATCTCGTGCAAGTCGATGCCGTCGTCACCGGCAAAGACGGCCGCATCCTCACCGGCCTCCAGCCCAACGAGTTCGAAATCCTCCAGGACGGCAAGCCCCGCCCGATCACCCGGTTTGCATTCATCCCGAACACCGCCGCCCCCCGGCCCGCCGCCACCGCCAATGGCATCCCCCTGCCGCCCCCAACGGTCAACCCAAAGGATATCCGCCGGTCCATCGTTCTCGTCGTTGACGACCTCGCGCTCACCTTCGAAAGCATCGCCGCTGTTCGCCAGGCCCTTCAGTCCTTCACCGCCACTCTCCACCCCGGTGATCTCGTGGCCCTGCTTCGCACCTCCTCCGGCTCCGGCAGCTTCCAGTCCTTTACCACGGACCACAACCGCATCCGCCTCCTCGCCAGCGGCCTCCGCTGGTATCCACGCTCCCGAACCGGTCTCAGTTACACCCGCCCCGTCGGCACCAACGCCGCCAATATGTCCGCCGGTACACGCCCATCGCTGCGGGAATACGATTCCGATGCCGCCGAAGCCGCCATTCTTAACCAAACTGCCGGCCTCGGAACCACTTCCGCCCTGCAGTGGATCATCAACGGACTAGGCCCCGTCCCGGGCCGCAAGTCCATCATTCTTTTCTCCGAAGGCTTCCGCACGCAAAACGATCTGTCCCACGTCGACAGTATCAATGCCACTCTCGCCGACCCCGTCCTGCGCCTCACCGCCCAGGCCACCCGCGCCGGCGTTGTCATCTACACCGTCGACCCCCGCGGACTCCTCACCTCCAACATCGTCGCCGCCGATGACGTCCGGAACAGCGAGCAAGCGCTGTCGGTCACCGACCGCCGCGCCGCCGAACAACGCCAGACGCAAATCCCGCTCCGCCTTCTCGCCAACGATACCGGTGGGATGTTTCTCTTTTCCAATTCCGTCGAAAACAGCCTCCAGCGCGTTCTTGACGACCAGGCCGGTTTCTACCTCCTCGGCTACGACCCGGACAACGAGACCTTCGACCGCAAGTACCACCGCATCTCCGTCCGCGTGAAGCGCCCCGGCGCCCGCGTCCGCACCCGCAACGGCTTCGTCGGCATCGATGACGGCAGCGCCCGCCCAACCACCCGCCAGCCCATTCTCGAAGCGCTCCACGCCCCGTTCCACGCTTCCGGCATTCCCGTCAAGCTCACCGGCCTGTTCGCCCTCGATCCGCAAAACAATCCCATCCTCCATTGCCTGCTCCACATTGGCATCCAAAACACCAAACTCACCCCAGGCCCCGACGGCAAACTCCATAGCAAAATGGACATCCTCGTCGCCAGCTTCGACCCCAACGGCGTCTCTCCCCACAACACCATCGAGACCATCGACTTTGCCATCGACCCAGCCAAACTCGAAGAAACTCGCGCCCGCGGCATGTCAGCCGCCATCTTCTATCCCGTCAGGAAACCCGGACCCTACCAGCTTCGCGCCGCCATTCGCGAACAGGCCACCGGCGCCCTCGGTTCGGCCAGCCAATTCGTCGTCGCCCCGGACCTTCGCAAGAACCGCATGGCTCTCTCCGGCCTCCTCGCCGCTCCCGCCCGTCCCCCGGCCGAGGGACTTCGCCTCGCCACGCGCCGCTTCGCGCCCGGCGAGGAACTCGCCTATTCCGTCCAGATCCTCAATCCGAAGAAGGAGGCGGATCTTAGCGCGCAGGTCCGCCTTGTCGCCGACGGCCGGCTGCTCTTTGAAAGCCCCGCCAAAGCTCTCTCCAATCCGGAAGCCGCCTCCGGTGTGATCCGGCTGTCCAAGGACATCGCCCCCGGCGAATACGCCCTCCAGATCGTCGTGACCGATTCGTCCGGCAAGAAACCCCTTGTCCTTTCGGAGTGGACCGACATCCATGTGCAGGCCCAGTAGCCTCCTCGTCATCATCGGCCTAGCCGCCCTCG
Source organism: Bryobacterales bacterium (assembly GCA_016789905.1). Lineage (GTDB taxonomy): Bacteria > Acidobacteriota > Terriglobia > Bryobacterales > Bryobacteraceae. Next base: position 104,479 of record JAEUQC010000015.1, on the reverse strand, counting down.
CCCAAACGCCCCCCAGCGCCGACGCCCCGCTCATCCGCGTCAACGTCAATCTCGTCCAGCTCGATGCCGTCGTCACCGACAAATCCGGCCGTGTGATCCCCGACCTGGAACCGGGCGAATTCGAGATACTGCAAGACGGCAAGCCCCGCAAGATCACCCGCTTCGCCTTCATCCAAACGCAGTCCGGGCCCACGCCCCGCCCGCCCAAAAAGCTGGACCCCAACGCCACGCCCATCCCCCCGCCCGCCTACAAGCCGGACCAGGTCCGCCGCACAGTCGTCCTCGTCGTTGACGATCTCGCCTTAAGTTTTGAGAGCATGTATCACGTCCGCGACGCCATTAAGAAATTCACCGCCAGCCTGCAGCCCGGCGACCGCATCGCTCTCCTGCGCACCGGTTCCGGCGCCGGCGCGTTTCAATCCTTTACCACCGATCACAACCAGATCAACCAGCTCGCCGATACGCTCCGCTGGAACTTCCGTTCCCGTACCAGCGCCAGCAGCATCAAGGCGATGGAAGGTGCCACCGCCGCCCTCCTCGACGCCGACGAGGAGGACGGCGATTCCGACACCGCCGAAGAGGAGTTGCAGAATCGCGCCGCCGGGCTTGGCGCCTTCGGAGCCTTGCAGTGGATCCTCAATGGCCTCGCCCCTGTCCCAGGCCGCAAGTCCATCGTCCTGCTCTCGGAAGGCTTCAAACTGCAAACCCGCTCCCGGGGCTTCGACGTACTGAACGGGACACTGACGGACCCTTTGCACCGCCTCACCAATCTGGCCTCGCGCGCCGGCGTGGTCATCTACACGATCGATCCGCGCGGTCTGCAAACCCTCGGCCTCACCGCCGCCGACAGAGTCGATCCCCGCCGCGTGGATCAGGATTTGGAAAGACGCGCCCGTGAGTTCCGCCAGAGTCAGGATCCGCTCCGGATACTTGCCGCCGATACCGGCGGCCGGGCGTTCCTGGACAGTAACACCGTCGATGACTCACTCCGCCGTGTGCTCGACGATCAGGCCGGCTTCTACCTGCTCGGCTACGATCCGCAGGAGGAGACGTTTGACCGCAAGTATCATCGGATCACCGTAAGGGTGAAGCGGAAGGGGCTGGAAGTCCGCAGCCGGAATGGCTTCATCGGCGTGGAAGATACGCCGCCCGTCCCGCCGCCGAGCCAGACGCCGCAGCAACAACTCGTCAGCGCCCTGGCCGCCCCGTTTCAATCGGCGGCCATCCCGGTAAAGCTCACTGGCCTTTTTGCCGTCGATGCGCAGGAGCGCCCTTATCTACACTGCCTGCTTCACATCGGGCTGGAAAACGTAAAGTTCACAACAACCCCCGAAGGCAAGCTGCGCGGCCAACTGGAGATTTTGGTGGCCGGGTTCGACGCGAACGGGGTCAGCCCGCACAACACCTACAAGCCGGTCGGCATCAGTATCGAACCCGGCACGGCCAAGGAGAAGCTCGCCCACGGTCTGTTCGTCTCCGTCGCTTATCCGCTCAAGAATCCTGGGCCCTACCAGCTCCGCGCCGCCATCCGCGATAGCGGCGCCGGCGCGATTGGCACGGCCAGCCAGTTCGTCATGGCACCGGATCTGACCAAGCGAAAGATGACGTTGTCGAGTCTTTTCGTGGCCTCCGGCACTGAAATTCAGGACGCCAGCCGCTTGGGTACGCGGCTGTTCAAGGCGGGTGAGGAGGTGGCGTACTCAGTCCAAGTTCTGAACGCCAAGCCCGGCGCCAGGCTGGCGATTCAGGTGAAGCTGTTCGACGAGGGAAAAGAGATCTTTCACGGCAGCGAGGTGGTGATGAGCAACCCGAAGTCCGCCAACGGGGTGATCCGGCTGGGGAGCCGCATGAAAGCGGGGGAGTACGCGTTGCAGGTGATCGTCACCGATGCCTCAGCGCCAAAGCCGCGCCGTTATTCGCAGTGGACGGACTTGCGTGTCGTGCCCGCCGCTGCCATACCCGCGCGCCCCTGATCGGCAGACCCCGGCCGGCAATCCACGACCGGCACGCAACGTCCGGCCGTCGACTACCAGCGAACCACATCCCGCAGGCCGCGACCGCCAGCACTCGACCAACTGGCGATGACCGCCAGACCATGTCCTACAAGCCGCGGCCGTCAAGTCATGAATGGCAGACCACAACCGGCAAGCCACCACCTGCAATTCAGGAGCGGCGGACCGCCACTGAACGGTTATACGTCGGCCAGCCGCACGCCGTCGGCGACGGTCTTCAAACCGCGCATCCCCGCCGAGATGATTGTTTGCGCTCGCAATCCGTCGGTATGGCAGGTAGGGAAGGCAGCGCCGCGCGAACAACAGTCAATGAACACCTCCAACTCGCGCTTGTACGCAGGGCCGAACCGGTCCACAAACTCGGGCGCCGCATTCCCACCCTTGCCGCCCGGAAAAATCTTGCGCGCCAGCGGGTCGGCCGCGCCGCGCTTGCCGAACGCCTCCACCACAATTGCGTCCGGTCGCTGCTCGAACCGGCCAATCTGTATCTGGCCCTGGTCCCCGTAGATCACGCTCTCCACCCGGTAGCCACTCACATGATTTCGGGTCACTTGTACCTGTCCCAGCAGGTCGTCCCCGAACCACATGTAAAGCATCGCGTCGTCGAAATCCTCCTGGCATGTCGTCAATGCATGGCTATAGATCCGCGAACCGACGGCCAGCGCACGGTCCGGCAACCGTCCGGTAAGCCAAAGGATCTCGTCGACGTTGTGCACCGACATGTCGGGCAGAATGCCGTCGCTTTGATACCCGTTCGGCGCCGGTCCGGAATCTTCCAGCGCGGAGTAGATCTTGAACACCTTCCCCACCGTGCCCGCATCCATCAACTCCTTGGCGAACGCCAGCGCGCCGTCAAACCGGCGCTGGAACGCCAACATAACTGCGGTGGGATAGTCGCGATCCAACTCCTCACAGAACTCGCGATCCCCAGCCAGACTCCCAGTGAGCGGTTTCTCCAGCAGCACGCGATGACCGGCCTTCACCAGCAGCGCGGCATGTTCCCGGTGCTTCTCGGTGGGCGTGACGATCATGGTCGCCGCGCACACGCCAGAGGACGCCAACTCCTCCACCGACCCCATCACGGGCGCTTCGCATCCCGATCGCGTCGCGAACCGGCGCGCTTTTTCGACATCAATGTCCACCAGCGCGGCCACGCGGCAGACGCCGGCCTGTTCCAGCCTCCGCAGGTGGGTCGCGTGTACCCAGCCCATTCGTCCCAGTCCTACAATCGCCACCGGCAGTTGTTCGTTCATCCACCAGACGCTATCACTTCCGGCGGCTTCTAGTCGAGCATGTGAAAGGGATCTGTCAGTTGCAGCGAACGTTTATTGCCCGTAGCCACCACCTGGCCCAAGTACTTCAACTTGCCATTCAACAGCAGGTTGATCGGCCGGTTCGCGGAGAAATCGAAGGCCAAAACATCGCCTTCTTTCAATTCCAGCAGATCCTCCAACCGCAGGGTAGGCCCCTGCAACCGGGCGTCCACCTGGACCTGCGCCGGCCGGATCAGCCGCAGCACGCGGGCCTGTTCTTCCTCCGATGCCGCCGTCCGCCGGTTCGACCACCCCTGGTCGAACTTCTGCCGCAGCATTTTGATAATAATCGACGGGATGCCGATGTTCATCATGCCGGCGCTCTCACCGATCCGGATTTCCAGGCTGATAGCCACCACCGCTTCATTCGGCGCCAGGAACTGGAGCAGCGAAGGCTCGGTTTCATGACTGTCGATGGCGAAACTGATATTGGTAACCTGTCGCCAACTGTCTTTCAAATCGTGCAGGATGATGCGGTAGACGGCCTCCAGAATACTCTGCTCAATTTCCGTGATTTCACGCGTCATCTTCGTGCCCGTGGGCTTGCCCGATCCGCCCAGCAGCATTTCCAGAATCGGGAAGACCAGCGAGGGGTTGATCTCCAGCACCGCGTTGCCGTCAAACGGCCGCATCCCCAGGGCGATGATGCAGGTTGGCGATGGCAGGCACTGCGAGAACTCCATGAAGGAGAGCTGCTCCACCGAAACCAGATTCACCATTACATAGGCGCGCAGATAGGCGGAAAGACTGGACGCCAAGCTGCGCGCGAAGTTTTCGTGCAGAAGATGGATGGCGCGCAGTTGGTCTTTGGCGATGCGATCCGGCCGGCGGAAGTCGTAGGGCTGCGCTCGCTTCGACAGGTCGTTCTCCGCTTTCTTGTCCTGAAAGCGGCGGAATACATTGTCAATTTCGTCCTGACTGAGAACACGATCGGCCATTACCCTTCTATCGGCCAAATCTCGCATCGGGATTATAGAATGGCTTCATGCGACTAGAGAATCAGGTGGCTATCGTCACCGGCGCCGGCGCCGGAATCGGCGAAGCCATCGCCCTGCGATTCGCCGAAGAGGGCGCGGCGCTCGTTCTAAACGACCTGAACGCGGCAAATCTGGCCGAAGTTACCGGAAAAATCCGAGCCGCGGGCCGGATTGCCGACGGCATAGCGGGCGATATTTCCGATCCGGAGACCGGGCGAATCCTAGCCGCGAAAGCAGTCGAAATACATGGCCGGATCGATATTTTGGTGAACAACGCCGCCGATTTCACCGCCATCAGCGTCGAAGAAGCCGAAGTGGCCGATTGGCAGCGGGTGTTAAACGTGAATGTCATCGGGACCGCAATGGTAACCAAGGCCGCCATTCCGCACCTGAAAAAGCAAGGCGGAGCGATTGTGAATCTGGCTTCCATTTCGAGCTTCATTGCGCAGCCCAACTTCGCCACTTACAACTCGTCGAAGGGCGCCATTGCAGCCATGACTCGCTGCCTGGCGCTCGATCTGGCGGCGCACAAGATCCGCGTCAACTCGGTCTGCCCGGGCTGCATATTCACCAGCGCATCGGAACGGGAAATCGCCCGCCTCGGTATAACGACGGAGGCGTGGCTGGCCGGAGCCGAGGCGAAACACATGCTGGGCCGGGTCGGGGAACCGGTGGAGGTCGCCAATGCCGTCCTGTTCCTTGCCTCCCGCGAGGCGAGTTTCGTTACCGGTGAGCATCTGATGGTGGACGGCGGTTACATCCAGTGGTAGCGGTCATTTTCGATATGGACGGAGTGCTGATCGACTCCAACCCGACGCATGTGGCCGTATGGCTCGACTATTTGGCCGCGCAAGGGCTGCCGAGCGAAGGCATCGATACCTGGATGTCTGGCAAGCGGAACGACCAGATCATGCGGATTTTGCTGGGAGAATCGGCGAGCGACGAGGTGGTGTTCGCGCATGGCGCGGCCAAGGAAGCTCTGTTCCGGGAGCGGATGGCGCCGCGGCTGGAAGAGTGCCTGATGCCGGGATTGCGGCCGTTTCTGGACTCGCTTGCGGGGCTTCCGGTGGGATTGGGGTCGAACGCGGAACCGCAAAATGTGGATTTTCTGCTCGACACGGCGGGGCTGCGGGACAGGTTTCAGGCGGTGGTGGACGGCCACCAGGTGGCGCACCCCAAGCCGGCGCCGGATATCTATTTTCGGGTTGCCGCGTTGCTGGGCGTGGATCCGGGCCGGGCGGTGATATTTGAGGATTCACCGGGCGGGATCCGGGCCGCGCGGGCGTCCGGGGCACGCGTGGTGGGGGTGGCGCGGAGCGGCGAGCAACTTGCGGGGACCGACTTGACGATTCGCGATTTCACGGACCCGGCGTTGCGGAAGTGGCTGGCGGACATCGAGCGCACGTAGCAAGGAACAGCAATTGTTTTCGCGCTGCCGCGCGGGGTGGGAAGGCGGCGTGCCGTGCATGGTGCGCGCGGGCCTCGCGATGCCGATGGGCGGATGACGCCGGGAGCGGGAGTGAAACTGCGCGTGGCCGGCCAGGATATCCCGCCGCCGCGTGCGTTGTGAGAAGACCCGGTGCCGAGCATGGTGCGCGGGCCTCGCGATGCCGATGGGCGGATGACGCCCGGAGCGGGGGTGAAACTGCGCGTGGCCGGCCAGGATATCCCGCCGCCGCGCGCGTTGTGGGAAGGCGGGGTGCCGAGCATGGTGCGCGGGCCTCGCGATGCCGATGGGCGGATGACGCTCTCGCGCTGACGCTCAGGATCCACCCGCCGCGCGCGAATTGGGCCTGGCGATGCCGACGGGCGGATGACTCGCGGGACGGGGCCGGAAGTTCGGGCTGCCGCTCGCAGAGTGGGACGCAGGAAGTCATGGAATCGAGCGGCCCATTTTGCAACCGGCGGCGGGGGCCGAGCGTCTGTACTATGGAAGAGACATGCGAATCCTCGCTCTGGCAGTAGCGCTCGCGGCCACCCTCGCCGCTCAGAAATACGACGGACCGCGACCGCCGAAACCCGATGTCCCCTACCTGCTGCACGCCAGCAATCTCGTCCCCACTGACGTCGAAGAGGCCAAAGAAGAAAAACGCAAAGACGGCACCGCCTACGTGACCCCAGGCGCGGCGGCGAAGGCGCGAACACCGCTCGCCGAACCGATCTTCCTATTCGAATCCAAGACCATTCCGCCGGAGAAGCTCTCCCTCTACAAGCTCGACGCCAAGGCGGGGAGCCGCGAAGTGTTCTTCTTTGAAAACCCGAAGAAACGGAAGGACTCGGCGAAAACGCTGCGGTTGAGCGCCGTTAAATTGGCGCCAGGGCTTTACCGGATTGAGCCGACCGAGCCGCTCGCCAACGGCGAATACGCGCTGACACCGGCCGATTCGAACACCGTCTTCTCTTTCACCATCTACTAGGCCACCGCGGGCCAACACTGGGATGGGCAGGGCCAGGCGTGCTCCCCGCAGGCGTCCGTTTCATTGCCGCCGCCGCACAGTCCATTTTCCACCCGGCAGCAGGGAGCAATCGGAAAGCCGCAAGCTGGTACAATCGCCCTATGTTTAATGGTCTGGAGCATACGGCGATCGCCTCTCCCAATCCGCAGCGGCTGGCGGAATGGTATCGGGACTTTCTGGAATTTCACATCAACTTCGAGTACGCGGGCAACTATTTTGTCCGCGCGCGGAATGGATCGATGCTGGAGATTATCCCGTCGGAAGGGGAACGGCCCTCAAACAAGATGCGCGATCCTGGCATCCGCCACATGGCGATCGAGGTGGACAATTTCGACGAAGGGCACGCCTACTTGAAAGAAAAGGGCGTGTTGTTTTTAGGCGAACCGTTCACGACGCAGGGGAACCGGCTGGTGTTCTTCGCCGATTGCGACGGCAACATACTGCATTTGATTGAGCGCCCCGCGCCGCTGCCAGGCTACTAAACCCCTTGCTGCAACGCGTCTTCAAGGCATTCCAATACACCGATTTCCGGCGTATGTGGATCGGGGCCTGTATGTCCTCGGTCGGTACGTGGATGCAGAAGCTTGCGCAAAGCTGGCTGGTGCTCGAGTTGACCAACTCGGCTTGGGCATTGGCGATTGACGCGTTTTTGGGCGAGATTCCGATCTTCCTTTTCTCGCTGCTGGGCGGAGTGGCGGCGGACCGGATGGACCGGCGGAAGCTGTTGCTGATGTCGCAATTCATCCAGATGACATGCGCGATGACGCTGGCGGCGCTGCTGTTCAGCGGCAAGGTTCGAGTGGAGTTCATCTACCTGCTGAGCTTTATTGTGGGCACGGCGCAGGCGTTTGGCGGGCCGGCGTATCAATCGATCATACCGTCGCTGGTGCCGAAGGAAGACCTGCAGAACGCGATTGCGTTGAACTCGATACAGTTCAATCTGGCGCGGGTGATCGGGCCGGTGATTGGCGGGATCGCGATGGCGCAGTTGGGCGCGGCGTGGTGTTTTACTCTGAACGGGCTGAGCTTTATTGCGGTAATCATTTCGCTGCTGATGCTGCCGGCGCGGCTGCCGGTGGGAGCGAAGAAAGAGAGCCCGCTGGAGGCGATGAAGGGCGGGATCTCGTTCGTGCGGGACCGGGAGGGGATGCTGGCGCTGATTGTGCTGGCGTTTCTGATGACGCTGCTGGGGCTGCCGCTGTTGACGTTCCTGCCGGTGATGGCGCGGAATGTGATGCACCTGGGGGCGGACGCCTATTCGACGCTGCTGCTTGTGTCGGGGCTGGGGTCGGTGGCGGGGGCGCTGATTGTGGCGGGGTTAAACAATGTCAGCCACAAGGGGCGGGCGGCGCTGCTGATTCTGACGCTGTTGGGCGGGATCACGATCGCGTTTTCGGCGTCGAAGACGTTGTGGCTGAGCTGCGTGATTTTATTCCTGGGCGGGGCGGCGTTGATTTCGGTGTTCACGCTGGTGGCGAGTCTGGTGCAGTTACAGACGACCGACGATATGCGGGGCCGGGTGATGAGCGTTTATAACGTGGCGTTTCGCGGGGGGATGCCGTTTGGGAATCTGACGAGCGGGCGGCTGATGGAGATCCACGGAGCACCGATTATTCTGGCAATCAACGGTGGCTTGTTGATTGCGCTGGCGCTATACTTCCTGATCGTGCAGCGCAAGATTGCGCGGATTTGAAGTTTGCGACAATGGAATTGGCAATGCGTGGAGCGATCTTACTGATTCTAGGCTCGATGGGAGCGATGGGCGCCGAGGCAGCGTTGGAGGCGGCGAGGAACCGGCAGGACCGCGCCTCATTGGAGAAGGCTGGGGCGGCGAAGCTGAAGGCGGCCAAGAACGCGGCTGGGCAATACGAGGCGGCGGTGGCGTATTCGTACCTGAGCGAGGTGGCGTTGGAGTTGCGGGATAAGCGGCAGGCGCGGATTGCGGCAGAATCGGGGATTGCGGCGGCGAAGGCGGCGATCAAATTGGAGCCGTCGAACGCGGAGTATCACCGGCTGCTGGGAACGCTATGCGGGCAGGTAATACCGGCCGATCCGATGGCGGGGTTTCAACACGGGCGGTGCGCGAAGGAAGAGATAGAGAAGGCGCTGCAGATGAACCCGAAATCGGCGCTGGGGTGGATGTCGAGCGGGGTTGGGAAGTTCTATTTACCGGCAATGTTTGGCGGGGGCGTGGACCTGGCGATGAAGGATTTCCAGAAGGCGGTGGCGATTGACCCGAAGCTGGCCGAGGGGTGGCTGTGGATTGGGCTGGCGCACCGGAAGGGGAACCGGAACGGGGAGGCGCGGCAGGCGTTGCAGAAGGCGAAGGCGTTGAACCCGGAGAGGATCTGGATTCAGCAGCAACTGGAAAAGACGCCGGCGCAATGAACGAGCGTCCGCTTGCAGCGCTGCTGGCGCTGATCGGGATTGGCCTGTTCGGGTTCTTTGTATTTCCGGGGCACACGTATCTGCACCAGGATTCGCAGATTTATTTGCCGATGATGGAACGGCTGGTGGATGGGCGGGTGCTGGGGAACGATTTGATCGCGACGCATCCGCACCTGTCGTTTACGGTTTACGATGAGATTGCAGTGGGGGTGCGGAAGCTGACGGGGCTGGACTTTCAGCCGGTTCTGGTAGCGCAGCAAATTGTGACGCGGCTGTTGGGTCTGCTAGGGGTGTTTTTGCTGGCGCAGAGCGCGGGTCTTGGCTACAGCGCGTCGACACTGGCGGCGGGGCTGTACGGGCTGGGTGCGACGGTGATTGGGCCGTCGGTGCTAACTGTGGAATATGAACCGACGCCGCGGACGTTCGCTCTGCCGATGATGATCTTCGCGGCTGGGCTGGCGGCGACGCGGCTGTGGCCGTTGGCGGGGGCGGCGGCGTTTGCCGGGTTTCTGTACCATCCGCCGACGGTGCTGCCGGTGCTGCTGTTGTTGTTGGTGTACGTCTTGCTGCCGTGGCATCTGGATGGGCGTTGGCGATTTCTGGGATGGATTCTGGGGGCGGTGGCGGTGATGCTGGTGGCGGCGAAGTTTCAGGCGGGGATCCGGTTGGAACAGGACTTCTTTTCGCAGGTGTCACCGGACGTGGAGAAGTTGCAGCGGATGCGGGCGTCTTACGTATTTGTGGGCTCGTGGTTCGGGCAGTATTGGCTGCATCACCTGTTTCTGGCAGGAGTAGGGATGGCCGCATGGTGGCGTGCCGGGGAGCGGTTGGAGGGGTTTGGGCAGTTTTTGCTGGGGTTGCTGCCGGTGCTGGGGTTATTGAGCTTGCTGATTTCGTGGGTCGCAATGGACTGGCTGGGCTGGGGACTGATGCCGCAATTGCAACCGGCGCGGGCGGTGTTGTGGACGACGTTCGCGGCGGTGGTGACCTCGGCGATCGCGGCGGGGGCGGCGGAGGGCATCGGGGAGCGAGTGGTCTGGCTACTCGTTCCGCTGGCGGTGGCGGTGCATACGCGGCCGGTAGAGCTGCTGTGGCCTTCGAACGAGGCTCTTTTGCAGCACTTGGGGCTTGTGGTGCTGCTGGCTATGCTAGGAGCGTTTTCGTTGCGAATGGGGGCTTGGGCACCTGGGCTGGTTGTGATTGGGGCGATGTTTTTGATTCCGAACCTGGGCGGAGTGCGGAACTACCCGCAGATCCATTCGGCGGAGTTGGACGAGTTGTCGCAGTGGGCGCGGCGGGAGACGCCGATTGGGGCGGTGTTCCATTTTCCGGATGCGGGGAAGGAGTTGTATCCGGGTATATTCCGGGCGCGGGCGGCGCGGGCGGTTTGGGTGGATTGGAAGGGCGGGGGGCAGGTGAACTTCATGGAGCCGCTGGCGCGGGAGTGGTGGCGGCGGTGGAGCGCATTGCCGGCGGGAAGCGGGGAGTTCGAGGTCCGGAAGGCTGGGCGGTGTGGGAGCGGGGCGGTGTTCGCGAACGCCAAGTTCTGCGTTGGCCGAAAGACTAATTAGCTTTATATCTGCATTTTAGCAGTTGTTTTTCAACTATTTGATTAATTCGGAAACTCGTCCCTGCGTCCGTTTCGGCCTCTCCCGGTGGTCCGGAGTGTTTTGTTGTTTTTCAATCGCTTTCGGGATGGTCCTTCATGCCCAGGCTACGGGTCCGGGACGGATAGAGGTTGCGTGCCAGAGGATTGGGCAGGCAGGAGTTCGCCGCCCTTGCGTGTTTGTTTTCAATGGTTTCTGGGACGGTCCTTTGTGGCGCGACGGCGCGGCCTGGGATGGGGATTTGCCGGACGGTTCGGCGCCGTTCGATTCACAATGGCTTTCTGTTTGTTTTCAATACCTTGTGGGATGGTCCTTCACAGTGAGGTTACGGGTCCGAGGCGGGCCCCGAGGTTGTCGGCCGAACGGCTCCCCGGGCGGGGGTTTACCGCCCTTGCGTGTTTGTTTTCAATGGTTTCTGGGACGGTCCTTTGTGGCGCGGCGGCGCGGCCTGGGAGGGACGTTTGCCGGACGGTTCGGCGCCGTTCGATTCACAATGGCTTTCTGTTTGTTTTCAATACCTTGTGGGACGGTCCTTCACAGTGAGGTTACGGGTCCGAGGCGGGCCCAGGATTGTCGGCCGAACGGCTCCCCGGGCGGGGGTTTACCGCCCTTGCGTTTTTGTTTTCAATGGTTCTGGGACGGTCCTTCATCCGCCGGCTGTGCGCTGGGGGCGCCTGATGAGCGGTACCGCTCATTCGCTGCTGCTTGCTGTTTGTTTTCAATACCTTGTGGGACGGTCCTTCACTGTGAGGTTACGGGTTCGAGACGGGCCCAGGATTGTCGGCCGAACGGCTCCCCGGGCGGGGGGTCACCGCCCTTGCGTGTTTGTTTTCAATGGCTTCTGGGACGGTCCTTCATCCGCCGGCTGTGCGCTGGGGGCGCCGGATGATCGGTGCCGCTCATTCGCTGCTGCTAGCTGTTTTCCTCGATACCTTGTGAGGCGGGAGAAGGGTTGCTTGCCGGAAGATTCGGCAAGCGCGAATTCATCGCCATTGATCCATTGTTTTCAATGGTTTCTGGGATGGTCCTTCATGACTGGGTTGCTGGTCGGAGCTGGAGAGGCAAGCGGCGCGGCAGCGCGCCTTCGGCCCCGTTCCCAGTCCCTGGAGGACCGGGCGTGCATCAATACGGCGTGTGGTGCCGGGGGAGATTTTTCGTGGTCACGACGGTTTCCCGCTGTACGTCTTTCACGGTAACATGGCGGCGCAAGCAAAACAGAAGGTCCTACGCGCAACCCGTTGATACTACTTCAAATATTGTCCAGGTTTCGCAGTCACCGCATAGTTTTCGTCCGGCAAGGCGGCACGAATCCGCCTGCAAACACATGCCCCGCCGATACGGCTCGGTAACGAAAACATCTTGTGAACGAAACCGCGGGACCGTTCCGAAGCCTACGCGGTTTTCTGCCGGCCCATCGCCCCACGACGGCCCGCAACTATTCGTTACAGCCCCGCAGCTCAGTCCCCGGTTTCCGCTCCGTTCCCTTCCGCTTGCGACGCTTTCACCGCGCGTGGGCGGGCGCGAGCCGCTGGTCGTACTGGCCGATGACTACTGCAATGTTGTGATCTAGCATCATGGCCATCAGAACGATAGTCAGGTTGGATGAATCCGTATTGGAGCGGGTCCGTACACGAGCGCGGGAGGACACCGCTCCTTCCCGGGCGAAGTTGCCCGACTTGTTGAGAGCCGAGTTGGCAGTAGCAATAAAAGCCAAACCAATTCAAGTCGCGACAAAGACCTACGACATGGGGACCTGCGCGTTGCGGTTTCCACGGCGAGGTTCGGACTTGGATGCGTCGGACGACGGGGAGAAGTTCGGGAAACGATTCTGACAATCCTGGAAGCGAATGTGCTGATCTGTGCGCATGGTTCAGACGCCGACCAACACCGGGCGAGCGTCGATTGGGGGAGGTGACGCTAGAGTCCGGGAAACTGTGGGTATCCCTTGGCACTCGGTGACGGTGTTTTTTGCGCGTAACGACAGTGCCCGGCGCCGTTGGCAGCCCAATGCGAATGGGAGAATCATCCGCGATTGTGCGGAGTTGGCTTGAGAACCTGCCGGTGGTGGTGGTTCCGTCGCCGGAACGACGGTATAGACAAGTTCTGGAGCGCGCGGCGGAAGACAAAGGAACGCGCGGCAGAGGCTGGTCAGATGCCTATCGAGCGGCGCTCACAATGGAGATGGGTGCGGGGCTGGCGACATTGGACCGGGACTTTCGGAAAAGCGCAGGGCTGCGACTCGGGGACCTGTAGGGGCAAGGCTACCAGCCGAGGAGATTGCGGAGGCGGGCGGCATAGCGGCGGCTGAGTTCGATGGACTCGCCGGAGAGGAGGCGGACACTGCCGCTGGAACGGGAGTCGGGGTCGAGTTCGGCGACGTGGGAAAGATTGACGATGGCACTCTTGTGGATACGAATGAACTGGTCCGGAGCGAGCCGGGATTCGAGGTCGCGAAGGGTGGTATTGAGCATATGACGGCCGGCGGCGGTGACGGCGAACACGAGTTCGCCGTCGGCAAGAAAGTACTCGATCTGCTCGACGGGGAGGACGTGCAAGCGTTGCAGCCGTTTGCCGACGAGACGTTTGAGCGGGGGACGGGAGCGCAGGAATGCGTCGAGGCTGGACTGGCGTTCGCGGAGACGGGCTACGGCGAGTGAGAGCCGATCGGCTTCGATGGGCTTGAGAAGATAATCCACGGCGTTCGCTTCGAAGGCCCGGATGGCGTACTGATCATAGGCCGTGGCGAAGATGATTTGGGGGCGGAAGGTTAGATTTTCGAGGACTTCGAAGCCATCGATTCCGGGCATCTGGATGTCGAGGAATACCGCGTCTGGCTTGAGGGCGTCGATGCAGGAGATGGCGTCAAGGCCGTTTTCGGCTTCGGCGACGACGTTCAAATCCGGGAATGGGGAAAGGAGGCGGGCGAGGCGTTCGCGGGCGCGGCGTTCGTCGTCGACGATGATGACTTTCATGGGCGGGTCCATTCGAGTGTAATGCGAGAGTGCGAGCGTGGGAATGGCTCGGTGTCTGTATGGGCGCTGGGGAGTGTTCGGACGCGTGGGGGAGTGACCTGCGCGGGGAGTTCGATGGGGCTGGCGGCGTGTTCGGCTGGGAATGGCTCGGTGTGGACATGGGCGCTGGGGGAGTGTTCGGACGCGGCCGGAGCGGATGGTGGTTCGAGTTCGAAATGGCTAGCGCCAGTTTCCAGTCGCGACGGGACAGCTTTCACGAACCGGCCCATTCGAGCGCAATGCGAGTTCCCTTCCCTGGGGCGGACTCGATTTGGAAGCTGCCACCGGCGAGCGATTGGACACGGCGGCGGACGTTTTCCAGACCGACGCCGGTGGTGGGCGCTGCCGGTTGGAAGCCCGCGCCGGTATCTGAAACAGAGGCGCGAATGCCGTTGGCGGTTGGCTCGATTTCAATGGCGATGGAGCCGCCTTCCAGTTGGGGCGAGATGCCATGCTTGATGGCGTTTTCGACAAGCGGTTGGAGAAGCATGGGCGGGACTTTACGGGCGCGGAGCGAATCCGGACAGGCGATTCGCACATTTAGACGGTCCTCAAAACGCACTCGTTCGATGTCGAGGAAGGCAGTCAGAAAGCGGATCTCCTCTTCGATCGTCACTTCCTCCTGGCGGGTGGAATCGAGAGCGTAACGGAAGACGCGGGCAAGGTTGAGGACGGTTTCTTCCGTATCGGGCGACTCTTTAACCATGTCGGCAAGGGAGTTGAGGGAGTTAAAGAGAAAGTGCGGGTTGATTTGGGCGCGGAGGGCGCGGAGTTCGGCTTCGGCGGCGAGTTGGCGCTCGGCGCGAGCGTCGAAACCTTCAAGGGCGGCGGCGAGTTGGGAGGCGACGCCGTCGATGAACGTCGCGTCCTGGGACTGGTAGGGCTGACCGCGGCGGCGGGGACCGAAGGAGAGGACGCCCCAGGTTTTGGCCGGACTGGCGACGGTGGCGAAAGCGGTGGAAGCGGGATCATGCGCATCGTTGAAGGTGACCCATTCGGCACGAAGGGAGGAAGAGAGCGCGGCAGTGACGGAGGAGATGGCGAGGCTGGGGGTGGCGGCTTTGGCGAGAGCGGCGGTGATGGCGGTGAGGGTCTGGCGGTAGTCGGGACGGTGGAAGACAATGCGGTCAAGCGCGGTGTCGAGAGAGGAGGAGAGGAGAGTCCAGGCGTAGAAGACCGTTAGGCCGGAAATGGCGAGCGCCGCGCCGAGGGAAGCGGCGAGGGTGAGGGCAAGGGTGAAGAGGAGAAGCGCGGCGAGGACGGCGCCTCGTTTTAGGAGCAAGTCAAAAAAAGCGGCTCGGGTTTGGAAGTAGATGAGTCCGGCGATGCTGGGGAGCATGGCGAGTTGGAGGAGCGTGTGGAGGGACGCGTTGAGGGGGCTCCACTGGAGATCCCAGAAGATAGAGGTGGCGTTAACGATGAGCAAGGGGATGACCGTGCTGGCGAGGGAGCGGATCTCAACGCCCGAGGGGGGCAAAGGGAGAGAGGCCTGGGCGGCGCCGGCAGGAGAGATTTGAAGGGATACAAAATCTGGCAGGACTTGGCCGCCGAGGAAGACGCGATCCCAGAAAGTGAGGCCTTCCGGGGAATTGGCGAGACGGCGGAACAGGGGGGCGATGGAACCGACGTAGAGGGCGATGATGCTGGGCGAAAAGGCAACGCTGACGCCGTTGAGCCAATCGGAAATGGAATGGGCTGAGAAACAACGGGACGCCGCGATGAGGAGAAGGGCGTAGGAAAAGGCGACGGGAAGGAGAGCGAGTTTTTTCGACTCGCCGGCGGCCTGGAGGAGCCTGGCCACACTCAGGGAATAAAAGTGAACGGTGAGGAGGACGACGAAGTTTTGGAGGAGAAACGCGCCAAGGGTCCAGGAGGTGAACTGCGGGGAGCCGTTGGCGTGGGCCAAGGCGTCGGCGGCGGCGGCGAAGAAAAATGCGGTGAGCGCGACGAGCGTGGCGAGCACGAGCAGGGCGCGGCCGCGCAAGGCGACACGGCGGGCAAAGGAGACGGCCATGGTGAGCGCGGCGAGGGTGAAGGCGGCGTGGGCAATCGCGGCGGCGGTCCAGAGGGTTTTCATGAGGCCAGTGTGCGGCGAACGCCTCGCACGCACGATGAAAACCATGGTAAGCGGTGCGGAGGGGCGGGTAAACGGCGCCCCTCCGGCGGTGGACGGTAACTAGCCGACGAAGTGCCAGCCTTTGCGATAGACGGGCTTCAACCACTCATTGGCTTCCTTGTTGTTGGTGAAGCGGCCGACGGCGTTGTCCCAATCGAGCTTGCCTTCATAACGCATGGCGATGGAGCCGAGGAGCATCCATTGCACGAACGGGCCGGCGACGGAGAAGTTGGAACAGGCCGGGTCGCCGCCTTTGCAGGCTCGGAGCCAATCGCGGTAGTGGCCGGGGGAGCGAGTCAACAACGGCGCGGGGAGTTTGTAATCCTTCATGCGCGCGTCTGGCAGGAGGCGGGTGCGCTCGCCATAGCAACCGGTGGTGACCATGCCCTTTTCGCCGATGAAGAGGCTGCCGTTGTTGTCCTTGTCGCCGATGAGTTCGCCGGCGGGAATGCCGTCGAACTTCAGGAACTCTTTGAGACTGTCGTGCCAGAAGACCTTGACCGGGGGCATGGGGCCGCGGGCGGGAAAGTCAAAACGGATGACGGTTTTGTGGGGGAACGTATGCTTGCCGACGCCCTCCTTCCTGATGCATTCGACGCTCGTAGGGCCGGTGAGGCTCAGGCGCATGGCCATATTGGGCGTGCCCATGATGTGGCAGGCCATATCGCCAATGGCGCCGCAGCCGTATTCGGGGAAGGCGCGCCAGTGGTGCGGGGCGATGGCGGGGCTGTAGGGCCGGTCGGGCGAGGCGCCGAGCCAGGCCTGCCAATCGAGATGGGCGGGGACGGGTTCGGGTTTGGGATCGACATCGGGATTCTGGGGCCAGTATTTCCCGGGGCGGTCCGTCCAGGCGTGGACTTCGGTGACGTTGCCGATTTCGCCGCTCCAGATGATTTCGGCGCATTCGCGGGCGCCGGTGTTCGAGTAGCCCTGGTTGCCCATTTGGGTGGCGACGCCATATTTAGCGGCACCGGCGGCGAGTTGCTGGGCTTCCCAAACGGTTCGGGTGAGAGGCTTCTGGCAATAGACATGTTTGCCGCGCGCCATGGCCCACATGGAGGCGGTGGCGTGCATGTGATCGGGACAGGAGACCAGAACGGCGTCGATCTCCTTATGCTTGTCGAGCATGACGCGGAAGTCCTTGTACTTCGGCGTATCGGGGAAAAGCTTGAAGGTGCGCTCGGCGCGTTTATCGTCGGGGTCGGTGAGGGCGACGATGTTTTCGCCGGCGCAGCCGTTTAAGTCTGTATAGCCCTTGCCACCGGAGCCGATGGCGGCAATGTTGAGCTTCTCCGAGGGAGATTTATAGCCGAGGGCCTTAAGAGAGGGAGTGGAACCGAAGCCGGATTGAGGGATGGCGCCGGCGAGCAACGAACCGTAGAAAAAATGACGGCGGTTGAGGGACATAACATTGTCCTCCTGAAGTGATGAAGATGTCCTCACTATAACAGGGCGAACGGAAGCAGGCAGCGGGAGTGGCTAGGCGATGCCGATGTGATCCTCAACGAGGGTGACGCCGGGCGCGGCCCAGGCGGCGTGCATGGCTTCGGCGTGTTCGGCGAGGGAGCGAACGGTGCCGCGGAGGCTGGCGACGCCGTTGGTGACGTGGGCCTTGACGTGGGAGGAATCGACCAGGGCCGAGCGCTTAAGCGCTTCATCAATGGGGCCGCGGACATCGGCCGGGGCTGGGGCTGGGGTGAGGCGGATATCGTTTTTGATGCCGCGGAGCCCGTTGAGCGGGGCGATGGCGCGTTCTGCCTCTTCGCGCTGGTAGTGCCATGCGACGGTGCCGGAGAGGGTGGCGACGCCATTTGCCACCGACACTTCAACGGTGGCGGGAACGGCGGCGTTCCATTCGAGGATGGTCATGGCGGTGAAGGCGATGTCGTCATCGGGGCGCTCGGAGGAAAAGGGGAGGTCGACGCGGAGCAGGTCCTTGACCGATTTGACGTGGACGACGCGGGCGGCGGCGCGGACGGCGGCGCACTTTTCCCAGTAGCTGTCGACATCGCCGTGGAGTTCGGCGGCGGAGTTTTTGACGGTGACGGCGATGTGATTGGGATTGACGGCGGGGTCCCAGCGGAGTTCTTTTTCGATGTCTTGTTGGATGGAGGAGTCGGTGAACATGGGGTGGACGGTCCTGAGTGTATCAGGGAACGGGAGGTGCGCCGACTGCGATAATGCGCTATCATTACCATCGATATGATAATGAGAACCTCTTATCTCTTACTAGCACTGCCCGTGGCGGTGTACGCACAGGCTGGGGCCGGATGCACGGGCTGGATAGCCGACAGCGGCGGGAAGCCGCTAGGCGGGATGACGGTAAAGCTGGAGCCGGGCGGGGCGACGGCGGAAAGCGGCGCGAAGGGAGCGTTTCGCGTAGAAGGCCTGACGCCGGGGAACTATTTATTCACAGTGACGGGGCGGGGGTTTGTGCCGCACCAGAATTCGGTGACGGTTCCGGAGGGGTGCAAGGAGATGGCGATTGCGCTGCAGACGGTGCAGACGGCGGTGGAGGTGCGGGAGAAGAGTGACAACTTTCTGGCAACGGTGTCAGTAAGTATTACTAAGTCACCGGGTAACTTGATTGACTTGCCGTACTCGGTACAGGTGCTGCCGAAGGCGTTGCTGGAAGACCGAAACGTGCAGGACATGAAGGACTTGTACCGGAACATAAGCGGCGTGACGGATTCGCCGTATTCGGCGATGACGTTCCGGGGGTTTACGCAACGGGAGGTGCTTTTTAACGGTGTGCGCGGGAACCCGTACGGGAGCCTGGACAATGACATCAACGATGCCGGGTTCAGCACGAGCCAAGGGCGGCTATCGAATGTTGAGTTTGTGGAAGTGCTGAAGGGCCCGGCGGGGGTATTGTTTGGCGGCGGGGAACCGGGCGGCGTGGTGAACTTCGTGACGAGGAAACCGCGGCAGGCAACGGGGGGCGAAGCTTCGTTCCGGACGGGGAGCTTTGCGCAGCGGGGCGGGCATGGGGAAGTGACCGGGCCGGTGTGGCGGGCGAAGAATTTGTTTTACCGGGCGGCGATCTATGCGGAAGACCGGAAGGTATTCCGTTATAACGCCGGGAACGAGAATCTTCATTTGGCGACGGGGCTTTCGTGGCGGGCCGGGGAAGCGACTTCGGTGGGCATGGAGTATGAGTACATTGACCAGAACCTGCTGGCGCACCGGTTGCGGGGCGTGCCGGTGAACGGGGCGGGCGGGTGGCTGGCGGCGCGGGAGTGGACGGCGAGCGAGCCAGGGGACCGCAGCGAACTGCAGGCGCGAGTGTTTCAAACGCGGCTGGACCATGCGTTCACGTCGACGCTGCGCACGGATGTGACCTATCGCTACTTGAACTTCGACCGGCCGGAGCGGTACCACGAGCCGCGCGGGGTGAACGCGGACGGGCGGACGATGCGGCGGGAGTTCCGGGACCAGTACCGGGCGAACGCGGACTGGTCCGTGACGGCGAACGGGTATCAGCGAGTGGCGAGGAACAACCTTGTTTTCGGGATGGAAGCGGTGCGGCAGAACTGGACGGGGCGCTATGGGACGGCGCGGGAGGCCGAACGGGGCGGACCGGTGCCAGGAATCGACCTGCTGGCGCCGGTGTACGGACGCGGGGGGAATTACTTCATCGCGCCGGCGGCGTTTACGAACCAGAACGTGCTTGCCAACCGGCAGGGATACTTTCTGCAGGATCAGATTGAGTTACTGCCGAAGTTACTCATCATGCTGGGCGGGCGGGTGGAGCGGTTCACCGATACAGGCGCGGCGGCGGGAGTGCCGCTGCGGGCGCAGGTGACGGCGCTGACGGGGCGGGCGTCGGCAGTGTACCGTGTGTTGCCGAAGCTTTCGGCATTCGTGAATTTCAGCAATAGTTTCAACCGGGCGCCGTCGCTGGCGCAGACGCCGCTGGCGAATGGGCCGCATGCGCCGGAGCGGGGGCGGCAGGCCGAGGGGGGAATCAAGAGTGAACTGAGCAACGGAAGGGTGCTGCTGACAGCGTCGTGGTTCCGGATCGCCAAGCGGAATGTGTTGCGGCTGGATCCGGCGTTTGGGCCGCGGGGAGACAACTTTTCGGCGGTGCTGCCGATTGGGCGGGTTCGCAACCAGGGACTGGAGATAGACATAACGGGGAAGGTGACGCGCGACCTGAGTGTGGTGGGCAATTACGCGTTGCTGGATTCGAAGATAGAAGCCGACCGGATTACGCCAGCGGCGGTGGGCCGGGCGCTGCCGAACGCGGCGCGGCACGCCGGCGGGTTGTTTGTGCGCTACGATGTGCGGCGGATGCGGAGTTCGCTGCACGCGGGCGGGGAGATGCGCGGACGGCGCTATGAGCCGTACGCGGCGTTTGCGGCGGCAGGATATTCGATCTGGGACTTCGGCTACTTTCAACAGCTTGGCAAGGGGCTGGAGTTGCGGGTGCAGTTGGACAACTCATTCGACAGGCTGTACGCGAGTTCATCGCTGTTTGCGGCGCGAGCGGGGAATGTTCCGGGAAGTCCGCGGACATTTACGGTGGGGCTGCATTTTCTGCCGTCGCGGGGGAAGTAATGCGGGAGCCGTCGTTGGATCTTCTGCGGGGGCTGGTGATGCTGATCATGATCATCGACCACACGCAGGAGTACCAGGCGGGGCCGGGGCGGGGAGTGATGACAGACCCGATGACGCTGGCGGTGACGCCGTGGAGCGTTTATGTTTTGCGGGTGCTGTCGCATTTCTGCGCGCCGGTGTTCACGCTGTTGATGGGCATATCGGCTTATCTGAGCGCGAACCGGAAGCCGGCCGGGGAGGCAGCGCGACACTTGTTCGCGCGGGGACTGGTGTTGTTGGCGCTGGAGTTCACGATGGTGAATTGGGCGTGGACGTTTAACCCGTTGTGGCACCGGTATTTCTTTCAAGTGATTGGGGCGCTGGGGGTGGCGATGGTGTGCCTGGCGGCGGTGGCGCAGTGGCCGAGGCGGGCGGCGGGAGCGGCGGGGGTGGCGCTATTGGCGGGGCACAACCTGTTCGACGCGGTACGGTTCGAGGCGGGGACGGCGGCCCATTCCTTATGGTCGTTTCTACACCAGAAGAATGTGCTGGAGGTGGGCGGGGGGTTCGAGTTGCGGACGACGTATCCGGTGATTCCGGTGGTGGGACTGGCGCTGTGCGGGTGGGCGATGGGGGATTGGTGGAGCAGGAAGGAGGCGCCGATGGTGCGGGTTGGGCTGTGGGTGACGGCCGTTTTTTTGGTGCTGCGGGTGACGAATGCGTATGGAGATCCGTCGGCATTTGTGATGGGAGAGGATGGGTTCCGGTCGTTTTTCAATGTGACCAAGTATCCGATGTCGCTTCAGTATGTGTGCATGACGGCTGGCCCGGCGCTGGTATTTCTGGGCGTGGGGAGAGGGTGGCGCTGGGGGGTGGTGGAACAGTTTGGGCGGACAGCGATGTTCTTTTATATCAGCCACTTAGTATTGCTACATGGGGCCGCGCTCGGGGCCGCGGCAGCGATGGGGAAGCCGTTGGATTTCGCGGGGAAGTATGGCGGAGTGCCGGATGGAGTGGGATTCCCGGTGTGGGCGACGGCGCCGCTGGGGTTATTGGCGGCGGCGGTTCTATACCCGCTTTGCCGATGGTACGAGCCGCGGCGCTGGAAGTATATATAATGGTATGAGGCGAGCGCATATGTGCGCGTTTTGACCAGAATAAGGAATTCTGCTATTCTGGAAGTCTTGTAACGATTGCAGGGAGATCGTGTTTCCATGAGCACTGTAGTTCCCTCTGGCAAAAACGTCCAGAGAAATTGGTTTGTGATTGACGCCGGCGAACTGGTTGTTGGCCGCGTCGCGACCGAGGCTGCCCGATTGTTGATGGGCAAGCATAAGACCACGTACACCCCGTATCTTGATATGGGCGACCACGTCATCATCATTAACGCCGATAAGGTGAAGCTGACCGGCAAGAAGGAAGACCAGAAGCTGTACCGCTACCACTCCGGGTATCCGGGCGGGTTGCGGGAAGTGGCGGCGAAGCGGATGCGGCAGACGCGTCCGATCAAGATTCTGGAAGAAGCCGTGTCGGGCATGTTGCCGAAATCGAAACTGGGCAAGCAGATGTACCGGAAGTTGAACGTCTACGCGGGCCCGCAACACCCCCACCAGGCACAGACGCCGCAGGCGCTGTCGCTGTAGTACGCGAGAGAGGACAGTAGAGAAGTGGCTGCATTGACTCAATGGTTAGGGACCGGCCGCCGCAAGCGCGGCGTGGCCCGCGTGTTCCTGCGGAATGGCTCCGGCGCGATCGTAATTAACGGCCGGCCATACGACAAATATTTCACGAATGAGAGCTCCCGTTTGTTGTGCCGTCAGGCGCTGCAGGCCACCGAGACCTCCGACAAGTTCGACGTGTTGGTATTGGCCAACGGCGGCGGAATGACGGGTCAGGCGGGCGCGGTGCGACTGGGCATAGCGCGGGCCTTGTGCGAATTCAACGTTGAACTACGGGGCAAGTTGAAGAGCCTGGGGTACCTGACGCGCGATCCGCGCGAACATGAGCGAAAGAAATACGGGCAGAAGGGCGCCCGCAAGCGGTTCCAGTTCTCCAAGCGCTAATTGGCGCGCGGATGGGAACCGATTCCATCAACCCGGATATTCCGCACATCTTTGCCGGCAGGACAAATCTCGTTTGGATGGTCCTGCCGGTTCGTGTGTGAAGTCCCCAAAAACTAGGAGTCAAATTGCCTGCAATTTCCATGAAGGAATTGCTCGAAGCCGGCGTTCACTTCGGGCACCAGACCAAGCGCTGGAATCCAAAAATGAAAGAATACATTTTTGGCGAACGTAACGGGATCTACATTGTCGATCTGCAGAAGACCTTGAAGTTGTTCAAGGAAGCCATGGCGTACGTGGCCGAGATGGCGTCGCAGGGTAAAAACGTACTCTTCGTCGGCACCAAGCGGCAGGCGCAGGAAGCGATTGCGGAGGAAGCTGGCCGCTGCCAGATGTTCTTCATCAACCATCGCTGGCTGGGCGGATTGCTAACGAACTATTCGACGGTGAAGCGGTCGATTGAACGGCTGAAGATGCTGGAAGAGATGCATGAGTCTGGCAACTACGGCGGACGGACGAAGAAGGAAATCGGACAGTTGGAGCGGGAACGCAAGCACCTGTCGCAGAACCTTTCGGGAATCCGGGACATGGGCCGGCTGCCGGACGTGTTATTTGTGATCGACTCGAACAAGGAAGAGATCGCGGTGGCCGAAGCGCGGCGGCTGGGAATTCCGGTTGTGGCGGTGGTGGACACAAATTGCGATCCGGACCAGGTGGACTACGTGATTCCTGGCAACGATGACGCGCTGCGCGCCATCCGCCTGTTCACGAACAAGATCGCCGAAGCTTGCATTGAAGGGCGCCAGCAGGTGACCGAGAGCGAGCTGGGGATCATGACCCAGGACGGCGACGAGAGTGTTGACCTGGAAAACGCCGAGCAGTATCTGGACCCGCAGTTCAGCGCGCAACTGATGTCGGAAACGACGGCGGAAGCGCAGGACGATGAACTGGCTGGCGTGCCGGCGAAGTACAAAGCCAACCTCGTCGACGAATAGTCGACTCGCCGAATACAACCCCTTTGGGCGCCGCGGCCATTCCCTTCCCGGGGAGGAACCACGGCGCCCTTACTCCCCCCCTGTTTTCACACCGTACCCAATTAAGAGAGGCATTATGGCGGAAATCACCGCATTGATGGTGAAGCAACTGCGCGAGCGCACGGGCGCAGGCATGATGGAATGCAAGAAGGCCCTGGAAGAGGCCAATGGCAGCATTGACGACGCAGTGGACGTGCTGCGGAAGCGCGGCATTGCGTCGGCGGCGAAGAAGGCGACGCGATCGACCAAACAGGGCTCGATCACGGTGGCGCTGGGCGCCGGCCGGGCATCTGGCGCGATTCTGGAATTCAACTGCGAGTCCGACTTCGTGGCGCGGACGGAAGACTTCCAGACGATGGTTTCGGAGTTGACTTCGCAGGCGCTGGAAGCCCCGGCGGGTACAACGCGCGAAGAGATGCTGAAGGCGCCGTTCCGGGCCGACGCGTCGCAGACTGTGGAGCAGATCATTGCCGGCAAGATTGGCAAGATCGGCGAGAACATGCAGATCGCGCGGTTCGAAAAGATAGAAGGCGGATTGCTGGGCAGCTACATTCACCCGGGCGCGCAACTGGGCGTGCTGGTGCAGATGACGGGAGCATCGGAAGCGACGGCGGGGAATGAAGAGATTCAGGAACTGCTGCGCGACGTGGCCATGCAGGTGGCGGCGGCCGATCCGCAGTTTGTGCGGCGCGAAGAAGTGACGACGGCGGTGCTGGACAAGGAACGCGAAATTCAGCGGGAACGGGCGCGGCAGGAAGGCAAGCCGGAGAAGGTTATCGATAAGATGATCGAAGGCCGGATGTCGAAGTACTTCGAAGAGTTCTGCCTGTTGGAACAGCCGTTCATCAAGGACAACGCGGTGACGGTGGGTCAACTGGTGGCCGATAAGGCGAAGAAGGTTGGCGAGCCGCTGGCGGTGGCGCGTTTCGTGCGCTACAAGGTGGGCGAGACGGCGCCGGCAGACGCACCCGCCGAGGCGTAACCGAACGTGGCCCAATACGCTCGCATTCTGTTGAAGTTGAGCGGCGAGGTTCTGGCCGGTGGAAACGGTTTTGGCATTGACCAAGAGTGTCTCCACCGGCTGGCAGCCGAAGTGGCGGAGGTGGCCCGGACGGGAGTACAGATCGGGCTGGTGGTGGGGGGCGGAAATTTTTTCCGCGGAGTAAGCGCGGCGGCGCGCAATATGGACCGTGTGGCGGCTGACCACATGGGGATGCTGGCGACGGTGATCAACGCAATCGCGCTGCAGGACGCACTGGAAAAGCAGGGCATACCGACGCGCGTGATGACGGCGATCGCCATGCCATCGGTGGCCGAGCCGTATATACGGCGGCGGGCGATCCGGCATCTGGAAAAGGGCCGCATCGTGATATTCGGGGCGGGCACGTCGAACCCGTATTTTTCCACCGACACGGCGGCGACGCTGCGCGGGCTGGAAATTCATGCCGACGTGGTGGCGAAAGCGACGAGCGTGGACGGGGTTTACGACAAAGACCCGCGGAAGCACGCGGACGCGGTGCGGTATGAGAGCATCACGTTTCAGGAAGTGCTGGCGCGGCAGTTGGGCGTGATGGACGCAAGCGCGGTGGCGATGTGCCGGGACAACAAGCTGCCGATTTGCGTGTTCGATTTGCGGCAGGCGGGCAACATCATGCGGGTGGCGATGGGCGAGAGCGTGGGGACGCTGATCAAGGCGTAATCGGGCATAATCGGTAGGTAAGAGAACTTCTATGTCAACGTTTCAAAACATCAAAGAAGTGGAAGCGAGCGCCAAGACGCGCATGGAAAAAGTGCTGGCGGATTTCCAGCACGATGTGACGACGATCCGCACAGGCCGGGCTTCGGTGAACATGCTGGAGCCGGTGCAGGTGGAGGCGTACGGTTCGATGATGCCGCTGAGCCATGTGGCGACGCTGCACGTGGCCGACGCGGCGATGATCACAGTGCAGCCGTTCGATAACTCGCAGATCGGGCCGATCGAAAAGGCCATTCGCAACGCGGGGCTGGGGCTGAACCCGGGCAATGACGGCAAGCTGATCCGGGTGCCGATTCCGGCGCTGAACGAAGAACGGCGCAAAGAGCTGGTGAAGAAGCTGCATGGGATGGCGGAAGATCACCGCGTGGCGCTGCGGAACGTGCGGCGGGATTCGAACGATGCGTCGAAGAAGCTGTTGAAAGACAAGCTGATCAGCGAAGACGACGACCGCCGGGCGCATGAAGAGATTCAGAAGCTGACGGATGCGCACATGGCGAAGATCGACGCGCTTTCCAAGAGCAAGGAAAAAGATATTCTCGAAGTGAAGTAGTTTCGGGGTACAGGTACTTCGGTGAGTATCGGCGTGGCCCGCACCACAAAGATTCGCATCGAAATCGAAGTCGGGGTGGAGTATCGGCCCCGACTTTTTTATGCTCAATAGAGATGAAAAAGCCAGTCGTACCTTCGAACGGACCGAAACCGGTTGGTCCATACACACCGGGGTTGTTGTGCGGAGACTTTCTGTACGCGAGCGGCCAGGGGTCGCGGAGCGCGTCGGGCGGAGAGATGCCGGCGGACTTTCCGACGCAGGTGCGGAACTCGATACAGAACGTGCGGCTGATTATTGAAGCCGGCGGGATGCAGATGAAGGACATTGTCTACAGCCAGGTGTATTTGGCGGACATGTCGCGGTTCCCGGAGTTGGCGGCGTTGTGGAAAGAGGGGTTTCCGGAGGGCGGACCGGCGTTCAGCGTGCTGGGCGTGGCGCGAATGCCAACGGAGACGCCGGTGGAGATCAGCGCCGTGGCGACGCGCGGGGCGACGCGGCCCCATGCCGATGTGCGGGAGGCGGGCGGGCGGCTGTATTTCAGTGGGGTGGGCGGAGCGACGCCGGCGCTGGCGATGGAGAACCTGGCGAAGCGGGCGAAGGCCGCGGGGATTGACCTGGGCCATTTCGCATTCGTGAACGCGTACTGCGCCGGGGTGACGCTGGCGCAGTTGAACGAAGTATACGCGCCGTATTTTGATGCCGGGAACGCGCCAGCGCGGGCATCGATGATTGTGGATTCCCTGCCCCCTGGGATGACGGTGGAATTGACGGGCGTGGCGGTGCGGGATCTATCGACACGGCGCGTGGTGCGGCCAAGGAATATGGCGCCCAGCAGGACCGCCAGCCCGGCGGTTTGGGCGGGGGATACGCTATACCTGTCGGCCAAGAGCGGATTCATCCCGGGGCCGAATGCGGGCATTTACGGGGGCACCGTGGAACAGCAGGTGCGGCAGACGATGCGAAACCTGCTGGATGGACTGGAAGAGACGGGGCTGGACTTTTCGCACGTGGTGGCGTCGAACGTGTATGTCGACGATTTGGCGGAGTTCGCGAAGATGAATGGGATTTACGGTTCGTTCTTCAAAGACGCGCCGCCGACGCGGACAACGGTGCAGACGTTGAAACCGGTGGCGAGCCGGGCGGCTTCGGCGAGCGGGACGTATCCGATGCTGGAACAGGTGTCGGTGGTGGCTTGGAAGGGGTAGCGTCAGGCGGCGAAGATCTCGGCGCAGGTCAAGCTGACTTCGCCGTTCGCTGTCTGGAACACACCGTCACGGACGTCCTGCAAAACACCGGAAGGAAAGACCGATAGCTGCTGTAGCCGAGGGTTGATCACCCATATGTTGTGGATACCGTGCGCATCGTATTCGTGCAGCTTCCCGACATGCAATCCGCTTCAGAAAGGATCTCAATCGCGATCAACGCCGGTGCGGTCAGGTAGCGGCCATCTGGCGCCCCATGCAACACGGAGACATCCGGCAAGCGAAACCGGGTTGCCGTTGTTTGCGACCGCAGTTCCGGAACTACCTTGAGCTGAGGATATCTTGTTCGAAGGGCGAAGATGATGTTGCTCTGAATCAGATTGAGCAACCAATCACCCACGTTCCGCTTCTGGAGCGCGCCGTCAACATATTCAACATCCGGGGCAGGCCAAGCCACTGCCCGCGCTCAAACAGACCAACGCGCCAGACGCAACTCCGAGAAGGGTGGCTCCGGCAGTTTCACGGCGACAGTGCCCGAGCGCTTCGATTCATACCAGAGCGTGAGCAGCTTGCCGGGCGCGAGTTCGACGGTGGAAGGATAGCCCAGGTCTCCGTTGCCGTCGTTGGAAATGATGAGCGGCTCGGACCAGGAGCGGCCGTGGTCGTTGCTGATGCGTGCGTGGTTGCCGCGCGGGGCGCGACGGTAGCCGTAGGTCATCACCAAACGCCCGTCACTCAAGCGGAGCAGATGCGAGGGCAGCCCCCAAACGCCGATGGGGCGGGGCACGGACCAGGACTTGCCGCCGTCGGTGGATTCCGATTGCAGGGTCTCCCGCTCGTTGACTGGGTTGTGATTGCGGATGTGCGCGATGAGACGGCCATCGGCGGCCTCGACGGCATGGAGTTCGTGGTAGTTCGCCACCGTGTCGCCGGGGCGCGCGGGAATGGGGGCGAGCCAGCGCCAGGTGAGCCCATCGTCGGTGGATTCGCAAACGCCAATCTGCGCGCTGGAATCCCAAAGGCGCTTGCCGGCGTAGAGCAGACGCCCATCGCGAAGCGCCACCGGCCCATGCGGGCTGTTAACGGGAACACGGTAGGGCGCCGACCATTGCACACCGCCATCGGTGGAGCGGAGCATCCATGTGCCCAGCAGCGCTTTGCGTTCGCCGGGCGAAGAGCCGCGCTGCACGCTTTGCCAACGCTCCATGCGGCCGGCGTCCCAGTCTTTGGCTTCGCTTAACACCTTCTCATAGGCGAGTGAAGTGAAGGTTGTCACGAGCAGTGTGCCGCGCGGCGTTTCGACGATGCCGGCGTCGCGGTCGTCGATGGGGGTGTCCATCAGAATCTGCGGCCAACTCCAGGTGGCGCCGCGGTCTTTAGACCGCATAAATTCGACGCGGCCAAATGGATCGACGTGGCCTTCCCGGCCGCCCGAGTAGGCAACGACAATTTCGCCGTTGGAGCGGCGCGCCATGGTGGGCCACGCATGATAGTACCGCGGCTGATTGGAGATGACGCGGATGTTTTCGATGCTCGCGAGCAAGGGCGCCTGCAACAATGTTCGTCTGTTCATGTGTTTGATAGAGGGTGTGTGATGCTACGCCACCACACCCTTCACAAGCTGGCCATGAACGTCGGTTAGGCGGAAATCGCGGCCGGCATAGCGGAAGGTGAACTTCTCATGGTCGAAGCCCAAGAGGTGGAGAAGGGTGGCGTGGAGGTCGTGGACGTGGACACGATCGACTTCGGCGCGGAAACCGAATTCGTCGGTGGCGCCATAGGCGGTGCCGCCCTTGGCGCCGCCGCCGGCGAGCCAGACGGAGAAGCCGTAGGAATTGTGGTCGCGGCCGGCGGTGCCGGCGTTGGAACCGAAGGCGGGCAGTTCGACGACTGGGGTGCGGCCGAATTCCCCGCCCCAGACGACGAGGGTTGAGTCCAACATGCCGCGCTGCTTGAGGTCAGTGAGGAAGGCGGCGATGGGCTGGTCCGATTCCTGGCCCAACTGTTTGACGCGCTTGGCAACGTCGTCATGGGTGTCCCAGGGCTGGCCGGCGCCGTGCCAGACCTGCACGACGCGCACACCCTTTTCGAGGAGGCGGCGCGCCATAAGCATTTGGCGGCCATGGAGGGTATCGCCGTACATGTCGCGGATGTGTTGGGGTTCTTTGGAAAGGTCGAAGACATCCTCGGCCTCCAACTGCATCCGAAAAGCGAGTTCGAAAGACTGGACACGGGCCTCCAGGGCTTCATCCTCAGCGCGGGTCTGGCGGTATTCGCGATTCATGGCGGCGAGCAGTTCGAGTTGTTTTTGCTGCTCGCCGCGGCTGGTAAGTTTGTTCTGGACGTTTTCGACGAGCTTGTCGAGTTCGGTTTCGCGGGTGTCGATGTGGGTGCCCTGATAGGCTCCGGGGAGAAACGCCGATTTCCAGTTTTGCGCGCCTCGGATGGGCAGGCCGCCCGGGCAGAGGGAGATAAAACCGGGCAGGTTTTGATTCTCCGAGCCGAGTCCGTAGACGACCCAAGAACCGAGGCTGGGACGGCTTTGCTGCTGCGCGCCGCAGTTCATCATCATGAGCGAGGGCTCGTGGTTGGGCACCTCTGTGTGCATGCTACGGATGACGCAGAGATCGTCGGCGTGCTGGGCGACCTTGCCGAACACGTCACTGATTTCCAGGCCGCAGTTGCCGTACTTTTTGAAGGCGAAGGGCGAAGGGAGCGCGGTGCCGGTTTTGCGTTCGGTGCGGAGGTGAACGGGCAGCGGCTGGCCGGCGTATTTCTGGAGCGCCGGCTTGGGGTCGAAGGTGTCCATGTGGGACGGGCCGCCGTTGGCGAAGATGTGGATGACGCGTTTGGCTTTGGCGGCGAAATGGGCCGGGCGGGGCGTGAGCGGACCGGCGAGGCCTGCCTGTTCAAAGACGCTGGCGAGACCGGCGAAGCCAAGCCCGGCGCCGACTTTTCGGAAGAGATCGCGGCGATTGAAAGGGTGCATGGGTTAATCCAGAAATGCGAATTCGTTAGTGAGCAGCAACACCTGCGCGAACTGCTCCCGCGGGGTGAGCCTGGGAATAGCGGGGCCGGCGAAGTCCTTGCGAGCGTCCCACTTGCTGTTGTCGAGCGTGATGACGGGGCTCCACTGGAAGTTGTCGGCTTCGTAGTCGCCGCTGGAATCGACGACGAAGTCGATGCTTTCGCCGCGTTGAACAGAAATGGACTTGAGGCTGGTGGAAACGCTGGGATTGGCGGCGTAGTTGATGCCATCAGCGGGGGGCGCGGGCGGATCGACGCGCCACTTGCCGAGGATACCCTGGCGGCTGGAAACGACCCAGCCGCGGATGCCGTTGCTCAGGTGGAAACGAATGGCGAAGGCGCCGACGCTGAGGACGAGTTTGCCTTCGATGTTGATTGTGCCGCCGCGCGGGGCTACCCAGCGTCGAACGGCGGCGCTGGCAAGATCGTCACCGGGCGCTCCTCCGGCGGCCGTGAGGCGGGCGACGCCGGTGGCGGGATCAACACCGGCGGAGGCGTTTTGCCAGGCGGTGCCGGTGAAGAAGCGGAAGGGTTGAAAGCTGGTGACGGTGCCGGCCTGCGGATCCAGCTTTGCTGTTCCGTAGCGCCAGGGAGAATCACCGGGGACGCGTTCCGGTGGCGGCGGCGCGTTCCAGAAAATCGCGGCGCGTTCGAGTTCGTCCGGTGCGGGGTCCCGTTGCAGAACACGGCGGAAGAGAGCGGGCACGTGTTTCGACTGGGCAGCGACAGCCTGCGCCATTTCGCCGACGAAGGGGCTATTTAGCAGAAAGAGCCCTTGCTGCGGGACGGTGGTTTGATAGCGCTGCGGGGAGTGCTGTTCGGGGTCGGCGACATCGAAAGTTTTGAGCAACGCCAGGGGACGTTCGCGCTCGATGATGGAGTAGATGGTGCGGCGCGGGTCGGCGGGAAGGGCGACGATGGAGATGGGCTGGCCGCCGATGGCGGAGTGGAGCTTACCGGCCACGGATAACATGCCATCGCGCATGGCTTCAAAGTCCAGGCGGCGGCGGGCCATGCGCCAGAGCAGCTTGTTTTCGGGGTCTTTGGCACGGGCTTCGGGACGATCGGCGCTGGATTGGCGGTAGGTTTGCGAGAGCACGATGCGGCGAATGAGGCGCTTGACGGACCAGCCATCGCGGCGAAAATCGGCGGCGAGGGAATCGAGGAGGCCGGGGTGGGTGGGCAGGTCGCCACGGATGCCGAAATCGGACGGCGTGCGGACAAGGCCTTCGCCGAAGAGGCGCTGCCAGACGCGATTGACCATGACGCGGGCGGCGACGGGATTCGAATCGCTGGTGATGGCGCGGGCAAGATCGAGGCGGCCGGAGCCGTTGGGGAAGCAGGCCTTGGCAAGGACGGTGGGGAAACAGCGGCCGACGGGATCGCCGAGATCGTTTTGATTGCCGCGATTGAAGACATAGGCGGGCTTCAAGACGGGCCGATCCTGGGCGCCGAGGACGACGGCGCCGGGCGCGCGGTAGGCGGCATCGTTGAGCATTTGCTCGTACTGCCATTGCAGGTCACGGGTGGTGTTGGCGTCGCCTTCGGTCATGATGTAAGGGAAGTCTTCGACGGGTACTTCGGGCGGGGCCGTGGGGCCGTGGAGGAGCGGGTGGTATTCGGGTTTCTTCAGGTTTTCCAGATAGGCGGCGACGGGGCTGGCGGTGGCGGCGCGCCATTGGGCGAAGAGTGGACTATCGTCGATGCGGAGCGCCCAGCGGGCGAGCACGAGCGAGTTCAGGTTCTTTTCGCGGGCGAGATTTTCCAGGCGGGCGCGCGGGATGTTGCGGCCGTCCCAGAGGGCCTCCAAGTAGCGTCGCACTTCGGCTGGCGCGCGGAATTCGGCGCGGAGCGCTTCGAGACGTTCCTGGATGTATTCCTTGAGAATGCGTTTCCGATCGGCGGCGCGCTGCGCGTAGAAGGGCGTCAATGTGCCGGTTTCGACGGGCTCGACGCCATAACGAGTGTTGGCGAAAACGCCGTAGAGGGAGTAGTAGTCCTTGGTGGGAATGGGGTCGAACTTGTGGTCGTGACAGCGGGCGCAGGAGACTGTGAGGCCGAGTAGACCGCGGGTGACGAGATCAATTTTGTCGTCGACAACGTCGGGGAGATCGACGGCACGGTTGGGATTTTGGCCGAGAGAGAGGAAGCCGAGGGCGGCGTGGTCTTTCCTGGGTGCGCCGGGCAATTGGTCAGCGGCGAGTTGGAGGGCGAGAAAACGGTCGTAGGGAACGTCGCGGTTGAAGGCTTCAATGAGCCAGTCGCGATAGCCGAAGGAGATAAGGAAAGGACGGCTGAGGAAGCCGGTGTCGGCGTAGCGGGCGACGTCCATCCAATGGCGGGCCCAGCGTTCGCCGAAGCGGGGCGATTGGAGGTAGTGGTCGACCGCCTGTTCGACGGTGAGGTTGAAATCGGAATCGGCGGGCGGGAGGCCGATAAGATCGAAACTGAGGCGGCGGATGAGGGTACGGTGGGCGGCGGGGGGCGCCGGGGTAAGGCCGTTGGCGGCGAGGGCGACGCGGATCTGGTGATCGATGGAACCGGCGCCGGGGCGGAGCGGCTGCCAGGCCCAGTGGCTAACCGGTGCCTTGGCGAGGGCTGTAGGCGCGGGCGTGGCGGCTGGGACGGGCGCGCCCATCTCCACCCATTTGACGAAGGTGGCGATTTCTTCTTCCTTCAATTTGCCGCCAGGCGGCATGCCGATGGACTGGTAGCGGATGGCTTGGATGAGGCGACTGGAATCGGGTTGATTGGGCTTCACGGAGGCGCGAGCGGTGGCGGGATCGTCGAAACGCAAGCCTCCCATTGGCGAGGCCAGTTTCGCGCTGTGGCAAGCGTAGCACCGGGCGGCGAGGAGCGGACGGACTTTGCCTTCGAAGAAGTCGACACCGGGATCGGCGAAGAGGGGGGATACGGCTAGTAGTGGAAGAAGCCAGACTCTCACATTGGATAGGATATGCGATCCGGCGCGGGAGGCGGCGGTTAGGCGTAGGATGGGAATGGCTGATACCGACATGGCGAACTGCTTGCAACTTGCGCGCACAATAGTGACTGGGCTGCTGCTAACGGCCGGTCCGATATGGGCGGAAGGCACGGTTAGCGAGCTGCTTAACACGCTGCCGCCGGGAAAGCGGATTGAAGTGGTGATGCGGAATGGGGAGAAAGTGATCGGGAACCGGGGAGCGCTGGGACCCGCCGGCTTCGTGCTGGAACCGGACAGCAAAGGCGCGGCGCGGCGCGAGTTGACCTATGCCGAGGTGGCGACCGTGCGGCCGAAGATGACGCGGAAGGGGAAGATTGGAATCGGTGCGGGCATCTACTTGGTGCTGGCCGTGATCGGCCTCGTATTGGGCGGCTAGAAGGGGACGGCTATTCCGCCATACGCAAGAGTTCCGCACCGGTTAAGCGGAAGATAGTCCATTCGTCTTGCGGTTCGGCACCGAGGGATTTGTAGAACTGAATGGCGGGATCGTTCCAATCGAGGACGGACCATTCGAGGCGGGCGCATCCGCGTTCCACGGCGAGACGGGCGAGTTCCTTTAGCAAAGCCTTGCCGATACCGAGGCCGCGGCGCTCCGGCAGCACGAACAGGTCTTCGAGATAGATGCCTGGCTTGGCGCGGAATGTGGAGTAGTTATGGAAGAAGAGCGCGAAGCCGGCCGGCTGGCCGTCATAATCGGCCATGATGACCTCCGCGAAGCGGCGGGGACCGAACAAGGATTGCCGAAGGGAGTCTTCCGTTGCGACGCAGGCATGGGTTAGCTTTTCATATTCGGCGAGGCCCTGAATGAAGGCGAGTATTTGCGGGGTGTCGGCACTGGTGGCGGAGCGGAGCGAGACGGAGGAAGCCATTTTTATAGGCTACAACCACAGCGCGGCGCCAACGCCAAAGCCGAGCGTTACGGAGAGTGTCTTTTGGCCGGTGGGCGGCGGATAACCGCGGGCGACGAGAACGGCATCGTTACACACGGCCCACGGAGTTCGGGGAAAGAGTTCACCGAAGATTTCCTGGACCGGGCCGAAGAGGCCGGGATAGGTGGAAGATTCGGCGACGCCGTTTGCGTGAATGGCGTTGGGGAGAGCGAGAAGCACACCGCCGAAATCTTCGCGAAGGAACGGCCGAAGCCAATCGCGAAGGCGGGCGCGCCCCAAAGCAGCGGGCAGCGCGCGTGCACCGAAGGGGAGCAGCGATTCGTTACGATCGTGGCAAATGCTGGCAAAGCGGGTGAAGACCTTGAGCCGTGTTTGCCCCAGATCGAACGCCAGCGGATTGCGCCAGGCGAGTTCCTGCCACACGGCCTCCGCGCCGGCCCTGGCGGCGAAGGGCCCGGCATGGGCCAGCAGGTGGGGCCAGGTGAGAGCGGCCGAAGCAGCGGCGGCGCCCCCACCAGCGAGGATGAGCCGCTCGAAGCCGGCGGCGATAGAGAGTGACTCTCCACTGGCGGTGGCGGCCGAACCTGCGTGGAGCTGAGCCACGAAGGAATCGAGGGCGGCGAAGTAGGCGGCCGGACTGTCGCGGAGCTGGTGGAGCGCGGTGGTGCGCGCCAGGCCGTGCCATATCTCCAGGCCATGCAGGCGCGGGTGGCTGTAGAGGCGCACTACAGAAGCGTCTCCTTGGACTCCGTTACCGGGAGCCACGTGGGACAAGGCGTTCGCGAGATATATGTGTAATAGAGCCGCTGGGCGTGATAGGCGGCTTTGCAGAGCAGCAGCGCGGCCTGGAAGATGCCGTAGCAGGCCTTTTGCGAGAGGGGCGCGCCGGCGAGGAGTGAGATGTCCACGGAGCGACGGCCCCAGCGGGAGTGGACGGCCGCAGAGGCGGGAAAGAAGTGGTGCAGCCGTTCAATTTCCAGGCGCATGCGCTGGTATTTGCGGAACATGCCGAGGAGGGTTTCCGGCGGGCGGTACTGAATGCCCGCGGGCGTGCAATGGAACGCGTTGGGGCCGGCACGGCGAAGCAGGTCCCGGGAGAGGAAGATATCGTCGGTCCGGATACCGGCGGCTAAGTGAAGAAATGGGTTATCGGCGCGCGGGTTCCAGGTGAGTTCCGAGGGCCGTGGAATGTGCCAGCGGCGAATGGCGAAGCACTGGCCATTGCAGTAGTTGCGACGGGTCTGGTAGCCCTCATGGAGATTGTAAAGATAGAGCGCGCGGGCAAGCGGCGAGCGGCGGCGAGGCTGAAGAGGGAACTTCTCCGCATACGCGATTTCAACCTCGGGGCGGGTGAGCAGCGTTGCGGTGAGTTCGGCGATGGTGTGAGGATGGATGAGAATATCGGCGTCGGTAAAGATGAGGAAAGGCGCGGCGGGCCGGGCGGCGGCGAGGGCACGCTGGGCTTCCACGATGCCACCGCGAGTGTTCCAAATTTGGATGCCTGCGTCGCCGGTGAGAAGCGCGGCGGTGTGATCGTCATTATCGTTGAGCAGCAGATGGAGTTCGTATTCCACCAGCAGGGCCAACTCCGCATGGCGGACGGCGGCGCGGAGAGAGGCCAGGAGGGCGAGGATATTGGCTGCTTCGTTGCGCGCGGTGATGCCGATGGGAATGCGCACTATCGCCCGAGCCTTTCGATGCGGGCGGCGGCGAGCAAGGCGCCATTGCCCTGGTACGACCGGGCCAAGCGCGTCACGGCCTGGCGTTGCGGGCCATCGGCAAGGAGCGCGGCGAGCGCGCGGGCGATTTCCTGGACCGTCATCTCGCGCAAGTCAGCATGAACACCGATGCCGGCGCGATTGAGGAAATACGCCTGGTGAAACTGGTCGTTGCACATGGGGGACAGCAACATGGGGACGGCGGCGGCAATGGACTCCATGAAGCTATTGGCGCCGCCGTGCGTGACGAACACCTGGGCATAGGAGAGGATTTCGCGCTGGGGGGCGTAGCGGTAGACGTGACAGTTGGAATCCGGGGCGAGCGTGTCCGCCAGGTCGCCGGCGGCGAGGACGAGGAAAACGTTGAGGGACTGGGCGGC
The DNA here is from genome assembly GCA_016789905.1 of Bryobacterales bacterium. Classification (GTDB taxonomy): domain Bacteria; phylum Acidobacteriota; class Terriglobia; order Bryobacterales; family Bryobacteraceae. Next base: position 68,460 of record JAEUQC010000015.1, on the reverse strand, counting down.
GGCGCGGAGTTTGGAGAAGATTTCGGGCCAATGATAGATCTGGCTTCCGAAGGAGGCGTAGACAATGGGCCGGCCCGGGGGCAGGGGGAGAAGGGGGACTTCATCGCCGCGGCGATGCAGGGGGAAGGACGGCCCAACCAATTCGACGCCGGGGACGGCACCGCAAAGGGCTTCGGTGGTGAAGGCGATGTTCAGAAAGGGAGACAGGACATCGGCACCGCTGAAAGAAGCGTGCAGCCCGTAGCCGGCGAAGAGGGAGGCGCGGCGCGGGGCGAGGCCGCGCAGGGTTTGGAGCAAAACGCTTTCGAGGCGGGGAGGGAGCACGGGATTCAACGAGTTTGAGACGGAGGCCCAGGGGACGTTCAGGCTATGAGCGGCGAGGGCGGCCGGGTAATAGAGGGGATCGATGACGACGACATCAGCGGCGACGCGTTGGATACATTGGCGGACGAGTTCGACTTGCGGGGCGAAGCCGCCAAGCAGGAGTTGTTCGATCCAGAGGGCCAGGCGGGGCGGATCCTGAATTAGGGCAACGAGCGCGGCGCCGTGGGTGGGCCGTTCGGAGGGAAGACGAGGAAGCAGACCGTCGATGAAGGTTAATCCGGCAGCGGCGCACTGCTCGCCAATATCACCGGGGGCGGCGACAACAACGCGATGGCCGCGCGCGGCGAGCGCCTGCGCGGGCCCGACGCAGGGATTGACATGTCCCTTCTCCGGAATGAGAGCGAAGAGAATGTTCATGACGAAAAGCGCGCGAACCAGACCAGCAGGGCGAGGAGGCGGAAGCGGAGACCAGCCTCACGATCATCAACGGGAGGACCGAGCGCGGCGACCTCATTGGCATGAACGTAGGGTTCGATGAGCGCGCCATGGCTGGCCCAGTATTTCCGAAACAACGTGTGAATGATACCGCGAGCGGCGAGGTTCTTGGTGAGCGCCGATTTTGGACGCCAAGCGATATCGGGAGGGAGAACACTGGAGGCGGCGGAGCGCAGGTGGTGTTTTTCGATGCCGTGGAGGAGCGCGGCCGAGAGGGGGACTTGTTCGCCACAGGCCAAGACCTCCGGATGGGCGAAGGGCACACGGCCTTCGACGCCGTGGGCCATGAGATGAATGTCTCCATTGTGGAGCAGACGGGTGAGCCAGAAGTTGCGAATAAGGCAGGTGATGGCGAGGCGCTGATCGTCCGGTGAATGCCAGTTGTGCCCCTGGGAGTGGGTGAAGGCGAGGTATTTATCGACGAAGTGCGCGGCGGGCAGCCGAACGGGCAGATGGCCGAAATAGTCGAGCAACTGGCGGGGGGAGGTGAGGCGTTGCGGGTGGAGCAGAAAGGAGTAGCCGTAGTGGGTTTCGTCGGCGGCGTCCCCGACCAGCACGGCTTTCACGTGCGCCGAGGCGGCGTGGGCAAGAACATTCTGGGAGACTTCCTGTTCCCAGGCGGCGATGAGATCGTTCGTCCGAAGGGTGCGCTCCAACGCTTCGCCGAAGTTCGAAGGAGAAACGATGTGGTGGGGATGAGCGAACATTTCGGCAACGCGGCGGGCGAAGGGAAGATCGTCACTGGTGACAATGAGAGCGTCACGGTAGTGTTCGGCGCGGTGCGGGTAGCGGATGGTGAAGGCGGGCAGGGGTTCCGGGGCAAGAGCGGCGAGGAGGCTGGAATCGACACCGCCGGAGAGAAAGAGGCCGACTGGAGAATCGGCACGGACATGGGAGGAAACGGCCCGGCCGAGCGCGGTGAGAAGGGGAGGTGCTTCCGGGCGTGGGAGCGAGTATATTGCAGTGGTGACGCGGCCGTTGTGGAGTTCCAGGCAGTGGCCCGGCAACAGGCGGCGCAAATTGGTGAACGGGAGTTCGCGCGCTCCGCTGAAATAGGGGGCTGTGAGGTACTCACAGATTGCCTCTTCGCCCGGCCGGAAGGGGAGAATATCGGTCTCAATCAAGGGTCCGGCCTCAGAAGAAAAGGCAAACTGACTTTCCGAGGCGTGATAGAGAAACGGCTTCACCGATAGCGGGTCGACGGCGGCGAAGCCAGTGTGTTCTTCATTGTCCCAAAGGAACAGGGAGAACATGCCCTCCAGGCGGGAGAGCGCGGCATGGCCCCAACGGAGCAGGGCGGCGAGGACGACCTCCGAATCGGTACGCGTCTGGAAATTGGTGAAGGGAGCGAGTTCCTGGCGAAGGGCGTCATGGTTGTAGATTTCGCCATTGAAGAGGAGCGTGTAGCGGCCGTTGAGCGACTGCAAGGGGAGGGAGTAGGCGGCCGGATCAACCAGCGCCAGGCGCGTCTGGACGAGGGCGGCGACGTGGGTGAAGGCAAGGCCGTCGCCATCCGGACCGCGGTGGTGCAACAAGGATCGAAGCCGGGCGGCGCGATAGTGATCGGCGGGGGTGAGGCCGGAGTAACGGATCAATCCGGCGATGCCGCACATGGGCGAGCCTCCAGCATGTTGGACGTTTTCAGGAGAATGGATTCGCCGGGAAAGATGGCCGGGGATTTGGGAATGGGCGGGATACCTAGGGAGGCAGCGAGTTCACGCAGGGGAAGCTTGGCGGGATCGGGGATGAGACAGAGGGATTGGACTTCCGGGGCGAGGAAGGGAGTGATGAGTTGGACATGGCAATGCGCGAAACAGGCCTCGGTGAGCGGGAGGAGATCGCACTGGGACTCACAGCGGAAGACCTGATCGGCGGCGTCGCCGGTGACAACCCAGGGAATGCCGCGGGCGGCGAAGGCTTCGGCGAGAAGGAGTTTGGAAACAGGGTGCAGACTATAGATCGGTGTGCGTGTGACCCGGAGGAAACGGGGAAGGGCGGAATGGAAATCCGGTGCGGGAACCGGCTCCAGCGGGACGTTGAACTGTTTGGCCAACGATTGGGTCCGTTCCCATTCGCAGTAGCCGGGGACGTTTGAGACGAGCGTGTACGCGCGCACTCGGCGGCCCAAGTGGCGGAGCAAGAGTGCGAGGACCCAGGCATCCAAACCGCCGCTCACGGCGACCGGGACCTCCGGGGCGGCCGGCAGGCGGCCAAGTACGTTCAACAGAGCCTGGCCGATCGCGTTCATGGCGCAGTCAAGGTGACGAGTAAGTTCCGTTTGGCGCCGATGGCCTGGGGGGTAAGTTGGCGGTGGGTGTCGAGCGGCGCGTCGCCGCCGTTGCAAAGAAAGCAGGAGTGGAGCGGTTCGGACTGAGTAAGATGCTGGCGAATGCGCGCGGCGTCCGCGGTGAGGACGGGGACGCCGTCGGAGGCGAAGCGTTGCGGATCGGCGGCGAATTTCCGGATGTACTGGGGGCGGGTGCAGGAGTAGAACCGGCCGTCCTTGATGGAGTTACAGCGGTGGCGAATCCAACAGCCGGCGAATGTGCTGGCGGCTTCGGCGGGGGTGGCGAGCGAGGAACGATCCAGGCAGGTGAACTTATCCTGCATTTTCCAACTGACTTCCACGTTGCGGCGGGCGGCTTCGCGGGCCACGTGGCGAATGAGATCTCGCGGAAGAGACGGTTCGGGATAGAGAGATACGGAGAGCATTTGAATGCAGTCCCAGGAGCGAGACGAGAGCTGGCGAAGCAGCAGACCGTTGGTAGTCAGTTGGATGCGAGCGCCGACTTGCAGTTCATGGGCAATGGCCAGCAGTTCCTCCAATTGCGGATGCAACAACGGTTCACCACCGACGATTTTGAGGAACGACGGCCGGACAACGCGGCGGACGGCGAGGAGATCTTCGCGGAACGCGGCGGGATCGGCAAGCCACTTTTTGAGAATGGGCGAGAAGGAACAGCAGTGGTCACAGCGTAAATTGCAGTGATCGGTAATGTGATATTCGAGCGCCCGGGTTTGAACCCGTCCGTCTACTATCGGATAGTCCACTATGACTTCAGTATATGGCGAACCTGCCGCAAGGCGCTGACGAGCGCGGCGCGATAGACAGCAAAATCGATGCTCCAGCTAAGCACGTTGAAGCCGAGGCGGCGCCACTGTTCGGCGTCCTCGAAGCGCCCGGGTTGAATGCCGGCTTGCTTGCCGTGCCTGCGGGCGGCGGCAGTGACGGCACTAAGGGCAGCGAGAAAATCGGGATGGTCAAACTGAGCAGGGATACCCATAGCTTGGGTGAGATCGTAGTGGCCGACCCAGAGCACCTCGACGCCGGGTGTGGCGGCGATAGCATCGACATTGGCGACACCGATTGGGGATTCGATCATGGCGATGACGGTGGTGTTGGCGTTGGCGTACTCGAAATACTCGACCGGATCGGGCATCACAAAATCGTTGTGGGCGCAGCCAAGGGCGACCCCGCGACGGCCGAGCGGGGCGTACTTGCAGGCATCAACAATCTCCTTGGCCTGGGCGGCGGTCTCCACGTTGGCCACCATGATGCCGAGCGCACCGGCGTCGAGAGTACGGGCGCAGAAGTGATAGAGGCCCTGCGGGACGCGGACGAAGGGTGCGATGTCGGTGGCGCGGAACCAGGCGCAGAGGTCGGCGATGCGCTCGGTATCGTAGCCGGTGTGCTCCATGTCGATCATGACGAAATCGGGTTCGGCGGCGGCGACGATGCGGGCGATATTGCGGGTGCCGAAATCGCTGATCATGTGGCCGGCGGCGGTGCCGGAGGCGGCGATGGACTGCTTGAATTTATTGGGTTTCATCTAGGATCTCCAGGCCGCAAGCTTTGATTGAAAGAGCGGGTTGGCGGCGACATCGCGGTTGACCAGACCGGGCGGCACCTCTCCGCGGGAGACGGCGAGCATGTTGTCGCAGGCTTCCAGGCTGTTGTCGCGCGCGATTTCTTCCGTCCACGGCAAGGCGTGCGGGGTGAGCACGACGTTATCGAGTTCAAACAAGGGCAGATCCTTCGGCGGGGGCTCGGTTTCGTAAACATCGAGGCCGGCGCCGGCAATGGCCTTGTCCTGCAACAGGCGAATCAACGCGGCTTGATCGACGATGGGCCCGCGAGCGGTGTTGATGAAATAGGCATTCGGTTTCATCAGGCGCAGTTCGCGTTCGCCGATGAGGCCGGTGGTTTGCTGGTTCAAGAAGGCATTGACGGTGACGAAATCGGACTCCGCCATCACGCGGTCGAGAGAGACGAGTTCGACGCCGAGACCATCCACTTGCGATTGCGTGAGGAATGGGTCATAAGCGATGAGACGGGAGAAGCCGAACGGACTGGCAAGGCGGAACATCTCCTTGCCGATGTTGCCGCAACCCACCGACCCGAGCACGCGACCGCGCAGATTCACGCCCATGCGGGGCAGATCGCCGCGCCACTTCCCCGCCCTGGTGACCTGGTCCTGCAGGCGCAGGTTCTTGGCCACGGCGAGCATGAGGGTAAAGATGGCCTCGGCGACGGGCGTGCGCACGGCGTTGGGCGTGATGGCCAAGGCGATGCCGTTTTCGGTGAGCGCCTGCGTATCGACACGATCGTAGCCAACGCCCCAACGCGCAACGACCGCCAAACGGCGGCAGCCGGCGACGCCATCAGCGCGAAACCAGGAGGCAAGGGCGAAGATGGCGTCGTAGCGATCGGCGATGGGCGTTGTAACCGCATTGCCGGGGAGTTCGGGCATCAACTCCCAATCGACGCCGGCCGCGGTGAGTTTCGCGGCGAGTTGCGACTCATAGAGGCCCTTGGCCTCGACGGCGAAATCCGGCGTAACTCCGACGAGAAATTTGCTCATATTCGCTTTCGACCCGCTAGCTTATCATGCGTCAGCGGGCGCGGGTTTCGCGCTACACTCTCCCCAAGGCCGTGACGGAGCTCGAACGAACGTTCCAATTCCTGCGGTGCCGATTCGTTGCTGATCCAGTCAGCGGTGTGTTTTCCGTTGGGATGTGACCGGTGGCCACGGCGCGAAGTGATTTCGCGCCGGGCGCCGTTAGACGACGTAGGGCTTACGGTAGTCCCGCGTCAGGAGTTTGTTGGCTTCGGGATCGTTGACGAATTTGGGTCCCGCGGCCAACGTCAGTTTCCGGCCAACACGGTAGCTGATGTTGGCCAGGTGGCACATGGAGGCGCTGAGATAGGCGATGCCGATTTCGTCGTGCAGAGCCTTGTAGTTCCGCGATTTGACGGCGGCCAGGAAGTTCTGCATGTGCAGGCCGGTGGGGTCGCCGCCGCCGGGTCCGCGCACGGCGCGCTCCTCCATCACCACCTCATTGCTATCGCCTTTGAAGGCCTGGAATCCGGCGTCGCTCATGGCGGCCCAGCCTTCGGTGCCGTAATAGAGATTTCCAACCATGATGTTGAGCGGCGCGGCGCCGCGGGGCGTGGTGGCGGAGGGGGCGGGTTCGGCGGGCGCGGGACCCTGGCGCGGCCCGCGGGGCACGGCGCCTTCCGCACCGGTGAGCAGACCGCGAACTTCAAACACCAGTTCGCGGCCGCCGAAATCGAAGGCCGCGGTCAGCGTGTTTGGCGTTTCCTGGTCGTCGTCATAGGCGAACTTGCCGCCGTGGGCATAGGCCGTCTTCGGCCACTCCGGATCGCCCATGCCCCAACGCGCGAGGCCCAGTTCGTGCACGCCCTGGTTGCCGATGTCGCCGTTGCCGGTGTCCCAGAACCAGTGCCAGTTATAGGCGAAGCGCAGTTCGTTGAATGGGCGAAGAGGTGCCGGGCCCAGGAACATCTCCCAGTTCACGCCGGGCGGGGTGGGTGAATCCGGCTTGCGCCCGATGGACTTGCGCCGCTTGTAACAGAGCCCTTTGGCCTGATAGACCTTGCCGATGAGGCCGCCCTGGATTGCCTCCATCGCTTTGATCTTCATGGGATTCGAACGGTGCTGGGAACCGATCTGCAGCATCCGCCTGGTTTCACGGGCCACCTGCACCAACTTCAGCCCCTCATAGATGTTGTAACAGGCGGGCTTTTCGCCGTAAACGTCCTTGCCCGCCTTCATGGCCCAAATGGCGGCGAGCGCGTGCCAGTGGTTCGGCGTGGCGATGGAAACAGCGTCGATGGCTGAATCGGCAAAGGCCTCGCGCATATCGGCGAATTCCTTCGCCTTTTCGCTGGATCCGCGCAGCAGTGCCGATTGCGCCTTTTCCCGCGCCGCCTGGTTCACGTCGCACAGCCCGGCCACGCGCGCCTCCGCAATGCGCATGTAGTTTCGCAGATGATCTGAGCCACGCCCGCCCAGGCCGACGATGGCCAGGTTTACCTTTTCGTTGGCGCCGGAAACGCGCATGGCGGAAGCGGCGGCGGCCGCACCCATAAAGAAACGCCTTGTTGTGCTGTCGGACATGGAGCGATGATAACTCAACCCGTGATTCCGCTTCCGAGTGACAGAATGGAGAGGTGTCCTTTGCCGCCGAACTCGAATCGCTTCTTCCCGAAGATCTTCCGCATCGCGGGAACGTGGCCGCCAAATGCGCGCACCACCTGGAACTGATCGTGGAGATCAACCAGGTGATGAACCTGACGCGAATTCTTGATCCGCGGGAAGCGGCGATCAAGCATGTACTGGATTCTGTGCTGCCGTGGCGGCACTTTGAGGACGCCGACCATATTGTGGACGCGGGCACGGGCCCCGGATTTCCGGGTATTCCGTTATCGCTCGTTTTGCCGCACATTCGGTTCTCGCTGCTGGACGCGACGCAGAAAAAGGCGCGGTTCGTGGAGTCTGTGGTTGCCGAACTGCGGCTGCCGAATGTGAAAGTTTTCCCCAATCGCGCCGAAGAGTGGCTGCACCGCAATCGCGCGGATGTGGTGACGGGCCGGGCGGTGGCGCCGCTGCACAAGGCGCTGGCGGTGTTCGCGCCGGCGCTGAAGGCCGGGGCGCGCGTGCTGCTCTATAAGGGACCGGACGCCGATGCGGAAATCGCCGAAGCGGCGGGGGAAGCGCGACGGCGGCAGATCAAGTGCAAGGTCATTGAACGCTATGAACTGCCGGGCGCGGCGGGCGCGCGAACGCTGGTGGAAATGAGCCGATAACGGAGTTTTCCGATGCCTCGATTCCGGTCCCATCAGATAATGCTTGCACGATAGCAAAATCTCTGCAAAACTACAGATTGAACGGCGCCGTTCTGAGCTAACCCTATTGTCATCTAGGTTTTACAGGGGTTTTACAGATGCAGTTTCGTTCCGCGCTTCTGCTGACGGCGTGTCTTTTCGCGCCTGTTTTCGGCGCGCCGTTTCAGATGAATTTCACGTGGACTGCGGTGGCCGGCGCCAACGGGAATTCGGCGGACCGGTTCGCGTTCCAGTTCTCCAATCCGAGCGGCCAATGGCAGGTGTCACAAATGGAGGTGACACTCGGACGGGGCATGATCTACGACTTGTCGAACCTGGGTGCGGGCTACTTAACGTGGGGGCCACTCGCCTTTAGCGACGGCGGCGCGGGCAGTTCGATTCTCGGGGCGCCATTGGGAGAGGGCGTGGACGGGAACCGGACGATCACGTGGAATTTCACGAATTTCGTGGACGGGATCACGTTTGGATACCGGGCCGATGTCGATGAGGCCCGTATGTGCCCGGGCGGGATTGCGGGATTGATCTGCCAGGTGAATGCCGACTCGATCTCCGGGGTGGGGTTCGTTTCGCGGGGCGCGATTGCGGTTACGCTCACGATTGAAGCCATGGGCGGAGGCGGAGCGCGGATCTACACATTTCCGGCGAGTGAACAGATGTGGAACCTAAGTCTGGCGACGGCGAGCACGACTTACAGCGTACCGGAGGAGACGCCGGAACCGGCCGCGTGGATACTGACGGCAACTGGGCTGCTGCTACTTCACTACCGCCGCCGCCACCGCGTTCGACACGGTCCGGAGTAGGCGGCCATCGTCGACGGCGGAGGCGCGCGTGGTGAGAATCACGGTGACGACGCCGCTCTCCGGGTCCGCCCAGGCGACGGTGCCGGTGGCGCCGGAATGCCCGAAGGTGCGAGGCGAAACAAGGTCACCACAGTAAACCCAGACCGGACTTGTGGCCAAGCCCCAACCCAGGCCCCAGGGCTTTCCAACCGCGGCGTTCTGATCGGTGGTCATACGGGCCACGGTTGCAGTGCCCAGAAGACGCTTGCCGGCGAAATGCCCGCCGTTCAGGAACGTCTGCAGGAGGATGGCAAGATCGGTGACGGTGGAATGCATACCGCCCCAAGGATGGCCCATATCCCGCCAGTACTGCGTATTCGGCCCGAAACGGTCGACATCCGGCCCGGTGCCGGTTTGGCACAAAACGGTATCGGCAATGCGGCGCCCGCCCAGGCCGAGCGAGGAATCCTTCATGCCGAGCAGATCGAAAATTTCGCGCTTCTGGAAGTCCCGCAGTTTTTCGCCGGAGACGCGTTCGACGATCTCGCCCGCCAGCAGCGTGCCCATGCTCTGATATTGGAAGCCGGAGCGCGGTTGGTAGAGGAGTGGTGTGGTGAAGACTCCTTTTACGAACTCGCTGAGGGGCGCGTGGGCGCGGCGCAGTTCGGTGTTTTGGGGCAGCATGTCCGGCAGGCCGGAGGTGTGCGTCAGCAGGTCGCGAACACGGATTGCCTCCCGGCTATCGCCTTTCAATTCGGGCAGGTAGCGCGAAGCGGGATCGTCGAGCGAGACGAGCCCTCGCTCGACTAGGAGCATGAGCGCCACTGCATTTACCGGCTTTGAAATGGAGGCCAGGAGGTAGACGGCATCGGGTTCTGCGCCGAAGCCTTCGTGGAGCACGACACGGCCATGGCGAGCCACCAGAATGGAAGCCGCCGCGACACGGCCGGCCTTCACTTCGGCCGAAAGCAGCGAGGACGCGCGGGCCAGACGGGTTTTGTCCATCCCTTCGGCGGCGGGTTCGCTTCGCGGCAGTTGTCCCATGGCCATCAACCCCAAAGCAAGCGTTAGCGCAACACAACGTCCCATACTTTCGTCCTCCTGTCCTTGCCCTTGGGCCCATCCACATGCAGCGTCACCACGTATTCTCCAGGCTTTGTATAGACGTGCTGGGGGTGCCGTTCGGCAGAGGTCTGGCCGTCGCCGAAATCCCACTGCCATGCGGTGATAGGGCCGTGGCTTGTGTCCTGAAACGCCACCAGCCTCCGGTCCATGTCGACGATCTGGAACGACCACTCGGCTTCCACTGGCCGGCGGAGCGTGCTTTCGAGGGGCATGAGCCGGAAGGCCACCAGGTCCGACGCGTTGCCATACATGGTGGTTTTGTGGGAGAGGTTCCAGAACCCACGGTACTTGGTTCCGTTCTCGTCGTCGTAATCCAACACGGACCACGACATGCCGATGACTTTGTTCTCCCAGAGTTTGCTTTCGACGGAGCGTTCCGGTCCTTCATAGGCCGCATAGTCGAAGGGTGTGATGTAGAACTCGAGCACTAACTTACCGCTTTGGCCGGGCTTGAAACTGTAGTCATAGGCAGCATTGGCGTAGGGAAGGTTTTTGATCCAAGGCTGGCAACCCCAGACCATGGTCCAATCCTTGCCGTCGGCAGGCGTGAAGATATGGTAGTTCTGCGCGTGGACGCCGTGAAAGGTGAAATGCGCCAGATTGGGATCCATGCCTTTTACAGGGTGCCAGGGCTTGATGAACGGCCCGCCGGAAAGGTCGCCATCGACGACGAGTTCGAAGATATCGTTATGCAAATCCCGGTGGCGGAAGTCCCAGTAGTTATCGCTGGCCTCATAGAGGAAATACAGCCTGTTCAAACCCTTCACCCAGCCGACCTTCACGGAAACATCCAGGTCCTTTCGGTCCATCGGCGTGTTGTTCACAGTATCTTTCAGTTGATCCATGCCAATCGAGTAATTTTCGGGCACCATGGACCAGTCAGATATTTTGCCATCGATGCGGGGAATCTGACCGGCGGGAAACTGGAACACGCGGAATTCGACGCCGGGCCGTTCCAATGCCAGCAGCGGCAGGGCGAAGAGTGCAAAAAGAAACCGTCGCATATTTCCAAGAGTCTATCGCTACGGCGTACCATAAATCGATGTTTCGATACGCGAGCGACCAAGCGCTCTATTTCGACCGGCCACCGAGGGAAACCGACCTGGCAGCGCTGGCGCGCATTGATGGGGTGGTAAACCTTCATCCGGCGTACGAATCGACGTTAATCGTTTTCGACCCGCTGCGCACGACACACGAAGCCGTGGAGCGGGCAGCGCGGCTGGCGGCGACGGCCGAACAGCGGCCGGGCAGGCACCACACGATTCCGGTCTTCTACGACGGGCCGGACCTGCTGGCGGTGGCCGAGCACCATAGTATGGCGGGAGAGCGGGTGATCGAGCTCCACGCGTCGGCCGAATATTCGGTTGCGTTTTTGGGGTTCGTCCCCGGCTTTGCGTATCTCACCGGTTTACCTGCGGCGCTGCACACACCGCGGCGGGCCGAACCGCGCCAGGTGGTTCCGGCCGGGGCGCTGGGTATTGCGGGAGCACAGACGGGCATCTACCCGCGGACCACCCCGGGAGGATGGCAACTGATTGGACGCACACCAGTGGAGCTTTTTGACCCCGCCGGCGACCCGATGAGTCTGCTGCAGCCGGGCGACCGAGTGACCTTTTTCCCTGCATGAGAATCGTGGTTACATCGCCGGGAATGTTGACGACTATCCAGGATCTGGGCCGCGCGGGGCATGGCATTCAAGGAGTTTCGCGCGCCGGAGCGGCGGATGCGCTGGCGCTGCGAGTTGGTAACCGGCTGCTGGGCAATCCGGAGGGCGCGGCGGCGCTGGAGATGACCTTGCTCGGCGGCACCTTTGCCTTTCCCGATGGCGCCCGGATCGTTCTTACCGGCGCCCGGCCGGCGGCAATGCCGGTTTATCAGCGGATGGAAATGGCGCCTGGGGAGGAATGCCGCCTGGGCGCGTTTGTGGCCGGCGCCCGCTGCTACTTGTGCGTTGCCGGGGGTATTGACGCGCCTTTGACGGCTGGCAGCGCGTCTACACATTTGCCAAGCGGACTTGGCCCGGCGCCATTGCGCAAGGGCGACACGCTGCGTTTCCACGGCGGCGGGGCGGGGAGCGGGCGCGTGCCGGAGGAGTTGACGCGTTATGAAACGCGGATTCGCGTCACGCGCGGCGCGCAATGGGCGCAGTGCAACGAAGAGGTATTTTATGCGAGCGAGTACGAGGTAACCACGGATGCAAACCGGATGGGGCTTCGCCTTGCGGGACCGGCGGCGGCCAGCGGGCAGAATGGCCAAATGGTAACGGAAGGCGTTCCGCTTGGCGCGATCCAGATTCCGTCGAATGGACAGCCGATCCTTCTATTTGTGGACCAGCAGACGACGGGAGGGTACCCGAAAATCGCGAATGTGATTTCGGCCGATTTGCCCAACGTGGCGCAGCTTCGTCCGCGGGACCGCGTGCGTTTTCAACTCGTGTCCCCGGAGGAGGCTCGGCGCGCGCTGCTCGGACAGGAGGAACTTATACGCCAGATATGATCCACATAAACGCCGATATCGGCGAAATCCCCGCCCACATAGAAGACGGAACGCAGGAGGCGCTGCTGCGGTATTTGACGATGGTCAACATCGCCTGCGGCGGACACGCCGGGTCGCCGGAGACGATGCGTGAATCGGTGGCGCAGGCGGAAAGCTGGAAATTGCGAATCGGCGCGCATCCGGGGTATCCGGACCCGGCGAACTTCGGACGTGTGGAACTGACGCTGCCGCTGGAAGCGGTGAGCGAGACGGTCTTCGAACAGGTCCGGAGGCTGGGCGAGTTCACCGATGCGATTGGCCACGTGAAGCCTCACGGCGCACTTTACAACCAGGCGGCGCGGGACCCGGCGCTGGCGCGGGCCATCGCGCGGGGCGTTGCGCGGTATTCCAAGGGTGTGACGCTGGTGGGCCTGGCGGGTTCGCGGATGCTGGAGGCGTTTGCCGAAGAAGGCTTCGCTACCATGAGCGAGGCGTTCGCCGACCGGCGCTACAACGCGGACGGTTCGCTGGCTTCGCGGGCGCTGCCCGGCGCGCTGATTGAAGACCCGGCCGAAGCGGCGGCACAGATACTCGCCATGGGGGGCATAGATACCGTCTGCGTGCATGGGGATTCGCCGGGGGCGGCGGCCATCGCTCGCGCAATTGCGCAGGCTCTATTAAGATAGGGGCAAATGAAACTCGCCCTGTTCGCACTTCTCTCCTTCACAACTCTGGCGCAAGTCAACTCGCTCTCCAAAGAGCAGTTGATCGAATACACGAAACAGAACCCTTTCGAGCGCTTTGCCGACGGCCGGCCCAAAGCACCGGACGCGCTGCTGGAAAAGTTCCGCGCGATGTCGGCGGAGGAGATGCTCTCCATCGTCCGGAAGGGCTATCCCAACCAATACGTGGACGGCTTCCAGATCATTAATCCGTCGAAGAATCTGGTGGGCCGCGCGATGACGCTACAACTTATGCCATCCCGGCCAGACGTGGCCGATGTTGACCAGGCGAAATGGCGAGCCGGCCACAATGGCGCGCGGCTAAGCCACCAGACCGCCATCGACATGTTGCAGAAGGGGGATGTGTTCGTTGTAGACGCCTTCGGCAACAAGAACGCGGGCGGCATTGTGGGGGACAACCTGGCTTACTACGTATGGAAAACGACGGGGAACGGATTTGTGATTGACGGGGCGATCCGTGACCTGAATGGGATTGCGCCTACTGGCATGGGCGGGTATTTCCGCACCGCGGTGCCGGATGCAATCCGCGATGTGATGGTGACGGGGATTAACGTTCCGGTGCGGATTGGGCATGTGACGGTGCTGCCAGGCGATATCGTGGTGGGCGACCGGGAAGGGGTGTATTTCATTCCTCCACACCTGGCGCAGGACATTGTGGATGAGGCGGAGATAACTCACGCTCATGACGTGTGGACGAAACTCAAGTTCGACGAGGGGAAGTATAAATCGACGGAAATATACGGCCGTCCGTCGGATCCGGCGCTGATTCAAGAGTACGAAACGTATCTGAAGGCCAACGTCGAACCGCGTATCTGGGAGCGCTACCAGAAGCGGAATGCACCGGCGCCGGCGCGGAGATAGAAGCAAGCCCTCATTATTCGCATCGGGTGGCCGATAAGGCCTTTGAGCGGAGGCATGGATGTAACAGGAGCCTCCGGCGTACCCGATGCGGCTCTTTTCTAGACATCAGATTGGGTTCAGCACGCTGCTGCTTACGCGATTTCTCGCGCTGGTGGTGGTGTCTGTGATGGCGGTGGCCTATTTCGGCGTGCGCAAACTCGGGATGAGTCTGCGACAAGACGCCGAAGTACATTTGCGGGACGCGGCGCTACGCGTTTGTGAGGGTGTGGACAGTTACCTGGCACTTCACCAGAAGGCGGTGCTGGCGCTGAGCTATTCGCTGCATACCGCTCCGGCCGGTGGCGGCCGTGCGCTATTGGACATGCACCGCGCCTACCCAGGATTCTTGACGATGTTGATAACCGACGCGTCCGGCCGGATTATCCATATCAGCGACCGTGGAAAAGAGCAACAGGCAGTGGAGAAGGCTGGGAGCGTGGCTGATCGCGCCTACTTCCAACAGCCTCTGGCGACAGGAAAGCCCTATGTATCGGGAGTATTCGAGGGACGCGGACTGGGGACCGATCCGATTGTCGCGGTCAGCGCGCCGATCACGGATGCAGGGGGCAAATTCTTAGGGATAGTGGAAGGCTCCATCGACATAACCCGGCTGCCGCTGACGGCCAATGAGGGGCACACTTCGCCATTAGTTGTGGCCCAGGACAGCGAGGGACGGGTGGTGTATTCCACGCGCCACGATTTACACCGTCCGCTGGAGCAGTGGGAGCCGTATCCGCTGGGGGAATCCGCCACAGATTCGGCGTTCCTATTGGCCGATCCGGCACAATTAGAGCCCTCCGGAGATCCTACCCCGCTCTATTCGGTCCGGTTTCCCTTGAACATTGCCGGGTGGCAGGTGGTGGCGGCCATGCCAGCACAGGAAATTCACGCCGAGGCCGAGCAGTTCTTCCGGGAAGCGGCGTCGTTGCTAATTCTGGTGCTGTTAGTGGCCTGGGAACTGACACGCCTATTGGCTGGCCGGATCGCGAGTCCGATTGTGGCGCTGGCAGGCGCAATGAAGGACTACCAGCTTGACGGGTCAGGGGCCGCGCCAGTGGCTGGCGACCACCCGGCGAAGGAGATAAGTGAGATAGAGGCGGAGTTCCACCGGCTGGGAGCAAGGCTGCGGGACTCCTACCAGCAACTGCGCGCGGCGCTCGCGGACCGGGATCGGACGAATGGACAACTGCAGGAGATTCTGGGAGAACTGGACCGCAAGGTGGCCGACCGCACGGCGCAACTGGCCGATAGTGAGGCGCGATATCGCCAAGTGATCGAATCGTCGGGGGACATCATTTTCCGGACGGACCTGTGCGGAAACATCACTTTTCACAACGCCTCCTTTGCGCTGTTTATCACCGGCAACACCGGCGACGATTGCACGGGCCGCTCTGTTTTCCGCTTGATTGGCAGCCGGTGCCGCAGGGCGGTGCTGACGGCGGCGCGCAAGCAATTCAGCGAACAAACGCCAAGCATCTATCTGGAGTACACCGTCACCGGCAGAGGCGGAGAAATCCGATGGATCGGGCAGAGCACGCAACTGCTTTTCAATGACGAACAGGAAGCCTGCGGATTTCAGGGGATCGCCCGGGACATTACTGAGAAGAAAACGGCGGAACTGGCGCTGCGGGAAGCCGAGGAACGGTTCGCACTCGCTGTCCGAGGGAGCAACAACGGCATCTGGGACTGGGATCTGCGCACAGGAGACGTCTATTTTGCGCCTCGCTGGAAGCAGATGTTCGGCATCCCGGAGGGAACCGAACTGCGATCGCCGGAAGACTGGTTCGGGCGCATCCATCCGGAAGACGCCGCCGGAATTCGCTCTACCATTCGGGGCTACATCCAAATGGGGCAGGATCACTTCGAGGCCGAACACCGCATGCGTCACAGCGACGGCACCTGGCGTTGGGTGTTGGTTTCCGGTGCGGCGGTGCGGGGCGCCGATGGACGCGCATTGCGAATCGCTGGCTCAAAAACGGATATCACAGCGGGAAAGCTCGCCGACCCTCTGACCGGACTGCCGAACCGGCTTTCGCTTCTGGACGTGATCGACGCCTGGAACGCTCGTCTGCGCGAGGACCCGTCCAGGCAGTTCTCGCTTCTGTTTCTGGATCTGGATCGATTCAAACTCATCAACGACAGCCTTGGCCACATGAGGGGCGATCACTTACTACTGGGTGTCGCCCATCGATTATCAGCCGCCCTGCAATCGGTGTACAACACCGACGGCATTGTGGCTCGCGTTGGCGGCGATGAGTTCGTGATACTGGTTGAGACGGCCAACGCGACGGAAGCTCACACGCAATTGGCGGCGAAAATCATCGCCGCCATGGAACCGGCGTTTCATTTGGACGGTTCACTGGTCTTTGTTTCGACGAGCATTGGCATTGCCAATTCCGGCGTCAGTCCGTCTTCGGCGGAAAACCTGCTGCGTGACGCCGACACGGCGATGTACCACGCCAAAGGCGCCGGGCGGGGCCGCTTCGCCGTGTTTGACAGCAGCATGCATGCACGGGCCGTTGCACGGCTGGGAATGGAAACCGACCTTCGCCGGGCGATCGACGACAACGAATTCGTCCTTCACTACCAGCCGCAAGTCGATTTGACCAGTGGCACCATCGCCGGTTTCGAAGCGCTAGTGCGGTGGCAGCATCCGGTGAGGGGATTCCTGCCCCCCGGCGAATTCATCCCCGTTGCCGAAGAAAACGGCGTCATACTGCCGCTGGGCCGGTGGGTCCTGAAGGAGGGTTGCCGTCAAATGGCGGAGTGGGACAAACTGCATCCGGAATGGGCTCATTTATCGATGAGTATCAATCTTTCCGCGCGCCAGTTTACCGACCCCACGCTGGCATCCGAGGTGGCCCGCATCCTGAGCGAGACTGGATTGAAGCCACAGCGGCTCCATCTGGAGGTGACCGAAAGCATGCTGGCTGACGATCCCGTGGTGGCTCAGGAAATCCTAAAGCAGCTATCGACGATGGGTGTGGCGCTGGAAGTGGATGACTTCGGGACCGGTTATTCTTGCCTAGGACAACTGAATCAGCTCCCGTTCGACACGCTCAAGATCGACCGCAGCTTTGTGCGCGCGCTCGATTTAGAGCGGGATGGCCACAAGATGTTGGATTCCATCGCGTCTCTGGCTGGAAGTCTCGATATCAACGTGGTAGCGGAAGGCGTGGAAACGCTGAACCACTGGAAGTATCTGGCACGTCTCGGCTGCCAATACGGCCAAGGGTATTACTTCTCCCGGCCGTTGGACGCAAAAGCGGCGCTGGAACTCGCCGAATTCCGGCAGACGACGCCGTGGACGATCCCCAGTTCAGAAATCGAAACATTGGCGGCGCTGGCGGAGGCGACGGCCGAGCCGGGCGCAGCCGAGAGTTCGAGAGTTCGTTAGCTCCTTTCGCTCATTATATTCTTGTAATTTAGAAACGCATTAAAGGGAAATGTCATCCGATATTGCGACCAGCCATTGCTCTTACACGAGATAGGCTGGAAGTCAGGCAAGTGCGCCCCACCGGTTCGTTCCACAAATCGATTGAGTAGCCCATCGGCCAGTTTCTTACCTAACGGCTCTTTTCGCCTCAATTTCCCGGCGAGAGCTTCCGTTCCAGCCATTCCCGATTTCGAGACGGGAAGACGTCCAGTAATCGGAGTGACTGTTCATGAATTTGCCGGAGCGCCATTTTGGCTTTTCCTATTTCTGCGGCCTATTGGCCGCCACTTTGGCAGTTTGGCGGCTGGGCGTGGGCTTTGCCGCGGGCGAGCAACTGTTTCCGCAGCTCACACCGTTTTTCGCTGGATTGAAGCCCAATCTGGCGGTGGCTGTCGCCTTCCTCGCACTGGGCTTGTGCGCCTCCACGGCCACGGCGCCGTCCCGCAAGGCGCTGTATCTGGTGCGACTAATGGCGTTTATAGGGATGGCAATTGGAGTACTAACGCTCCTTGAAATAGTGTTTTCCCATTCGTTCGGGATCGACACGGTGCTAATGGCGGACCCGTTCGCTCGTGGGAGCGGCGTGGCGGCAGGACGAATGTCGTTAACGGCCGCGATCGCTCTGCTGCTTTTTTCTCTGGCACTTCCACTGCTGCAGGTTTCCCGGTTCGTTTCTGCCGGGCAGATCTTCGCCGCCATCACCTTCGTACTCTGCTATTTCAATTTAATCGCCCATAGCTATGGAGTCGACTACCTCTTCGGGGCGGCGCGCCACTCGTCGATGACGGTGACCGCATCGACCCTCGGAATCCTGCTAAGCGCCGGCGCCCTCGCGCTGCGGCCGCGCGGCGGACTGGCGGGGATTATCACTGGAGATGGCATAGGCAGCATCCTCGTCCGCACGCTGCTTCCATTCTCCGTATTGCTGCCGCCCGCGCTCGGCGCGCTTCGCTTGTACGGTGAGACCGCTGGATACTACGACACACGGTTTGGCCTTACCCTGATGGTGATAGCCGCCGTGGGGGCGTTCTCCGCGCTGATTCTCATCACTGGAAAACGGCTGAACGAATTGGATGGGCGGCGCGCGATGGCGGAAAGAGACCGGCAGCGGGGTGAATTTGAGTACCGGACGGTCATTCAGTCTCTGCCGCAAATGGTGTGGACTGCACAGGCAAACGGCGAGTGCGACTTTCTGAACGAACGCTGGCTAGCCTACACAGGCGCGAAACTGGAAGAACACATGGGTTCCGGGTGGTTAAGCGCCATACATCCCGATGACATCGGCCCGATCGTCGCCCAACGGGGGGAAGCGGTGAGGAGCGGGCGCGTAATGGACGGCGAGTACCGGGTTCGCGGCGCCAACGGCGAGTATCGCTGGTTCCGGGCTCTGGCGGTGCCGCTTCGGGACTGTTCCGGCGCTGTCACGAAATGGTTCGGTTCCAGCACCGATATCCACGACCAAAAAATGGCCGCGCAGGAGATTGTGAAGTGGAGCCAAACGCTTGAGCAACGAGTGGCCGAACGCACCGAGGAACTAGCCAACACGCAGGCGAGGCTTGAATCCATATTCAGGTGTTCAATTCGGGCGCGGAGAAAATGTTCGGGTATTCAGCGGAGGAGATGGTAGGTAAAGCCACACCGGCGATTCTGCTTGACCCAGTGGAACTCGCCGAAAAAAGGCGGAAACTGCCCGGCGGACAGACGCCCTCCGTGAGCGGACTGGCCGAATTCTTGACCCCCGACGGTTATGCCGAAGCCCGGCCGTGGACAAAAATCCGCAAGGACGGTACACGAGTACAGGTCCAGATGGCGGTGACGCCCATTCTGAACGCGCGGGGAGAAAAGCAGGGAACATTAGGAATTTCCGTCGATATCTCAGAGCGGATGGCCATGGAAGAACGGCTCCGCGCAAAGGCATCCGCACTTCAGGCGGCGCGCCAGGAGGCGGAGGCCGCCAATCGCGCAAAGAGTGAGTTTCTGGCAAACATGAGCCATGAAATACGAACGCCAATGAACGGCGTGATCGGAATGACGGGCTTGCTGCTGGATACGGACCTCAGCGAAGAGCAGCGCCAATTCACCGAAACCATCCGCGGTTCAGGAGAATCGCTCTTGGTGCTGCTGAACGATTTGCTCGACTTTTCAAGAATTGAAGCGGGCCGGATGGATCTGGAAGTCATCGACTTTGATCTGCGCACAATGATGGATTCGACGGTCCGGCTGGTGGCCGTATTGGCTGAACAAAAGGGGCTGGAACTGACGTGCCATATCGATTCCGCGCTGCCAGCGGTCATGAATGGAGACCCGGGACGGCTGCGTCAGGTGCTGTTAAACCTGGCTGGAAATGCTGTTAAGTTTACCTCTTCCGGATCTGTGTGCATCCGGGCGGAATACGAACCCGACGATATGACGCGGGTACGACTCTCCGTCACCGACACCGGTATTGGGATCCCGTCTGAGAGAATCGGGTCTCTGTTCCAGGCGTTTACGCAGGTGGATGGCTCCATCACGCGGAAGTTCGGCGGCACAGGGCTTGGGTTGGCCATTTCGAAACAGTTGGCAGTGCTAATGGGCGGTACAGTGGGCGTGGAAAGTGTACTTGGCCAAGGCTCGACATTCTGGGTTACAGCGCAGATAGTGAAGGCCGAAACGGTGGCGCCGGAAACCGCTGTGGAGTCCCGCGGATCCCTGGCGGGCCTACGGGTGCTGATTGTGGACGACATGCCCACCAACCGGCAGTTGCTGGTAAACCTGCTGCTGGGCTGGGGCTGCCTGTTCGAAGAGGCCGAGGGACCGCAGGAGGCGCTCGCCGCGCTGCGGCGGGCGGCTGGAAGGGGCACCCCGTTCGATACGGCGATCATCGACTACAGAATGCCCCAACTGCTGGGCGATGAGCTTGGCCGGCTGATCAACGCCGATCCTGTTTGCCAGTCCACGCGGTTGATACTTATGACCTCTGTGACCATGCGGGGCCAGGCGCAAATAGCGGCGGAAGCCGGATTCGCCGGATTTCTGACAAAACCCGTGCGGCAGGACGATCTGCGGGAGGCGCTGATCCTTACCGCGGTGCGGGAACGAAGGCCCGGCGATGCCACGCGACGGCTCATCACACAGCACTCGATTCGAGAATCGCGGCAACGCCGGGGCCGCATCCTGCTGGCCGAAGACAACCGGACGAACCAACTGGTGGCGGTATCGATGCTCCGTAAAATGGGCTACTGGGTGGAGGCAGTCGCCAACGGCGCCGAAGCCATAGCGGCCTTGAAAACGGCACCGTACGACCTGGTGCTTATGGACTGCCAGATGCCGGAACTGGACGGGCTAACGGCCACGGCGATGATCCGTACCGGCGTGGCGGCCGTACCGAATGCGCGCATCCCGATCATCGCCATGACCGCGTTCGCCATGTCCGGAGACCGGGCGCGCTGCCTGGCCGCAGGCATGGACGACTACCTGGCCAAGCCAGTCAGCGCGAGCGAGTTGGAATGCGCGCTTGACCGCTGGATGCCACGAGGTGAGGCCATTGGCCGAGCGGAGAACCCGGCTGATGCCGGACGGGCTTTCGCTCGCACACGTTACCATGGAGCAATACTCGCCGCTCCGTCATGGCTAGATTCATATCGCTTATCTGGAAAAATGCCATTCGCAATCGCCGCCGCAGTTTGCTAACGGTGGCCAGCATCGCCGCTTCCTTCTGCCTGCTCGGCGTTCTTCTGGCGATTTACGTTGCCTTGTTCCTGACCGGAGATGATAGCCCGGCCGGGGCGCGCCGGCTGGTGACGCGCAATCGCATCTCGCTGACGCAGATTATGCCAATCAGCTACGAAGCCAAGATTCGCCAGGTTCCCGGCGTGGAAACGGTGATGGCATACCAGTGGTTCGGCGGCGTGTACAAGGAACCGAAAAACTTCTTTGCCCGCTTTGCGTGCGAGCCGGAATCGCTGTTTAAAATCTACCCGGAATACCGAATCCCCGAAGAGGAGAAGAGGGCTTTCCAGGCGGACCGCGCGGGCACTGTGCTGGGCCGCGATCTGGCGAATAAGTTCAACATCAAGACCGGCGACAAAATCACGCTCAAAGGCGACATCTTTCCCATTGACCTGGAGTTCAACGTCCGCGGCTTATTTGACGCCGACAAGAACGAAGAGGTGATGTGGTTCAACATCGACTATTTGTGGAAGAGCCTGCCCGCCGACCGGCGGGACTTCGCCGGCACTTATCTGATTCTGGCCCAATCGGCGGAAGATGGCCCAGCGATCGCGCAGCAAATCGATTCGTTGTTCCGCAACGCGCAAGTGCAGACCAGGACCGAATCGGAGAGCGCGTTCGCGGCGAGCTTCGTTAATTTCCTGGGGAACGTGAAACTATACCTGTTCATGATCTCCGCGGCGATCACATTCACCATTTTGCTGGTTTGCGGTAACACCGTGGCCATGAGCGTTCGGGAACGGGTGAGAGAAGTGGGCATCATGAAGACGCTTGGGTTCACCAACGGAGAGGTGCTAGGCATGATTCTGGGCGAGGCCACGGTTATCTCGCTGCTGGGCGGATTTTTTGGCTGCGTTGTGGCGTGGCTGTTGTGCAGGGGAGTGGCAGCCAATGCCGGCGGATTCGCGAATCTGGAGGGGATGACGCTTTCGCCGTGGATGTGGGTGGCGGTAATCGCCGCAGCCGTCGTGATGGGCACGGCGGCGGCGATTGTTCCGGCATTGGGCGCTTCCCGCACGGAGATTGTGGAGGCGATGCGGTATTCCGGATAACAACGATGACACTGCCGTTCACCTACAACCTGCGCAACCTTTGGGTCCGCCGCACCACCACACTGATGACCGCGCTGGGGATTGCGCTGACGGTGGCAGTGCTGCTCTCCATTCTGGCGCTGGTGGCCGGACTGAAGAACGCGTTCGAGGCGACGGGGGTACCGGGCAACGTGCTGGTGATGCGGCAAAGCGCCGAGTCGGAATTGAGTTCCAACTTTACGCGCGTGCAGTTTCAGGACCTGAAACTACAGCCAGGCATTCAGCGCGACGGGCGGGGGGCGCCGCTTGCCTCGCTGGAGATGGTTAGCACGTTGCTTTTGGAGAGTATTGACTACGAGGGCGGCATCAACATTTCGATTCGGGGGCTGAAGCCGGACCCTGGCTTCGCACTGCGCCCCGTCATCGCCATTGCGCAAGGTCGCTGGTTTGAGGCGGGCAAGCGGGAGATCACCGTTGGAAAGAACGTAGCGCGCCGCAATCCGGAAGCGCAGCTTGGCAAAGATCTTCGCTTTGGGAAGGGACTCTGGCGAGTCGTAGGCATTTTTGACGCTGGAGATTCAGCCGCCAATTCGGAGATTTGGGCGGACCTTGACCAACTCTGTGCCGATGATAACCGTTGCGACGTGCTATCGTCCGCGCTGGTGCGCGCCGATTCGGTTGCCAATGTGGAGCCGTTCATCAAGCGACTGAAGGATGACCAGCGCCTGAAGGTGAGCGCGATGACGGAAAACAGATACTACGAGCAGCAATCCAGTTCCGCCGCGCCGATTCAGTTTCTGGGCATCTTCATTGCCGTCGTAATGGCGGCCGGCAGTTCGTTCGCGGCGATGAACACGATGTATGCGGCGGTGGCCCGCCGTTCGCGCGAAATTGGCACGCTGCGGGTGTTGGGGTTCTCGCGCGGCGCCGTGCTTCTTGGTTTTTTGCTGGAGAGCGTGTTGCTATCGTTGCTGGGCGGGGCGCTTGGTTGCGTGCTTGTGCTTCCGCTCAACGGCTTCACCACCGGCATCGGCAGCATGATTACGTTCGCCGAAGTCGCGTTTCGATTTAAGATCACGCCGGAAATCATGATGACAGGAATGCTCTTTTCGCTGGCGATTGGCGCCATCGGCGGGCTGCTGCCGGCCGCGGCGGCGGCGCGCAAACAAATCCTGGAAGCGCTGAGAGACATCTGACATGAGTATGGACGCCGAACTCAAGAGCCTGAAGATAAACCGCACCCGGGCGGGCAAGAAGGGCTTCAGCGCCGCTAAATGGATCATCGCGGGCGTATCCCTTTTCGCGGTGGCGGGCGTGGCGGCGCTGGCCTATCGCGCCATGAACGCCCCGTTGGAAGTAACCGCCACACAGCTCGGCCCGCCGGTTGGAGTTGGCGCTGGCGCGCCAGCCGCGGCCAGCGTGCTGGACGCGACCGGCTACATTGTCGCCGCGCATAAGATTCAACTCGCCTCGAAGGTGATTGGGAAGATTGCCTGGATTGGCGTGGACAAAGGGGATCGGGTGACGGAAGGCCAGGTGATCGTCCGCCTGGAAGACGAGGAGTACAAGGCTGGCCTGAACACCGCCATCGGTCAGCTTGACTCGCTGGCGGCGCGGCTGGCCGAAGCGAAAAACGGCTCCCGGCCCGAGGAAATTCAACGCGCGCAGGCCGATCTGGACCAAGCCAAGGCCGACCGCAAAAACGCCCAGGTATCGCTGGACCGCACGAAACGGCTGGTGGAGGAAGGAGTTTCGGCCCGGCAGGCGCTGGACGACGCTGTGGCCCGTATGGACGGTTTCGAAAACCGGGTCAAAAGCCTGGAGCGAACCCTGGAGCTTGCCCGTCTAGGCCCGCGCAAGGAGGTGATCTCCGCCATTGAAGGAAACATCCGCGAAGCGCAGGGCCGTGTGGACCTGGCACAGACGCAGCTCAACAACACCATCATCCGCGCGCCCATCCGGGGCACAATTCTGGAACGGAACGTAGAAAAGGGCGAATTCGTGACGACGGGTTTTTCCGGCGCAAGCGGTCCGAAAGGATTCGTCGTCTCGCTGGCCGATTTGAACGACATCGAGGTGGAACTCGACATCAATCAATCCGATTTCGCCAAGCTCCACTTCGGGCAGAAAGCGATTCTGTTCACCGACGCCTATCCGGACAAAAAGTACAACGGCGCCATTACCGAGATATCTCCGGAAGCCAACCGGCAGAAGGCGACAGTGCAGGTGAAAGTGAAGATTCTGAACCCTGACGAATACCTGCGCCCGGAAATGAATGCGACCGTCCAATTCCAGGAGGAGCAAAAGCGGGAGGCGTCCGCGACACCTGGAGACGCGGCGGGACTGCCGCTGGTCGTTGTACCGAAAGGTGCGATACGCAATGGTTCCGTGTGGATTATCGAGAACGGCAAGGCGCGGAAACGTCTCGTGCGAGCGAAGGGTGAGAACTCCGCCGGAGTGAGGGTGGAGGGGTTGAGCGGGGGCGAGACGATTATCCTGGATCCCCCGGCAGGACTGCAAATGGATGCTCCAGTGAAGAGGAAATCATGAGGGAAGCCGTCATTGAAGCGCGCAAACTAACGAAAATCTACAAGCGCGATGAGTTCGAGGTACGCGCACTGGATAATTGCGACATTGAAATCCACCGGGGCGAGTTCGTGGCGCTGATGGGTCCGAGCGGCTCTGGCAAGTCGACGCTAATGCATCTGATTGCGGCAATGGACCGGGCGACATCGGGGAGGATCGCGGTGCTGGGCGAGGATCTGGCCGAACTCGACGACGCCGAACTCGCCCGGTGGCGCAACCGCCATATCGGATTCATTTTTCAACAGTTCAACCTGATCCCGGTACTCACGGCGCTGGAAAATGTCGAATTGCCGCTGAAGCTGACGAGCATGAACGGCAAAGAACGCCAGCGCCAGGCGGAAACGGCGCTGAAGCTGGTTGGCCTTGACGACCGGCTAACCCATTTCCCGCGCCAGCTCTCCGGCGGCCAGGAACAACGGGTGGCGATTGCGCGAGCCATTGCTACGGACCCCGACATTTTGATTGCCGACGAACCGACGGGGAACCTGGACGCACAATCGGCCAAGGACGTGATGACCATGCTGCAAAAACTGAATCGGGATTTCGGCAAAACGATCATCATGGTGACCCATGACCGGCACGCCGCGGAGTACGCCACCATGATCCGGCACCTGGAAAAGGGAGAACTGAAGCCGGAAATTGAGTATCCGCAGGCCTAACGCAATTCCGACATGGGGCCGTCAACATCCCGGAGCCGAACGGTGACGTCTTTGCGCGACGCGAGGTCCGATTCGGGGAGAGTGAAACTGGCCGCCGCCATGCGGTCCACCGTCTGTTTGCCCGCGATCTTTTCACCGGTTCCAATGGAGACGGCCAGCTTGTCGCCGAGGGCCGGCAACGCCGGGAACAGAGTTTTTGCATCGACTTCCGGAATGAACTGGCCAATCTCCTTTTTGCCGCTGGCCAATGTCACTTCCACCTCAACGGTTTTTACGACGAACGGATAGTCCGAAGTGTTCGTGGCGCGAAAGTCCAATACGATGACCGACCGGGTGGCGCTGAGAGACGCGGTGCGCGCCTTGCGAAGGCCGCCGGAAAGTTCCAGATGCGTGCCTCGTGTGGCAAAGAGCCCGCCGCCGATCATAGCGCCAATGACCAGAAGCCCGATACCCGCGCAGAACAGCAGTGTCCGAGTGGGCATGGGAACTCTCCAATCAACCGTTGCGATGCTCAGCGACGCGGATCATCTCCTGCATGCACTGGTGGGAACGCCGGATCTGCTCTTCGCCGAAGATGTGACATTCCAGCCCGATCTGGCCGGCGTAGCCATCCTTTTCCAGCGCGGAATAGATGGCCGCCCAGTCCAAATAGTCCGCCGGGAATTCCTTCAGGATGCTCTTCCCCTTCACTTGCACGTTCCATAGCTTTTTCTTGGGCAGCAGCGAGTAGCCGTAGGGAAACACTTCTTCCTTCATGTGGTGGCCATTGAGCGGATCCCAATTGATGCCGAAGGCCTTGGATGGGATGGCCTTCATGGCCGCGGCAAGTTCGGCGCAATTGGCGACGTTGCAGGCAACCTCGTTTTCCAGCAGAAGTTTGATGCCTTCCTTTTCGGCAACGCGAACCATGGGGCCAAGCACATCGTAGACGCGCTGCAGGGTTTTTTCCGGTTCGGCGGTGCGGAGGAAGGCGAAGATGCGAACCTTATCGCAGCCGAGGATCTGTGAGGCGCGAATGGACTTTTGGAGCGTGTCCATGCGCTTGTCGAAGTTTTGTTGATCGCGGGCGATACGCTTGGCCTTGACCTCCGGCGTCTCCGGGCGCTGGCGAACGTAGTCCGTTCCGGGAAGGGCGAATTTACACTGGCCGGAGTTGAAGAAAGAGATCTTGACGCCGTTGTCGGCAAACTCTTTGGCGGCGGATTTCAGGTCGGCTTCCGGCAGGTCGGCGTAGTGGGACCGGGCGCCGGGAACACCACGCACTTCCAGGTATCGAAGACCGTATTTCTTGGCAAAATCGATGTTTTCCGCCGGGGTCTTGCCGCTTTCGTCGGTTACCGTGGAAAGGCGGGAGCGATCGAGTTTCGCTCGCTTTGCGATCAACGAGGAAGCGGACCAGCCGAGGCCCGCGGTGAGTAACTGTCGACGATCCATCAGAGGCAGGGTACCACAGCAGCACCCTTAATCGCCCATGAGCCGGCCGTAGCCGCTAAGCCCTGGCATGTGGTCACAAATCGCCTTGATGGAAGCCGTGAGCGGGATGGCGAGGACGAGTCCTATGCCCCCCCAAAGGAAGCCCCAGAACATGAGGCCAACCGTGACGGCTAGCGGATTCAGGTGGACGCGGGAACCCACCAGCTTGGGGTAGAGCAGATTGAGAGCGAGCAGGTGGAAGAAAGCCACAGTAGTGCCGATAACCAGGTAATCCGCCAGATTGTCGTAGACCGTCAACGCGGCCAGGTAGGGTGGGATGATGGCGAGCGGGAGGCCAATATAAGGCACCAGGCTCAGGAAGCCGCTCATGGGGCCAACGATGAGCCAGTACGGCACCTTGACCACCCAAAAGAAGCCCATGGAGACAAGCGCCAACAGCAAACCGAGGATGAAGTTTCCAACGACGTAGGCACGGGCCATGCGGGCGATGCCGTCGAGCGTGGCGGCGGCGATGCCTCTGGATTCCCCTTGAAAGACACGGAGGAAATTGTGGACAAAGTGGTCTCGCCAACTGAGCATGAAGTAGACCAGAAAAGGCACGAACGACGCCATGAGCAGAATATCGTAGAACTGGTGCCAGTTCTCATAGAGATAGTCGACAACAGGAGACCGCTCGGGCTTGATGCGGACCTCCTGCACGGGCGGGGGAAGCAGCGGCGCCATCGGCGGATCGGTGGCCGGGCGGCGGCGGGTGGTCTTCTGCTGCTTCAGCGCTTCGGCCTGCTGTTGGGCGAGTCGTTCCTGATCCCGCACGCGGCGCGGGGTGAGTAAATCGTTTACTGTTTTTTCCGCGCTTTCCACTTCCACCAGAACCTTTTCGGTGATCTGGCTGACGCGCTGGCTGTACATCGGCAAGTCTTCCCAAATACCAGCGGCCTGCGAATAGGCCAACAGCGCACCGGAATACAAGACCACCAGGGCCAGGCTGCAAACAAGGAAACTGGCGAACCCACGCGGCAACCGGAACCGCATGAAAAGGTTAACGACCGGCTCCAGAATGAAGGCGATAAAGATGGAAAGCAGCAGCGTAACAATAAACAGACGGCCAAAATAGAGCAATGCCGTCAAAACACCGAAGGTGAAGAGGAGTCCCCCGGTATTGCGGATCTGAACGATGGAAGGGGATGTAGTGTCCTGAACCGCCAAGCTGCCCCACTATTCCGTTACTTTATCATGGCCGGCGTGTCCAAATTCTATAATCAAAAGAAATGCGGATTTTGGGCCTCGATTATGGAAGGAAGCGGATTGGGCTGGCGATTAGTGATCCCCTGGGAATGATGGCGCACCCGATGGAGACGCTGCAGCGGCGCAGCCTTCGAAAGGACCTCGCACAACTGCGGGAGGTGATTCGGGACCAGGCGGTGGAACTGGTGGTGGTGGGCAATCCGCTGCACCTGAACGGAGAACCGAGCGAGATGAGCGCGGAGGCTGAGGAGTTTGGAGCGCGGCTGGCGGAAATGGCCGGGGTTCCCTACCGCATGTGGGATGAGCGGCTGACATCGCAGGAGGCTGGACATTTGTTGAGAGAAACCGGGCGGGCCGTGGAGCGGGACGGCGGAGTGGACCAACTGGCGGCGAGAATCATTCTCGATAGTTTTCTGGCGGCGCAATGAAACGGGTTCTACTGGCATTGGCGGGAATCCTGGCGGTGGCGGCCGGAGGGGTGGCACTGACGCTCAATCGACCGCACCGGGGTTTCGTGGGCGAACGGTTCCTGGAGTTTTCCAAGGGAACGGGCACGATGGAGATGGCCCGGCGGCTGGCCGAGGCGGGGGTGATACCGACGCGGTGGCACCTGCTGGCGGCGCGCGCGCTGCGTCCGGGACAAAAGTGGCAGGCCGGTGAGTATCGCTTTGAGAAGGCCGCGAACGTTTGGGAGGTGGCCGAGCGGCTGCGGCGCGGGGACGTTTACCTGGTGGAACTGCGCATCCCGGAAGGCTACAACCTATACGATATCGGCGGTGTGGTAGAACAGGCGGGATTCGGAAAGGCGGCGGCGTTTGTGGCGGCGGCGCGGAATCCGGCGCTAATCCGGGATTTGGCGCCGCAAGCACCAACGCTGGAAGGTTTTCTTTTTCCGTCCACGTACTTCGTTCCGCGAAAGACGAGTGCGGAGGCGCTGTGCCGCCTGTTGACAGACCAGTTCCGGCGGGAGTGGAAGGCGCTGGGCGGAGGCGGAAACGTGCTGGCCACGGTGGCGCTGGCGTCTCTGGTAGAAAAGGAAACGGGCGCGCCTGAGGAGCGGGCCATTGTCGCTGGCGTTTACATGCACCGGCTGCGCAAGGGAATGAAACTGGACGCCGACCCGACGACGATCTACGCCGCGATGCTGGAAGGCGTGTGGCGGGGAACCATTTACAAGTCTGACTTGCAACGGGTTCACCCTTATAACACCTACGCCGTGCCGGGCCTGCCACCGGGACCCATCGCCAACCCCGGACGAGCAGCGTTGGCGGCAGCCTTGAAACCGGCTGACACCGATTACCTGTATTTCGTGGCCAAGGGGGACGGAACCCGACGGCACAATTTCTCCCGGACCTACGCCGAACATGCGCGCGCGGTGACGGCGTGGCGCAGCGGGCCAAAGATGTAAAGCCATGCCGTCGCGCGCCGCCAGACTGGAAGCATGGCTGCGGGAAAAAGCGCCGGTGCGCGTGGAAATGAGCGGTTTTGACGAATTGATGGCGCTATTTGCGCCGGTGGAGGAGCCGGAACTGCGCCATTTGTTGCGAGAGTCCGGGGCGAAACTGCATCCGATAGTGGCGGGGGTGGACCAGACGACGATGGTGGCGCTGCGTCAATCGCTGGTGGATTTGGCGAATTGTTATGAAAAAGGGGACGAAGCCACTCGCCGGTTGGCGAGGCGCATCGTAATCACCGCGAAAGACCACGCCAAACTGGCGGCGCGGAACCGGCGAGTGGCACTTGAGAAGCGGGAGCAAAAGGAGGTAATGACGGCCTGGATGCTGACCTGGCTGGAGAATCCAGGCATTTTTCCATTGTGGGTCGAGTTGCGGGAAAAATCCGGCGGGTCGATTCGCGGCCATAATGAGTGAAAATCCTATTGATAGGCGGAGTGCCACCCGTTTATACTCGTGGTTTCGAAGCTGAAACCGTGCAACGTACTCAATCCACACCGCCGATGCCCTTGCTGACAGCGAACCGGGACCTTTCCGACCCGCTGGCGCCGCGGCGTGAGGCGGCGATGTTCTACGGCCTGTTTTTGCGCGGGCACAACGTGGAATCGTTGCGCCGGGACATCGACGTGCCGATGGAGCTATTGAAAAAATGGCTGCACGGGCGGCAGTACGACGACGATAACTTCCGAGACAACCTGAAGCAGCTTTACCACTACCGGAAGCAGGTTTTGGCAATCTTCGATCAACTGGTGCTGAACGAACCTCGCCGCGCCCGCGTACAGTAGTAGAGATGAGACTGCCGCTATACCAGGTGGATGCGTTTTCGAAACGCCGCTTTGGCGGGAATCCCGCCGCCGTCTGTCCGCTGCCGAAATGGCTGCCGGACCAGAGATTGCAGCAAATCGCGGCGGAAAACAATTTGGCGGAAACGGCCTACTTCGTGGCCGAACCCGACGGCTACCGGCTGCGCTGGTTCACACCGGCCGTGGAGGTGGACTTGTGCGGGCACGCGACGCTTGCGGCGGCCTTCGTGCTGATGGACTGTATGGGATTCGGAGGCGAGCGCGTTACATTTCACAGCCGGTCCGGGCCGCTGATCGTCTCGCGCTCCGGTGAGTTGTACACGCTGGATTTTCCGGCGCGGCCCGGCGCGGCGCAGGCTTTGGACCCGGCGCTGGCGCGAGCGCTTGGGGCGGCGCCGCGAGAGGTGCTGGCCGCCCGGGACACAATGTGCGTGTTCGAATCCAGTGAGCAGGTGCGGCACCTGGCCCCGGACATGGCGGCACTGGCAGCGTTGGAGCCATTTGGATTCATTGCCACGGCGCCCGGCGACGACTGCGACTTTGTCTCGCGATTCTTCGCGCCGAAGCAAGGCATCGATGAGGACCCGGTGACCGGCTCCGCCCATTGCACACTGACGCCCTATTGGGCGGCGCGATTGGGAAAGGACAATTTGTTTGCCCGCCAGATATCGGTGCGCGGCGGCGAATTGTGGTGCGAGAACCACGGAGACCGGGTGCGAATCAGCGGGCACGCCGCGCTGTACCTTACGGGCTTCATCGAACTGGATTGATTCCGCGTTTCGGCGGGAGCACCTCGCTTGGCGCCTGCGTGCGGAACGCATGGCATGATAGTGAGGATATGGATATCGTGACAGGCAGCATCGGCTGGATCGAAGTCGTTTGCGGGCCGATGTTTTCGGGCAAGAGCGAGGAACTGATCCGGCGTCTGCGGCGCGCCAAAATCGCGCGGAAACGGGTACAGGTATTCAAACCGGTGCTCGACGACCGCTACTCCGCCGATGAAATCGTTTCCCATTCCGACTCCCGCATGTCGTCACAAGTGATAAAAGATGCGCGTGAAGTGCTGACGCTGCTGGACTGGCGCACGCAAGTGATTGGGTTCGACGAGGCCAATTTCCTGGGCCCAAATCTGGTGGAGATCGCGCAACAACTTGCCGATAGCGGCAAGCAGGTTTTGATCGCGGGATTGGACACGGACTATTTGGGCCGGCCGTTTCCGCCCATGCCGGAACTGCTGGCGCTGGCCGAATCAATCACCAAAACCCTCGCCATTTGTATGCGTTGCGGCAACCCGGCCAAACACACGCAGCGGCTGGTGGAGAGTGAAGACCTGATCGTCGTTGGGGCGGCGGGGCTCTATGAAGCCCGGTGCAGGCGCTGCTTTGAGCCCGGAACGCCCAAGCAGGAGTATCTGGAATTCGCCAAGCCCAGGCGGCTAAACGAAACCGCGTAACCGAGGGGACGTTCCAAAGGCTGTTTGGAACGCAAGCACCAGCGGCCGCATCTTACCTTTGCAGTCGGGTGATAAACTGTAGAGAATTTGTCCCTGGTCAAAGGCAGTTCCGGTACGCTGCCGAAAGTTGGGACTGGAGGTCTTCCGCGAATGAATCCGAATCAACCAGGTAATTTTCCGCCGCCGCCGGCGCCAAGTGGGGGAGGCGGTCTAAAAATCCCTATCCTATTCGGATCGGTCCTGGCGCTACTAGGCGCGAACGTCTATCTGTTCACTCAACTAGACAAAACGAAGAACGACGTCAAGGCGCTGCAGGCGTCGCTGAAAACTGAGATTCAAGAAGTGCAGCAGACGGCCGCGGTGTCTTCACGCGCCAGCAAGCAGTACGTCAGCGAATTGAAGGACGATCTGGAAGCGGCCCGCCGCGCGCAGGCGATGGCCGTTGGCCAAGCTAAGCTCGATGCGGAAAAGAAAGTGGCGGAACTGGAAAAAACGCTGAAGCAGGAAACGAAAGCAGTCGCCGGTGAACTAACATCGAAGATCACCGAAGTGAAGGAACAAACCCAGGCGGTGAACACGAAAGTGGGAGAAGTTTCCACGGAAGTTGGCGCGGTGAAGACGGAAGTAGCCAGCACGAAGACTGAGCTGGAAAAGACCATTGGCGACCTGAAACGGGTTCGCGGCGACCTGGGGGAACAAAGCGGCTTGATTGCAACGAACGGGAAGGAACTCCAGGCATTGAAGGCCCTTGGAGAACGGAACTACTTTGAATTCCGGCTGCCAAAGGCGAAGCAACCGCAGCGGGTGGGCGACGTGATGTTGACGTTGAAGAAGAGCGACGTGAAGAAGAACAAATTCACGATTGAGCTGATCGCCGACGATAAGCGCGTGGAAAAGAAGGACAAGTCCATCAACGAACCCTTGCAGTTCTACACGTCGAAGGCGCGGCAGCCATATGAAATCGTGATCAACGAAGTGGGCAAGGATCTGATCGTCGGGTATCTGGCGACGCCCAAGGTGCAGAGCGTTCGCAACTAACCGGAAGAGAGGAGCGGCACCGCTCCTCTCTTATTCGGCTTTTTTCTGCGGAGCGGCCGCTTCCTTCTTGGGCGGATCGTTATTCACGCGGACTTTCACGCCGGTGTCGAGTTTGGCCAATTGTGTCGACGCCACTGCCTCTCCGTCCTCAACCCCTTCCAGGATTTCGACGTCCGACTCAAACCGGTCGCCCATCTTTACGTCCCGCGCTTCCACCACACCATCCTTCACCACAAACGCCTTGTTTGAGCCCATGATGTAGTAGACGGCGCGCTGCGGCAGCACGGTCACCTTTTCCAGCCGGGACGTGGGCACATGCGCCCGCGCATAGGACCCTGGCTTCAGTTCACCGGCCCCGTTCGCCACCAGCACTTCAGCCACGAAGGTTCGTTTGTTCTGGTCGACGGTCGGCGATATACGCCAAATCTTGCCCTGGAAGCGGCGGCCTTCGAAAGCTTCCACGCTGATGTCCACCTGCTGATTCAGCTTTACCCACGGGGCCATTCGCTCCGGGATTTCCACGCGCAGCCGGATGGGATCGGTCTTCACAAGAACGAAGAGCGGCGAGTTCGCGCGCAGGTATTGGCCTACGGTTACCTGACGCTCTTTTACGTACGCGCGGAAGGGCGCCTTCACCGTGGTATCTCGCAATTTCTTGCGCTGTAGATCGAGAACGGCTTTGAATCGCTCCACTTCCTGCATCAGGTTACGCGTTTGGTTGATGGTGGCGTCATAGGCGGCTTTCATCGCCTGCTGACGGGAGGTGGCCGCGTCCAGGTCGCTCTTCGCGCCGATGTTCTGGTCAACCAGGCTGCGGGTACGCTTCAAGCGTTGGTCGGCTTCGTTTAATTCCGCCTGCGCGCGGCGCACATCGGGAGCTTCCCGGGCGTCCTGCAGCCGTTCCTTCTCCGTCTTCAACCCAAGCCGTTCCAGCGACTGGCGCAACTGCGCCTCCGATTGCGCCACCTGGTAACGTTGCTCCTCGTCGTTGATCCGCACCAGCACTTCGCCGGCGTTTACCAGGTCGCCCAGATCATGCCGCACCTCTTCCGCCCGGCCCTCGACTTCGGCGGATATGATGGCCTCCTCCATGGGATAGAAGGTGCCCACAGACTCCACGTTGCGCTGAATTTCACGGCCTTTGGCGAGCACAGTCCGCACCGTCAAAGGGCCATCTGACTTCGCCGCGACCGGAGCCTGCTGCTTATTGCAACCGGCTGCACACACAAGAAGACCCAAAAGAAGAAACCGAGAAGATGGCATTATTAGAGTTCCGTAATTTCCAACTCGAATAGGCGAACCGCTCGCCCAGCAGGTTACGCTCTGACGAAGAGCAAGGAAATATAGAATATATCAGTGATACCCACTTTCAAGGAAACCGCCTTTTGAGCGAACGCAAATCCTGGGCTCTGGACCTGTTCCTGATCGCCGCCCTGACCGCCGCGATGATCTGGCCAATTTTCAAAACCAAGTACTACGAAAATTGGATGACCATCGACTCTACCTTCATCGCCGACGGACGGTTTCTTTCAGAAAACCTGCCCCACCCAGGGTGGCAACCTCTCTGGTACGGCGGAACCCGTTTCGACTACGTGTACCCGCCCGCTATCCGGTACGGGACCGCGCTGATCTCAAAGTGGACCGGGTTCATTCCAGCAAAGGCCTATCACGTCTACACAGGCGTTTTTTACGCTCTCGGCATTGCATTCATTTATCTGCTCGCCCGGCTAGGCTCCCGATCACGCCTATACGGCTGGGTGACGGCGCTCGCCGCCGCCGTCGTCTCGCCTTCGCTATTGTTTATGCTGCACATTCGGGCGGACGTTTATCCCGCATTTCCGCAACGGCTCAGCGTGCTGGTCCGTTACGGCGAGGGTCCACACATGACGGCATTCGCCATTTTGCCACTGGCGCTTGCGCTCGCCTGGAAAGGCATTCGCGCCGGCAACACAAGATGGCTGGCAGGGTCGGCTATCGCGTGCGCCGCCGTAGTATCGAACAATTTCTATGGCGCCACTTCGCTGGCGCTCTGGTTTCCGGTCCTCTGCTGGTCTGTGTTTGCGGAAACGCGTGACTGGAAGATATGGCTGCGGGCGGCGGCCATCGCAGCGCTCGCCTACGGGCTGTGCGCGCTCTGGCTTTCGCCTTCGTTTCTGCGAATCACTTCCAGAAATCTGGCGATCGTTTCTCAAAAAGGCTCGTTGTGGTCGTTGCAGTTAGCGAGCGCCGTCGCCGTTGCATACCTCGTCATTAGCTGGATTCTTGCTCGGCGCGGCGCCACGGCGTGGACTGTTTTCGTAATCGGCGTTGCCGCGTTTTGTTCTCTCAACACGCTGGGCCAATACTATTTCAATTTCCGCGTGGCAGGTGAACCCGAACGTCTAATACCCGAACTGGACCTGGCGCTCATTTTCCTTTGTGCGCTTGCGCTACTCACGCTTTGGCAACGCTTTCCAGACCGCCTTCCGCGGGCGGCCGTCGCCGCTTTCGCACTGGCGGCCGTGCTTTACCCTGGCGCCTACTACCTGACGAAACCATGGCGCCACCTGCAACGCACTGCCGAATACAAGCACCTGCTCGAATTCCAGATTGCCGACTGGGTGGCCGCGCACCGGCCCGGAACGCGATCACAGGTGACGGGGACGGTCCGGTTCTGGTGGAACGTGTGGACCAACAACGCGCAAATTGGCGGCGGGTCGGAACAGGGAATCACCAACATCAAGGTGATGGAAATGTTTTGGCGTCTAGTGCTGGGGGCGGATGCGAAAACGGACATTTTGTGGCTGAAAACGTATGGCGTAGATAACCTTGTCGTGAACGACAAGACATCCAAACTGCCGCTTTGCGACTTCGAACACCCGCACAAATTCAAAGGCGCGTTGCCAGTTCTCTGGGAAGACAACCAGGGCAATTGGATCTATGACGTGCCGCGCAAGGACCGGTCTCTAGCCCGCGTTGTGGATGCGGCCGCTTACACGAAATCCCGCTTCCCAACATGGCCCGACGATATTGAGGCCCTGCAGCAGTACGTGGACACGCTGGAGAATCCGGCGACGCCACCTGCACAGACGAGTTGGCAGAGGCCCGATACGCTGACCATCAACGCCACCACCGCCGAAGGCCAAGCGCTGGCGGTGCAGGTGGCCTTTGATCCGTCGTGGCGTGCCCGCGAGGGGGATCGGGAGTACAAAGTGTCCGAGGATGCGTACGGCCAGGTGAGAATCGACCTGCCGGCCGGCCAGCACAACCTCGTGTTGCAGTTCGAGACGCCGTTTGAGAATGTGGCCGGGCGCGGCGTGAGTCTACTCACCTTGGCGGTTGTTGCCGGACTACTGACCCGGAAGCCACGATGAGCCCGCGACTCTGGGCAAAGGCCCTGCTCCTCTTCCTTCTGAACCTGGGACTCAACTGGCCAATTCTGCTTTCCGGTGTCACACCCTATCGCGGATCGATTGAACGCGGTTATGCTTACATGGCTCGCATTTTCGCCGACAATCCGGACTATCTGTCCTGGAACCCGCTTCAATACGGCGGTATTCCGATGCACTACGTGTACCTGCCGCTGCTGCCCTACTTCGACGCCTTCTGGCTTTGGGTAATTCCGGGCGCAGACGCGACGCATGTCCACCGTGCCGTCTGCGCACTGGCGCTGATGGCAACGCCGGCGGCGGCGTATCTTTTTGTCGCCGGATGGACAGGCCGGGTGCGTGCCTCGTTCGCTTCCGCGCTTGCCGTCACGTTTTTCTCCCCCCTCTATGCTCTGGTGGAGACCATCGCCGGCGATCGCGGTTTCATGACCGTGCCGTGGCGGATTCAGGTCCTTATCAAGTACGGGGAGGGCCCGCACACCGTCGGCATCCTCTTCTTGCTCATAGCGCTATTTCTGGTTCATCGCGCGGCAATGCGGCCGGGGTTCGCTCCCCTGGTCGCCGCCGCCTGCGCCCTGGCCGCCACAGTTCTCACCAATTGGGTTGCCGGACTCGCGCTCGCCTTCGCTGTCCTGATGTTAATGCTGGTGCATTGGGGGGACACGGCGTTCCAACACCGGCGAATCCTGTATGCCGGCTTACTCGGGTATCTTCTTTCGGCATTCTGGCTGACGCCGTCGTTCATCGCCCAGATGGCCCATAACTGGCCTCAAGACGCCTTTGGCTACCAGTTCCAGCGCATGGAGCGGACCGCGGTGCTCGGATGGGCAATCGGAATCGCGTTGATCCGCCTTGCCTTTTGGCGGTTTCCCCAACAACGGTATGCGTGCTGGCTGCTGCTCTGCACCTTTGGCTACGGACTGCCTGTCATGCTGTTCTACCGATTCGGAATCAATTCGTTTCCCGAGTCCCGCCGCTATGCATTGGAGTTCGAACTCTGCTTATTGCTGCTGGCAGTCGAGGTCCTCCGCGCGCTGTTCGCCAGTCCTCGCCCCAGTCTGCGGTGGACCGCGAGATTTGCGCTCCTGGCACTATTGTTGCAGCAGACTCCCCATGTCACTCGATTCGTTACCCACCGGTACGAAAAATGGCTCGTGGTGGACAAAGAATCGACATCGGAATACCGCGTGGCTTCCGCGCTGAACCGTTTGGCGCCAACCGGCCGCGTCTTCGCTACCGGTGGAACGCGGTTTCGTTTGAACTCCTGGTTCGACATTCCGCAGGTGGGCGGAGTGTTTGAAACTGGGCTAAAGACGCGGCTACCGCTCATCATTGCCTACCAGGTACGCACCGATCTGGGCCTGGCGAAGGATCGCGAAGCCGAAGAATCCATCATGCTGCTGCGCGCATTCGGCGTGGAGTACGTTGTTGTCCACGGGCCCAACTCGGAAGAGTTTTATCGCGACTATAAGAACCCCCGGAAATTCGAAGGGGTGCTGGAAAAGGTGTGGGAAGAAAAGGACGACTTTATCTACCGCCTGGCTCCGGTTCGCTATGCGCACCTGCTGCACGCAAACGAGATCCCCGCGATCACAATCCAGTACGGCTATCAGAAGCCCTGGTATCCCTACGTCAACGCCATGCTCGATTCCACCCGCCCGGAGTTGCGGTTTCAATGGGACAACGCCCGCCATGCCACCGTCACGGGCAAACTCCCGCAAGGTATGCACGTCGCCTTCGCCATTCCGTGGGACCCGAATTTCCGCGCGTACGTCAACGGGACCGCGATCCCGTTGCGGGCGAATTCCACCGGCCTGATGGTTACCGATGCGCTACCGGCCGACGGGACCAGGCTGGAACTTCGCTTTGAGCCATCGATAGAAGAAATCACCTGCGCCGCCGTCAGCCTGTTGACAGCGGTCGCCTGCCTGGGCGTCATATTCTGGAAACGAAAAGCCTGAGACATGCGCACGTTTTTTATCATTCTGCGCCGCGCGTTCTTTAACTCCTGGCTCGATGGCTGCTGGGGTATAGCCAAGGGCGCGGCGTACTCCGGGTTGCTCAGCCTGTTTCCAGTGCTCTCTTCCCTAGCCGCGATCCTGGTGCAGGCCAACGCCGATCGCGTCTCGCAATATCTCGCCCGGTTCGCCTTCGAAGTGGTTCCACCGGGCGCGGCGGAACTGATTGAACGGCAGTTTCGCGAACGCGGCGCGCAACCGCTATCGCTCATCGTTATCGCCGCACTGCTTTCGGCGTGGGCGGCGTCCTCCCTGATGGCGACGCTGATGGAGGGCTTTCGCGCCGCTTACCGCCTGCCCGGAGGGCGCGGCATCGTCCAGGACCGCGTGGTGGCTTTCACACTCGTGTTTATCTCCGCAATGCCGGCCATTGCAGCCTCCGTACTGCTCGTTTTCGGCGACAAACTGGAACAGTCGCTGCTCACCATGGCGGGTTGGATTGACGCGGGAGGCAACGTAGCCGCCGGGGTTCTGTTCGCAAGCAAAGTCACCCGGTTGTTTATCTCTTTGGGCGCCGTTGTTCTTACCACGGGACTGCTCTACTACGTGGCGCCGAACCGGCCACAGCAATGGAAAAACGTCTGGCCCGGCGCCTTTGTGGCCACCGGCTTGTGGCTCGCCGTCACCGTCATCTTCGCCTGGTATGTGCGGAATCTGGCGAACTATAACGTGATGTACGGCTCCATCGGCGGGGTCATTGCGTTGATCGTCTGGATGTACCTGTTGGCGGCGATCGCCCTATTCGGCTGCGAGTTTAATGCGGAAACCGAGCGGATTCGGAAGCGGCTGGGGCCGTCTGCTCCTAAACTGTAGATATGGCATTCCAGATCGGTGTCTCATACAGTCCGCGCGGCGACCAGGAGACCGCCATCGAAGGTCTGGTGCGTGGAGTGAACGACGATGCGGCCCACCAGGTACTGCTCGGCGTCACCGGGTCCGGCAAGACGTTCACGATGGCCAAGGTGATTGAGGCGACCGGCAGACCGTCCATCGTGCTGGCGCACAATAAAACGCTCGCCGCGCAGCTTTATCACGAGTTTAAGACATTCTTTCCCGCCAATGCCGTCGAATACTTCGTCAGTTACTATGACTATTACCAGCCGGAAGCGTACATTCCTAATTCGGACGTTTACATTGAGAAGGAATCCACGGTCAACGACGAACTCGACCGTCTTCGTCTCTCCGCTACGCGATCCCTGTTTGAACGCCGCGACTGCGTAATCATCGCGAGCGTGAGCTGTATCTACGGCATCGGTTCGCCCGAGGCATACTACGGCATGTTGTTGATGCTTGAAAAGGGCATGCGCGTTTCCCGGAAGGAACTGCTGGGACGGCTCGTTGAACTGCTCTATGAAAGGAACGACCACGACTTCAAGCGGGGCGTCTTTCGCGTACGCGGCGACATCGTCGAAATCTTTCCTTCCTATGACGAATACGCCGTGCGCATTGAACTTTGGGGCGATGAAATAGAGTCGATTGCCCATATAGATCCACTTACTGGCGCCATCCGGCAAGCCCATTCCCGGCTTCCCATCTATCCCAAGACCCACTACGTATTGAGTGAGGATATGAAGGAAAAGGCGATGGGCACCATCAAGGAGGAACTGGAGTGGTGGCGAACAGAATTGGAAAAGCAGGGGAAGTTAATCGAAGCCCAGCGCATTCATCAGCGCACGATGTTCGACCTCGAGATGATTAAGACCATCGGCTATTGCCATGGCATTGAAAACTACTCCCGCCATTTTTCTGGACGCCTTCCCGGGGAAGCTCCGCCGACGCTTCTCGATTATCTGCCTGCCGACCATCTGATCTTCATCGATGAAAGCCATCAGACGATGCCGCAAATCCGCGGCATGTGGCACGGCGATCGCTCCCGCAAGGAGACGCTGGTAAACCACGGTTTCCGTCTGCCGAGCGCTCTCGACAATCGGCCATTAACATTTGAAGAGTTTCAAAACCGCGTCAATCAGGTTGTCTACGTATCCGCCACACCCGGACCCTATGAGTTGGAAGTCGCCAATGGCGTCACCGTCGAACAGATCATCCGGCCGACCGGGCTGATCGATCCGCCGGTGGAAGTGCGCCCGATTCGCGGCCAGGTGGACGACCTGCTCAACGAAATCCGCAAGCGCGTGGAGGCCAACGAACGGGTTCTCATTACGACACTCACGAAGCGCATGTCGGAGGATCTGGCCAGCTATTACTCCGAAGTCGGCGTGAAATGCCAGTACCTGCACTCGGAAGTAAGTACTCTCGACCGGATCAAGTTACTGCGGGACCTGCGCAAGGGGGAATTAGACGTACTTATCGGCGTCAACCTGCTTCGCGAAGGGCTGGACCTGCCCGAGGTTTCTCTGGTGGCCATTCTCGACGCGGACAAGGAGGGATTCCTGCGCTCGGCCGGCTCACTCATCCAGACCATTGGGCGGGCCGCGCGAAATCTCAACGGTCGCGCTATCCTATACGGCGACGTGATGACCGACTCCATGAAACACGCCATCGGCGAAACGGACCGCCGCCGCCGCATCCAGATCGACTACAACGAGGTGAATGGAATCACCCCGCAGTCCATCAACAAACCGATCGACATGAGCCTGGTTCGCATCGCCGAATCGGACTACGTCACGATCCCCCTGGAACCGGAATCGCCTGAATCCGAACTCGATCCGCAACAGAGGGTCCAACTCATCGCCGATCTGGAACTGCGCATGCGCGAAGCCGCACGCCAGTTTGAATTTGAAAAGGCCGCCCAACTGCGCGACCGTATCAAGGCGCTGAAGTCCCCTGCGCCATGAGACAAAAACAATGGCTGGGTCTTCTTGCATCGGGCCCGATGAGCCCGGCGCTGTTTCGGCTCCCGGATCTGCACGTTCACCTTGGCCCGGTTGCCTCCGCCACGCTCCGCGTTGCCTCGCGCCTGGCCAACCGGCTGAAGGCCGGCGTGGCCGTTCCGCCGTCGTCGCTCGGCACAGCCGAACTGATCCTTATCACCGGCCCGGAATCCGATTTTCCCGAATTGTTTCGGCTTGCCCGTGAGTCCGGAATCGATTGGAACGGCCGTACCGTCATCCTGCTCGATTTCCGCCGCGACCTGTCGTGCCTCGCCCCATTGCGCGAACTCGGAGCGTCCACCGG
Organism: Bryobacterales bacterium; assembly: GCA_016789905.1. GTDB lineage: Bacteria > Acidobacteriota > Terriglobia > Bryobacterales > Bryobacteraceae. The sequence continues at coordinate 27,101 of JAEUQC010000015.1, read as the reverse complement.
AACCTTGGATTCGCTCGATGCCTTTCCGGACCTTCGCTTTGTCGCCGATGTCGACGCCAACGCGCGCCGCCGGGTCCAACATTTCGCAACGTCCTTCAAGTCCTCTGTCTTCTACCTCGAACAAGGCCGGAAACAGGTTTATGCCGCCGGTTCAGCGTTCACTGGAGCTTTGTTTACTCCGCTCGTCGCAGCCACCGTCGATTGCCTCAAGAAGGCAGGGCTCTCCCATCCGGAGGCCCTTCAAATCGCCGAGCGCAATGCGCATAAAACGCTTCGCGCCTGGTTTAAGTCCGGCCGCAAGGGCTGGACGGGACCGGTGCCAGACCGCGACAAGGAATCCGTTCGGCTCCAATGGCGATCGCTGCGCGCGGAAAGCGAACAACTCGCCATGTATTTCTCCGCGAGCGCACGGCTCGCGCTAACCCTATTCGGAGAAGACGCCGGGTGGCTGAACGATTCGGTGGACCCATCTTCCTCCATAATGGAATCGATGGACGAATTGCAAGCGCAGCGCCTCGTCGCCGCCGGTCGGCTTGCGGCCAATCTGGCGCACGACTGGAACAACCTGCTCACCCTACTCGCAGCGCAGGCCGGCGAAATCGCCTTTACGCTGCCGGCCGGCCATCCCGCCCGCTCGCTGGCCGCGGAGTTGACTCAGTCCATCGAACATGCCGCCGATTCGCCTCGCCGCCTGTTGAGTTGGCTGCGAGATCAACACCAGGAACCAAGCTCCTGCAACCTCAACGACGCTGTTCGCTCCGCCCTTCCGCTCGTCCAGCTTGCCCTGGGCCGGGGCGTTGTCTGCACCACGGATCTCCTCGAAGTTCCAATCGTTCTTCAACTCGATCAGCCGCTCTTCCTGAACGCGCTGCTCAATCTCGCCAGCAATGCTTCCGCAGCGATGAACGGCAAAGGCGCCTTCACCATTCGCACCAGAGCCGCCGAGGGTCATGCCGTCCTCATCGTCGCCGACAACGGTCCGGGAATGGACGAAGCCACCAAGCACCAGGTCTTTGAGCCCTTCTTCAGCACTCGACACGCTAACGGCGGCACAGGTCTCGGACTGGAAACGGTAAAAACCCTTGTTGCCTCCCACGGCGCGCAACTGACCGTCGACACGGCCCCCGGCCAGGGTTGTCAGTTCACGTTGCTTCTTCCCTTGCCGGCCAAGGCGCACGCCGCTTCCGCCTGACCTACAAAGGCGGGCGCGGCAGCTTTCCCCGCACGCCGCCGGTCACCCGGACCGGACGCCGAAAGAGTCCTTTTTCCGTCGCCGCGAACAGTTCCGATTTCCCAAACGCTAACCCTTTGACGACACCCGAGGGCGAGTGGAGGATCGCCGCCACGCGCCCGTTCGCCTCGCACATCTGCAACCCTATCGAACTGGCGAAATACACCTGCCCGATTGAGTCAAACGCAGCGCTGCGCACTCCGCTCATCCACCCGGCTTCCGGCATCTCTAGCCGGTAGAACGGCTCACCATTGCGTAGTTCGCCGTCCGGCCCGATCTGGAAGGACCACGCGAAGCGACCGCCGGAATCCGTGACCACCGCCATTCCGTCATCAGGGGAGAGCGCCATCCCGCCCGCCGCCATGATCTCGACCGGCACCACTGAACCGCCCACGCGCCCCGCGCGTTTGCCAGCGTCGACGAAGTAAACCGCGCCCTTCGCCGTTACGGCAAGTCCCGTCGCACTAACGTTGCTGGCGATCACACGCGTGTCCGCGCCATAGGAAATAATCCTCCTTCCCACCGCGGCATACACCTTTCCATCCTCGCCAATCGCCAGCGCCGACACTGTTCCAACGCCCTTCTTGAAAGGCTCCGCCGTCCCATTCGCCACACGGTAGAGCGTTCCGCCGGCGGCGAAGTACACCGTTCCATTCAACCCCGCCACGGCGTCCACCGCGCCTTCGTAAACACCCTCCCAGGGCTGATTGCTCCGGACAATCGACGACACTTTTCCCCGGCTATCCCAATCCGGTCCGTCCAGCGCCGCCGGTTCCCGCGCCTCGACGGGCGCTGGATGCCCGCGCCACAGCCAGCGCAGAGCGTCGGGCAGTATGGCCGCGCCATGCTTCATGTTGTGCGCCTCTTCGCCCAGTTCCAGCTTCGCGTCGTAGCCCGCGAATTGCAGCGCCTCCAGCATCACCTGATTGTTGATCGGCCAGCTTCCCGCGTAGAACGTGCCCTGCGGTTGGTTGGGCGCAATGTGGTCGTTTTTTCCGGCCTGCAGAAACACCCGCAGCGGTTTGGCTTCGCTCCGCCTGATCTGCGAAATGAATCCATCGGCGCCTTTCATCGCTACAAACGTTCCTATGAAACTCAACACGCGGCGAAACTGGTCTGGCCGGTGCCACGCCGCCACCAGCGCCCCCACCGCGCCGGTGCTGACGCCGTAAATCCCCCGATCGTTCGGGTTGGCCGACAGGTTGTACTTCCGGCCCACTTCCGCAATCAACTCCTCCACTAGGAACTTCGAATAACGATCGCTCAACGAATCGTACTCAAACACCCGCTCAAACCGGCTTTGCGTCTGCCCTACAGGCGGCAGCACACCGGGATCCACAAAGATCCCGATCATTACCGGAATCTCCTTTTTGTGAATCAGATTGTCGAAAACAACCGGCACTCGAACGCCGTCCCCGAGCGCGCCGCTCCCATCCAGGAACACCATAAACGCCGCAGGCTTCGATGCGTCATACTGCGCCGGCACGTAAACGGCGTAATTGTGAGGCGTACCCGGAAAGTACTTCCCGGCCGCCAGGACATGTCTGGTCACAGTGCCTTTTGGCACGCCGGCAACCGGCTGGGAATCCGGCCCAAGCGAGTAGCCGGCGGCATGGCAGCAGGCAATCGATAAAGCACAAAGAACAGACAGGCGCATGAGGAACAAGCAGTCTAACAGATCCGGGAGGGGCGCTAGCGGCCTTCCACCGTCACTGCAAACGGCGTCACCACCGCCCGAAGTTTCAGCAATTCGCCAAACTCGATCAACACCGGCCCTTCCCCCGAACCGGTCACTTTGCCCGCAACCTTTCTCCCGTCGAACAGCCCCTCCACGCCACTCACTTGCAGCCGTCCATTGCTCGACCACTGATAGCCGCCGCTAATGATCTCCGCCAGGCCGCCGGTTAACCGTGCCTTCCCGGCGACGTTCACTCTCCCTCGGCCTGTGAGTTTCCAATCTGACTCCACCACGCCGCCCTCCCAAGCCACCCCCGCCACCTTCCCGGTCATCTCCACATCGCCGCCCAATCGAGCCACGCCCTCGCCCGTTAACTTGCCCCCGCGCCATTCGCCACTCAAACCCTGGATCGTCAGCTTCTCTCCTTCGCGCCAAACCATTGCGCGAAAGTTCTCCACAATTCCCAACCGTTTGGCGCGCAGGTCAATTTCGGCCGCTCCGCTATCGACTTTCTCGCCAAGTCCGATTGCCCTCGAAAGAAACCCGGTTCCCCGCCACATGGGTCCCAATACCTTTTCCAGTTCGGCAATCGCCAGGAGGTCCGCGTCAATTGTTAACCGGTGGGGGCGTGTTGCGCCAACGTCATAGCGATAGGCGCCGGCCCAATTGAGTCCCCCCGCACTCGCCCGCATCGTGGGCATCGACAACCGCTCCTGCTGCCACACCACCGTGGCTGCCGCGATCTTCACCGGTGCCGCCAATTCGGGAACCGGGAGTTCGGCATTTCGCAACTCCAGTTGCCCTTTCCATTGCGGTGAATCCATGCCCGTTTGCCCCACCGCCAAGGCGCCCCGCAGTTGCCCGGCCGTCAAGTCCTCCACCCACGCGGCCCGCAGCCCCAGAGCCTTCATCCAGCGCCCCAACTTCCGCACATCGTGGCCCTTGCTTGCGCCCTTGCACTCCCAGGAAGGCGCACTCAGAGCCCAATCGCATTCCACCTGCAGCGGCTGCCCATCCAACTCCAGCGTCGCAGGTGCCAGGCGCACCGCGCCCTCGCTCCACTCGGCCTCCAGCTTGGCCGCTTCCAGCCTGCTCCCTTCCCCCCACGTCCAGTCCAAGGCCGTCAACGTTGCCGCTCCATTCGCGGCCATGTCGTTCGATGCGGTCACGCGCCCATCTAGCGTACCGGCCAGTTTCATGCCGTTGAACTCCGCGCCCGGAGGACGCAGCCACTCCGCCATGTCATTCAGGCTCAACGCTTCCGCCACCGCCTCCACCTGCCACCGGGGAGCGGTCAGATACTTGTCCAATGTCACCTTCGCCCGCAGCGGCCGCTTTGCGTCCGTCTCCAACCGCAGCGATTGTGCGCCCAGTTCAAGGCGTCCGGTATACCCCACACTCGACGCGGCCGCCCGGGGCGGCTGCGTCCAGTGGTGCAACTCCGTCAAGTCCAGTTGCCCCTTGATCGCCAGCGCGGACACAGGTCCGCTGATCTCCGCCCGGCTCTTCACAACGCCATGCACACCCAAGTCCCGCGGCCCAACCAACTGCGCCAACTCCTGCAACGCGCTTCGCTCCAGTTGGGCGTCTAGATTCAGTTTCGGTTCGCCACCCGTATCCCGCAATCGGCCGCGAGCCGTCACGCGGCCCAGTCCGCGCGCCATCCGGTCCGTCCGCGCCATCTCTCCCACAAACCAAATATCGAAATTCCCATCGCCAACGGAGGAAAAATCGATATCGGCATCGGTGAAATAGTACGCCGACTTCCGGTCGTCAATCTTGAAATTCAATCGCCCGCGGCGAACCTCCAGTTCCGGCATCGGCGCGCCACTGCCGCCACCCGGCGCCGCCGTCTGTGGCGCCAGCAACGCCTGCACATTCCAGGCGCCATCCGCCTGGCGCATCAAATTCACGTGCGGCTTGTCGAGCCGCAAACTGGAAAATTCCAACTTACCCGATAGCAAGCCCAGCAGCCGGATGCGCACCACCAGATTGTCCACATACGCAAACGGCTCCGCCGAAAATTCCGGCCGCTCGTGAATCACCACTTTCCGCACGCTGAACCCCGGCCCCGTCAACAAATGCAGCCGCACGGCGCCGATTTCCACCTTCCGGCCGAGCGCGTTTTCCAGCCCTGATCGGATGCGAGGCCCAAAGCGGTCCGCCTTCAGAAACGGCGCCCCGGCCAACGCCGCCAACACCAGCAAAAGAAGAATCCAAAACTTACGCTTCATCCCATCCGCTCCCGCACGGCTGCGTAACCCACCGGATCATCGGCGTCCATCACGCAACCAGCGTCATCCACTTCCAAAAATTCCCTGGCGAACCCGCGCACCACATCCCGCGCCGCTCCGCCTACGGGCGTTGCCAGCAGTGCCTCTACCACCGGGCGCCGCACCCAAACCGGGTGGCCATGCTTGCCCCCGAAACTCGGCTGCAACACCATGCCCGTCCCGCCCGCCGCTACTGCTCGCACCGTTGTTTCCTTGACGTGCGCGTAGTCCACCGGGCTGAAAAGCACTGCGTCGCCGCCCGTTGCCGCAAGCCCGGTTTGCAGCGAACTCAGTTGCCCGCGGTCGGCGTCCGGGTTGTAAACAACGCGAGCCTCCGCCAACCGGCGGCACGCCTCCAGCGCGGCCCCGGCGCGCAGCACCACGATCACCTCCGCGCATACGGCCCCAAACAGCCGGATCTGCCGGTCCAGGTACAGCTCATCGTCCCATCGCAATAGGGCCTTGGGGAACCCCATGCGTCGCGATAAACCCGCGGCCAGTATCACTCCCGAAACCGTCACTTCAATAGCGCCTGCGCCGCGCCGGTCTGGAATATCGATTTCGAATGCTCCCGCCATTTGGAATCCGGGTTGCGTCGCGCCGCGATCATCTCCGCCACCACGGAAACGGCAATCTCCTCCGGCGTAATCGCGCCGATCTCAAACCCCATCGGCGCAAACAACCGGTCCAGCCCCGTCCTCGCCACGCCCTCTTTTTCCAGTTCCTTCACCACACCGATCACCTTCCGCCTGCTGCCGATCATGGAGATGTAGCGCGCTGGCGTTTCCACCGCCCATCGCAGCACACGCATGTCGTCGCGATGGCCGCGCGTCACGATGATCACGTAACTCGTGTCCCGTATGGTCAGTTTCGGGAACAGTTCCTCATACTCCTCGGCGAACACGTCCTCCGCCTCGGGAAATCGCTCCCGGTTGGCATATTGTTCCCGGTTGTCGATCACCGTCACAGCGAACCCGGCCAGCGATGCTACCTTGCACAGGCTCTTGGAAATATGGCCCGCGCCGAAGATATAGGCTTTCGGCTGAGGAACGATCGCTTCCACAAACACCTCCAATTGCCCGCCGCAAATTAGCCCGTTATCATACGCCGCGTCCTGTCCCAACGAAAATTTCATCTGCCGCGGACGCTCCGTGGCAATCACCTCTCGCGCCGCGTTCCACACCTCGGCCTCCACACAGCCGCCGCCGATCGTTCCGATCATCGACCCGTCTTCCCGCACCAGCAACTTCGCACTCTCGTAGCTGGGAATGGAGCCGTTTACCTGAACAATCGTCGCCAACGCGCACTTTTGCCCCATCCTGCGCAGCCGCACTATTTCATCAAACAGGTCCATTCCGTCAATCTTACCAGCCACCCGTGCGACCATAGTGCCGATGGCAAACCAAAACTACCAGAACCACACCCAGCGCGTGCCCGGTTTTCTCGCTCTCGGTTTCGTACTTTTTCTCACCATCATCGGGTGCGGCGTAAATCTGTACCGTTCCATTGCCGACCATCAGCGCCTTTACAGCGCGGCGCTCCTGCTCGTTGTCACCACTTGCGTCTTTGCCGCCGCATTCTACGCCCGCATCTTCGCGTTGAAAGCGCAAGACCGCGCCATCCGCGCCGAAGAAAGCTTGCGCCACTTCATCCTTACCGGTAAACCGCTCGACGCGCGCCTCGCCCCGCTCCAAATCGTCGCCCTGCGCTTCGCCAGCGATGATGAGTTCCCCGCCCTGGCCGCTCGCGCCGCCGAACAGGGCTTGAAGCCCGATGAGATCAAAAAGCAGGTGAAGTACTGGCGCGAAGACACCTACCGGGTTTGACACCCCCGCCGCTAACGCGGAAACAGCGCCGAGTACGCCTCCAGGTATTTCAGCCCGGAACCGGTGTTGTAAATCACCGTTCGCTCTTCCGGTTTCAGGAACCCGCTTGCCAGCAGCTTGTCCAGCGCCGCCAGGCACGCCGCGCCCTCCGGCGCCACGAAGATCCCTTCGTCGGTCGCCAGTTGCACACCCGCCCGCATCATGTCGGAATCGGAAACCGCAATCGCCGTTCCGCCCGATTTCCGCACCGCCTGCAGCACCAGGAAATCGCCTAGCGGCTTCGGCACCCGCAGTCCACTCGCCACCGTCGTTGCGCCCTGCCAGAACTCGCTCCGTTCGGCGCCCTGTTCAAACGCGCGCACCACCGGCTGGCACCCCTCCACCTGTACCGCGATCATCTTCGGCCGTTCCGCGCCAATCCACCCCAGCTCTTCCATCTCATCGAACGCCTTCCACATGCCAATCAGCCCAACACCTCCGCCCGTCGGGTAGAAAATCGCGTCCGGCAACCGCCACTGCATCTGCTCGGCCAGTTCGTACCCCATCGTTTTCTTGCCTTCAATGCGGTACGGCTCCTTCAGCGTGGAGACATCGAACCAACCTTCGCTCTCCCGCCGTTCGGCGACGATCTTGGCGCAATCGGAGATCAACCCGTCCACCAGCGTCACGTTCGCGCCGAACGCCTTGCACTCCACATAGTTCGACTGAGGCACGTCCAGCGGCATGAAAATATGCGCTTCAATCCCGGCCGCCGCCGCATAGGCGGCCATCGCGCTGGCCGCGTTGCCCGCGCTGGGAATCGCCACTTTCTTGATTCCCAACTCCACGCACATCGACACGGCACACGAAAGTCCGCGCGCCTTGAACGAACCCGTCGGGTTGATCCCCTCATCCTTCAGCCACAGGTTTTTCAACCCGCCGTAGCGTTTCAGCTTCATCAACGGCGTCCACCCCTCGCCCAACGACACCATCGCCGACGGCTTCGACACCGGCAACACCGGCGCGTACCGCCACATGGAACGCGGGCCATTCGCCAGCCAGTCTCGATTCCAATTCTCCCGCGCCGTCTTCAGGTCATACCGCACCAGCAGCGGCATGCCCGTCCGCGACAGGTTCTGTACTGTACCGGCTTCGTAGCGCTCGCCGGTAACGCTGCATTCCAAATGGGTAACCGTAGTCATCGGGGAAAGCACTCATCATATCGCGTTGCACGCTTTCGCCCTCGCGTGCGTCATACTTTCTAGCAGATGGACAACGCGTCCAATACATTCCCCTTCTTCATCGCCGCCGGCATCCTGTCGCTCACCGGGATCTACTTCTATACCAGCGGTTTGCCGAAGGGGGCCGTTGTCATGGAGTGCGCCGCGGTCTTCTTTTTTGCCGTTGGTTATCTGCTCCGCCGCCACTACCGGACCATGAAATGATGACGCCGCTGCTAGCCTTCTTCCTCTTCGCCGGCGAAGAAATCGTCCTCCATACCGGCTACCGGATCCCGGCGAAAGGCCACGAAATCGTCGGAGAAAACATCCGCATCCGCTCTGGCGAGGGCACCGTGGAAATCCCCCGCGCCTCTGTGGCCGCCATTGAAACCCTGGAGCCGCCGGCGGCACTACCCGCGACGCCCCCGTCCGCAGTGCCTGCCCCGCCGCCTCCGCCGCCCCCGAAGACCACGAAAGAGCACCTGCACGACGCCGCCAACGGCGCCGGGCTCCCGCCGGAGATCCTCCTCAGCATCGCCAAAATAGAATCGGCGTTCCAGACCAACGCCCGTTCGCCGAAAGGCGCCATCGGCGTCATGCAACTGATGCCCGATACGGCCCGCGCCCTCAACGTGAACCCCCACGATACGAAGGAAAACATCGAGGGCGGCGCCCGGCTCCTTCGCGATTTGCTCGTTAAGTACGAAAACTACCCCGATCAGGTCTACAGGGCGCTTTCCGCCTACAATGCCGGCCCCGGGGCCGTGCAGAAGTACAACGGTGTTCCGCCGTACGCCGAAACGCGCGCCTACGTCGAAAAGGTGCTAAACGAATATCACCGGCTGAAAACGCAAAAACCACATTCCCGCTAACCAAATGGCTTCCCCGCGCATCGTATACTTATTACTGGAATAGGAGGCAGCCGCACCGAATGAATCGCAAGCTGCAATTCGTCATTACCATTGTGTCTCTGTGTCTCGTCGGCGTTCTCTTGCTCGGCGCGGCCAACAAGTCTACCTCCTCCCCGGAAGAGACCTATCGCCATATCGGCGTCTTCACTGAAGTGCTCTCCAAAATCAAGAGCGAGTATGTGGAAGAGCCCGACATGAAGAACGTCACCCTCGGCGCGCTCAATGGTCTGCTCGAATCCCTCGATCCCTACGCCAGCTACCTCTCCGCCGATCAGTACAAACAATGGCAGAAAGCGAAGTCCGAAGCCAAGGGCTGGACCGGTCTCATACTCGCGAAGCGTTTCGGCTACATCGCTATTGTCGATTCGGTCCCCGGCTCCCCGGCCGATAAAGCCGGCCTTTCCACAGGCGATATGATCGAAACCCTCGCCGGCGTCAACACCCGGGACATGCCGCTCGCCTACGCAGAAATGATGCTGCTTGGCGAACCGGGAACCAGTGTTGAACTCGGCGTGCTCCGGTTCCGCAATCCCGAACCGTCGAAGATGGCGCTGGTGCGTGCCCCCATCGTATGGCCCGCGGTCAGTTCGAAGATGTTGCCAGATAACATCGGACTCATCCAGGTGCCCACACTGGAAGCAAAGCGGCTGGCCGATGTCGCCGCCGCCGTACAGAACCTGGAAAAACAGGGAGCGAAAAAGCTGATCCTCGACGTGCGCAATTGCGCCACTGGCGCGCCAGAAGAAGGCGTCGCCCTGGCCAACCTGTTCCTTGCCTCCGGCCGGCTGGCCAGTTCAGTGGGCCAAAAGGTCGCCCGCCAGGATTTTGAGGCCGTGCCCGCGAAAGCGATTACCAAGCTTCCTCTCACCATCGCCACCAACCGCGGCACCGCCGGCGCCGCCGAAATCGCCGCCAGCGCGCTGTACGATAATCGCCGCGCCGAAATCGTCGGCGAACGCACCTACGGGGATGCTTCCGTCCGCAAGCCAGTCGTCATGGATGACGGCGCCGCGGTCATCCTCTCCATCGCAAAGTTCCATAACGCTTCCGGCAAAGCGCTTCAGGACCAGGGCTTGATGCCTTCTGTCCCCGTCGCCGACCTCGACCCGCAGGAATTGAATGACGACGAACCCTCCACCGAACCGAAAAAAGTGGAAGAGAAGGCTAAACCTGCCGAAGACCTCATCCTGAAGAAGGCGGTTGAGATCTCGCTCAACGGGCTCTCCCCCGCCGAAGCCGCCGCCGCTCAGTCTCTTCGCGATGCCGCGAAGAAGAGCGATGGCACGGGCCTCGGCCCGCTCAATATTCCTCAGCCCTAATTCAAGAGAAGAACATTCATCGCTTATGCCCCTTTACGAGTACCGCTGCCTGAAGTGCAATGAGACCTTTGAGGTCCGGCAGAAGTTCTCCGACGAGCCAGTTGCAGCCCACCCCGATTGCGGAGGCGAAGGACAACGCCTGTTGTCGGCGCCCCAGTTGCATTTCAAAGGTTCCGGATTCTATATCACCGACTATGGCAAGGGCGGCAGCGCCGCCAATAAGCCCGGCGCCGCCAAGGCCGATTCGAAGCCGGAGTCAAAATCGGAAACCAAGTCTGAAACAAAGACCGATTCGAAACCGGCCGCCACGCCGGCCGCCCCGGCGAAGACCACATAACTACAGTTCCGCCAGCCGTTTCAGCGTTGCCAGGTCGGCGTCTTCCTTCACTTGCGCCTGCGGTGTCACCAGCGGCTCCAGCAGGCTGAAGAACCAGTGTGTATAGCGGAACTTGCCCACCATGGTGAGTCGCGTCCGCCCGCCCAAATCGTCCAGTTCATAGTCGACTGTGCCCTGAAATCCGAGCGGTGAATCCATAGCCACCTGTATCCGTTTGTGCGGCTCGTACACCTTCGTTACGGCGTCCAGCACCACCAATTGGTTGTCCATATTGGGGTCCTTCATTGTGGTGCGCCGCTTCCCCCCCACGCCATTCGGCCCCGAATCCTCCACCTTCACCGTCCAACTCACCCACTGCTTAAACTTCTCCGGCTCTTCCATCCATTTCCACACCACCTCCGGCGGCCGGTTCACCTCCACTACCGAACGCGTCACGCCCGCATCCGCGCGCTGCCCCATCGCCAGCAGAACAACCGCCGCCAGCAACACCACTCCCACAATCCCCATCAGTCCATATTTCAACCATTTCATCCCATTTCTCCTCTTCGTCGAATCGTTGCCGCCCAACCGCCCGCAAACGCCGCGACGGTCAAAACAATCGGTGCTTCCAACAACAAAACAATCGCCAGCGTGACCGCCGTGCCCAAGAGCACCGCCACCCGGCGGCGCCCCAGGGCATTGGTCAGGCCCAGCCCCAGCCCGGCAGTCAAAATCATGAACGCTGCCACGGCCCACCACGAGTAAGCCGCGCTCTCACGAAACGGGATCAGCGTCAGCACCAGCCGCCGCAGAGCAAGGGCGCCTACTAACGGAAGGCCCGCCAGCAGCGCTGCCGCCGCGGAACTCTCTAGAAAATTCGTCCGCGCCAGCCGCATCCGAACGCCATACAAGGCAGCCAACATCACATGCCGCGCCAGCCACCAGTCACCTTCCTCAACCGCCTCTTCCTCCAGGTCTCCGATCCAGTGTTCCGGCACCAGGGCCGTCAGTACTCCCAGCAGCAGTCCGCGCATCAGGCCTCCCCCCAGCCCAGCCCCTTCATCATCCCTACCACTGCCCGGCAACTCTCTTCCAGTGCCGTTCTTCCCGCGCCGGTCAATCGAAACAGCCGCTTGGCCCGCCCGCCCCGTTCCGCCGTTGGCTCTCCAATCACAGAAACCGCCAGACCCTTCCCCTCCAGCCGGTCCAGCGTCGTATACACCGCCCCTATGTTCACATCCCGCCCCGTCCTCGCCGCAATCTCCTTACGGATCGACACGCCGTAGGCGTCCTCTCCCAAATGCGCCAGCGCCAACAGCACCAACTGTTCAAATCCGCCTATCGCGTCTCCCTTTGGCATTTCTTATACATCGTATACTAAACAACCTCGTCCTCCAAGCGAAAAATATATACTCGGACCATGCCATCCTTCAGGGTCCTCGTCGCACTCGCGGCTCTGCCGCTGCTTGCCCAGTCTCCCACCGCCACCATCACTGGCATCGTCCGCGACGCGCAAGGCGCCGCCATTCCCGGTGTCCAGGTCACGTCCACGTCCATCGCCACGCAGCAGAAGGTCACCTACACCACTAATATCGACGGCCTTTTCTCCCTGCGCCAACTCCCCATCGGCCAATACACTGTCGAGGCCGAAAAGACCGGCTTCCGCCGTTACGTTCGCAGCGGATTGGTCCTCACCACCGGCCAGAACCTGGAACTCGACGTCGCCCTTGAAGTCGGCGCGGTTAGCGAATCCATCACCGTATCCGGTTCGGCCACGCTGCTGGAGACCCGCACTTCCGACGTGGCCCAACTCGTGGAGGCAAAAGCCGTCGAGGACCTCCCGCTCGGCGACCGGCGCTCGCTGAATCTCATCCAGATGACCGGCGCCGCCGTCTTCATCGGCTACGATTCCGGCGCCAAGCCCAACTTCTCTCTCGCCGGTTCCCGGCAGCAGTCGCAGATGTTCTGGATCGATGGCGGCACTGGACAAAACATGCGCCTCGGGGTCGGCCAGGTCGATCTGGATCCTCCCGTTGAAACCGTCGCCGAAGTAAAAATCATGGCCAATGGCTACTCGGCCGAATACGGCGGCTCCAATGGCGGCGTCATCGTCGCCACCACCAAATCCGGCACCAACGGCATTCACGGATCGCTCTTTGAATATGTTCGAAATGAGAAGTTCGACGCGCCCAACTTCTTCGCACCCATCGTGAACGGCGAAAAATCGAAAGCACCGCTGCGCTATAACGTCTACGGAGGCACCATCGGCGGCCCGGTTGTTCTGCCGAAGCTCTACCAGGGCAAGGACAAGACCTTCTTCTTCTTCGCTTATGAAGGCTCCCGCCGCCGCGACGGTGCCATATCCACCCTCACCGTTCCCACCGCGCTCCAGCGCGTTGGCGACTTCTCTCAATCTGTCGGCAATAACAACGTCCTCATTCCCGTCTACGATCCCGCTTCCACCCAACTGGTTGCCGGCCGCCAAACGCGAACCCAGTTCCCCGGCAACCGTATCCCGGCTTCTCGCCTGGACCCCGTCGGCCTGAAAATCATCCCCTTTTACCCGCTGCCGAACCGCACTGCCGATAGCCTGGCCGGCGCCAACAATTTCCGCGCGAACTTCGTCAACGGTCTCACTCGCGACAACTATACCGCTAAAGTCGATCACAACTTTGGCAGCCGGGATCGCGTCTCCAGCCGCTACCTGTACAACTCCGACAACACCGACAAAACCAGCGTTTTCCCCGACCCAGGCGCTGACCCCGACGCCATCGCGCTCCGCCATCAAAACTATTTCTACGGCAGTTGGACCCGCACCGTCTCCGCTTCCATCGTCAACGACTTCCGGATGACCTACTCCAATCGCATCAACCATGCCATCGCCCTTGGCCGCGGCGGAGCCTGGGCCACCCAACTCGGCCTGAAAGGCATCCCCGATGGCGATTTCCCCAGCTTTGGCCCCGCCGGCTTCACCGCCCTTGGCTCCACTGCTCAGGAACGCCGGCAGTTCCCCATTCAGCAGTATCAGATCGTCAACAATCTAAGCTGGATCCGCGGCAAACATAGCTTCAAGTTCGGAGGGGAATGGCGCCCATCTCTCAACGATGAAATCAACCGGCCTACTGCCGCCGGCAACTTCTCGTTCTCCTTGCTCGGCACCGGCCAGCCTGGCGTCGCGGCTTCCGGCAACGGTCTGGCCACCATGCTCCTCGGGTTTACCACCGGCTTTGCCGCGCGCGAAACCCAGGCGCTGAACCGCCGCTCCACCTATCTCGCCGGCTTCGTACAGGACGATTGGAACATCACTCGCAATCTTACTTTGAACATCGGCCTCCGCTGGGAAACCGATACCGCCATGCGCGACACCAACTCCCGCGCCAACAGCTTCGACACGACCCAGATCAACCCCGTCAGCGGCACGCCCGGCGTGGTCAAATTCCTCGGCGTCAACGGCTGGCGGAACTCCATCTACGATACCGATTGGAACAATTTCGGCCCCCGCTTTGGCTTCGCCTGGAAACCCGGCGGCAACCAGAAGACCGTCATCCGCGGCGCCCTCGGCATCTTCTTCGCTCACCCCTTCGACGCAGGCGTGCCCAACGCCGCCTCTCTCGGCTACGAACTCTCAGCCACGCTGAACTCTCCCGACAACGGCATCACCGCTCCGTTCCTGCTCAAAGATGGACTTACGCTCAACCTCGCCGCCCCTCAACTCAACGATAGCCTCGGCGCCGTTCGCGTCGGCCAACAGCCCAATACCGCCGTCACCTTCTTCGAAACTCGCCGCCGCACCGGCTATTCGGAAATGTTCAACCTCGGCATTCAGCGCGAACTCGGCGGCGGCTTCCTCTCCGAAATCGGGTTCATCGGCAACCTCTCTCACAAACTGCCAAGCGGCAACCTGACGCTGAATCAGGTCACCCCGGAACGCCTGGCTCTCGCCATTTCGCAGAACCGCACGCCAACCCAGGCCGATCGCCCCTACCCCCAGTTTTCCAATGTCAACATCCAGGGGCCGGCCTTCGGTGACTCCCGTTACTACGCCGCCGTCGGCCGCCTTGAACGCCGCTTCGCCAACGGGTACAGCATTCTGGGAACCTACACCTGGGCGCGCGCCTTCAACAACTACACCGACGGCGGATCCCTAGGCGCCGACATCGGCTTCAGCGATTTCTACAATCGCCGCAATGATTGGGGGCCCACCGGCAACGACATCCGCCACCGCTTTACCATGACCAGCGTTTACGACATTCCAGTCGGCAAAGGCAAGAAGTACTGGAACAACAACGTGCTCGGCGCCGTCCTCGGCAACTGGACGCTCGGCGGTCTTATGACGCTCCAGTCCGGCGAACCATTCACCGTGAACACCCAGGTCAATACCACCTTCGTCAACAGCGCCGGCGCGCAACGCGCCAACATCAACGGCAACCCCAATCTTCCCAACAGCCAGAAGACGCTGGAACGCTGGTTCGATACCTCTGTCTTCTCCCAGCCCGCCCAGTTCACTTTCGGCAACCAGGGCGTGAATATGGTGCGCGGCGACGGCGTCTTCAATCTCGACGCCTCCATCCTCCGTAACTTCCCCATCAAAGAAACCATCAAGTTCCAGTTCCGCGGGGAGTTCTTCAACATCACCAACCACCCGAACTTCGGTAACCCCGGCGCCACGCTCAACGGCCCCGGCTTCGGCATCGTATCAGGCGCAGGCGCCGGCCGCCGCATCCAGCTTGGCGCGCGTTTCGTTTTCTAACTCACTTCACCCGCGTCGCTTTCCAGTCAATCGTCTGGCCCGCGCCTTCAATCTCGGCGGTCAGCGACATTGTGTCCGCACCCGTCAACTTTCCTTTGTAGGACACCTTCATCTCGTTGTCCTGAAACTTCACCATGATCGTGAAGGTAACGCTCTCGCCCTCCACCTTCCCGTTCTCAATCACCGATTTTCCGGCGAACGAACTCACCGTCTCGCCGGTTAATTTCGTTCCGTCCACTTTCAACGAAAGTGTCCGTTCCATCGTTCCGTTCGGCCCCTCC
Source organism: Bryobacterales bacterium (assembly GCA_016789905.1). GTDB lineage: Bacteria > Acidobacteriota > Terriglobia > Bryobacterales > Bryobacteraceae. The sequence goes on along the minus strand of JAEUQC010000015.1, from coordinate 11,317 downwards.
GCCGTGGCTTTCCAGTTGCCCGCCACATCGGCCGCCATCACCGCCAGCGCGCTGGCTACAACCAAGAGGAGTTTCTTCATAGCACGCCGATTCTACACGAACCGCTATCCTATTGCCATGCCCCTCTCCCGCCGCGCCTTCCTCGCCGCGCTCGCCGCTGAGAACCGCCCCAAAGTCGCCTGCATTCTCAACGTCTATTTCCCTAATTCGCACGCCGATGTCTTCATGTCCCGCCTGTTGGAAGGCTACCGGCTCAACGGCGCCAGCCATCGCCCTCGTGTTCAAACCGTCAGCCTCTACGTCGATCAATTTCCACCCAACGATATGGCCCGTGAACAGGCGGCTGAGTACGGCATCAGGATCTATCCCTCCGTGAAAGAAGCCCTCTGCCTCGGCGGCGCCACACTCGCCGTCGATGGCGTCGCCGTCATCGGCGAACACGGCGATTATCCCCGCACTGCCCGCGGCAATTTTCAATACCCGCGCAAGAAACGCTTCGACGAAGTCACCGCCGTTTTCCAACAGAACAACCGCGTTCTCCCGCTGATGAACGACAAGTACTTCGCCTACGAATGGGCCGACGCCCGGGCCATGTACGACCGTGTGAAGCGCGATCGAATTCCCTTCTTCTGCGGCTCCTCCCTGCCGCTCACCTGGCGCCGCCCCGCGCTTGAATTCCAGCCCGGCATTGAACTCGACGAGCTTCTCGCCGTGTCGTTCTCTGACCTGGAAGAACATGGCTATCACGCCATCGAACTTCTGCAGGCCATGGCCGAAAAACGCAAAGGCGGTGAAACCGGCATCGCCGAAATCCGCTGCGTCGAAGGCGACGCCGTCTTCACCGATCCCTTCTGGTCCCGTGCTCTCCTCGATGCCGCCCTCCGGCACCGCGTCAACCACGTACCGAAGAACAACACCCCGCCCCAGGCCATCTTCGTCAGGTACAACGATGGCGTCAAGGCCAGCATCCTCAACCTCAACGCGCAGGCCCGAGACTACCTCTTCGCCGCCCGCGAAAAGTCCGGCAAACTCCACAGCAGTTGCTTCTACATTCAGCTCTACAACCATAATCATTGGGGCTTCATGGTGCGGCACTTTGAAGACGTCGTGCTCTCCAAGCGCTCCCCGTACCCGCCCGAGCGCACGCTGCTCTCCAATGGCATCATGCTCGCCGGACTGGAATCCCGCGTCACCGGTCACGCCTGGCTTCCCACGCCCCATCTCAACATTCGCTACTAGCCGATACAATCGTCGTTGCGTGCGAAACTTACTCTTCCTTACCGCGCTGACCTGCGCCGCCCAACAGCCCGAAGGCTACAACGGCATCTGGTACTTCAACCAGCCCTCCAAGGACCAATACGTCTACAAGTACTCCGGCGGTTTCGCCACCTACCCGCAGCAGCAATCGCCCATAGCCATCTACGCGCCCGCCGTAAATAAGACCTTCTTCTGCTATGGCGGCGCCCGCCCCGGCGAACAGCGTCTGCTGCAAATGGTCTCCTACTTTGACCACAAGACCGGCACGGTTCCCCGCCCCACCCTTCTCATCGACAAAGCCACCGAAGATGCCCACGACAACCCCGTCATGTCCATCGATGCCGATGGCTACATCTGGATCTTCTCCAACGCTCACGGCACTTCCCGCCCCGCATTCATCCATCGCAGTAAGCAGCCCTACGATGTCTCCGCCTTCGATATCGTCGTCACCACGAACTTCTCTTACGGCCACCCCTGGTTCGTTCCCGGCCAAGGCTTTCTCTTCCTCCACACCATCTACGCCGGCAAGTGCCGCGGCCTCCGCTGGTCCACCAGTCCGGATGGCCGTGCCTGGAGCGAGTCCCACCCGCTTGCCCGTATTGAACTCGGCCACTATCAAATCACGGCTCACTCGAACGCCCGCACCGCCACAGTCTTCAACGTGCACCCGGAACCCGTCGGGCTCAACGCGCGCACCAATCTCTACTACCTCGAAACCACCGACATGGGCAAAACCTGGAAAACCGTCAACGGCGCCGCTGTCCAAACGCCGCTTACCGCCAAAGCCAACCCCGCGCTCGTCCACGACTACCAGGCCGAAAACAGATTGGTCTATCTCAAAGAAGTAGCCTTCAACAACGACGGCCACCCCGTCATTCTCTACATGACCAGCGCCTCCTACGAATCCGGCCCCAAGAGTGATCCGCACATCTGGCATACCGCCCGCTGGACCGGCGAAAAATGGGAGATCCGTGAACTCACCCGGTCCGACCATAACTACGATTTCGGCGCACTTTGGATTGAGAAGGACTCCACCTGGCGCGTCATTGCGCCCACCCTGCCCGGCCCCATTCCATACACCACCGGCGGCGACATGGTGATGTGGACCTCGAAAAACCAAGGCCAATCCTGGCAATCCAAACGCCTCACCCACGCCCGGGAACGCAACCACACCTACGCCCGTAAACCCGTCAACGCCCACCCGGACTTCTACGCCATCTGGGCCGACGGCCACACCCTCAGGCCCTCTGATTCTTCCCTCTACTTCGCCACAAAATCCGGCAAGGTCTATCGCCTTCCAAGTAAAATGACCTCCGTGTCAGCAAAACCGGAGCTCGTAAAATGAAACCCCTTCTCCTGCTGTCCGCCGTCGCCATATCCGCGCAAATTGCCGACTACCCGCCGGACAAAGTAGCCGATATTCCGGTTAACTATACCGACGCGAACGCTGGCGCCTACACGCTCCCGGACCCGCTCCAACTTGCAAACGGCAAGCCCGTGAAGGATGTAAAAACCTGGCAGCAGAAACGCCGTCCGGAACTCGTCAAACTCTTCGAAGAACTCCAGTTCGGCCGCACTCCGCCCGCCCCTAAATCGCTCCAATACGAAGTCACCGACGCTGGCACCAAAACCCACGCCGGCAAAGCCCTGCGCAAACAGATCACCATCTTCTTCGGCCCCGGCAAAGCGGCCCCCAAACTCGACCTGCTCCTGTATACCCCTGCCTCCTCCACCGGCAAAGTCCCGGTCCTGCTGAACGCCTCCTTCACCGCTAACTCCAACGCTATCGACGACCCCGGCATCAAGCCCGGCGAAATATGGAACCGCGAAAAGCAGCGCGTTCCCGCCGCCCAGGGCCGCGCCTTCGGCAAGGTGAATATCGAACCCTTCCTCGACGCCGGCTTCGGCTTCGCCACTGTCTACTATGGCGATATCGATCCCGATTTCAACGGCGGCATCGCCCACGGCGTTCGCTCGCTCTTCCCCGCTCCCCAACCGGACGAGTGGGGCACCATCTCCGCCTGGGCCTGGGGCCTTTCCCGCGCTCTCGACTACCTCGAAAAGGACGCAGCCGTTGACGCCAAACGCGTCGCCCTCACCGGCGTCTCCCGCCTCGGCAAGACCGTTCTCTGGACCGGCGCCCACGACCAGCGTTTTGCCATGGTCATCGCCAGTTGCTCTGGCGAAGGCGGCGCCGCGCTCTCCCGCCGCCACTACGGCGAGACCATCGCCCACCTCACCGCGCCCACCCGCTATCCTTACCAATTCGCCCAAAACTACAGCAAATACGCGGCAAATCCGAACGATTCCCCCATCGACGCCCACATGCTCATCTCGTTGATCGCCCCTCGCCCGCTGCTCCTCCAAACCGGCAACACCGATAAATGGTCCGACCCGAAAGGAGAATACCTCGCCGCCCTCGCCGCCGCGCCCGTCTACAAACTCTTCCACAAATCGGCGCCCGAAGCCAAGGACGTGCCCCCGGCCGGCCAAACCATCATGACCACACTCGGCTACCACATGCACCTCGGCGGCCACGGCATGGTCCCCGCCGATTGGGCCGTCTTCCTGGAGTTCATGAAATCGCATCTATGATTACCCGCCGGTCCCTTCTCCTCGGCGCCGCCGCCGTCCCGAAGTCCCAATGGCGCATGCCCGGTGAATCCGCGCCCCACAAACGCACCTGGATGGCCTTCGGCGCCCATCAAAATATCTGGGGCGCCAGGCTCATCGATGAAGTGCAACAGAACATTGCCCTCATCGCCAAAACGATCGCGAAATTCGAGCCCGTCACCGTGCTCGTCGAACCTTCCCTCACCCTCCCCGCCCGCCGTCTTCTGGAGGGCGCCGTCCAACTCCTCGTCGCCCCGCTCGACGATCTCTGGGCCCGCGACACCGCCCCGCTCTTCGTCCTCGGGCCCAATCACACCAAGGCCGCCCTCGATCTCAACTTCAGCGCCTGGGGCGACAAGCAGTCTCACTACCGCGACGCCGAAGTCGCTCGCTTCGTGGCCCGCAAGGCCAACGCTCAACTCCTCCAGACCGAACTCATCCTCGAAGGCGGCTGCATCGAGGTCGATGGCCATGGCACAGCCATCATCGCCGAAAGCTGCGTCCTCAACGAAAACCGCAACCCTGGCATCTCCAAGGCCGATTTCGAACAAGCCATCAGCCCCCTCCTCGGTCTCGAAAAAATCATCTGGCTTCCCGGCGTCAAGGGGCGCGACCTTACCGACGGCCAGACCGGTTTTTATGCCCGCTTCGCCGCACCAGGCGTCGTGCTTGCCGGCGACGATCCGCTTGCCCCCATCACCAAACAGCACCTGAAAATTCTCAAAGCCGCCAAGCTCGAAGTCATTCCGCTCACCGCGCCCCGCAAGCCTCGCGACAGGTTCCAATCCAGACATCTCGCTGCCGGCTACACTGGCTTTTACCTCTGCAATGGCGCCGTCATCGCCCAGGAGTTTGGCGACGCCAAGGCCGATAAAAACGCCCTTTCCACCCTCGAAAAGACCTTCCCGGGCCGCCAGGTCATTCCACTCAACTGCGACGCGCTGGCCGCCGGTGGCGGCACCGTCCACTGCATTACCCAACAGGAACCCGCATGACACGCCGCTCTCTCCTCCTTTCCCTTGCCGCGCCCAGCGACAAAGTCACCATCGCCCTCATGGGCGTCCGAGGACGCGGACGCAATCTCACCCAGGCCTTCGCCAACTTGCCAGACGTCAACGTCGCCTACGTTTGCGATGTCGATTCCACCGTCGTCGAACCCGCCTATCAAATCATCGAAAGGTCCGGCCGCCAACGCCCGCCCCTGGTCGCCGATATCCGCCGCTGCCTGGAAGACAAATCCGTCGACGCCATCGTCATGGGCACACCCATCCACTGGCACGCCCCCGCCACCATCCTCGCCTGCCAGGCCGGCAAGGATGTCTACGTCGAAAAACCCGTCTCCCACAACTTCTACGAAGGCGAACTCATGGTCGCCGCCGCCCGCCGCCACAACCGGATCGTCCAGGCCGGCACGCAACTCCCTTCCCTCCCCGTCACCAATCGCTTCCACGAATACATCGACAGCGGCAAACTCGGCCGCGTCCTCATGGCCAAGGTCTGGAACGTGCAACTCCGCCGGAACATCGGCCGCAAACCCGACGAGCCCATACCCGCCGGCCTCGATTACGACATCTGGACCGGCCCGCTCCCGAAGCTTCCCTTCAACCGCAACCGCTTCCATTCCACCGTCAACTGGCACTGGCATTACGGCTGCGGCGACATCGGCAACGACGGCGTTCACGAACTCGACATCGCCCGCCGCGCCCTTCACGTGGGCCTCCCGCAATCCGTCTCCGGCATGGGCAAGAAACTCTACTTCGATGACGACCAGCAAACGCCCGACACCATGAATATCACCTACGATTACGGCGACAAAATCATCCAGTACGAGCAGCGTCTCTGGAACCCGTACGGCCTGGAATCCTGTGACAACGGTGTCGCCGTCTATGGCGACAAAGCCGTCGCCCAGTTTGGCCATTTCAAAGGGAAAGAATGGGGCTTCCGCGTCTTCGACGATAGGAACAACCTTGTCCACGAGGACCAGCACGACAAGTCCAACATCGACATGCCCCACGCCCGCAACTTTCTCGATTGCGTCAAATCCCGCCAAAAACCGAAGGTCGAAATCGAAGACGGCCACCTCTCCACCGCCCTCGCTCACCTCGGCAACATCGTCGCCCGCACCGGCCGCGCCATTCGCCTGAACGGCGCCGCCATCCTGAACGACAAGGAGGCCGCCGCGCTCCTCCGCCGCCAATACCGCCAACACTGGTCCACTCCGAAAGGCTAACCATGCACCGCCGCGAATTCACTCAAATCCTCTCCGCCGCCGCCCTCGCCCCATCGCACGCCGATGTCGCCCTGCTAACGCACGCCGACGCTCCGCACCTCAGCGCCTATCTCGAAGGCCTCGCCAAGGTCAACGAAGTGGGCCGTGTCTTCCTTGCCGGCGCCGCCACCGAATCCCAGGCCCGCAAAGCTCTGGGCCCAAAACTCGCCGCCGTGTTCAAAACGCCGCAGGACCTCTTCGCCAGCCACAAGCCCCGCCTCGCCCTCATTCCCATGGAGGCCACCCTCGCCCCGCCCGCCATTGACGCCGCTCTCAACGCCGGTTGCCACGTCATGGCCGAAAAACCCGCCTGCGTCCGGGCCGAAGACTTCGCCCCTCTCGCCGCCAAAGCCAACGCGAGGAAGCTCCACCTCCACCTCGCCTTCGCCAACCGCATCGACCCCTATTTCCGCGAAGCCCGCCGCCTCATCCAAGCCGGAACTATCGGCAAAATGTTCGGCATGGAGATGCACCTCATCGCCGATCAAACCCGCCTCACTCGTCCCTCCTATCACCAGACCTGGACCGCCAAGAAAGCCCGCGCCGGTGGCGGCCATCTCATTTGGCTGGGCATCCACTGGCTCGATCTCGCCGCCTACATCACCGGCTCAAACATCACCCACATCGCTGGATTCACAGGCAACGTCGGTGGCCAGCCCATCGATACGGAGGATTCCGCCGCCGTCGTTCTCAAATTCGCCAACAATACCTTTGGCACCCTCACCAGCGGCTACTACATCGACAAGGGCAAGCAGGGCTTCTTCAAGTTCTGGGGCGCCAATGGCTGGATCGAAATCAATCAGGAACATCCAACCAGCCCGCTCACTTGGCAGGTCCACGGCCAGGCCGTCCAACACAGGAAGTCCAACGATCCTTCCGGCTACACGCCTTGGGTCCAACACGTCGTCCGCGCCGCCTTGGGCTTGGAGGCTCCCGTCCTCACCGCCGACGAAAGCCTGCAAGCGCTCAAAACAGTTTTCGCCGCCTACCGGGCGGCGGAACTGGGCCGCACGCAGCCGGTCTAGTCCGCCGCCGGCCGCGGCGGCCGCGCCACCAGCGAACGCATCGGCGTGTTCACATCCACCGCCACCCGGAAGAAGTTGATCATCATCTCCTCCCAGCTCTGGTCACCCCACTTCACGTCCACCTTCGGGTCCGGATTGAACTTGTTGTTCGGCGTGTTGTCGTAGGTGTTCACGCCCTCAATCCGTGTTCCCTTCGGCAGTATTTTTCCCGCTGGCAGTTCGTAGTTCAATTGCCAGTTGAAGTCCCATTTGATCGCCAGCAGTTTCTCTTCCTCGCCCGTCGGATACACGGCCTTCATCAGCGACGTTTTCCCGCGCGCGTGCATATGCGGCTGCAAGTCCAGTAGTTCCACGTCGGTTCCCAGCGTGATCGACGCCTTCACCGGGTAATCGTCGGCGCCCGCTGGAATCGTGAACCGCCCATTCTGCACTTGCAGCATAACGACGCGCTGCTTCACCGGTTCCTTCGCAAACACCAGCCCGATCCGCGATTCATCCTTCGCCGCCGTGCCATTCGCCGTATAGTGCATCTGGAACACGATGTCGCTGCCGGCTTTCAATAGCATCGCCTGCCCCGGGCGCAGCTTCATCGGCAGCATCCCCGGCGCATAGCCGGCCATGAATCCGTCCGGACCGCCCTTGCCGCCCTTCCCTGGAACAAATCCCTTCCGCACCGGCGAACCCGCCAGCCATTGCGATCCAGGTTCCCGCACAAACGCGATGATGTGGTGAACCTGCGCCCGCGCCCCCGGCCGCGCCTCCGCCATCGACACCCACTTATCCTCGGTCAGCCCCGTCGGCAGAATATAGTAGGTGTAGTCGATCGTCCCTTTGGCCGGTATCTCGAAAGCCTCCGGCATCGCCAGTACCATATCCGGCGTCGATATCTGCCAGCCATTCGTGTACACCGGATTCGCCCTGGCGTCCGTCACCTTCCCTTCCGGTGCCCCCTGTTCCGCCCAATTCGCCAGCGTCTTGATGTCGGATGCCGTTAATGACCAGTCGTTTGTGAACTTCCCGATGTGCGGATCGGCGAACCACGGCGGCATCCGCTTGGCCAGCACCGCCTCCCGCATCGCCCGCGCGTACGGCCGCGCTTGCGCATAGGTCAACAACGAAAACGGCGCCGCCTCTCCCGGCCGGTGGCACCCCTGGCACTTTGCCTGCAGCACAGGCAACACATCTTTGTGAAACGTTACGGGCGCGGGCTTGCCGCCATTCGCGGCAAACCCCAAAACAGTCACTCCGCACAGGACAATAAAGAATCGCATACCCTTCCAGGCTACAAAATTAACTGGCCCACTCACCACCTCCAGGTGCATACTGGGTACGAAAGTTGCATTGTTTAAGAAGGATGCCATGCGCGGACTCCGCACATCCCTCGTCGCCCTCGCGCTTTTCCCCCCTTTCTCCCCTGCCGCCGTAGTCACTTCTTTCAACAACGCCGCGGGCAGTTCCGGGAACGAAGCCTTCGTATTTTCCGGCCAATCGGTCACCACACCCGCTGCCGGTCCCTGGAACCATATCACCTTTACATTCCTTGGTTCAGGTGCCGTTACGCCGCACGCCCTCGGCACGCTTTACCTCTTCAACGAAGAGTACACGGGGCCCCCTCAATTCCTCCCCTCGGCCCGCGCGCTCGCTTCCGCTCCCAGTGTCGGCGCGGCCTACTGGCAATTTGATCCGTCCCTGACTCTTCAGCCCAACTCCCGCTACTTCTTCTATTCCGGCTCCCAGGTCATCACTTCCGGCATGGCCGACAGCTATCCCGGAGGCCAATTCCACTTTGCTCTCTCCCCGCAGGATTTCTACAGGCCGGTGCCGGGCGGCGACGCGTTTTTCATCCTCGCTGGCCAGCCCGTCGCGATTCCCGAGCCAGGTACTTTCGCTCTCGCCGGGTTCGTTCTCGCCGCGCTGGCCACACGCCGTTTCTAACGCGCCTATCCTTCCAGCCCCACCGTCCTTCCATCCGCACCCACATCCAGGTGTAGCGCGGCCGGCGCCTTTCCAAGCCCCGGCATCAATGACATGCTCCCCGCCACCGCCGTCACGAAACCCGCCCCGCCTCGCACAAACGCATCGCTCACCGTGAACTCAAACCCCTCCGGCGCCCCGCTTAATTTCGGGTTATCGGAAAACGAATACTGCGTCTTCGCCATGCACACCGGCAAATGGCCAAACCCCGCCGCCTGCAGTTTCGCCAACTTCTTCGCCGCCGCCGTTTCAATCGTCACCGAACCGGCGCGATAGATCCGTGTCGCCACAGTGCGAATCTTCTCCGTCAACTCCGCCTCCGGCCCGTACAGCGGCCGCGCCGCCCCGCCCGTGCACGTCGCCACCTTCTCCGCCAACTCCACTCCCCCGGCCCCGCCCTTGCCATACGTGTCGCTCACCGCGCAAGCCACTCCCAATGTCGTTTCGCAATACCCGCGCAACCGCTCCAGTTCCGCCTCCGTGTCCGCCGGAAACCGGTTGATCGCCACCACAGCGGGCACCCCGAACAGCCGTACATTCTCCACATGCCGCGCCAGGTTCTCCAACCCGTTCGCCGCCACCGCCCGCACACTCGCCACCACCACCGCCACGTCCGGCCGCAATCCGCTCACCGGCATCACAATGTCGAAGAACTTCTCCGCGCCCAGGTCCGCCGCGAACCCGGTCTCGTTCACCACATAATCGGCCAGTCCCAATGCCATCTTGATCGATGCCACGCTCGCCGTCCCATGCGCGATATTCGCAAACGGCCCCGCGTGAACAAACGCCGGCGTGCCCTCGGTCGTCTGCGCCAGATTCGGGTGCAGCGCATCGGCCAGCAACATCATCAGGGATCCGGTCACCCCCATTTCGCTCACCCGCACCATCCGCCCCGTCCCCCGCGCCGTCCCGATCACGATGTCCCCAATGCGCCGCCGCAGATCGTCCATCGACTCTGCCAGCGCCAGAATCGCCATCATCTCGCACGCCGCCGTGATCACGAACCCCGTCTCCCTCGGGCTCCCGTTCACGCGCCCTCCAAGTCCAGTCACAATATCCCGCAACGACCGGTCGTTCACGTCCACCGTCCGCGGCCAGTCGATCGTCAACGGATCCACGTCCAACGTGCCGTGGTGTTCAAACGAATCGATCAGCGCCGCCAGTGTATTCTGCGCCGCCGCCACCGCGTGAAAATCCCCCGTGAAGTGGACGTTAATCCGGTCGTGCGGCATCACCTGCGACAGACCCCCGCCCGTCGCCCCTCCCTTTTGTCCAAACACCGGACCCAGCGATGGCTGCCGCAACGTGGCGATTGCCCTCTTACCCGTCATTGACAACGCCTGCGCCAGACCGATCGTCGTTACGGTCTTCCCTTCTCCGTAAAGCGTCGGAGTAATCGCGGTCACCAAAACCAGCTTCCCGCGCCGCCCTCCTAACTGCTCTAACAACGGCAAACGAATCTTGGCCATGTGCGGGCCATACGTGTGGAGATATTCGGTTGGAATCCCCAACGATTCAGCAACAACGGTTATTGGCTTCATCTGCCTCTAGTTTACAAATTTCACAAAAAGAACCCACCCCCCACTCCCTCCGCGGCCGGCGCACGGGATCGCCCCGCGTATGGGACTCCACCACCGGCTGCTGCCCTGCCGCGCAACGCTGCCCGAAAAGTAAGATTGACTAACTTTCGCCCGTTTTTTTTGTAACTTTCGTATAACTCACCCCCCGCGGATACATCCCCCTCGTGCCAAAACAATAGACGGTACAGTTCCCGCCCCCAGGCGGCACGCCCTTCCATGCGGCGACAACACCCTGTCCGGCTGTCCGCTCTGCCCCCGATTCCTGTTACGATCCTGAAATGCTTTTCCTCCGTGCGGCGCCCGTTTTGCTCTCCGTAGCTGCCTTCGCTGCCCCCGCCGGGGTCCAGTCCGCCGCCCAGCGCGGCGTCGCCCTCATCCAAAAGGTGAACGATCAATGGCGATTCCCTTGCGTCTCCTGCCACCACCAGGTCCTCGGCGCGCTCGCCCTCCAGTCCGCGCGCGCTCGCGGCATCCCCGTCAATGAACCCACAGCCCAACGGACAAGCACCCGCGATTACAAGCTGCTCCTGGACCTTGACGCCGCCGTCCGCGTCGAGCAACTCATTGACCCCGCCATGAGCGAAGGCTCCCTTCTCATC
>JAEUQC010000113.1 GCA_016789905.1 Bryobacterales bacterium | reverse complement strand
GTCGCCACGGAAGTTGGCAAGTTGGGTGTCGTCGCGGGTATTGGGTTTGCCGTCGGGACCGTTGGTGAAGAGCTGAACGTAGCGGGTGCGGGACCAGGTTTGGACTTGGGCGCGATAGGGATGACCCCAGGGATCGCGGAGCGTTTCGAGGACGAGGCCGTTGGAGCGGAGGAGGGCGGCGAGTTCGGAGGTGTTCGCAGGGTAGTCCTGTCGTTTGGCCAGCGCGTCAGAGATGAGGCGAGAAAGGGGCAGGAAATACGGACTGCGGAGGGTGGCGGCGGTGAAGTCGTCTTTGGTGCCGTGGCGTTTGTCGGGGCCGGCGGATTGCAGGGTGATGGTGTAGTCGTCACCGAGGATTCCGAAGGCGGGTGAGTAGGGCGTGCCCCAGGGGTCAGCGAAGGCCTCTTCGGCAAGGTTGATGTGTCTGGAAAGCGTGGACAAGTCGCGCGGGAATTCGAGGGTTCGGGCGTAGTGGTCCCGGAGCCGCCGTTCCATGAGATCGGATTGGGTGCGAATGCTGCCGAAGGTGGGATGGGAGCGCCAGTCTTCGCTCGCGTCTGTTTTCGAGAAGCCAGTTTCGCGGGCGACAAGGGCTTCGGCGACGAGATCGAGTTCGGGTGTGGGCTTGGCGCGGTAGAGATCGGAGAGGCGAACGCCGCCGATTTCGGCGGCTTCGTCGCGGCAGTAGGCGCAGGCGAACCAGCGGCGAGGGCCGAACTCCTCGTCGGTGCGGGCACGCTCCATGACGGCTTGGTCCACCACGGCTACGCCGAGGGCAGCTTGGATGGGCTGGCCGGCGCTATTCAGCACGCGGAGTTGGAGAGAGGCGGATTCGCCGGGGCGGTAGGTTGGGTGCTCGGGAGCGGCGGTGATCTGGAGGTCGGACGAATCAGGGAAGATGACGGCGCGGGAGGCGTCTTCGGCGACGAAGACGACGGTGCGGCGGAACTCGGGTTGAAACGGGAACGTGACTTCGGCGCGGCCGGCGCGGACGCGGGCGACGCGCGTGGCGATGCGTTGATTGTCGACGAGGGCGTGGACGAAGATCTGGGTTTCCGGGATAGGGGAGGAGAGTTGGAGGGCGACGGATTCGCCGACGGTGTGGAGGGTCTTCGTTGGCGTAATTTTGAGAGCGTTGAGTGCGCGCTGGTAGATCCATTGGCGGGCGGTGCCAGTGCGGCCGGCCGCGTCGACAGCGCGGAGACGCGCCTCTTCGCCGGGGCCGAGCGGGACGCGGGCGATGCCGTATTTATTCGTCTCCACCCTTGTGATTTGGCCGTTCAGGGTCATTTCCACTTTGGCGGAGTCGGGGCGGCCGTCGGCTGCATAAGTGGAGATGTAGGCGAGAGCGGTTTCGGGGATAGGGAGGAGATAGACGTGGAGGGCTTCGCGGGAGATGCGGACGTCGAAGCGGCGCTGTTCGGTGCGGCCGGAGAGGGGGTCGAGGACGTGGGCGGCGAAGGAGATGTCCTGAAAGCGGCCGCCTTCAGGGAAGTGTTTGTAGTTCCTGCTGACGTCGATAACAGTGCGGAAGGTGCCGTCGGGGGCAGTTTCGCCTAAGGCGATGGTATCGTCGCCTCGAACAATCTTTACTTTGCCGTTGGGAACGGGTTTGCCGAAGAGGTACTGGGCGCTGACGGTGATGATGGCCGGGCGGCCAGGGAGGAAGGCGGAGCTTTGCAGACGGACTTCGACGCGGAAGGACGGGAGATCGTAGCGGCTGACTCGGACGGCGTGTTGGGCGAGTTTCTGTTCGCCGTCACTGAGGAGGCGTATATCGTATTGGCCAGTTTCGGCGGTGGCGGGCAGACGGAAATCCGCTTGCAC
>JAEUQC010000187.1 GCA_016789905.1 Bryobacterales bacterium | reverse complement strand
CCGGCCGCCTATAACGTTGCCGTGGAAAAGGATGGATTCCGTCGCGTAGTCCGCGAAAACGTGGTGTTGCAGTCTCTCGACAAGGCCCGTCTCGACATCCAGTTGCAGATTGGCGCCGTCGCAGACTCGATCACTGTCGACGCCACAATCTCCCAGTTGCAGACGGAAACCGCCAACCGCGATACTTCGCTCAATAACCAGCTCATCGCCAACCTGCCCACCCAGGGCCGCAACCCGTTCCAGATCGCCTGGGCCGCTCCCGGCGTCTTCAAGGCGGGCGGCTGGCGCTACCTGCGGTCCTTCGATATCGGCGGCACGACTGGTTTTTCCGTTAACGGCGGACGTTCCGGCGAAAACGAAGTGCTGCTCGACGGCATGTCGAACGTCCGCTCCTCACGCACCGTCATCCACGTTCCCACCATGGAATCGGTCCAGGAGTTCAAGGTGCTCACGAACACCTATGACGCGCAATATGGCCGCACCGGCGGTGGAATCGTCACCATGGTCACCAAGTCCGGCACGAACCAGTTGCACGGCAACCTGTTTGAGTATTTCCAGAACGACAAGCTGAATGCCAACCAGTTCGAGCTGAATGCCGGCAACATCAAGAAGTCCCCGAACAACATCAACGCGTACGGCTTCTTCCTCTCCGGTCCTGTGTTCATTCCCAAGCTCCTTGACGGCCGCAACAAGCTGTTCTGGACTCTCTCCCACGAGCAAATGCGTCAACGCTCCGCCGACCCGGGGGTGCAAACCGTGCCAGCCATGGACTGGCGGAGCGGCAACTTCTCGACCCTCCGTAACGCACAGAACGCTCTGGTTACCGTTCACGATCCGCTGACCACTCTGGCCGACGGAACCCGTCAGGCATTTCCGGGAAATATCATTCCGGCTTCCCGCATCAGCCCCATCGCCACTGCGGCCCTTCGCTACTACCCGGCCCCAACGTCGGCTGGTACCGGTCCCGCGCAGGTGCAGAACTACCCCTACCCCTCCCGTTGGGTCGCCGACATGTTTCAGTGGGGCGGCCGTATGGACTACCAGATCAACGCCAAGAACAACACCAATTTCCGCTACGGCCAGAATCCGTTCAGCGAATATCGCGGTCTTGTTTTCGTCCAAAACGTCAACGAAGCCAACCCCGCCGAACCTACCGGTAACGCGCCGCTTATTCGGAACGGCCGCACCTTCGGCTTCAACTGGACCTCTACTCTGAACCCCACAACTACCTTCGACCTGCGCCTGGGCCTGAACCGCTGGGAAGAGTCCTCCGGGAACTCTTACGGCACCGGCTTCGATCCCCGTCAACTGGGTTTCGATTCCAACCTCGTCAGCCAGTTTACCCGCCTTGCCTTCCCCCGCTTCGAGTTCGGTGGCGCCTACCAGGCCATGGGAACAGGTTCGATTCAGAGCTCCGGTAACTTCGACACCTATACGATTCAGCCCAACGTCAACAAAGTGATCGGCCGCCACTTTATCAAGTTCGGCGTTGAAGTCCGCAAGTACAACAACAACACCCAGAGCCCTGGCGCAGCCGCGGGCAACTACACGTTCAACAAAAATTGGACGCAGCGCGTGTCCAACCAGGCGGAAGCCACCTCGGGCAATGAGTTGGCCACCTTCCTGCTCGGCTATCCGTCCTCCGGTTTCGTGGACCGCAATATCGACCCGGCTTTCTTTAACTACTTCTACGCCGGATTCTTCCAAGACGACTTCAAAGTGACCAACCGCCTTACGCTTAACCTCGGGCTCCGTTGGGATTATGAGTCGCCATCGTTGGAACGCTTCGACCGTATGGTGCAGGGTCTCGACTTCAATGCCGCCAGCCCCATCGCCGCCCAGGCAGCCGGCCTTAACCTGAAGGGAGCAGTTCTGTTTGCCGGCGTTAACGGCGCCCCCCGCGGTTCGTTTATTCCCGACAAGAACAACTGGGCTCCTCGCGCCGGCTTCGCCTATCGGTTGACCGACAAATGGGTCATCCGCGGCGGGTACGGCCTCTTCTTTATGGGCCAGTCCGCTACCGGTTCCAACCAGGGTTATTCACAGCGCACCAACGCGACCGTCACGGTTGACAATCTTCGCCCTGCCGTCTCTCTGGCGAACGCCTTCACCAATCAGGTCGGCGGGCAACTCCTTGCCGCGGTTGGCAATGGCGAAGGTGCCCGTTCCTTCCTCGGTCAGGGCCTCGGTGTCAACTGGCAGAACCGGCCGCTTCCCTACTCTCACCAGTACTCTTTCGACATTCAGCGCGAACTTCCCGGTGGAGTGCTGGTGGAAGCCGCCTATGTTGGAAATCTCACCAATAAGCTGCCAATCGGTTCCAATGCGAATTTCATCCCGGCCAACGAACTGGGCCGCCGCACGCCAGCCGGCGTGATTGACAACGCCTACTACAACGCGCAGGTACCCAATCCCATGCGAGGCCTCATTCCCAACAATGCGGCCCTAAACGGCGCCACCATCACCCGCCAGACGCTGTTGTTCACCTTCCCGCAGTACACCCCGCTCACAGTCAACAACATCCCGATCGGCAAACAGCGCTACGACTCTTTCCAGATCAAGGCGTCCAAGCGCTTCTCCCAGGGACTGACGTTCCTTGCCAGCTACACCGCCGCCAAGACGCTGGAGCAGGTTGCCTTCCTCAATATCCAGGACTTTAACCTTACCGATCCGGCGTCTTCGCCGCTCGTCAAGCAGTCCGCTCCGGATATCGACATCCCGCGAAAGTTCAACCTGGCAACCGTGTGGCAATTGCCTGTCGGCCGCGGCAAGCAGTTTGGCGCCAACATCAACCGTGT
Organism: Bryobacterales bacterium; assembly: GCA_016789905.1. Lineage (GTDB taxonomy): Bacteria > Acidobacteriota > Terriglobia > Bryobacterales > Bryobacteraceae. Next base: position 37,286 of record JAEUQC010000187.1, on the reverse strand, counting down.
CGCCGACTTCTTCGTCGGCGGTTGGGAACTCAACGCCAACGTCACCTACATGGCAGGCGCCACCGTTGTTTATCCCAACGCCGCCCAGGTCTCCAGCGGTTCCGCCAAACTCGACAACGGAACCCTGGGCAAGTGGTTCAATACGGACCTTTGGGTAAATTCCGCCACCGGACGATTCGTTGGCGCGCAGGAACCGTTCACACTCCGGACTTTCCCCTTGCGCTTCTCCGACGTCCGTACCCCTGGCTATCAGAACTGGGATGCGTCGATCTCCAAGATCTTCCCAATTCACGAACGGCTGAAGGCCCAATTCCGCTTCGAAATGGTGAACGCCATGAACCATCCCTGGTTCACCGGCATTCAGTCTGTCGATGTGACGAACGCGAACTTCGGCCGCCTCAACCCGGTGCAGGGCAACTTGCCCCGTTTCCTGAAGCTCGGTTTGAATCTACAATTCTAACTATGCGCTTCTTCCTCCTGGCCGCCCTCGCCACTCTCGCGAACGCCCAGGAGTCAACTGCGGACCCGGCTTTCTTTGAAAGCCGGGTCCGTCCCGTTTTGGCCGCCAAATGTCAGAGCTGTCACGGCGCGAAAAGCCAGTTTTCCGACCTCCGTCTGGACTCACGCGAAGCGGTTCTAAAGGGGGGCCAGCGCGGACCCGGCCCCGAATTCATCCGCGAAGCTATCCGCCAACAAGGCCCGTTAAAAATGCCGCCCGGTGGCAAACTCTCTCCGGCCGAAATTGATGCGATCGACCAGTGGCTCAACGCCGGTGCGCCTTGGCCGAATTCGAATACGACCACGAAACCACAGGCCCCGCACTGGGCCTTCCAACCCCTCACCAAACCCGCCCCCCAGTCCATTGATCGATTCCTCAACACCACGCCCCAGCCGGCCGCCAAACACACCCTCGCCCGCCGCGCCGCTTATGTCGTCACAGGGCTGCCGCCAAAGCCCGAAATCCTCGCCACGTTCCTGGATGACAACACACCCGCCGCCTGGCCCAACTACATTGACCAACTGCTCGCCAGCTCCCGCTACGGCGAACGTTGGGCTCGCCACTGGCTGGACCTGATGCGGTATGCCGAAACCTACGGCTACGAGTGGAACTATGAAATCCACGGGGCATGGCGCTACCGCGACTATCTCATCCGCGCTTTCAACCGCGACCTCCCGTTCGATCAGTTCATCCGTGAACACGTCGCCGGCGACCTGCTCAAAAATCCCCGCGTAATCGATGGACACAACGAGTCCGCCCTCGCCACCGCCTTCTGGCGCTTTGGAGAAATGGGCCATGACAACTGCAACCAGTTCCCGGAAATTCGCACCGATGTTGTCGACAATCAGATCGATACCCTTACCAAGGCCTTCCAAGCCGTTACTGTCTCCTGCGCCCGCTGCCACGACCATAAGTTCGATCCCATCCCCACTGAGGACTACTACGCCCTTTACGGCATCATCAACAGCGCCCGCCCCATCGTCGCCACGCTCAATCGGCCGCGAAAACCGGACCTTACGGATCTAAAGTCGCGTATCCGCTCCGAACTTGCCGCCATCTGGCTGCGACAGGCCGGAGAGTCAACCGTTCCTGTGCCGCAATGGCCCGCGCCCTCGGTGGATTTCAGCCACGGCCTTCCCGCCGGCTGGTCCGCCACCGGCGCCGGGCTGGAACCGGTAAAGGCCGGCGATTTCGCCATCGCCGCGACAGGCCCCGCGGTCATCGATATCATTTTTCCTGATGGGCTGGCCACAAATGCCACGACGAGCAAATGGAACGGCGCTCTCCGTTCCCCTTTCCTTCCCCGTGACAAGAAATATCTTTCCTTTCAACTCGCCGGCGCCAGCGCCGCCGCCCACCGCACGGTAATGGATCACTGTGTGATCGGCGAGGACCACAAGCTCATCGAGGACCCTGCGCCGCACCTGGAAAAAGTCCCCACCCGCAACGACCAACCCCTCCGCACCTATATCGAAATCAACACGATCACCGACAATCCCCGTCTGCCCGAGCGCCCCGGCAAATTCAAAACGAACCCCGATGAAAAAGTCCAACGCTCCTGGTTCGCCGTCAGCAGGGCCTGGTATCACGACGATGCCGACCAGCCCAGACCAACCACTGTCGAACTCCGGCTAGCCGCCGCCATCCGCCGCTGGAGCACCGGCCAGGCCACCGATCTCGACGTTGCCGCGCTGACCCAGGCACTCGCCACGGGTCTGCTCACCAATTCCCGGCAGGCGAGCCCAGCCCTGGCCCGCTTTGTTGAAGAGTTTCGTGCGACCGAAGCCACACTGGAACTCCCCTCAGTCGCCAACACCTTGGCCGATCTGGACCCGGGCGCCGATCATCCCATCCTTCTAAGCGGCCAGGCGCGGAATCCTGGCCGGCCGGCCCCTCGCCATTTCCTCTCCCTCATGCCGGAACGTCTCCGCGCCGTCAATCCCAGCGGCTCCGGAAGACTGGAGTTGGCCGAGGCCATCGCCAACCCGGAGAATCCGTTAACGGCCCGCGTGTACGTAAACCGCGTTTGGCATCACGTCTTCGGCACAGGTATCGTCACATCGACTGACAATTTCGGCCGGCTCAGCGATCCCCCCTCCAACCAGCCGCTGCTCGATCATCTCGCCGCCGAATTCATGCGTCACGGCTGGTCCACCAAACGCCTGTTACGGGAACTTCTCCTATCCGATGCCTTCCAGCGCCAAAACCAGATTCGCCGTCTCGATGCCGAATCGGTTCGCGACACGTTGCTCGCGGTCTCCGGCCGCCTGGATGAGAAAATGTACGGCCTCAGCGTTCAGCCGCATCGAACGGAGCTCACCGAGTATCGCCGGTTATTTCAAGGTCCGCTCGATGGCGACGGCCGCCGCAGCATCTACCTCAAGGTCACTCGAATGCAGGGCCCCAAGTTTCTGGAGATTTTCGACTTTCCAGCCCCGCTGCAAACGCGAGGTAACCGCGACGTGACCAATGTCCCGACGCAGTCTCTCGCCATGCTGAATGACCCGTTTGTTCATCAGCAGGCGCACGTTTGGGCCGAACAACTGGTCCAGCGAAAAGACGATACCAACGCATCCCGGATTGCCGCGATGTTCAACCTCGCCCTAGGCCGACCACCTTCGGACGCGGAGAAGGAGGCCTATCTGCAACTGTTGGCCAAGTTCGCAACGCACCAGGACCCGGCTAAGGACGCAACCGCCTGGCAAAAGCTCGCCCATACCCTATTCAACAGCAAAGAGTTCCTCTACCTCCACTAGATTAAATTGGTGCCAGGCACCAATTTAATCTTTTTTTTGGGGGGAGCCCAGCGCGTACAATAACAGCAGCAATGACCCGCCGCAGGCTTCTCCAAACCGCATCCAACGGCTTCGGCTACCTCGCCTGGCAGGCTCTCGCCGCCCAGCAACCCCTCGCCGCCAAGGCGAAAAATGTGATCTTCTGCTTCATGCCCGGAGGCGTCTCGCACATGGACAGCTTCGACCCCAAACCGAAGCTATCCCAACTCGACGGCCAGCAGGCCAAGCTCGAAAGTTACGTCTCCGGCCCCAAACGCAAATATCTCGGCTCCCCCTGGAAATTCAAACAGTTTGGCCAATCCGGTCTCGCGGTCAGCGAACTCTTTCCGCACATCGCCCAGGTCGCCGACGAACTCTGCGTCATCCGCAGCATGAAATCGGAGTTCCCCCTCCACGCCCGCGCCAACGTATTTCTTCACACGGGCCGCAACTTTGGGGGCTTCCCAAGCCTCGGCTCCTGGGTCAATTACGGCCTCGGGAGCGCCAACAAAAACCTTCCCGGTTATCTCCTTCTCAACCACGGCGACAACCCGCCCGGCGGCCTGGAGAATTTCTCAAACGGCTTCCTCCCCGCCACCCACCAAGCCATGTCCGTCCGCGCCGACGGCGTACCGGTTGAAAACATCGTGCCCGCATCGCCTGATTCCCTTCAGCGTGCCCAAATGGCCGCCCTCGCCGCTCAGGACCAAGCCTTCCTCGCCCGCACCGGCCATAGCGACGCCATCGAATCCGCCATCAAGAATTTCGAGATGGCTTACCGCATGCAAGCCCTAACGCCCGACGTTCTCAACCTCGACAAGGAGTCCCCGGCCACGAAAGAACTCTACGGCCTCAACAGCAGCAACCCGCATCAACGCGCCTACAGCCTCCAGTGCCTGCGCGCCCGCCGCCTTGTCGAGGCCGGCGTCCGCTTCGTCGAAATCACCCCGCCCAATCTCTTCGGCGGCAACAACGGCACCTGGGACCAGCACGACAAACTCCGCGAAGGCCACCAAACCAACGCTCTCGTTACGGACCAGGCCGTCACCGCTCTCATCAAAGACCTCAAGTCCCGCGGCCTTCTCAACGAAACCCTCGTGATCTGGGCCGGTGAGTTCGGCCGCACGCCTGATACAGGCAACGGAGACGGCCGTGACCATCACCCCTTCGGCTTCACCATCTGGATGGCGGGCGGCGGCGCAAAGCGAGGTCTCATCTATGGCGCTACCGACGAACTGGGCAATCATGCCGTCGAAAACGTAATGACGGTCCATGATCTGCACGCCACCATCCTCACTTTGCTCGGCCTCGACTACTCGCGCCTCACCTATCGCTTCGGCGGCCGCGATGTGAACCTATCCGATATCCACGGCCGGCCCGTCCCCGCCCTCATCGCCTAGGCGAAGTTCAAAGTACATCGCCCCCGGCACCGGATTCCCGGTATACGCGGCGATCTCAACAAACCCAAGCGCGCGATACATAGCGATTGCCCTTCCCATCATGGGCAGCGTATCCAACCGCAGGCGCGAAAACCCCCGCCGGCGAGCCACATCGATAATCCCTTCCGCCAACGCCCGTCCCAACCCGCTCCCTTGTGCCGCGGGCCGCACGAAAAGCCGCTTCATCTCCGCTGTGCTTGCGTCCAACGCCCGTAGCGCCGCCACGCCGTCTCCGTCACCAGCGAGCAGGATCGTTCCCCCCGGCGGCGCGTAACGGCCAGGCAGGCCCGCCAGTTCCGCCTCAAAACTCTGAAAGCACAAGTCCACGCCAATCGCCGCCTGATACTCCCGGAACAGGCCTCGCACAAGGTCCATCTCCTCCGGCAAAGCCGGTCGAATCCGGCACGCCCCGGTCATTGGTTTCCGTGCCCAGGCCCAAACAGCGCCCGGCCAGGCCGAGCCGGCAGCATCTTTCCGTCCACCAGCACCGGCGTCCCGTTCACCAGGACATGCGAAAAGCCCTCGGCGTACTGGTGTGGCTTGGCGAACTCGGACTTGTCGATTACGGTCCCCGCATCGAACACCGTCACATCGGCCTTCATACCGGGCCGCAGCAGGCCCCGGTCAGGGATACGAAATCGTGCCGCCGGCAGGCTCGTCATTCGGCGCACCGCATCCTCCAGCGAAAGCACATTCCGTTCCCGGACATACCGCCCCAAGACGCGCGCAAAGGTCCCATAATTGCGCGGGTGCGGCACATCCTCACCGAATACCGGAATGCCGCCGTCACTGGCGATCATGGTTCCCGGATAACGCATGATCCGTTCCACATCAGCTTCGGAAATGGCGTGATAAATGCACGAACATCCACCCTGTTCCTGTAACCGGATCACGTGCTCCGCCGCTTTCTCGAAGTCGTCCGACCCGGTCAGATCGCGCAGATTCTTTCCTGCTAGTGAACGGTCCCCGGCACAACTAGCGAACACGACATTCTTCAAGTCCCCCGATCCGCGATCTTCCTTCAAATTCCGCACAATATCCACCCGCATCCGTGCCCGCTGCTCCGGCGCCCCGGCGCGCTCCCGGAACGACTTTTGTCCGCTCTCCAGCGCCCACTTCGGCACCAGTGCCGCCAGGCCGGTCGACGAGGCCGTATACGGATACTGGTCAATCGAAATGTCCACGCCGCGCCGCCGCGCCGCCTCCACCAACTGCAACGTCTCCGCCGATTTTCCCCAATTCTTCCCGCTCATCACCTTATGGTGCGTAATCTGGGCAGGAAGGTGTCCCTCCTCGCCAATCCGGATCAACTCCTTCACCGAATCGGCAATTCCGGCCGCTTCATCCCGCATATGCGACGTGTAGATCCCGCCCATTTCACCGGCCACCTTCGCCAGTTCGATTACCTCCTCGATGGGCGTAAACGCCCCTGGGACATAAAACAGGCCCGTTGAAAGGCCAAACGCGCCTTCCCGCATCGCCTGGCGCACCATTTCGCGCATCCGCTTAATCTCTTCCGCCGTCGCCTTCCGGTCCTTCAGACCAATCACCCTTTCGCGCACCGTCCCCTGCCCCACCAGCAGCCCGAAGTTCGTCGTCGCCGGGACTTTCGAAAATCGCGTCAGGTACTCGCCAATCGGTAGCGGCGAAGATCCGTCCGGCCCCTCGATGATCGTTGTCACACCCTGTCGGATTTGATTCTCGGCGCTAGGAACTTCAAAAACCCCGCGTCTCCCATGACTGTGGGTATCGATGAACCCAGGTGTGACCATTTTTCCGCGCGCGTCCAGAAATTGCCGCGCCGTCGCGGTTCGGCTCGGCCCAACATAGGCGATCGTGTCGCCCTTGATCCCTACATCTCCCACGAACCACGGATTCCCCGCTCCATCCAGAATCCGCCCTCCCGAAATCCAAATGTCATATTCCGGACTCTGGGCGAATGCCGGAACGGCCGCCAAAATCAACGTCAGCGAACGAATGAACCCTGCCATTCGCCCATTGTAGCGCCGCTCCCCAGACGTCGCCCCGAATCGCTACGCCACTGTGTCCGAACTGGACTTGTCGCGTTTGGGTGGAATTGTGCGCGGAGACGACGTCAACATGCTGAGAAACAACCCCAGTATGACGAACACAGCGATCAACCCACCGACCGGCATAGATCCCTCCGCAGATTTCTTTGCAATTCGTCTGCCAATGGGCAGAACCGCTATTTCTGCGTGTCGACGCTTTCCACCCGAGGCGGACGCGAGGTCAAAGAAGTAAGAAACAGACTCAAAATATACAGCCCCGCCACCACCGCCGTAGCGGCCAATCCATTCACTGGAATTGTCATTGGTAGGCTCATCGTCCGTTCCCTTCACTTGTTTAACGCGTCAAACACAAAAATAGATGCGCAAAGGTTTGTGAATTTTTTTCCCGAAGCGTTTCACGCCAGAATCGTGTTACGTTGCAGAGAATGCGAATTGAATTGGCTTTTGGCAAAACAGGTTTGGCCGCGGATCTGCCCGAAGAGCGCCGCTATCAGTTCTTGGAGGCTCGCTCGGCTATCGCTCTGGCCGATGGAATCGCCGCGCTGGAAGAGGCGATGGACGCTCCCATCGGAACTGCCCCGCTGGCGGAACTGGCCCGCGGCAAGAAGACGGCCGCCATCTCCGTCTGCGATATCACCCGCCCCGCCCCCAACCGTTTGGTCCTCCCCCCACTGCTGGCCCGCCTTGAAGCGGGCGGCATCTCCCGCGAGAATGTCACTGTACTCATCGCCACCGGACTCCATCGCCCCGCCACTGAAGAAGAAATCCGCGAGATCATAGGTCCCGATCTCTACGGCCAAATCCGCGTCGTCAACCACCACGCCAAGGTACTCGCCGAGCACACCTACCTGGGCGACACCTCCACCGGTACCCCCGTTCATATCGACACTCGTTTTATTGCCGCTGATCTCCACATCACTCTCGGTTTCATCGAACCGCATCTCATGCTCGGTTTTTCGGGTGGCCGTAAACTCATCGCCCCCGGCCTCGCGGCCCAGGAAACTATCAAAGTGCTCCACAGCCCCAAGTTCATGCGGGACCGTCGAGCAGTCGAAGGTTCCGTCGAGGACAACCCCCTCCACCGCGAACTCATCGAGATCTCCCGCATTGCCCGTCACGATTTTCTCGTCGACGTTTCGCTCACCCGAGACCGCAAGATCGCCCAAGTCTTCGCCGGCCACCCGGAGCAGGCACACCGGCGCGGAATGGAGTTCGTGGGGAAGGTGATGCTGGAGCGCATTGACGAGCCTGTTGACGCCGTCATCACCACCTCCGCCGGTTATCCGCTCGACCTCACTTTCTATCAGACAGTGAAGGGCATCACTGCGGCCAGCCACATTGTGAAGCCTGGCGGCCGCATCCTGGTCGTCTCCGCCTGTTCCGAAGGCGCCGGCGCGCCCGAGTTCTGCGAAATGCTCGAACGGTTCCCCACGCCCCAAGCCTTCCTCGACCATGTCGCCGCCAACCCTGTCGTCGTCGACCAATGGCAATTGGAGAAGCTCGCCCTGGTCTGCCGCGACAAGGAACTGCTTTTCTATGTGCCCGGCCTGGAAACTCGCTACCGGGACAAACTCTGGGGACGTACATTCGACGATGTCAACGCCGCCGTCGCTGCCGCCCTGAGTGACTTGCCCGCCAGCGCCCGCGTCGCGGTCATCCCGGAAGGTCCCTACGTTTTGGCCAGAGTGGAGGAGGCCGTCCCGGCCTGAGGCCAGGTGTCCTGATTCTCGCCGGGAGCGTCTCCGTCGGAGTCCTCCCGGCTGGCGTATTTGTTGCGATACATGCGCTGATCGGCAATCGAAAGCAGTTGCTCGGAATCATTACCGTCTTCCGGGTAGCGGGCGCATCCCACGGCGCACGAGAGAAGATTTTCGCCGGTGATCATCCTTCCCGCATCGGCCGCCATCTGCGATAGTTGCGCCGCCCGAATCTCGAAGTTGCCCGCGTCCGCCCCCGGCATGACGATGACAAACTCGTCGCCTCCCATGCGTGCGACGAAGTCGTAGTCCCGGCAGTTTTCCCGGAGCCGCGACGCCACTTCCCGCAGAACCCGATTCCCGTCCAGGTGTCCGAACCGGTCATTCACCTGCTTGAACCCATTCAAATCGCAGACCATCAATTCCAGCGCCGTTCCGTTCCGCCGGCACCGTTGCAACTCTTCTTCCAGCCGTGGGAACAGACTCCGCGCATTCGGCAGCCGCGTCAGGTAATCAGTGGTGGCCGTTGTCTCGGCCACATGGAACTTCATCGCATTTTCAATGGAGTTCGATAGCTTCGCGCTAATCCCATTCAAGATTCGCAGGTGGTCCCGCGAAAACCAATCCTTTTCAGAGTGGTACAGCGACAGAACGCCCACCACCCCTTGCGCCCCTTCCAACGGCACCGCCAGCGCCGCGCGCAGCGTCGAAAATTTCGTCGGATCCGCCAGATACCCCGGCTCCACCGACGGATTTCCATTCAGGATCGGCTGCCGGTGCTCGGCCACCCATCCGCTCAGGCCCTGCCCATACGGAATCTCCAGAGCCATAAACAGGCGAAAATTCTCGCCCGTCACGTATTCCGGCACCAGTTTCCCGTCCCGTAGAAAATAGATTGCCAGCGAATCGAAAGGGACCAGCCGCTTCAGCCTTGTCGCGAGCACCGATAACGTCTCCTGCAAACTTAACGAACTGCCCAGGTCGCTCGTCAGTTCGAAGAGCGTCAACACCTCCAACCGCGCCGCAGCTATCTTGTCAAGGAAACTCGGTACGATGGCGCCCGTGCCGCCCAGATCCTCCCCCGTCCTGGATTCGCCCGCTCCCACGAAACCCGCCGCCGGCTCGCCACGGGTGATTCGCAATGCCGGCAAGTCTTTTATCCGCCCGGCATTCGCCCTTGCCTTCCGGTCCAGTTCTTCATAATTCTGCGCCAGAATCGTCACCACCGCCGGATCGAACGCGTAGCCGGACTCCTTCTGCACAAACGCAATCGCTTCTTCCGGCGGCAGCGCCCGCCGGTACTGCCGGTCCGAGCTGAGAGCGTCGAAACAGTCCACCGCCGATAGAATCCGTGCGCCGATCGGAATCGCGTCTCCCCGCAACCCATCCGGGTACCCTTCGCCATTCCATCGTTCGTGATGGCTCCGAACGATCGGCGCAACCGGATACGGAAAATTCGCCCGCTCAATGATCTCTGCCCCTACTACCGGGTGGATCTTCATCTTTTCAAACTCGTCCGGAGTCAATCGGCCAGGCTTCGACAGAATGTACTCCGGCACCGCCAGTTTCCCGATGTCGTGCAGTAGCGCCGCCGCCCGCAAAGCCTCCAATTCCGAATCGCTCACCCGCATCAGCCGGCCAATCTCCACCGCATAGGTCTGAACCCGTTCCAGGTGATTGGCCGTCGTTGAATCCTTCGCTTCAATCGCCAGCGCCAGCGCTTCAATCGTCCGCAGATGCAAACTCGCCATCTCATCGGCGTGCCGCAACCCGTCGTCTACACGTGCGATGTGCAATTGGTACGAACGCGTTATCAAATAAACAACCGGCAGCACCAGCAGCGACAACTGCCAGCCGATCCGGTGCGAAAGGGTGGCAAAACTTCCCGCCACCGCTGCCCCAGCCACCGAATAGGGCAACGACCAGAGGCTGCACTCCCGCCACGTTGGGATTACCCGTTTCCCCTCCGTCCAGGCGATCGCCACCGCCACGGGATAAGTGTGCAGTACGAACAAAACCACCGCCGCCGGAGCCAGCCGCAGTGTTTCGTCTGCTACTATCCCGCTCATCGCTACTTCCAGGTACACCATCGAGCTGATATGGATCGCAATGATCGATACGGCAAGATTAAAGAGGATCTTTCTTGGCTCAGGCGCCCGTTGCCGCGCCAACACACATTGAATAACTGTCGCCGTCCCGCCCAGAATCACCAGTTCCGTGCGCGTCAGATGCACTAGGCCGATGAGGACAAACAGGAAGTTGATCGACAGCGTTCCGCTCGCCGTCGGCATGCTCACCTTTAGCCCGGCCGCCAGCACCGACATTACAAAATACGTTAGGAAACGCAGCGTGTCTGATGTTTCAAACGGATACAAGTCGAGCCACAGGCACGTTGCCCCGATTGCGATCGTCGCGCCTAGGAAGGCGCCAAGATTCGCGTGCTCTGCCGGACGCTCTGCCGCTTCTCGATATGGGAATAACACGCCTGGGTCGGCTCCCTCAGTGCTCCATCGGCAGATGGGCCATTTGCCTGTAGCCGGGGCTCACTTTTCCCTCGCTGGAACCACCGCAAAGCATTGATTCCCTTTCATCTCGTTTCTCGGCGGCGGCCCGGCGCCACCGGCGTCCTAAGGTGTTTTTTTTCGCCGCGCTAGGGAACACCCACATTCCCATCCAAATCCACGTGGCGCACCATGAATGCAGGATCACTCCTGACGCAAATGCGAGGAATCAGCCATAGCTTCTTGGGAATGTCGGTCGTCGCCGTCAGCCGGCCGATGCGGAACCTGCTCAACACCGCCCAATTGGTCGCGCCGTCGGAGGCAACAGTCCTTGTTGAAGGTGAAAGTGGCGCTGGCAAGGACATCATCGCTCGCGCACTCCACTGTTTCTCCCACCGCGCCGATGGCCCCTGGGTGAATCTCAGTTGCGCCGCACTTCCTGACGCTCTTCTGGAAACCGAACTGTTCGGCTCGGATATTACAAACGTCCCGGAGGGCCTATACCCCAGGCCTGGAATGCTGGAACTCGCCGATGGCGGCACACTCTTCCTCGACGAGATTGGTGACCTTGAGATGCGGGTGCAGGCAAAGCTGCTGCGCTTCCTTGATGGCTTCCCATATTTCCGCCTCGGCGGCTCCGCTCCGATTCAACCAAAGGTCCGCCTTATTGTCGCCACGAATCAGAAGCTCGAACAGGCTGTCGCCGCTGGGCGTTTCCGCATGGATCTCTTCCACCGGCTCACCCAATTCCGGCTCGCGGTTCCCCCGCTACGGGATCGCGTCGAGGATATAGTCCCCTTGGCCGAATTTTTCCTGGAAGCCACGCGCGAAGGCGTGGAGATTACCGACGATGCCAAACGGACCCTGGAGCTCTATCCGTGGCCCGGCAACGTCCGCGAACTGCAAAACGTCATCAACATGGCGGCCATTACCGCTCGCGGCGAGGCCGTCCGGACACTCGATCTCCCCGAACGTCTCCAGGACCACTACGCCGCCCTTCCCGAACGGGAGAGCGACCTGAAGCGACTCTTCCACTCCGTAAATTCGGAAGTCCAGGGGGAATCCGCGCCAGGCGCCATGCTGCAGGACATGGAAAAACGCCTGATCCTCCAAGTGTTGGGTCATACCGGCGGGCACCAGGAACGCGCGGCCAACTTGCTGGGTATCTCCCGGCGCACACTCAGCCGCAAACTAAAACAATACGGCGCAGAAACACGCGAGTCCGAAGCGCTGCTGGAAGCCGAAGCCGGAATGGAATTCGTATGAACGATCGCGACACCAAGGCCTTAGGTATCGACGGCGCCGCCGCGCTACAAACCGATGATCGCCGCACGGAACCCCGTTACAACGCCACCGGCAACGTCCGCCTGTTGGTCGGAGGTCCGCAACTGCTCGCCGTCCCGGGAAAAATCCTCGACGTCAGCGAACATGGCATGCGGGTCGAACACATGTACGCCGCACTCGCCAGCGGCACGATGCTCGAAATCCAAACGGCCACCGAAAGATACACCGCTCGCGTCGTATGGAACCGCATCAGGAACGACGGCGTCGAAAGCGGCTTCTACCTGCTCTGAACCTTTTCGTACTCAAAGGTCATCACCTTCCCGCGCACCACAAAGCACAGATAGTGCTCCCAAAACAGCCGGAACCGCGGCCAGGCGTTTACCAGCGCTTCAAATCCCATATACCGCCACAAGGCCAATAGCTTCACCCGGATGCCTATTTCCCGAAAACGCACCGCCGAATAGTAGCCGTACCCCGCGTTGTCATCACCAAAGTAGCGGAACGAATAGGTGTTCAAATGCCAGCGGTGCGACGGGTCGCACCACGAACTGAAGTCCGTATAGTGCGGCGTCTCCAGTATCACCCGTCCGCCAATGCGCAACACGCGGTGAATCTCTTCCATTGTTCGCAGCACGTCGCCGACGTGCTCGATCACATGAATCAGTCGCACCTGGTCAAAAGAGTTACTCTCCACAGGCCACGGAAACTGGTCCAGGTCCCATACAATGTCCGCCGCCGTACCCGGCAACCGGTCCATCCCCACCGCCCCTGGATACTTCTTCAGCCCGCAGCCCACGTCAAGAATCTTGTCTGCCACTTCGGTCTAGTGTAACTCGCCGATCACAGCTTCCATCGTGTCCAGCGCGAACATCCCCTGTTCTTCGTTCAATACCAGCGGGGGACACAACCGGATCGCATTCGCCCCAGCCCCCAGCACCAGCACCCCTTTCTCGAACATCCTCCACACAATCGCATCTCGCAACTCCGGATTTCTCTCCCGCGTATTCGAATCGGTTACAAACTCGATTCCAATCATCAACCCCATCCCCCGCGTATCCCCAACGCAATCGTACTTCCGCGGCCAGCCGCGCAGCCGTTCCAGTATTAACCCGCCCACCCGGGCCGCATTCGCCATCAATTCGTCTTCCAGTAACGCCACCGTCGCCAGCGCCGCCGCTATCGACACCGGGTTCCCACCAAACGTTGATGCATGAGCGCCCGGAGGCCAAGTCATCAGTTCCGCCCGCGCAATGGCCGCCCCCAGCGGCAACCCGCTGGCGATGCCCTTGGCCACCGCAATAATATCTGGCTCAAATCCAAAGTGCTCACTCGCGAACATCTTTCCCGTGCGTCCCATCCCGCTTTGCACTTCATCGGCGATCATCAAGATCCCATTTCGCCGCGCCACCGCCGTCAATTGGTCGAAGAACTTCTTCGGCGGCACCACGTAACCGCCTTCCCCCTGCACCGGCTCCACCACAATCGCCGCCACCTCCTCGGCCGGCAGTATCGTCTTGAAAAGCTGCTGTTCCAGCACCTGCACACATTCCACCTGGCAGTTTTCCACGCGCTTTCCGTACGCGCAGCGATAGCAGTTGGCGTAGGGAATATGCGTGACGCCCGGAACCAACGGCCCGAATCCTCTTCGCTGGACTGGCTTTGACGCCGTCAACGCCAACGCTCCCTGTGTGCGCCCGTGGAACGCGCCGAAAAACGCGATGAACTTGCTCCGCCCGGTCTTCCATTTCGCCAGCTTCATCGCCGCTTCTATCGCCTCGGCCCCCGAATTCCCAAAAAATACCCGCTTCGCGGCGTCGCCCGGCGCCAGCGCCGCCAGCTTTTCCGCCAGCGCCACCATGTTTTCGTAGTAGAAATCTGTCCCGCTCATGTGGATCAACCGCTCGCTCTGCCCAGCGATCGCCCGCACTACCCGAGGGTGACAGTGCCCGGTGGCGCATACCGCGATTCCGGCGTTCATGTCCAGAAAGCGGTTCCCGTCCACATCGGTTACCGTGGCGCCGCTCCCCCGCTCCACCACCAGCGGATAGTCGCGCGTATAGGACGGTGACAAAACCGCATGGTCGCGGGCAAGTAAGGCCGCTGCCTTCGGTCCTGGCAACGTTGTAACGAGGCAAGGCAACATAGTCTAAACTCCTGCAAGCTCTCAGAGGAAGGATCGGGCCGCAAATTCGAAAAAAGGTAGACTAGTCGGAGCCGAACAAAGACGGTCTGCAGGAAGACGGAAGCTGAAGCAGCGGTTCCACTCTGCTCTCAGAATACTCCCAACTCCCGCCAAACGAACCCGGCATTTTTCAAAAGTATTGTGTTACAAAACTTGATTTGAAATTCATGAAACCGTAATATCAGTTCAGCGTCTAACGCCATAGCTGAACTCCGCGTCATATTGCGGAGCAGGTGTATCCGGAAGGGGACTCCATGGAAATCACGAAAATCGTCAGCCGCCTCTCACTTATCGCCGCACTTGCCGCCTGTGCCGCGTATGGGCAGTCGGTCATCTCCGCCAAGGCCGGTGTTGTTCACTACACCGAAGGCGACGTGACTATCGCGTCTGGAACGGAGCGCTCTCCGGTGGAAATGAAGACCGGCGGCCGTTATACCGACTTGAAAGACGGCCAGGAGCTGTCTACCGGCGAAGGACGCGTCGAAGTCCTTCTTAACCCCGGCGTCTTCCTCCGCATGGGAGAAAATAGCGCCGTCAAGATGATCTCCACCCGCCTTTCCGATACCCGGCTGGAACTCACCAGGGGCATCGCTCTAGTGGAAGTGGCGGAAGTTTCCAAGGATAACGCCGTCACCATGATCGTGAAGGACGCCGCCGTCACCTTTAGCAAAATGGCTCTGGTCCGCATGGACGTGGACTCTGGCATTCGTATCTACAAGGGCGAAGCGCAAGTGATGGCCGGCGGCACTCCACAGATTTTGAAGGAAGGCCGGGAAATGCAGTTCGGAACCGGCTTCACGGTGGCCAAGTTCGATGCCAGGGTGGGTGACCCGCTCTATCGCTGGGCCAATCGCCGCGCTGAGTATCTCGCCATGGCCAATATCGCCTCAGCGAACATGGTTCGCCAGAACTCTACCGGCTTTTCTTACCTCAACACCGGCGGCTGGTTCTACAATCCCTTCTTCGGCATGTATACCTATTTGCCGGTTGGAAACGGTATGTACCGCAGCCCCTTTGGCTACATGTACTATAGTCCCGGTCGCGTCAGCCGCTACTATCAGTCCTTCCAGCAGGCCGTCGCTCCATCGATCAACTCCGGATTTGCCGGCGGCCAGAACAACCGCACCTGGAACTCCGATAACGGCTACTACACAACCTCGTCCCGCTCCGCGGGCGCCGTTTCCATGCCCGCGCCTTCCGCTGGCGCTCCGGCAGCGTCTGCTCCAGCGGCTCCGGCCGGCCGTGGCGCCGATGTTGGCACCGCCCGCGGCGGTGGCTCGGGAAGCAGCGGCAAGTAGTCCCGTACCCTTATCCAGCCAGAAGGGCGCCCCGCAATGGGCGCCCTTTTCCATTCAGGCTCCCTACTTCCGCCACAACTCCGGCAATAGCTTCATCGCCAGCAAGTGTCGCCACGTCGCCCAATCGTGCGCTCCACCGCCGCCTTCGTAGTAAACAAACCGTACGTTGTGTTTTTCCAGCGCGGCTTTCAACGCCGCTGTTCCCGCCCCCGTCGGCCCCATCCCCTTTGGTTCATGTGTTCCCTGCCCCACCAATAGGTAGTCCACTTTCTCATTTACCTTCGGATCATTCAGGAACGCCGCGCTATGCGTTTCGCTTTCCCGGTTGCCCGCGCTCAATACGCCAAAGGAACCAAACAGATCCAACGACCGGAAGCCCACCGTCTGCGTATGCCCTCCGCCCATCGAAAGCCCGGCCATCGCCCTTCCCTTCGGACTCCGCACCGTCGAATAGGTTTTATCGATCATCGGGATCACATGCTCCCGCAGGTCCCGCTCCAACAACCCTGGCCCTTTTTCCCGAAACGACGGATCACCCCGGTGTACCATCTGGTTGTTCGCCATCACAATCAGCATCGGCTTCGCTTTGCCCTCCGCCAGCAGATTGTCCAAAATGAAATTCGCCCGCCCTTCTATCGCCCAGTTCCCCGCCATTTCCCCGCTCCCGCCAAATAAATACAGCACCGGATACTTCTTTTTCGCCGAATAACCCGGCGGCAGGTAGACATACATCTCCCGCTCCCCGCCGGTTACCGCCGAATGGTACACATGCCGCGTCACCGTACCGTGCGGTACTTTTTTCGCGTCATAATAGGCTGCCCCGTCACCCGGGATAATCAACATCGAATACGGCGGTTGGTCGCCCACACCGGCGATGGTATTGTTCGGGTCCGGCACTGTCGCTCCATCGATCACCAGTTTGTACACATACATGTTCGGGGCCACTGGTCCCACCGTCAACGTCCAGATTCCATCCGCCCCCTTTACGAACTTCCTATCCCCGCCCGCATAGCCTAACTGCAGGGGACCGCCAGCCAGTTGCACTTCGCTGGCCCCGGCCGCGTTCACGCGGAACGTCACCCGGCGGTCCGGATGTACCTCCGGCGAAATCACCGCCGCGCCAAACGGCTTGAAATTCTCCCGGTTCGCCTGCGGATTCCATTCCAAATTCACATGCGCTTGCTGGGCCGCCAGCCCAATCGTCATAAGCCCGGACAAATAGTAGAGTTTCATCGCCCGTAGTCTACACAATTCCACCCGCCGGCAGGGATTGCCCCCCTTGGCAAACAACGTCACAATGAGGATCATGCTGTTTCGCCTCGCCCTCGCCCTCCTGGCCGCCTCACTCCTCGCCGCCCAGCCCCTCCGCATTGCGATTGCCGGCCTCAACCACGGCCACGTCACCGGCTTTCTCCGTGCCGCCGCCGCCCGGCCCGCCGATATCACCGTCGTCGCCATCTGGGACCCTTCTCCCGCCCTGCGCGAAAAATACGCCAAGTCCCACCAGTTCCAAACCACCCAGCTATTCTCCGACCTAAACAAAATGCTCGACGACGCGAAACCCGAAGCCATCGCCATCTTCAGCGATACCTTCGCCCACAAAGCCATCGTGGAGGCCGCCGCGCCCCGCCGCATCCCCATCATGATGGAAAAACCCCTTGCCGTCGACATGCAACACGCCCGTGCCATCCAGCAGGCATCCCGTAAGTACGACACCCCGGTCTTCGTCAACTACGAAACCACCTGGTACCGTTCCCACGGCGAAATATGGAACCTGCTTCACCAGCAAAAAGCCGCCGGTCCCATTCGCCGCATGGTGGCCATGGACGGTCATCAGGGCCCGCGTGAAATCGGTGTCCAGGATGAGTTCTTCCAATGGCTCAATGATCCCGTCAAAAACGGCGCCGGCGCCCTCTTCGACTTCGGCTGCTACGGCGCCAACCTCATGACCTGGATGATGGACAATCAGCGCCCCCGCAAAGTCACCGCCATTTCGCATACCGCCAAGCCGCAAATCTACACCAACGTGGACGACGAAGCCACCATCCTTGTCGATTATCCTCAAGCCCACGGCGTCATCCAGGCCTCCTGGAACTGGCCCTTCAGCCGCAAGGACTTTGAGGTCTACGGCGCCTCCGGCTACGCCATCGCTACCGGGAGCAACTCGCTCCGGGTTCGTATCGCGCCCGCCAAAACAGAGGAACTTCGCACCCCAGCTCCGCTTCCGCCCGCCGAGGCCGATTCCATCTCCTACCTCATAGCTGTCGCCAGAGGCAATCATAAGCCGGGCGGCCTTTCCTCTCTCGAAAACAATATGATTGCCACCGAGATCCTCGAAGCCGCCCGCGAATCAGCTCGCACCGGCAAAGCCGTTATCTTCAAATAATCCGCTACCGAGCTTCCGATTTACAATCGCCAAGCCACATCACGCGTTTGAATTGGTCGTAGTCGGAATAACTCCCTGTCAATTTCACCTTCTCCCCCGGCCGAAGCGCCAACGCCCACGCCGCTTGGTTCGGCGCCATCAGGCAACTGACGTTGATCAGGTAAGATGGCGTTCCCGGAAAGTTGCCGAACGTCGTGTTGGGCCGTTCCGGAATATCGAAAGCCACCCGATACACACTTCCGTCCTTTATCACGTACTTCACCTTTCCGGAAACCGTGAACGACTTGTCTTTATATCGCAGCGGGATCGACTCCGGGCTCTCCTCGTTCTCCCGCGCCAACCGCATCGAGAGCGTCAACGCATCCACTTTCCGCGGCCCCTGCACTTGCGTCAGTCCCTTCCCGCCGCCTCCTCGCGTCACCTTGTCCAACATCGCGCAGATCTCCTTCTGCACAGCATCGGCTTTCGCGAACGCCCCTTTGTTCAGCTTCACCATCATCTGGATCGTCGCCGCCTCGCCGTCGGCGGATACGCTGACGACATATGGTATCGCCCGCTGCTTGAAGCTCGCCCGGTCCTCCAGCAGCATCGTTCCCGTCGCCGGGTCCTCCGTCAAGACGTCCAGGTTCTTTTCCACTGCTATGTCGTGCAGTTGCCCCACCGCGTCGGCCACAGTCACCCCCTGCACGGTTACCACCGCGTTGTATTTCGTCCCCGTCAGCGGATTGCCTGATTTTGAAAAACTCTGCTCACACCCGGCAGCCCACGCCGCCACCGAAATCATCGAAATAGCAAAGATTCGTCTCATTGTTTTCACTCCTAGTCCTTACTGTTCCACCGCAATCCGAACCCCGTTTGACTCTGCCCCGCGCGTCCGCAGCTTCAAGACCCCCACCCCCGCCGCTCTAGTGTCCGGAACCACTGCGTTCACCTGGTTCACCCCAATGAAGCCCGGCGCCGACCCCGCGAATAACACCGTCATCCGCGTCTCCTGCCCCCCCACCGTCAACGTCGCTTCCACCGGTTGTTGGGTTGGCTCCAGTTCCGTGCTTGACGCCGGAACGCCCGTCCCCGTCGCCCCTGTCACCGGCCCCAACCCAGAGGCGTAGATCACCAGCGTATCCCCCGTCCGAACGCCACTCTGCGCGTCTACCAATTGCCCGGTCACCGCATTCACCACCACGCCCGTGTTCTCCCGGATCAGGAAAATTCCCGGACTCGCCGGCGCCAAGTCCACCGGCACCGGCAAACTTGCCGCCCCATTCCGCACCACAACCAGTTGCGCGCTTGTCTCTCCGGCCAGTTCCCACGGAATCTGCGCGTTCACCTGCCCGCTGCTCGTAAAGTACAGCGGCGCCGCTAGCAGGTTCAAATACACCCGTGTTTGCCCGATCCGCACCGGCAGCGGTACGCTCCCCGCCGTCTCCGTCGCCGCCGCAAAATTGCTCCCAAATATCGAAACGATAGATCCTGCTGCCACCGTTCCTCCGCCAAATCCGGCTGCCCTTAATACCCCCGTACGCTCCACCACCGGCGTCGTGCCGCCTGAAGGGCTCACCGTCACGGTAAAGTGTCCGTCCAGCGTCGCTCGCCCCACCGCCGCCAGATAGAGCCGCGTCGCTCCAACCGGTGTCACAAATTGCTTCAGCTCTCCTCCGTCCGTGTATCCGCTCCCAATGAGAAACGGCTGCTGCAGCAGCGGTTCCACACGCACCGTGTTCCGCGTCGCCCCAGTAAAGGTCAAGTTTGGCGGCTGGCTCCGCGCCGTGTCCGCCAGAAACACACCAACCAGCGCGCGGCACCGGGTATCCACCCTCGCAATCCCAAACTCCGCGGAAAACCGGTCTGTGCATCCTTCGGCCCCATCAGGCCCAGTTCCCTCCACGTTCCCCGTAGCGACGATCCGCAACACCTGCCCGCCGGTCAGCGGCGTGTTCACCAGCACCGGCGAATACAAAGGCGCTATCCGCGCATCGTTGGCTTGCGCTACCGTCCCTGCGGGCTGTCCGGCCAGCGTGATGCCGCTCACCGCCGATACCCGCACGGGATTACTCGGCGTCTCTGGCTCCGCTCCGCTCCTTACTGTCACCGTGAACTCTCCCACCGACCTTGCATTCCCAACAGGCGACAGATACAGCCGAGTCGCCCCGGCAGGAACTACGAACGCCTTCTTCACACCCGTCGCCGTGGTTCCGCTCCCTATCAAAAACGGCTGCTGGAGCAGCGGCCGCTGCACTGGAATTTCCCGCGCGTCCCCCCCATATTCCACTCCCGCCCCAGGCTGCGGCCGCCGCGTGTCCGCCAAAAACATCCCAACAAGCGCCCGGCACAAAGTAGTCACCCGGGCCACCGAAAACTCCGCCGTATACGTCGCCCGGCAGCCGGCCGATCCGTCCGGGCCAGTCCCATCCACGGCGCCCGTCGCCGTGATCTCCAGCGCCTGCCCGGCCGTCAACGCCATCCCCACCGCGATCGGCGAATCTGCTGGCGCGCTCCGCCCGCTCGCAGCCGACTGTGTCCCTGCCGGTTGCCCTGCCAGCGTAATCACCCGGTTGCCAGGCACGACGACAGTCACCTGCGCCGCCAGGCCCATAGAGAAGAAAAGTGGAATTGCAAGATGTTTCATAAGCCTCTGCGAAGAGCACAGCTCTCCTATACCGCTTAGGATACGAGCTCTCTCCTAAGCCGTCAAGGAGAGAACACGTTTTGTTACAGTCGTAGTATCCTACCCCTAAGGAAACTAGGAATGTCCCAAGCCATCATGCCCGGTACGCTCGATCTCTTGATCCTGAAAGCCGTCTCTCTCGGCCAACAGCACGGCTACGGCGTCCTTCTCCGCATCGAACAGCTCTCCAACGGCGCCTGGGCCATTGAACAAGGCGCGCTCTATCCGGCTCTATACCGCCTCGAGACGAAAGGCTGGATTAAATCCGAATGGGGCACTTCCGATAACAACCGCCGCGCTAAGTTCTATGAGCTAACCGCCGCGGGCCGTAAACAGCTTCGGTTGGAATCAGAAAACTGGCGCCGTACCGTCGCCCTCATGGATCTCGCCCTGGGAACCGAATCGGCATGATCCCTTCGTCCCAGGAGATGGAAGAGGAACTCCGCTTCCACATCGAATCCCGAGCCGCGGATCTCGAAAAGCGGGGCCGCACTCCCCAGCAGGCGCTCCGCGAGGCCCGCCTCGAATTCGGCAGTGTCCCTCGCTATCTAGAAGAGGGTCGCGTCGCCAGAGGCTGGCGTTGGCGCGACCTGGCCGCCGGAAGTTTCGCCGCCGCAAGCCGTTTCTTTCATCGCAGCCCCGCCTTCGCCTGCGTCTCCATTCTCACGCTAACCCTTGGCATCGGCGTCGCAACCTTGATCGCGTCCCTCGCCCACGGCATCCTGCTGGCCCCACTCCGCTACCCCGATGCCGATCGCCTCTACAACGTCCGCATCGCCTCTCCGCCCTTCGCTTCCATCCATGCGGATCTGCCAGTCAGCGCCAACCACGTCGAAGCCTGGCGCCAGCAGTGCACATTGTGTGAAGCCATCACCTTAATCGATGGCGCCGTCTATTCGCTCGCCGGCCACTCCGCCCGAGTGAACGCCCTAGAAGTAACCCCGGATTTCTTCCACATCGTGGGCGCCGATGCCCAGGCCGGCCGCACCCTGCAACCTAACGAGTACGGCCCAGCCGCCCCCCGCCTCGCCCTCCTCTCGGACCAACTTTGGCGCTCCCGTTTCCAAGCCGATCCCCGCATCATCGGCGCCACCATCCATCTCGATAACGAGCCCACCAAAATCGCCGGCGTCCTCCCTCCAACGCTTCCCCTACCCCACGGGGAGCAACTCGGTGAGATGATGCACTTCCCCCCTTCCATTGACCTCATTCTCCCCTCCCGCGTCGACGCCGAGGCTGAGGACCCAACTCATTTCCGCTGGTCCGCGCTCGTCAAACTCCGCCCCGGCGCCTCGGTCGCCGCCGCTCAATCCCAAATGGATGCCATCCTTGCCCCGCTCGCCCGATCAGCCGAGTTGGAAATGCACCCGAAACTGATCCCTCTCCATTCCCAAATCACCAGCGACGCGCACCTCCCCCTCCGCCTCCTCCTCGCCGCCGCAGCCTTGCTCCTCCTCGTTGTCAGCGCAAATTTCGGAAACCTCCAACTCGCCCGTATCGCAGACCGCCGCAAGGACGTCGCTATCCATTCCGCCCTCGGCGCCACCCGCGCCGGCCTGCTCATTCACGGGCTCAGTGAGCCGCTGCTCCTGGTCTCCATCGGTGCCTGCGCCGCCTGGCTCTCTGCCATCGCCGCTCTCCGACTCCTCACCCGCCTCGGCCCCGCCTTCCTCCCTCGGCTCCCAGAGGTATCTCTCAATCCCGGCGCCTGGGTCCTTGCCGCCTCCCTTCCCGCCGTTACCGCCGCTCTCTGTGTGCTCATACCCCTCCGTGCCTTTTCCCGGATTGAACCTGGCCACTCGCTCCACCTTGTTAGCCTCCCAGGCGAACGCCGCCTCCGCCAGAGTCTCCTCTTCACGGCCGCCTCCGCCAGCGTAGCTCTTGCGGGCGTGGCGGCTATTCTCTTGCTCAGCTACACCCGCTTGCGCACTACGGACCATGGCTTCGCCACTGCCCAACTATCCACCCTCCACATCACCACACCCGCCCGGGTCACCGATCCCGCCGCCCGCCGGCAACAACACGCGACTCTTCTCAATAAGCTTCGTTCGCTCCCAGGTGTCCACGCTGCCGCCTCCGCAAACCGCCTCCCGCTGCAAGGCGAAACGTGGGTGAATCCCATCCAACGCCCCGCCGCCCGGTACACGGATGGCCCGCTTGGCACCTGGCGCTTCGTCAGCAACGGGTATTTCGCCGCCGCGGGCACCGCCCTCCGCGCCGGCCGCGATTTTTCCATCGCTGACCAGGGCCAGCGCGTCGCCATCGTCTCCGAACGCGTCGCTAACGAAATCTTCCCTGGCGAGGATCCTCTCGGCCGACTTATCGTACAAGAGGAACGAGGCTCCGTTCTCCACGCCCGTATTGTCGGCGTGGTCGCCGACGCCAAAGCGCGCCACATCGAATCGCGCGCCCCGCTGATGGTCTATCTCCCCGATTGGCAGGCCCAGGGCCCCGACGCCTTCTATCTCATCCGCTCCTTTGGCGACACAGCGGAACTTCTGGCTCGCATCCAGCAAGAAGTAGCCGCGAACGGCATGGAACTCCCCGTGGAGCGTATCGCCTCCATGCAACGCATGGTTGACAACGCCACAGCGTCACGCCGGTGGCAGACGATTTGGACGGCAGCATTCGCACTGGCCGCGGTACTCACTGCCTGCCTCGGCTTGGCGGGTGTGGTTGCGTTCCAGGTTAGCCGGCGAGTAACAGAAATCGGTATCCGGATGGCTTTAGGCGCGACCCGCTTCCATACCGCGCGACTGTTACTCCGGGATTCGCTCCTCCCCATCTGGCCAGGCCTGTTGGTTGGCACCGCCTTCGCCATGTCCGCCGCGTTGGTTCTCCAGCCGTCGCTTTACTCGGTCGGTCTGCGCGACGCGTGGGTTCCGCTCGCCACCGCCGCCTTGGTGGCCCTCGCCGCGACAAGCACCGCCGCCACCGCCGTCTTCCGCGCCATCAACATCGAACCCGCCCACGCCCTCCGCGCCGAATAACCCCAAAATCGGTGTCCCCCAAAATCGGTGTCAGACACTAGAATTTTTTACCGTGTGACAGTTGTACGGCCCTAACCAGTCACTCGTACCGCAGCGCCTCTATTGGATCAATCTCCGCCGCCTTCATTGCCGGATAGATCCCAAACAACACCCCAATCGACACCGACACCCCAAACGCAATCAGCACCGAAGACGTTGTTACAATCGTCTTCCACTCCGCCGCCTGCGCAATCACCCACGCAATCAGCAATCCGCAACCGATCCCCAACACGCCCCCCGCCATCGAAATCAAAATCGATTCCGTCAAAAACTGCCGCACAATATCCCCCCGCCGCGCCCCCACCGCCCGTCGTATTCCAATCTCCCGCGTTCGCTCCAGCACCGTCGCCAACACGATATTCATAATCCCAATCCCCCCCACCAGCAACGATATCGCCGCAATCGCCACCATCACATACGTGAAAATCGTCTGCGTCCGCTGCTGCTGTGCCAATAGCGCCGCCGGAATCGTTACCGTAAAATCCTCCGCCCCCCGGTGCGTCGATGCCAACACCGCCGTCACCACCTTCGCCGCCGCCACACTATCCCCCTCCGGCTTCATCCGCACATCCACCCCGTCCAACTCATCTTTCAAAAACCGGCTCGAATCCCAGAACCGGTACTTAAATGTATTCACCGGAATGAAGATCGCGTTCGTCCGGTCCAGCGACTTCACGTCCAGCCCCCCATCCGTCGCCCGGTCGGCCAACACCCCCACCACCTGCAGCCACGTATCGTTCACCTTCACCTGCTTTCCCACCCCGGCGCCGAAACCCAGCATCGCCTGCTTGGCCGCCTGCCCCAACACACACACCGCCGCGCTCCCCTCGTTCTCCCCATCGGTGAAGAACCGCCCTTCATGAATCCCCAGATTATGAATCGCCGCGTAAGCCGGCCGCACCCCATGCATATCCGGTATCGCCCCCGCCGGCTTCGGCAGCACCCGCGCCGGATGCAGTGACCTTCGTGGCGACAACACCTCCATCCCCTCCAGATTAGCCTCCAGCACCCGTATATCCCGCTCCGTCAACCCCGGCGACACCCGCCGCCGCTGCTGCAACTCCTCCGCGCTCGTCGCCGGCCTCGACTCCACCAATATGTTCCGCACCCCCAAATTCTCAATGAACTGCAACGACTCCTCCCGCGCCCCCGCCCCAATCGACAGCATCCCAATCACCGACCCCACTCCAAACACGATTCCCAGCGCCGTCAGCAACGTCCGCATCTTCTGCGCATACAGATTCGCGAACGCCGCCCGAAAGTCTCCGCCCAATTGCATCGCTCTCATTTCGCAATCGCCTTCGTCGCCCCGCCCGTCTTCTTTCCGCCATCCAGAACCTGCGCTGGATTCGCCATCGCCACCGTATCCCCCTCCTGCAGCCCAGCTACAATCACCTGGCTCTCCCCCCGCCGCAGCATCGTCACGTCCTTCGCCACGAACCCCGCCCCGCTCTCCACGTACACAAACTTCCGCCCGTCGCTCTCATATAGCGCCTGCGCCGGTATCCACAGCGCCCCCTTCGCCGTATGCGTCGCAATCACGATCCGCGCCGTCATCCCCGGCCGCATCTCCCCGGTCGCACCTTCTACGTTCAACTTACATTCGAACCGCCGGTTCCACGGCGGCCCTGTCGTCCCTCCCAGGTTCGACACTGTTCCCCGCAGCCGCTTCCCTGGCAGCGCCACCAGTTCAATTACCGCCGCCTGCCCCAGCGCGATATGCCCGCGGTCTTCCTCCCCAATCTGTGCCGTCGCCTCCCAACTCCTCAGGTCCGGTATCTGCGCCACCGGCATCCCCGGACGCACCGCGTCCCCCACCTGCAACAGTGGCAGTTGCATCCCCTGGTAAAAGAAGTTGCTGTTCTGGTTCCGTTCCACATTCACATACCCAGCCATCGGCGCCCGCAGCGTCATCATTTCGATGTTCCGCTTCGCCGTCGCCGCCAGCATCTTCGCCTTGTCCCGCGCCGCCGTTTGAATCGCCGTCGACGACACCGCCGCCGATTTCCTCGCCGGATAGTCCCGTTCCAGCTTCTCCAGCCGCTCCCGCGCCCCCTGCCTGGTGATCTCGTTCTGCTGCGCGGTCAACGGCGCAATAAGCGGGTTCCGGATACACTCAATCTCGGCCACCTTCAGGTCCGCCCGCGCCTTGATCAACTCATACAGCAACTCCTCCTCTCGCGCCTTCGATTCAAACTCCGATTGCTTCACCTGCAATTCCGCCTCGCTCAGGTCCGCCTCCGCCTCCCGCAGTTTGTAGGTCTCCTCCGTCGTATCGAACTCCGCAATCACCGCATCTTTTTCCACTAACTCCCCCGGCCGCCGCAGCATCGTCAGCACCACCTCCCTGCTCCCCGTCATCGGCGCGGTCAACACCCGCGACTTACCGCCCTGCAGCGCCCCCTGCGCCGTAACCTGAAACGTTACATCCCCGCGCTTCACTTTCGTCACCGGTACCCGCGGCCCCGCCCCCGCCTGTATGTCTCTATACACGCGTGCACCACCCCAACCGGCCAATAGCAGCACCCCCGCCACCAGTAACAATCCCACCGTCTTGAAGCTCATTTCCCGCCGTCTTTCTTCTTGCCCGCCGTCTCATCTATCAACGCCACCCGCACCCCCGCCTCCAGCCCCCGCACCGCCACCTCATCCGGATTCCGCGCCAGCACCTCCACCGCCACCGGCCTGTTCCCCTCTCCGGTCACCGCCAGCACAAACGGCTTCCCGTCTCTCGAAAATACGGCCTTGTTCGGAATGCTGATAGCCTCCGCTATCCGGTCCACCACTACATCCGCCCGCCCATTCATCCCCGGCCGCAGCCGCCCGTCAATCGCCCCAAACGACGCATACGCCCGGAAACTCCGCGACGGCGGCCACTCAAAGTTCTGCTCCGTCAACGGCGTGATCGACGCCACTTCTCCGCCAAACGGCGTTTCCGGAAACGGGTCCAAATGGATCTTCACCGCCTGCTTCACCGCCACCCGCGCCCGTTCTATCTCCTCCAGCTTTCCCTTGAATCGTAAACTGCGCAGATCGGGAATCTCGGCCACCGAACTCCCCGGCCATACGTTATCCCCAACCTTGAACGGTTTGGCGTTCATCCACCCCTGCGAGTAGTTCATTAAAAAGCTCAACACCCCATCCGACGGCGCCGCCACCTCCATCCGCGTTATCCGCGTCTTCGATAACTCCACCTCCGCCTTCGCCTTGTCCCGCACCGCCCGCAGCGCCGCCACCTTCGATGCCGCCGAAGTCTTGTTGAACTCCAGCGCCGCCTCCTGCACCTTCCGCTTGCTCCGCGCCACGTCCAACTCGATCCGGCTCTGCTCGGCCTGCAGCTTACTCACAATCTCCTGCTTGGAAACTTCCAGTTCCGCCCGCTTCACCGCATGGTCCAGCGTCGCCAGTTCCAGCTTGTCCTGTTCCTCGGCAATCGACGCGTTCGATATCGCCTGCTCCAGCCCCGCCTCGGCCTGCTTCAGCGCCGCCTCTTTTTCCTGCAATTGCCGCGTCGCGCCGCTCACGTCGAACTTCAATATCACATCACCCTTCTTCACCGGCGCCCCCGGCGAGGCCGTCCAAATCAGTTGCAGATTCGGCACATTCAAAGGCGCGTTCACCAGTACCGATCGTTCCGCCACCAGTTCCCCCCGCGCCGGCACGATCACCAGAAACTCCCCCTTCCTCGCCACCGCCGTCGGCAGTGCCGATTCCGTCACCCCTTTCGACAGCCGGAAGTACGCCCACGCGCCCGACGCCGCCACCAGCAGCAACACCACCACTAGTCCCGCCGTCTTCTTCTTCATCGCACCACCTCCAGCGACGCCGATAGATCCGGCAGCAACCGCGAATCCCGCCCAAACAGCCGGAACCGCGCCGAAAACGTCCGGATCGGGCTATCCAGCCCCGCCGTCGCCACCGGACTTGCCGCCTCCAGCTTCGCCTCAAACGCCGCGCCCGGATACGCATCCAGGTATACCCGCGCCGCCGCGTCCTTCGGCAGCGCCGCCACATCCGCTTCGCTCACCGTGCTCTCCACCACCATCTCGCCCGGGTCGAACAGCCGCAGCACCGGCTGCCCCGGTGACAACATGTCCCCCTCCTGCGGCGGTCCCATCGACCCGTTCCGCCAAGTATTCTCCAGCGCCACCATCCCATCCTGCGGCGCCTTAATCACCAGTTTCTCCAGGTTCGCCTGTATCCGTTCCAGTTGCACCGCCAGCCGCTCCCGCTTCTTTTCCAGCACACCCGTCGCCGCCGCGTCCTCCCCGTCCCGCAACGCATTCGATTTCTTCAAACTCGCCACTCGCGCCCGCGCGCTCTCCGCCAGCGTCTCATTCTTCCGCCGGTCAATCTCGCTCAGTATCTCCGCCTTGCGCAGTTGTATCTGCGCCTTCGCCAGGTCCGCCTCCGCCTCTGTCAATAGCGCGCCCCGCTTTGCCGCGTCGCTCCTCGCCTTCGCCTGCCGCTCCTCCAGTGCGAACCCGGCTTCAGCCAGCTTCGCCTTCACCTCCCGCTCTTCGTCCAGCACCGTTGTCTGGTCGAATTCCGCCAGCGTCTCCCCGGCCTTCACCGCCGTCCCGTTCGCTATCAGCGCCGCCAGCGTCAGCCGGCTGTTCTGCGCCGATATCTGCGGCACCCGTACCGATACGGACTTCAACGCCTGAATCATCCCCGAAATCCGCACCACGCGCTCCCCCGTCTTCCGCTCCGGCCCCGTCGCCGGCCGCGTTGCCGCGTCCTGGCCTGTTCCCGCCCCCCGCCCGCAGGAACATACGCACAGCCCCATCGCCAAAACAACAATGGTTACAGAGCCCTTGGTCATCTATGCTCCTGTATAAGAATTCTGCTTCTGTCCTCCTTTGACGCCAGTCACGTAAATTCCGTTTAACACAACCGCGGTTGTTTACATAGATCGCCTACTTCGCCGGTCCCTTCTTCTCCTCGTCAAACAGCCGCTCGTAGTCCTCCCAGTGCGCCGCCATAATCTTCACCTTCCGGCGCAGTTGCGCCGCCAGGTCCGGCCCCAACACCCGAATGCTCTCCTGCCCGCTCGTCTTCGCCGTGTCAATCAGTACGTCTTTATTTCCTTCCAGCAGTTCCGCCAGCACTATGCTGTTGTCCATCTCCCGGCGCCCTATCTCCTTAATGGTTCGCCATTCCGTGATATCGGTCAGGTGCTGCTGAAATTCCACCGGCCGCTTTAGCCGCCCGCCCTTCATGAAGTCCAGCAAATACTGGTAATGCAGCGCATTCCGGCAGTTTTCCACCAGAATCCCGAACACCTGTATCCGCTTGTCCAATAATTCCAGCCGCTGCTTCCATGCCGCTCCCTCCCGCGTCGCCGCAATCCGCCGAAGGTCCCCTCGGGCCCGTGTCAGGTCCGTCTGCATCCGTACCAACAGTTGCCCGGATACCGCCATCCCGCCCAGTCCCTCATACTGTCGCGTCCCCTGTATGTCGCCCAGGTCCCGCGCCCGGTCCTCTCCTCGCGCCTGGAACAGGAACGGCCGGTAGTACCCCGTCTCGGCGTCCGTCAACTCCTCCGGAAACGGCACAAACGGCCGCGTC
Organism: Bryobacterales bacterium; assembly: GCA_016789905.1. Lineage (GTDB taxonomy): Bacteria > Acidobacteriota > Terriglobia > Bryobacterales > Bryobacteraceae. Next base: position 7,931 of record JAEUQC010000187.1, on the reverse strand, counting down.
AGCCATCGCTGATGCACACTGGCAATGTAGAACAACGTGCCGCCGAAATTCAGTATATCCGCGTCCCGCTGCACCCTCTGCAGCGCCATCCATGCGTCCACCAGCGCCCCCGCGTTCCCCTCGCCCACTCGCCCCGCCGCAATTGCCTTTAACAACAGCATCCGGCTCGCATCGTCGTTCGTCGGCTTCTTCTGAAACGCGTCGTAAATCTGGAAATACAACTCACTGTCGTAGCGGTCTCCCATCAGGTAGAACAACCTCGGCGCCCCGCTCCGGTTGGCTTCTTCCAACTCTTCCAAATAGCGCACCGGCAGCGGCAGCCCCATTGCCGGATAGAACGGATAGAAGTAATCCAGCAGGAACCCCGCGTCGGCCTTGTAGACCGTCGCCCCAGGCCCCTCCAGGTTCGCCACCGCCATCCCCGGCAACAGCTTCCCAGCCACCAGTTCCGGCGCCGCCTCCCGCACCCATTCGGCGTCTATCTCCAGCGGCCCCGGCCGCGCCTCGCTCGCACCCGCCTGCAACGCGCCAAAAAAGTCCCGGTACCGTTCATGCATCTTCCGTTCTTTCCCTACCGCGCTCCCATTCGGCCCCTGATACAGCCCCTGGCTCCAACTCATCCCGGACCCCGAATCGTTCGTATGCAGCGACAGGATCTCTATCTCCGGACATTGCCTCAGCAGCTTCTGTATCGATTCCCTGTACATCGCCAGCACCTCGGCGTTGTCAATCGACGGCGCAAACCGCGGCACTCTCGATCGCAACGGATGATCCACCTGCGGCCCCCGCCACAACGGATGCGCCGTGTACACCGCCTCCGGCAATATCTGCGGTTCAAACGTCGTGAACGCCGCCTTCAGCCCCAGCTTCCGCAGTGCCTCGCACCGTTCCCGCAGCGTTCCCATCACCGTGTCTGAATACGCCTGCGGCAGAAATGGCCGCAGCGCATCGGGGATCGATACTTTCAACAGCCCGACATTCGACACCGCCCACGCCGGATACGGATCCCCCGGCGTATCCATCTGCCACATCGCCCACGGCAGGTCCTCGGCGGTGATCACCACATGCGTCGCCCCAGCCAGCTTCGCCTGTCGCGCAAACTGCGTAAAACTCTCCAAGTTCTCCGAGTACCGCCCGAATATGATTTTCTTGAAACGCCCTTCCGCCCCGTCCACCGCCAGCCCAGCCGCCAGCAGCGTCGCGCACCACAGCCATCCCGTTCGCATAACTAACCGTTTCTCCCTCTCGTAGCTCTTAGTAACCGCTGCCTTCAAAATACTCCCCGGCGTCCGCAATGAAAATCCCCCCCGTCCGTCCGCCCGCGATAACCATTTGCAGCCCTCCGCCGTCTCTCACTGAAACATGCGTTTCCTCCCTCTCGTGCTCCTCAGCGTCTTGCCAGCCTTCGCACAGCAGCACTCGCTCTATCAGAGTCTCGACCGCGGCCTCACCTGGACGCGCGCCGCTGCCTCCTTCCCCGGCAATCCACGCATTAACGCTCTCGCCGCGTCTTCGTCCACCCTCTTCGCCGGCGCCGCCAATGGCCTCTACCTGTCGCCCCTGCACGGTCTCGCCTGGCGCAAAGCCACCGTGCCCGGTAACCCGCGCGTCAACGCTCTCGCCGTCACTCGCTCCACTGTATTCGCCGCTACGTCCTCAGCCGGTTTGTTTGTCTCCTCTGACGAGGGCGCGAACTGGGCCCCGCTCGCCGGGTTCCCTTCCCGCAACGTGCGCTCCCTCCTTGCCGCCCCAAGTGGGCTGTACGCCGGTACAGACGCGCAGGGCGTCTACCATTCCATTGATGGTGGCCAGTCCTGGCTGCCGCTTGCCGCTGGCCTGCCCGCTCGAAGCCAGGTGTTCGCGCTCGCCATGCACCGCGGCACGCTCTACGCCGCGCTATACGCCAAGGGGCTCTTCGCCTGGGACGCCGTTCGTGGCCAATGGGCCCGCGTGGGCGCCGTCCAGCCGCTGGCCTTGGCAGCATCCGCCTCCGCGCTCGCGGTTGGCCACAACCCTGGCGGCATCTTCTGGGCCGGCGAACCGCTCTCTGTTGCCTGGCGACGAGCATCCGCGCCTTTTCCCGCCAACGCCCCGGTCTGGGAAATGGCCGGCGGCGAAGACCTGCTTCTCGCCGGCGCCGCCGCTGGCGTCTATCGCTCGCTCGACGGTGGCCGCACCTGGACCGCCGCCACCCAAGGCCTCCCGCCCAATAGTCCCGGCATCGCCTTTCTCATTCACCGAGACGCTGCCTTCGCCGCCCTGCTAACTCCGTAGAGTTCTCCGCCCGCTTCGGTACCCATTCAACCGGTACAATATCCCGATGCCCGGCAACGCTCTCTGCCAGCCACTGAATAATACACTTCATCCCCCGGACATTCGCTATCCCGGATGGCCTGCGCGGATGGCAACCTGGAGCGCATCCAATTTCGCGGCACTATCCCCGCTTCGTCCGCTTGAAAACCATCCCGCCAGAAACGGCCCGCGAGTCCTGTCCAAATTTCAACAGAAACGCCTGCACCGCCGTGCTACCCGCGGTCAACACAGGCTTGTCGTCAATCATCGTATGCGCCACGCCGTTCGCGCCCATCGCCTCCTGCCGCAGCCACTCCGAATCGAGCCATTGAAACGTCAACCCGTCGTCCCTTTTCTGCATCAGCAGGAAGAAGTGGCCAGGAACCGCCATATCGGCGCGTTTGGCTGTCACCAAATCCAGTACTATCCGGCTTCCCACGCGCACCAGTTGTCCCCGCAGCCGCAGCGGTTCGTCGCTCCCCTCTCCGGGCACCCAAACAATGTCGTAGGTCTTCCTCGCCGCCGCGTCAGCGCGCAGATACGCCGTCCCCTTGCATTCCTTCGGCGCGCACTCCCACTCGCCCAGCAGACTCTCATCGAACGTCAATGACTCCGCCGTCGCCAGTGAATGAACACTCAACAGGTCCGCGCATCCGGGCATTAGCGTAATGAGCGCCACCAGTACAATCCAGCGCATAGCGCCTCAAGTATACTACCGGGGCGCCAGCCCAGCCTGCGCGCCAGCGAAGAAGGAGTACAGGGCGCCCTGCCGCAGCCAGAACCGGACACGAAACTCCGTGGCCGGCAGCGCCGTTTTCCCATTCCATCGCAACGCGTGGGCAGTGTGGTTCCCCCGCACCGCAACCGCGTTGCCCTTCTCAAACCCGGGCAGCGGAACGCCCGAGGTATCCAACAATTCGGCGCGCAGTTCGCCGCCCCGCATGTCCGCGTTCGCCAGCAGTTCTCCGTTCGTCCCCTGCAGCGGGACGGTGGTAATGGCCGTTTCCTCGGCGCCAGCGGTCAGGCTGGCAAACCCATCCCGCCGCATCGTTGCCAGGCCCACGGCCGCGTGTGCGTTCTTCGCATTGTGCGGTCCATCGAACCCGCCGTAGTAAAGGTAGATTTGCCCATCGCGCATCACCGGCTGGTTCGCCGTGAAGATCATCCCGTCGTCCCAACTGCCGTCGGCGCCCAGCGGCAGCACGGCCTTCCGGGGCGACGGCACGCGCGACCACTGAACGCCATCGGCGCTATAAACAAGTTCCGGCCAGATCCGCTCATCGCCCGCCTCCAATCGGTAGATCCAAAGGAAGCCAATGTAGAGCGTCTGATACGGAAACGCACTCAGTCCATAGAACTCCGTGCGGCCTGCGGGCGTCTTATAGCCCCGGTCGTCTTCCTCGTCGGGCGAGAAAATCAGCCGCGCCTTCGGCCAGCTCTCAAACTCGCGTGTCTCGGTGAAACCAACGCACCGCCGCCGGGTACCGCGAATCGTCTCAAACACTTTCGGATAGCCAATATAAGCACCGCGCACACCGTCCCAGACAAAGTTGCCAACGTCGCCCGGGTCCTCCAGAATCTGGCGATGCGGAAGGTCGGTCCAGTGCGTCCCATCGGGCGAAATCGCGCCATAGTAGCCGTCGTAGTAGGTATAGGTGACCATCTTGTAGCGGCGGTTGGGGTCACTCTCCCAAGGCGCATGAATGACATTCGGTGAGTGGCTTTCTCCGGGGCCATCGGGCCGCATCAGCACAATATTATTCGCCCTCCCCCCCGCAAAATAATTGGTGCCAAGCGCCAATTTCTCCCAGTGAACGCCATCCTTGCTGGTGGCGTAGAGATTGGTGTACCCGTGCTTACTCGCCAGCAGCGTCTTGTCGTCCACGTGCGCGTGGTACCACATGCGCAGGCCATTGCCGGTCTCCTGCGGCAGGACGGTGCCATAGAGGTAAGCGATCCGGCCCTCCCACGGCTTGTCCGCGCGCAGCACCGGATTGCCCGAGTACTTGTCGAACGAATGGAACCGCAGTTCGGAGGCTCCCCGCGACTCCCAGACGCGACCATCCAGAGCCAGCCACCACCGTCCCGAAAGATCGCCAAGCGAACGCGGCGCCGCGCTCTGCGCAAACAGCGCGGTGGCCGAAATGAAACAAAGCGTAACGAGGCGCATAGGCAAAGGGCTCCTTAGGTATCGTAGCGCCAGCGGGGCCTGAGCCCGCTCCTGATCCATTGCACGAGTCCAGAACCTCTGCCGGGAGATGGATCATCTCTGACTCCGCCGCACGGGAATGTCAGTACCCCACTAGCTGCATCCACACGGGGCGCCGCCCATCTATTCCTGATCAATCGAAATGCGAGGAAACCGATCTATCCCATAGATCCACTCGTCTCACAAACTCCGGCAGACCACTAGTCAACATCCACGTTGACTTTCCATCTTGTTCCTGGCATCCTTTTGCTAAGTGATCCCCCCATTCAACGAGATCACCGGCGGGCTCCCGCCAGGCGACCATCCCGCTACTTTGGCGGAAATCACCAAAATTCCCGGTTTCACCCCGCGCCGCCGGTGGCTGCTCAAAGGGCTCAGGCAAGCGCTCGAGGCCTTCTGGTCCGCTGGCATTGAGGAGATATTCATTGACGGCAGTTTCTGCACCGCAAAAAGGGATCCACAGGATATCAATGGTTACTGGATCGAACCCGACGATGGAGTCTATGACCGGATCGATCCCTACTGGATCGATTTTGAACGCATCCCAATCCCGCATCTCCGGAAACACAAGTGGCGAATGTGGACCGATCACGGCGTCGAGTTCTTCGTTCATCCAGCAATGCAGGCGGCTGCGAACGTGGACTTTCCAGCTTTTTTTCGCGAAGACCGGAACGGCCTTCCGCGCGGTATCGTGCGAGTGGTGAAGACGAGGAAGCGATGATCAAGAACGATGCGCAACGAGTGCGAACACAAGTTCAAATTGACGGATTCCGGCAAGCCCAAGCCAAGTTCGCTGAAACGGCCAAGGGGAAGCGCGCCAAGGCTCTCAATGATAGCTACGCGTCGATGATCGAAGACCTCGAATCACAAATCCAGGAATACGACCAACTGAAATCCGGCCTTTACAAACTCCCTGTCATCGAGCGCCTTGATCAGGTGGCGCCATTCATCGTAAGGCTGCGCATCGCCAAGGGCGTCTCGCAAACTGCGCTCGCCAAGCGCCTGGGCGTCAGCAAACAGGTCATCAGCCGTCACGAAGAGGAGGAGTACCAAAGCGTTAGCATCGCCAGACTGCAGGAGATCCTCGACGCACTCGCCATCAAGACCCAGGTGCGCCTCACCGCGTAGACAAGCGTCGCAGCACACGACATTCATGGAGGAAGTGGCCAACCGGCGCCGAGTTTACGAAGAACAGCCGCCGCCCGCAGCGCCCTCGGATCCTATTTCATCCCCGAACCGGCCGTCATAGCAATCAGCGCATCCAGTGGGAACCGGCTGAGCTTCCCCCGCATCAAGTCAGAAATCCGAGGCCGTGTCACCTGAAACCGCTTCGACGCCCCCGCCTGCGTCAGCGACTCTTTCTCAATAAACTTCCGGAGCACAGTCATCCATTGCGACCGCATCCGCAGATTCCGTGCCTCAGCGTCCGAAAAACCCAGGCCCGCACAAACATCTCCGCTGCCTGCGATAACGGTCATTTCGTCGTTCGCTCTCAATCGGTCGCCTGTCCGCGGTTTCTCAAATCCCAATTCTACCGGGACTTGCGCGCCGTACCATGTTCTCAAAGAAACGGCCCAAAGCCTCCGCCCCGCTCCCTACGTGGAACCAGCCAAAGCGGCAGAGCATTGTACGTGTGACGTCACTCATCTATAATGCGGTTAGGCCGGATGATCAGGAATTATCGCGACAGGGACACGGCGCGTCTTGCCGCTGGCGAAAGAGTCCGCCAGTGGGAACCGTTCCGGCGCCAAGCCGAAAGGCGGTTACGAATTCTCGACTCCGCCACCTCGCTGAACGACCTTACGGCTCTCAACTCCAATCGACTGGAGGCCCTGCAGGGGAACCGAAGGGGACAGTATTCCATTCGGATCAACGACCAGTGGCGTATCTGTTTTGAATGGGACCAGGATGCACCCGGCCCATCGAATGTTGAGATTGTTGACTACCACTAGCAAGAAGGATCACTATGCCGCGCACACCCATTCACCCCGGAGAAATTCTCGCCGACGAGCTTGAGGAAATCGGCCTGACCGCCAAGAAGCTAGCCGATGTTATCGAAGTCCCGCCCAATCGGCTCTATCAACTTCTGGCTGGAAAGCGGAACGTAACCGCCGACACGGCTCTGCGGCTCGCACAATACTTCGGCATGTCGCCGGATTTCTGGATGAATCTGCAAAGCGCGTATGAATTGGACCTCGCCCGCCAGCAGAATGGCAAGGCGATACAGCGCATACCAAAACGCCAGACCTCCCAGCCGCAGCCCGCCGCCTGATGGAGGCCATCATAGCAGTAGAATCCGTCAAGGCCACCTTCTGCGCACTCATTCGACTCCGCAGATTTCGCTCGTCGGCAGCTGGAAACCCCAGGTCCGCAAGTACATTTCCGCTGCCCGCAGTTACGTTCACTTCGCGCCGCCCACTCTGTTCAAACCGCCCTCGCTGCGCCGCAAAACGCTACGTCAAATACGACCGACGGCGAACCTCACAGAAGTCACAGACACCCTCTATAGCTATTACCTGAGAACACTTGCGGCTTTCCTTTCCAAACTCGCACATTCCTGGTTTAGAATTTCGTAGCTCATGAGACTCCCTCCACTAGAACGCGAAGCTTTAGCAATGCATCGCCGGACTACTTGCACACTGTTGTTGAGGCGCATTGCATTCTGCACGGAGGGACTGTTGTCAAAGGAAGGGTCTGAAAGATACGACCACCAGCCATTCAATACCCTGAGTGAGTTCGTCAACAATTCAACATCAAAAACTCCACACGCCCAAACGCGTTGAATCACCTCAAACACTTCTAGGAAATCACCCCGGGTCTCGCAAACAGATTCGGTCGCAACACCTGAAAGGCGGATCGCGAAAGTGGCAACCAGCAGCCGATTTCCCTCAGTAGTCTCCACCTGTTTGGTCATGAACTCTACCGCCGATAACAAGGCATCCCGAAATCTTGTGTCTGCCCTGAAACCCATTCGATTCCGCTTTGCGATCAGCCCCAGTTCCTCACGCGCCTTCATCTGGGCTAAGAGTTTTTCCTCATCCGAAAGGCAGCACTCCTTCGACTCGAGAACGTCAATTATCCCCTGCCAGTCACTGATTTGTCTCTTCGCCTTAATCCAATTGGCGAACAACTCCCGCTTCCGACTCCCGCTGAGAAAAGCCTTATTGAAGGAACCGTCAGCATCCTGTTCCCGTCCGTGATGTGCAAGAAGGCACCGCCCATGCAAGCACCACAAATCTCCATTGTCCCTATTTCGCTCCAGGGCATGATCGACGATTGCCAAGGCCAATTGTTAGCGATCACACAAAACCGTAGTTTTTTGGACAGCCGCCGAGGGGTTTGAGGAGACAGCGCGAAGCTTCAAGCGGAGGTATTGCAAGTAGGAATCGGGAAGAGGCTGCTGCGGGAGCAGTTCGTCAATAATGGGCTG
>JAEUQC010000150.1 GCA_016789905.1 Bryobacterales bacterium | reverse complement strand
CCAGCGCGGCGCGGACCAGCGTCTCCACATCATCCACAACCAGCGGACCGCTCACGGCAACCGACAGCGATTTTCGGCCCTTGTCGAACTCCCACCGGTACACCCCGGCCGATCCGTGTCGAAAGTTGATGCACCGGTGCTTCAACAAGTCGTGCGGCGTCTTCGGCTTTGTGTGCACTTGGAAATAGGACGGCGCGCCCACAATCGCCGCCCGATGGTCCGCCGACACCCTCACCGCGATCATGTCTTTTTGAATATACTCGCCGAAGTGAATGCCGGCGTCGAAGCCTCCCGCAACGATGTCGAGCCGGCTGGCGTCCGCCGTGATTTCCAGAACAACGTCCGGGTAGTCGCGGGTGAAATTCGCCAGCCGCGGGCCCAACACGGTGGTTCCGGCAAGCCGCGGCACCAGCAAACGGATCCGGCCAGCGGGCTTATCCCGCATAGCGGAAATCTGATCCAGCGCCTCCCGGATGTCGGCAAGCCCAGGCCGCAGCCGGGCCAACAGCCGCTCTCCCGCCTCGGTGGGCGCAACACTTCGAGTCGTCCGCGACAGCAGCCGCACTCCAACGTCTTCCTCCAGTCCCCGGATGGCATGGCTAATGGCGGAAGCGGAGACGCCCAGCCGCTTGCCGGCCCTTGTAAAACTGCGCTCGTCGGCAACGGCGAGAAACGCCGCCAGCGTGCTCAGGTCGTTTCGATTCATTGATGAAATTCGCTCATAGGCTCACGTCTTTCCTTCATGCCACTCAAAAATACAAATGGCTCGTACCCTGGAGATGACGCCGGGGAAGCACTCCATGCGGAAGCCCGCGGCGCAACCGTTCCGCCGCGGAATGAACGGAAAGGGAAAGGAGTCTGGAGCATGAAGGGAACTGTACTCTACGGGCCGCGCGATGTCCGCTTCGAGGAGCGCGCCCTCCCAAAAATTGAGCCTCCCACTGACGCCATTCTCCGCATCTCGGCAACCTGTGTGTGCGGCTCCGGCCTTTGGCCCTACCGGGGCATCAATCCAGTGAAGGAGCCCATGCCAATGGGCCCGAGTATTGCGGGATCGTCGAGGAAACCGGAAGCGAGGTCCAATCGGTCAAGCCCGGCCAATTCGTCATCGGCTCCTTCTTTGCCTCTGACAATATATGTCCGAATTGCACCTTCGGCTATCCGTCGTCCTGCGAGCGTCGCGAATTTGTCAGCACGGCGCAAGCGCCATTTCTGCGTGTCCCCCTGGCGGACGGCACGCTGGTGGCGGCGCCGGCGCTGCCCGCACAGGATCTCATCCCAAGCCTTCTAACGATCTCGGATGTCCTGGGCACAGGGTGGTTCGCCGCCGCCGCGGCGAACGTGAAGCCCGGCGCCACCGTGGCGGTGGTCGGCGATGGCGCGGTTGGGCTGCTTGCGGTGCTATCCGCCAAACAGATGGGCGCCGAGCGGATCATCGCGATGAGCCGTCACCAGGCCCGCCAACAGGTAGCGCGCGAATTCGGCGCCACCGGCATCATCTCTGAACGCGGCGATCAAGGCGCCGCCCGCGTCAAGGATCTGACCGACGGAATCGGCGCGGACTCGGTGCTGGAGTGCGTAGGCACCCAGGAGTCCATGGTGCAGTCGAGCTCTTCCGCCCGCAAAGGCGGCTATGTAAGCTACGTCGGCGTGCCTCACGGGGTCGAACTCAACGGCGAGATGCTCTTTTATTCGCATGTCCACCTCCACGGCGGGCCGGCGCCAGTCCGCCGGTTCCTCCCGGAACTGCTCCGGTTGGTTTGGGAGAGGAAGATCGACCCAGGCAAGGTGTTTGACTTAACTTTGCCGCTCCACGAGGTGGCGGAGGGTTGCCGCGCGACGGATGAACGCCGGGCGATCAAGGCGTTGCTGCGGCCGTGACGCCGCCAGCGGATCGCCAACGCGCCACCCCCAAGGCCCACTATCGCCCACGTCGTCGGCTCTGGTACCGCCGAAGGAGCCGCGATTGAAAGGCCATTGGTAACCTCATTGCTCACCTCCAGCCGGCAAATATTTGTGTTGGTCGGCAGCGAAATGGTCAAAAGCGTATTGGCGCTGGCGCCCTTGAACCCATAGGTTCCATTCACGAAGGTGAACGTGGGCAAATTGGACGCCAGGAACTGCGCGCAATACCTGAATCACGGCGCTGTTGGCGTCAAAGGCAGTCAGTCTGAAGTTTTCCAACTGATCCACATCACCCAGCCGCATGAATGTGCCCGCCGGCAGATGGCCGGGCGCTAGCCCGCTGAAGTCCCAACTGGAAACGGACTGGTTGCTGCAACACGGGTATTGGCCCGAGCCCTGAAAACTTCCCAGCCAATTCGAGTGAGCCGGAGCGCTGAAGACACCGGTAAAGGAGTTAGCCGCGCCACTGTTTCCCGGATAGGGGACGGTTGGGGCAATCCCAGGCGCAAGGGCGCCTGTATTGGGCGCCATGGGCAAAGCAAGCGCGGTGCCGGACCCTGTTAGCGGGGCCGCAAAAGCACAATGCGCGGTCAGTCTCATGGCCACAACCGCGAGAAGAAAGTTCTGGCTCATGACCTGAACTGCGGCGCAGGGCACAAATCGGGGTCATTGAAGTCTACGCGCGACGGCAATGCCCGGCGGACGATATCCAATCGGCGGCAGACGCGCCGTTTCAGCAGCATCGGTTAGGTGTGCCGCTCCAATCGCCGGAGCACCTGTCGAAGGGCCACCAGATGCGCGCGATTCAAACGCAAGGCCTCAATCGTGTATTCGGCTGAGGCTGTTTTACCGCGCCATTTTCCGTTAGCCAACTCGGCAAAATGTTGCTCAAAATCTTCACTGCACAGGTCGACCAATGCGATTCCCTTCGCCTGAAGCTCCGCCGAAGGCCAATTGGCGGCCTTGATCCGGTGGCAAGACGTGACAGGACCAGTAGAGATTATAGAAATCAATGGCAAGATGGGGAAATCGAGATCGAGGGCGAAAATGATTGCTTTCGAAGTTATACAGTCCCGCGGCCCGCTCTTCTTCCAGCAGACAATAGGCGCAGGTGGAACGAAAATCTTCCCGTACCGCGGCCCGAAACGACTGGTACGTACGCCGCTTCAGGGAAGGCGCGCTGCCGCGCCGTTGGAAGTAGGCCACCGCCTATTTGCCCTTCGGCAAAGCCTTTCGCGCGGTGGCGACCCGCTCCAATATCGGAGCATAATAGGACGCATCGCGACGATCGAAACCTGCCTCCAACTCGGCCAGTTCCAACGTGTCTTCCGTGGTGAGACCCTGCGTATACTTCTTTTCAATCAGCGCTTGATGGCGCAACGCATCCGGGGCGAGTGAATGGTCCAGCGTCTCCAATATCAGCGCGGCACTCGCATCCTGGCGGTTCCTCGGAAGCGTCGCAACTCGCGCCGAGCCAACCCAACAGCGCGCTCTTGGGTTGGCTCGGCGCTGTTTTCCTACTTACCAGTGTCGCCATGACTTCATCCTACACCCCCACCTGTTAAGCGCACGTTAAACCATCGTAAAGCCTGTTAAGGTTCTGCGCCGCCCCGCAACCAACGCCCGCCGGGCCGTGTCTATCCCCCTGTACGCAGCAACAATATGGGGATCAAAATGCACATCAATACTGGAAAACTCACAATGGACCGCCGCAACTTCTTCGCCGCCGCCCTCGGCGCCGGCGGCCTGTTCTTCACCGAAAAAGGCCTTTTCGCCCAAACCCTCACGCTCACGCCCGCCGTCACCGAAGGGCCCTATTACCCCAACGTCCTGCCGCTCGACCGCGACAACGATCTGCTCGTCATCAACAACGCCATCACCCCCGGCGTCGGAACCATTGCCTGGATCAGCGGACGCATCCTGGACCGTAACGGGAATCCCATCCGCAATGCCGTCATCGAAATCTGGCAGGCCGACAATCTGGGCTCCTACATCCACACCAGCGGAGCCCTGAACGGTAGCCGCGACGGCAATTTCCAGGGCTATGGCACGTTCGAAACCGCCTCTGACGGCAGGTATCTCTTCCGCACCATCAAGCCCGGTCTTTATCCCGGACGCGTTCGTCACGTACACGCGAAAGTCACCCTCGCCGGCGGCCGCAGCCTGACCACGCAGCTCTTTGTAGAAGGCGAGACCGCTAACGACAGCGTACTCTCCGGCGTTACCAATGCCGCCCAGCGCAACTCACTTATTCGCCCCTGGACTGCGATTCCCGGCTCCGCCATCGGCGCGCTCGCCACCAATTGGGACATCGTTGTCGACTTCACCCCCGCCGACACATCGTCCATCACCAAGCCCACGCTCATCACCACCGGCGGCGTCTCCAGCGGCGCCAGTTTCCGTCGCGGCGCCGCCTCTGGTTCCTGGGTCACCCTGCAGGGCAACGCGCTCTCCACCACCACCCGTACCTGGCGGTCCGGCGATTTCACCACCCCCGCAAGGCTCCCCGAATCGCTCGACGGCGTCAGCGTGAGCATCAACAACCAGCCCGCGTCGGTCTTCTATATCAGCCCTACCCAAATCAACGTACTGGCGCCCGACACGACCACCGAAGGCAACGTGCAAGTGACAGTAACCAACGCGCAGGGAACGTCGGACCCAGTGACCGTCGCTTTCAACAGACTCATGCCCGCCTTCTTTCAATTCCCCAATGAAAACATCGCCGCTGTCCGCGCCGATGGCGCGCTCATCGGTCCGACTGGCCTGATCGATGGCGTCACCACCGTCCCCGCCAAGCCCGGGGAAACGATCCAGCTTTTTGGTACCGGCTTCGGTACCACGACGCCCGGAATCACCGCCGGAACAGTCGTTACCTCGCCCGCCCAAACCGCCAGCCCCGTCACCGTTCGCGTTGACTCCCAGGACGCACAGGTTTCCTACGCCGGCATCACTTCCGCCGGGCTCTATCAGATCAACATTACCGTCCCCGCCAACCTCGCCGATGGCGACTATCCTGTCACCGCCGAAGTCTCCGGTACGCGGACGCTCAAATTCGCCAAACTCGCCGTCGCCAAAGCCGCCGGCGCAATGGCCTTCCCCTCCCAGCGGCTGAACCGAACGGACAAACAGCACTTTCTTACTCTCGTCCGGCGGATTCGCAATGAGGCATGAGGCAATCCCCCGCCCGCCCGCGCCTGTTGGGGTATGAACGTTGTCGTGTACTTCCTATGCCTCCTCCTGCTGCTGCCGATGGCCGGCTTTGCCGCATTCGGATTCTTCATCGATTCGCTCACACAGTTCGGCTTCTGGGAAGTTTTCAAATTCATTTTCTCGCCCCTGTATGACCCCTTCGGGAGGGGAATCTGGCTCTTGCTCTCCCTCGCCTCAGGACTGGCCATCTGCGTCGCCGGTTTCTTTCCGGAATCCAGAACTTATGGCTTCGCTATCATCGCCGTCGCGGGCGTACTCTGCGCCGCCTACGTCGCAAAAGCGTATCCAGGCGCGTGGACCCCAGCAGCGCTGGTCCTGGTCATCCCCAGCGCCGCAAGCGTCTCCATAAGCGTTTATTCTTTGGTCCGGTCTCTTCGATAGGTAACCTCCCAAAGGGGTGCGGCGTTATTTACAATTGGGACTATGCCGATTTTGACGCTGCGCTCTGTTGCGAAAGCCGTTTTGCCCGCCTGTGCCGCGCTTCTGGTCGCGCAGGGCCCCGCAAAACCGACCTTTGACCATTCTGTTCAATCCGTTCTAACGAAGAACTGCATTAGCTGTCACAACGACCGCGTCCAGTCCGGCAGTGTCAACCTGGCCCCGTTCACCAACCCCTCCACCATTCTTTCCAATCGCGATGAATGGGAAAAAGTGGTGCAAAAAGTGCGGTCTGGCGAAATGCCGCCCAAAGGAATGCCCCGCCCCTCGCTGGAACAGGTGGGCGAGTTCGCCGCGTTCCTGGAAAGCGAATGGGAACGCGCCGACCGGAGCCTGAAGCCCGACCCGGGCCGCGTCACCGCCCGGCGCCTGAACCGGATGGAGTACACCAATACCATCCGCGACCTGCTTTCGGTTGATTTCCGCGCCGAAAAGGATTTCCCCACCGATGACTCCGGCTACGGTTTCGACAACATCGGCGACGTGCTCACCATTTCGCCTGTGCTGATGCAGAAGTACCTGGAGGCCGCCGAAACTATCGCCTCCCGCGCCCTTGGCGCCGATCCGCTCCCGGCTAAGCCCGTAGAGTTCGAGTATCACACCAAAACGAAATCGGTCCGCCGCCTGGATCGCTCGAATATCGAAGCCACCCACCGGGTCGATTGGGACGGGGAATACGAAATCACCATCGGTCTGCCCGGCGAGCGTGCTAAAGACGCCGCCCCCGTCGAAATGGGCTTCTGGATGGACGGCAAGCTGATCTTCAAGCGCAGCGTGGAAACCAAGCCATCCGGCCTCGTCTATTTCAACCCCTATTCCGAAGAGCACTTCCGCGTTTTCCTGCCCGAAGGCGACCACACCTTCCGCGCCGGTTTCATCAATGATGAGTTCGCCAAGACCCTGGAACAAAAAGACGCCTTCAGCGACAAGAAAAACAAGTTCCTGAACATGATCAAGTTCGTCGGCCCCTATCCGGCGAAAGTCGAGCGCGCCAGCCGCAAGCGCGTCCTCATCTGCGATCCCAATTCCGGCGCTGCCTGCGTCACAAAGATCCTCACTGAACTCACCCACCGCGCCTACCGCCGTCCCGCCACCCGCGCCGACGTTGCGCCGCTTGAGACCTTCGTCGCCATGGCCCGCAAGGAAGGCCAAACGGTGGAACAAGGCATCCAACTCGCCATCCAGGCCATGCTGGTTTCGCCGCATTTTCTGTTCCGCATTGAAAAGCACCCGGCGCCGAACGATCCCGCCCGAGTCCACAAAATCTCCGATGTCGAACTGGCCTCGCGCCTGTCGTATTTCCTGTGGAGTTCCATGCCGGACGACACGCTGCTCTCTCTCGCTGAAGCCGGCAAGCTGCGCGCCCCCGGCGTTCTTGAGGCACAGGTCAAGCGGCTACTCGCCGATCCTCGCAGCGCCGCGCTCGCCGAAAACTTCGCCGGCCAGTGGCTGGAAATTCGCAATCTCGATAGCGTCAAGCCGGACCCGCAGAAGTTCCCCGAATGGGGTCCGGAGTTGAAAGAGGCCATGCGCGCTGAAACGCGCCTGTTCTTCGATAACGTGCTCCGCCAGAACCGCCCGTTAAGCGATTTCATCGATGCCCGCTACACGTTCCTGAATGAGATGCTGGCGAAGCACTACGGCATCGAAGGCGTCAGCGGGCCGGATTTCCGGCGCGTGGAAATCAACACGCCCCAGCGCGGCGGCATCCTTAGCCACGCCAGCGTGCTGACGGTCTCCAGTTACCCCACTCGCACCTCGCCCGTCATTCGAGGTAAATATGTCCTGCAGAACGTGCTCGGCGTGCCGCCGCCGGTGCCGCCGCCTGATGTGCCGCCGCTCGACGAAGGCTCCGTGGGCAACGCCGGCTCCCTGCGCCAACAGATGGAAAAGCACCGCTCCAACGCCATCTGCGCCTCCTGCCACAACCGCATGGATACGCTCGGCTTCGGCCTTGAAAACTACGACGGCACCGGTAAGTGGCGCGTCAAAGACGGTAAGTTCGATATCGACGTCAGCGGCACCATGCCCAACGGCAAGAGCTTCCAGACGCCGGCCGAAATGCGAATGATTCTCCTCGGTCAGTTGCCCGAATTCACCCGCTGCATCACGGAGAAAATGTTGACATACTCTTTGGGTCGGGGGCTGGAACGGTACGACCGCCGGACCGTCGATTCCATCGGCAAGAAACTGGCCGCCAACGGCTATCCCTTTCAGTTGTTGATTCAAGAAATCGTACAGAGCCTCCCGTTCCAACAGCGGCGTGGAGAGGCTCCCAAACAGGTGGCGCAACGATGATTACTAAGAAGACCCTCTCCCGCCGAACCATGCTGCGCGGCGCCGGCACGGCCATTGCCCTGCCTTTCTTCGATGCCATGGCGCCGGCCATGAATTCGAGCACCATCCCGGGCGGCAAGCCCGTCCGCATGGCCTTCGTCTACGTGCCCAACGGCATCGATATGCGCCACTGGACGCCGAAGGATGACGGCGCCTTCACCGGCGAATTGCCCAAGATCCTCAAGCCCATGGACGCCATGCGCCAGGACTTTACGATTCTCAGCAATCTCACCCAGAACAATGGCCGCGCGCTGCTTGATGGCGCCGGCGATCACGGCCGCTGCTGCGGCGCCTATCTCACCGGTGTCCAGCCCCGCAAGAGCTTCGTCGATATCAAGGCCGGTATCTCGTGCGACCAGATTGTCGCCAACGAAGCCGGCAAGTTGACCCGCTTCCCTTCCCTCGAAGTCGGGCTGGAAGACGCGCGCCAGGCCGGCGACTGCGATTCCGGCTATTCCTGTGCCTACACCAACAATCTCGCCTGGCGTTCGGAGACCCAGCCGCTCCCGCCCGTGCTCGATCCGCGCGCGCTGTTTGAACGCCTCTTCGGCAAAGGCGCGGCACTGAACCCGGAAGAACGCGCCCGCCAGAATAAGTACCGCCGTTCCATTCTCGACTTCGTCACCGGCGACACGAAGAAACTGCAAGGCGACCTCGGCCCCACAGACCGCCGCAAGCTCGACGAGTACCTATCCTCCATCCGTGAAATTGAACGCCAACTAGAAAAGGCCGAAAAGGACAACGCCCAGGTGAACCCGGGCATGCCCAAACCCTACGGCGTCCCGGCCGATTTCGCCGAGCATTTCCGATTGATGAGCGACATGATCACCGTGGCCTTCCAGGCCGATATGAGCCGTGTCGTGACGTTTCTGGTGACGCGCGAAGGCACCTCGCGCCCCTATCGCGAAATCGGCATTCCCGACGGTCACCACCCGCTCACCCACCACATGAACAAGCAGGACCTGCTCGATAAGGTCACCCGAATCAACGAGTACCACATGGTGCAATTCGCCAAGTGGATCGAAAAGCTGAAGTCCATCAAGGAAGGCGATTCCACCATCCTCGGCAACTCAATGATCGTCTACGGCGCCGGCCTGTCCGACGGCAACCGCCACACCCACGAAAATCTCCCCGTCATGTTGGTCGGCGGCGGCGGCGATTCCATCAAGGGCGGACGCCGCATCACCTACCGGAAAGAGACCCCGATCTCGAACCTCTACCTGGCCATGATGGACCGCATGAATGTCAAAATTGAGCATTTTGGCGACGCTACAGGCCGCATTGATGGCCTAAATTTGGCGTAAAAATGCAGCTAAATAGGCAAAATAAGCCTAGTTTAGGCGTCATTTTTGACTCCGATGTGGGCTCTCGCGTCGAAACGGCGCTCGCTCTGGCGGTGCTTTACGGCTTGGATGGGAAGAACGAGTGCCGCGTGGTTTCCATCTCCTCCACGCGCACAAGTCTTTTGTCCGCAGCGTTTTGTGAGGTAGTCGGACGATTTTACGCGGGCGCCGTCTCAGCCGCGTTCGGTGCCTTCGCCCGTACGCTGCCGGTTGGCCTGGCGGCGGATGGCAAAATTCCCGGCGACACCCCCCTCCTGACGGGGCCGCTCAGCCGCGTAAACCCTGATGGCACAAAGACTTACCAGCACGGAATCGAAAAACTGATCGACACCGCCGAGGCGCACGGCCTGATCCGCAACGCGTTCACTGCGCAGCACGACCAGAACGCGGCGGTAGTCCTGGCGGGGCCGCCAACGAACCTCTTGAAAGTGTTGACACTGCCCGGCGCCAAAGAACTGATTGCCGTGAAGGTGAAAGTGCTGGTTTGCTCTACGGCGTTGGCGGCAAAGGAGTTAGAAGCCGCTGGCTGGCCTACGCCGATCGTCGCGGTGGGGAAGACGGATGTCCTGTTCCCGGTGGCGACACTCGAAAAAGAGTTCGCGGCGTTCCCGGCACACCCGGTGGCCGATGCGTTGAAGGCGTTCGGGAAAGACGCACCGACCGGCGAACTGGCGGCGGTTTTGTACGCCGTCCGGCCAACGGATAAGGCGTTTGTGTTGTCAGAACCGGTGGGAACAATTCGCCAGCTTATGTTGGAACCAACTGAAAAAGAAAGACTTCTTTCAAACTACGTCGAACTCGCCACGGCCAAACCGGTGGTCCGCCAGCCGCGGTTCCGCCGCCCTGTGGTCGAGGAAAAGAAGCCGGAAGTTCCGCCCGCAAAACCCTAGTGGAACGCTTCGAAATCCTGCGCCGGATCGGTGAAGGCGGGATGGCGGTGGTGTATGAAGCCATCGACAAGAAGCTAAACGTTAAGCGAGCGCTTAAGTTTCCGAAGGAGGGCCGCGGCCAGTGGATTCCGCCCGAGGCGCGGGCGGCGCTGCGGGTAACGCACGAAAACGTGTGCCGGGTGTATGAGATACACTCCGACGGCGACACGGATTTCCTTTCGATGGAGTACGTAGAAGGGGAAACGCTGGCGACGCGGCGCCTCCGGGGGCCGGTGGAAGGGGAGGAAGCAGTATCGATCGCCCGGCAGTTGTGCCTGGGTGTGATGGCGGCGCACGCGGCCGGGGTATTGCACCTGGACCTGAAGAGTTCCAATGTGATGCTGGCCGGGAAACGCGTGGTGGTGATGGATTTTGGGCTGGCGCAGGCTTTTGGGGACACATCGCGGCTGGCGGGGACGCCGCGGTATATCGCCCCGGAACGTTACCAAGGGGCGGAGCCGACACCGGCAAGCGATGTGTTTTCGATGGGGGTGATCCTGTCGGAAATGCTGGCGGACGGGGGGCAGGCCGACGCGCGCTGGGGGCCGATCTTGAAGCGGTGCCTGGAGGCGGACCCGGCAAAACGAACGGCAACGGCGGGGGAACTGTTGGCGGCGATTGACCGGGCGTTCGTGCCGTCGAACCGGCGACGATGGCTGGCGGCGGCACTGGTAGCGGCTGCGGTGGCAGGTGGAATCTATTTCTCGCCGGAGCCGCCGTTGGCGCGGTTGGCGGTGCTGCCAATGAGTGGATCGACCGGGGACAAGCAGTTGGACGAGACGCTGGCGGGCGGACTGGCGGAGGTATCAAGCCGGCTCGACAGTCTGGGCGCGGCGTCACGGCGGTTGGTGCTGATCCGGCCGGAGGAAGCGTCGCGGCTGAAGGTGGACACGGCGGCGAAGGCGGGCGGACAGTTGGGTGCGACGCATGTACTTTTGAGTTCCGTGGAGTTCCGGGGCACGGCGGTTGGGGTGCACGCGGAGGTTCGGGCGACAGGGACCGGAGATATGGTGAGAGATTTCGATGGCGAGTTTCCGGCGGGCGAGCTGGCGAGAATCTCAACATCATTGGCGAGTGTGGTGACTTCGGCGTTCCGGTTGGGGAAGGCGTTGCCGGCGCAGGTTAAGCCGGAAGCGTATTCGTTCTACGCGGCGGGCCTGGGGCTGCTGCGTCGTGACCGTGTGAGCTATGACCGGGCGCTGGCGTTGCTCGACACGGCGGAGGAGATCGACAAAACCTCTCCTCTGATCATGGCTGGCCGGTCCGAGGCGTACCTGCAAAAGTATCAGGCGACCAGGGATGACGGATGTTTAGAGAAGGCGGCGACGGCGGCGCGAGCGGCAGAAGATCTGCATCCCGATTCGCCGGAAGTTCTGCTAGCACTCGGCCGGGTGGAGCTAGAAGAGGGGAAACCGGAAGCGGCGATCGAGCGCTACACGCGCGCCATTACGCTCGAACCGGGCCGCTCTGATTTGTGGAGCCAGTATGGGTTCGCGCTTTCCCGGACGGGGAAGGACCAGGAAGCGGTAACGGCGGCGCGAAAGGCGGTGGAACTGGCGCCAGGTTACTATCGGCCGTACCAGATGCTGGGCGCGATCCATTTCCAGAAGGGGCGTTATACGGAAGCCGTGGAAGCGCTACAAAAGGTAACGGAATTGGCGCCGGCGATGGCCGAAGGGTACGCGAGTTTTGGTGGCACACTGCTGACGGCAGGCCGGGAGGCGGAGGCGGAAAAGGCCTTGCGCCGGTCACTGACGCTGCGCGAAACGCGCGCGGCGCTTAGCAATCTGGGTGTCCTGCTGCGCTATCAGAGGAGAGACGCGGAAGCGGTGGAGGTGTTTTCTCGCGCGGTAAAGCTCGACGGATCGACGGCCCGGGAATGGCTGAATCTGGCGACGGCATCGAAGGTAACGGGCCGCACGGCAGAGGCTCTGACGCAATTCACACAGGCGACCGAACGGGCACGGGCGGCACTACGGCGCAATCCAAGAGACTCGCGAGCGAGAGCGGAACTGGCGTACGCCCAAGCAGAAACGGGTGACCGTGAAGCTGGATTGGACAATGCGCTGCAGGCGGCACGACTGGACCCCGGGAATTACGATGTGCTGTTCTGCGCGACGATGGCCATGGAGTCATTGAAGAAAAGAGAGTTGGCCGTACAGTGGCTGCGAGGGGCGACGGCGGCGCAGTTGAAAGACCTGAAGAGGCAACCTGATTTGCGGGACTTCGTGAATGATCCCCGGCATGGTATTGTTTTTCAACGCTAACAGAGAAACTGTGGCCCTTGACGGCGCGTCTGCGCGCTACATGTTTTTCCGGCAGTGACAGCTTGGATACATAAAAAACAGGAGGAAGTCCTATATGGCAGGTGCAGCAGCAGCAGTGCTCGGTTCAGCGGCGAATCCGATTCCGATCGTAATCCGCGCGGAAAGTCCGTCGGTGGTGACGGTTAAGATAGGCCAACATTTTCAGATCATGTCGAATCTGTTGGGACTCTTTGAATTCAGATTTCCGGCTGACCTTCCGTTTGCCGATGAATCGCCAGATGCCGACCGGAAACGGCAAGGAGGGCAGATACTCCGGGCAACGAAAATCGGGACATTTGCGTTCGAGTGCTTTCTGGGCGGCGTTCAGTTGAAAAACGAGAACTATGCCGGACAAGTAACGGTGGATCCAGAAGGGTAGACCGTACCGCTAATCAATGTAGAGAAACTCATTCGAGCTCAGAAGGACCTGCGCGAAAGAGTGGAAGGGCATTTTCTCCAGGAAGCCGGCGGCGAGTTGTTGTTCCGCCGCCGTCGGCTTTCGGGAGAGGGTGAGCAGGTAGGCCGCGTCCACGTTGTTCTCCGCGCGCTTGGCGAGGGCTTCGGCGGCTTGGAAAATGAACTCGTCGTTCAACATGGTCAACGACTGTAGCGGCGTGGCCGAAGGGACGCGGCGGGCGCAGTTCGTGTCGATAATGGGATAGTCAAAAACGCCGAGGAAACTCATCGGGTACGTGCGGCGGTGGGTGAGGTAAATGCTGCGCCGCCACTTGGCGTTTTCGGGCTCCTTTGTGGAGACGATCTGCAAGCCGTCGGGGCGCATTTCCAGTTGAATGGGCGGGCCTCCGGGGGTCGTATCGAGCTTGCCGGCGGCGGCGATAACGGAGTCGCGAAGAGCTTCGGCGTCCAGGCGGCGGAGGTTCATGCGCCAGAGTAGTTTGTTGTCTGGGTCGACTTTGCTCGCCTGCTCGTTTTGCAGGCTGGACTGGCGGTACGCCGTGGAGAGCATGATCTGCTTGTGGAGGCGCTTGGCGCTCCAGCCGTTCTGCATGAAATCGACGGCGAGATGGTCGAGCAGCGGTTGATTCGTAGGGAGCGTACCGGTGCTGCCGAAGTTATCCGGCGTAGCGACGATGCCGGTTCCGAAGTGGCCTTGCCAGATTCTGTTCACGATAACGCGGGCGGCGAGCGGATTCTCCGGGCTGGTGAGCCATTCGGCGAAGGCGAGTCGCGTGCCCGACGTTTTGCCCTGGGTTGCGGAGGGGCGGATGGCGTCGCGCCGGTCTGGGGGCGTTAGAACTTCAAAGAAACCGGGCGTGACGCGGGGGCCGGGAGCGTCGGCGCTGCCGCGCTGGAGCAGACGGATTTTCGGCGGAGTCCCTACGTCCCAGAGGGCTTGGATCTTGCCGAGTTTGGGGAACTCGGGGTCCTTGGCATACTCGGCGCGGAAGGGTTCGTCGAATTTCTTGAAGAGATATTTTTGGACTTCGGTGCGTTTGTCGGCGGGGGTCTTGAGCGCGGCCTTCAGATCGTCGCGGATGGGCTCTGGAATCGTTTTCAGTTGATCGTTCAACATGCGGGCTTCAATGGCTTCGTGCTCGGCGGTGGGCAACAGATAGAGATGATGGTTCTGGGGTTGAATCCAATCCGTGGGATTGTAGGCGGTGGTGAACAGCGCCAGGAAGCGGTAGTAGTCCTTCTGCGAAATGGGATCGAACTTGTGGGAGTGGCAGCGGGCGCAATTGACGGTTAGGCCAACGGTGCTGCTGGAGACCTTCTCAACGAGTTTGAAGAGGGCTTCATAGCGTTCGACGGGCAGGTTGGAAATGTCCTCTTCGGTGATGTCAAGAATGGTGCGAAGGTAGCCGGTGGCGGTGAGGAGTTCGTTCATTTCCGGCGTGCGATGTTTGGCTTCGCGCCAGTCGATGAGTTCGTCGCCGGCGAGTTGTTCGGTGAGAAAACGGTTCCAGGGTTTGTCGTTATTGAAAGCCTTAATGACGTAGTCTCGATAGCGCCACATGCCGACGGCGTATTCGGCTTTCTTAGGGTCGAAGTCCTTGCCGGTGGTGTCAACGTAGCCAGCGGCGTCGAGCCACTGGCGGGCCCAGCGCTCGCCGTAGCGAGGCGAGGCGAGGAGTTGATCGATGAGCCGCTCGTAGTTGTTGTGCTGGCGGAAGGCGTCGATTTCGGCGGGAGTTGGAGGGAGACCGGTGAGATCGAGATAGGCGCGGCGGACGAGTTTTTCGTTGGGCGCGTCGGGACTAAATGTTAGGCCTTTCGATTCGAGTTTGGAGAGAACCAGCGCGTCGATGGGAGTGCGGACCCGGGCCTTCGCTTTTACGTTAGGAATCGCGGGAGCCACCGGTTTCTGGAAGGACCAGAACTGTTTTTGTTCGGCGGTGATGGGGGGAGCTTCAAGGGGGCTGAAGGGGCGATCGGCTGGATTGAAGGTGATGATTTCGCCGAACTCGCCACGGTCGATCCACTCGCGTATGGCGTTCACTTCAGCTTCGGTGAGCGGCGCGCCAGCGCCCTTCGGGGGCATATTGTGATTGCTGACGCGGCGAACGAGCACGCTGCGATCGGAGAAGCCTTCGACGACGACGGGGCCGCTGGCGCTGCCCTTCAACACGTCGGCAACGGTGTGCAGGCGGAGGCCGGCGGCGGCGGACTTTTCACCGTGACAACCGGTGCAGCGGGCGAGAATGACGGGCGGGATGGGGGCGGCTGCTTTGACGGGCGCGTCGAAAGGGGCGCCGGCTTCAATCCACTGTTTGACGACTTCGATGTCGGCATCCGGCATCTTCTGGTTGTAGACGGCGGGCGGCATTTGGCGGGTGGAGACTTTGCGCCAGAGAAGGCTTTCTTCGAGCTTGGAGGGGACGACGACGGGGCCGTTATGGCTGCCACGGAGCGCACTGGCGGCAGTGCGAAGGTCGAGCCCGAGCTTGGGCGAACTTTGGCCGTGGCAGGTGAAACAGTACTTGGTGAAGATGGGCAGGACGTCCTTCTCGTAGCGCGGGGCGGCGGCGAGAGCGAGAGGGAGGGCGAGGAGAATCCAAGGCTTCATGCGAGGAGGTCCAGAACGGGTTTGGCTCCGGTGACGGTGGCGTCCGAGGGCGTTTCCATGCGGCCACCATTGGGGTATTGGATCTTTTGGTGATCCAGACCGAGTTGGCGGAGCACGGTGGCGATCATGTCGGGTACGGGAACGCGGTTGACCACGGCTTTGTAGCCGAAGTCATCTGTTTCCCCGTAAATGAGGCCTTTCTTGAAACCGCCGCCGGCGAACCAGAGGGTGAAGGCGTTGCGGTTGTGATCGCGGCCGTCGCCGTTCTGCGTGGTGGGCAGGCGGCCGAATTCGCCGGCCCACATGACGATGGTGGAATCGAGCAGGCCGCGAGACTTGAGATCCATGACGAGGGCGGCAGAGCCTTGATCGACCTCAGTAGCGATCTTGTGCATGTCCTTCTTGATGCCGCTGTGGTGATCCCACGGCTGGCCGGGGCTGGTGGTGACCTGGACGAAGCGGACGCCTTTTTCCACCAGGCGGCGGGCCATGAGGCAGCGCAAACCGTAGGCGCCGGCCTTGGGATCGCCGATGCCGTAGAGTTTTTTGGTCGCGTCGGTTTCCTTGGAAATATCGAGGACTTCGCCGGCGGCCAACTGCATGCGGGCGGCGAGTTCGAAGTTCTTGATGCGGGCTTCGAGTTCGGTCTCGCCGGGGTGGTCTTTGGCGTGGGCTTCGTTGATTTTCGCTAGTAAATTGAGAGTTTCGCGCTGATGGTGGGCAGGCTGGCCGGGGGGCGGATTCAGGTGGTGGACCGGTGCGCCCTTCATGCTGAACTCGACGCCGGCGTAGGTGGCCGGCAGGTAGCCGTTGGCCCAGAGTTGCTTGCCGCCGATGGTGTAGCCGGTGGGGTCGCGCAGGACGACATAGGACGGGAGACTCTGATTTTCGGTGCCGAGGGCGTAGCTGATCCAGGCACCCATGACCGGGCGGCCCGGAAAGATTTTGCAGGTGAGCAGCATGTTGAGCGCTTCGAGGTGGTTGTTGTGCTCGGTGTGCATGCTGCGGATGAAGGTGAGGTCATCGACGATCTTGGCGGTGTGCGGGAGCATCTCTGAGATGTCCATACCTGACTGACCGTACTTCTTGAATTCGAAGGGACAGGGGAGAAGGGTGTTGATGTTATTGGGCTGATGGATTTCAACGCCGCCGGGAAGGGGCTGGCCGGCGTGCTTCTGGAGCATCGGTTTGGGATCGAACAGGTCCATCTGGCTGGGGCCGCCATTCTGGACGAGTTGGATGACGGACTTGGCTTTGGCGGGGAAGTGTTGGCCGTGGAGAAGGCTGGAGAGGGCGAGCGAGCCGAAGCCCAATGTGCTGCGTTCAAGGAGTTGGCGGCGGGTTAAGAAATCCACAGGAATTGGGATCAGGATATCAGGTTGGGGAGTTGGTTTAGGCCGAAGTGTACGGCGACAGTTGCATTGTTCAAACGCATCCCTGTCGAGCCCGGAAAGTGCGGCGGGAAGCCGTCCATCGGCGAAATGAGAACCACAGTCGGTGCGCGTGGCAGCAACTGTCGACGATGAAAGTCCCGGAATCGTTCGCGTTGCCTGACGGCACTCCTGCTGGACCACGGCCTGGCGCCCGGTGCGGCAGCAATCGTGCGAGGACGCGGTTTTGACGCGATCCAGATGGATCGCTGGCACCCCACCGTCCTTGCAGATCTACTGGAATAGTTGTACATCCGCTCATCATTCGAGACGGCTTAGGCAAAGCCGCCGGGCGATGCATGACGGCGGTTCCCTGGGAAGCGACTTCAGCGCTCAGCGGCCATCCGATCCCGTAGCGTCTGGTTGATCCGGCTCAAATGCCCTTCGCCCTTCGACTTCAGCCAATCCAACACTTCGTTATCGATGCAAAGCAAGATCTGCGACTTTAGTGGCCGATAGTACTTGCCGATGGACGCTCCGGCTCAATAGTTTGGGGGTAACTGCGAAGCGTCGGCGTCCTTTTCCAGTTCCCGGTCCCCGTTTCGGTGCGTTTGTTTTGTCTCTTCGCTGATCTTCAACTTCCTACGGCTTTGGCCGAAGGCCTACAAAGCCGGAGAGCTTTCATTCAAAAACATGAGGGCCCGAGCCGGCGCCCAATTCGGCAAGGCTTTCCATGCCGGCGACTCTCATAGCTTCCTGCTCCGTGGGGGTTGGCTCCCTCTCGGAGTGTTGCAGACCGAATTCGAGACGTGGCTCCGCGCGCGTGTTCGGACGACAGACCCGGCGAATCGTCGCACACAATGACCATCGCGGGCCCCCACCCGCAAAGCCGCAAATCGTAGAAGCCCGGCGAGCGGGATTCCAGCCACTGGTTGCCACCGGAATTCAGATCGATTCAATCAGTGCGTCGCGCGACAGTCCCTTGTGCGTGGCGACCGCGCGGAGAATTGAGTTCAGGGTACCAACTCGAAGCGCCTGGTGCGCCGGTACTGCGAGTCGATGGTGCGTGGGGGCAGCCGTCTCCAGAATGATGTGGCTTCCCATTTGATGCACCTGCTGGTAGTCCCAGTGTCGACAAAGTGCATCGGCAAGTTCCCGGCCTGACAGGTCACGAGGGAGCTTCACGCGACTGAAACCACCTCATCGCGCACCAAGTGGAGACGAACGCTAGCGGGTGCGGCGCTGTCGAAATAGAACGCGTTCACGGCTTCGATGACGTTACGCCGCAGGTCGGCCCAGGAGTCGCCTTGCGTGAAAATGCTCTCTGTCAGGCACTCGGCGCAGTATCCGCCGTCTGCTTCCTGCACTACCTCGAAGACCAGTTCAGGCATATCACACCATCATAACGGCTCTGGCGCAAGATAACGCGGCCGGTAATCCGAAGCACGAAGCCGCGCCCGGTGCTTCGCCAGCCCGCAGTCTGGCTGTGGGCGCCGCTGCCTGGCAGGCAACTGGAGGAGGCGAATGGCGATCCGACACCTGCTTCGATGGCGCCCGAGCAGTTGGTGGGCCGCTCCATTTTTCGAATCCGGCCTGGCGAGAATTCGGCGACTGCTCGCGCGGGGTGGAAAGTGGACTTCACGTATCCGGCGATACGCTATTTTGGCGAACCGTCGTGTGCTCGAGAAATAGGGCGAGGGCGACGTGGGCTGCATGGCGGGCCCAGGCGGCTGGCGTTGCGTTATAGATCGTGTCCAGCGTCTGCGTGCTCGCTCCGCCTTCCACCAGAAGACGAACTACAGCATCATGGCCGGCGAGGGCGGCTTGGTGCAACGGGGTGGAGTGAGCGTGTGTGCCGGGCGGATTGTACCGATTGGGATCTTCACCCGCATCGAGCAGGAGCCGCACGGCGTCGACACGGCCGAGTTGGGCGGCGAGCGCGAGCGCGCGGTGGCGGGTGGGAGCGTCGGCCGCTGGCAGCAGCGCCTTCGATTCGGAGATGCGGCCAAGACCGGCGGCGACGGCAAGATCGGTGATCCGAGCGCCCCGGCTCACGAGCGCTTCGGCGGCGGCGGCGTAGCCGAAGGCGAGCGCCGTGAAGAGCGGCGAGCGCCAGCTGCCGGCGCCGACGGGCTCAACGCTGGCTCCGAAATCGATGAGCGTGTGGACAAGCGCAACCTGGAGACCGGCCGCGGCAGGATGGCAACTGGAGACGAGCAGACTGAGCGTGGTGCATTCGCCTCCGTATAGGTAAGCGATGGCATCGGGCGCGGCACCAGCGTTGAGGAGTATTGTGGCAACTTCGACGGCGTTTGGCGGAGTCCGCTGCCGATAGCCTTCTACACCGTTGGCGGCTACGTAATGGAGGAGCATGGCGCCGTGGACCGGTGGATCAAAGTGGGTGATACGGGTGGAGCGGGTGTGAATCAGGGTTGGGTTCGCAATTAGAAGGGATTGCAACGTTGCGATGTCGCCGTTGACCACAGCGTCAACGGCGGCTTCGAAGTCGCCGGTTTGCGGAAGGGATTCGACAAAGGACTCCAGGGCCGGCCAATCGCGGAAGTCGTAGTGGCGGGCGATGGCTTGGCGGGCCTCCTCCACGGTTGGGGCCGCAGGGAATAGTTCGCGCGCCTGTTGCTGATATTCGGCGAGTGTGGCAAGGGTTGGAAGGTGCATGTCATTTTCGCGTTCGGAGAAAATTTTCTAGCGCGGGGAGGTTCGACAGACCGGGCGACGGAACAAGCGTGACATTTGGGTTCACGGGCGGGACCAGTGACCGGCCGATTCTGGTGAAGACCTGAGTGACGGGCGCCTGGCAGGGCGGAGCACCGGGCGGGGGCGGCAGGCGGGAGCATGGCAATGATAGCGTCACGGTGCCGCGCGGGGACTCGCGCCATTGGCCGCGTTCGACGACGGCGCCGGCAAGCAGCACGGTGAGTTCGCGAGTGCCGGGGTGGCTGCGGAGTCCGCAACTGAGGATTGCGAGATTGCCATTGGGATAGAAGACAAATAGAACGCGCATACCGCCGGCCTTTACGGGCGAAGGCAGACCCAAGACGAGGCTATCGACGTATAGGTCCTGCGCCCGAACGGCGGCGCCAAAGGAAAATAGGAAAGCTGCGCGGGAAATTTTCAGCGCGGCGCGAGGCACCATTTGGTGCGAGTATACGCGATGCGAAACCCCTGGCGTTCGGCATTGCGCTGGCTGGGGCTGCCGGGGGCGGCGCACATCATGGCGAGGTCACATCCAGCGGCGGCTGCGTAGACCATACGAGCCTCAAGCAGTGCACGCTGGGCACCGCGATTGCGGGCCGACACTATCGTTGATGCACCGGCAAAGAGGGCAACGCCATCATCACAACGCAGGGCGGCGGTGGCGATGGGCTGGCCATCGAGTTCGGCAAGGAACGCGAACGACCCCTCAGCAGCGGAGATGACAATACCGAGATCGAGGAGGAAATCGCGAAGTTCGGGATTTGAACTCCAGCCCTCGGCCGAGAGCCGGGACCAAAGCGACTCTTCACCGGTGGCGATGCGGCGGGCTGTGACGGCGGACGATGGCGCGGAATCCGGGCTTTGCACGGAACGGTGCATGACGCTGGTGAACTCGATAGGGCGATAGCCACGATCAGTGAGGGCTTGCACAAGTTCCACACCGGCAAGAGGGCTGACCTCATGGCACACGGGCGCGTGGCGTTTTTGAAAGAAGGCTTCGAGTTGATCGAGATCGGCGGCGGAGGGTTCAGCGAAGAGGCCGAGGCCAAAGGTTTGGGTGAGGGGAGAGTCAGCGCCATCGAACATGGCGTAGGCGCCTGCGATTTCGATCCAGGCGGCGTTGGAGATGGGCGTGGTGCGGGCGCGGGCTTCGATGAATTTTGACGAGGCGGTGGCTTCGGCGCGTTCCAGGCGGCGGGAGAGTGGGAGATCGGAGAAGATCATTGTTGCAGCGACGACCCATCCCAGGCGTGCGCGGAATCGGGCACGAAGGCCAGACCATTGCCCGCGGCGACAAGCCAGCCGCCGGGAACTTTCGCGCGGAGCGTGGGAAGGCTGGAGGGGATGGATTCCCAAACGATTTTGCGAGAGTCAACGGGAGCGGCGGACTTGGCCACGGGCCCGGAAGCGACTGCCGGAGCGCCGCCTTCAATGGGCTTGTAATATCCCTTGATCTCCGACATCTTCACATCGACGATCTCACCGAGATGCGAGAAGCGGAGCGAATCGCGCTCCTCGTGCGGATCCTCAATGATGGCGCCAAAAGAGACGGTGACGCGCTCGGTGGTGGGAATGCCGCTGCGCTTATTCACCTTCACGCCTTCGACGGATTTGCTGAGTTCGAACTTTGCCATGATCTGCGGGCTCACTTAATCAAAAATAGAGTTTCAATGCAAACTGTAGCACTCGCGCGTCGCGGGTGCCGGTGACGGCGCCGAAACTGTTCTGCGTTGGGTCCACACCCGCGGCAACCGTGGTGAGCGTGGTGCCGACGGTGGTGAAGCTCGGATGGTTGGGAGCGTTAAAGAATTCGGCACGGAATTGGAAGTAGCGGTCGCGCTTTTCGGTGAGGTGGAAGTTCTTCATGATGGATGCGTCCCACCGGTGAATGCCGGGGCGGCGTAGAGTATTGCGGCCAAGGTTGCCGAACGTACCCGACGCGGGACGGCCAAAGGAGGCGACGCTGAACCATTCGTCAACTGTCTTGGGATAGGTGACAGGCGCGATGAGGTTGGGCCGTTGATTCTGGGTGGCGCCGATGCCGGCAACATCTTGCGACATGACGACATCGAAGGGCGGCCCCGAGTTGATCCGGGTAATGCCGGAGAGTTGCCAGCCGTTGAGCAGGAAGCCGCCGATGCGCTGGCGGGTGATGCGCGGGACAGAGTAGATATAGCTGGCGGTAAGGATATGGGTGCGATCAAAATCGGAGACGCCACGTTCGATGGCCGCGTTCTTCGTATTGGGCGGAACGTCTGAACCGCCGCGATCGCTGGAGGCGTTGTCGATGCTCTTGGAAAATGTATAGGAGGCAGTAACGGTAAAGGCGCGGGCAAGGCGGCGGGTGAAGTTCAGTTGAAGCGAGTTGTAGTTGGAGTTCGCGGTGGGCTGGCGTTCGGTGATGGCGCCATAGCCCAGATACGGGCGGACAGCATTGACGTTGACGCCGCCGGTGGCGGCGCGAGGCTCTGGGTTGTTGAGGTTGAGCGGGCGAAGAAGATGGGTTCCCTTGTTGGCAACGTAGGAGATCTTGACGAGGGAGGTTTTGTCGAGTTGGTGTTCAATGCCGAGCGCCCACTGCTGCACGTAGGGCGCGGCGAGCGGCGCGGCCATGGCGGTGATGGCGGGCGCGGCCTGGCCAGCGAAGGAGCCGGCGAGGTTGTTGAAGGACGGAAGCTGGACGGTGGCGCTGGCGTTGAATGGAATGTTGTCGAACGCGCTGTTGATGAAACTGCCGATGAGCGGCCGAGTATAGTTGATGCCGTAGCCGCCGCGAACGACCGTGCGTTTGCGGCCGGTGGGATCAAAGGAAAAACCAAAACGAGGAGCCCAGAGGTTGTGCAGATCGTTGGTGATTTTCTTGCCGAAGGGCGAGTTCTGGCCGGCGATGATCATGCCGTTCAGAGGATCGCCGGTGTTGGGAACACGCTGGCCATTGGCGGGATTGATGCGGACGGCTTTGGCGGGATCGTACAGGCTGGGGAGGAAATTTGTCAGGACGTTTTGTGTGTCCCAGGGATTGAAATACGAGGAGTAGCGGACACCAATGTTGAGCATAAGGCGCGGGTGGATGCGGAAGTCATCCTGCGCGAAGGCTTCAAAAAGGCCGAAGCGGGCATGGGAAACAACGGCGCGTTCAGCTTCAGCGTAGGTGTTGGGATAGCCAAGAAGCAGGTTGGCTACCGGGTGCTTGGAAAAATTGGTGGTATAGCTAAACTGGCCGTTGGTTAAAGGACCGGTGGGATTCTCGCGGTTGCCGCCATAGGCGGTGGCGATGCCGGCTTTGAACGCGTGACGGCCGGCGAGCTTGGTGATATTGCTGCTGAGATCGAAGTTGAAGAGGCGCTTCAGCCACGGGCGGCCGACGTTGAGCACGGCGTAGTTACCGCCGAGGGCGACATTGGGAATGGTGTTGATGCCGTTGTCGTAGAGTTTGGGAAGATTGACACCGAGAGCGGCGCGGTCTACGTCGGGGTTAACGGGGTCAAGTTTAATGAAACGGGTGGAGTAGCTGGCAATGGTCTCGCTGAGCATGCCGGCGCCAAGAACCTTGGTGACGTTAAGATTGACGTTGCGTCCGTTGACAGCGGCGGCTGTTGTGTTCAGGCCGGGGAAGCGAGTGCCGACCTGGGTGGTTTGCCAGCCGCCGTAGGGATTGTCGACGTTCGAGTTATCGAATGTGCCGCGGCCGTAGATGCGGAAAGACTCAGAGAAATTGTGATCGAGCCGGAGCATATGTTCGCGCCACCATTGAGAACTGGCTGCGGCGGATGTGTAGTTGAGCGTGCCGGGGCCGCGGAAATTGGGCACCGGGTAGAGGCTGGCGAGTTTGCGTCCGATGGGGTTGATGCGGGAGGCGGGAATGCGTCCGGCGGGGAAACCGAGGAGGGTGTCGGGGTCGACGACGGGATCGTCGGTGGTGCCGAACTGGCCGTCGCGCCCGGGACCGAGATTAGAAAAATCACCGTCGCGATGGGCGGCATCGGGCACCTGCGTATTGATGGCTTCGCCGCGGGTGATGATGCGGTTGAACTCCTGTGTCCAGAAGAAGAACGTTTTCAGGCGGTTTTTGTTGTATTTGCCGAGTGCGACGGGGCCGTGGAAGTTGTAGCCGAAGTTGTTGAGCTTGAGCGGAAGGACCTGGTGGGTGAGATAGTCGCGGGCGTCGAGCGCGTCGTTGCGATGGAAATGGTAGAGCGAGCCATGATACTTCCGGGTGCCGCCACGGGTGACAACGTTGACCTGAGAAAAGCCGCCCTTGCCGTACTCGGCCGCGAAGGTGGAAGTGACGATTTTGAACTCGGCGATGGTATCGACGCTGGTGAACGTATTGAGGGAGCCGGAGCCGACGATGACGTCGGAGTTGTTGCCGCCATCGATGGAGAAGGCGGATGCGGAATTGCGGGCGCCGTTAATGGATATGGCGGGCGGGGTATTGGGATCGACGCGATCCGGCAGGTCGGAGGACACGCCGGGGAGAAGTTCAATGAGGGACATGAAACTGCGGCCGTTGAGTTGAAGCTCGCGAACCTGTTCGCCGGAGATGAGGCCGCCCTGTTCGCTGGTTTCGGTGGAGACGAGCGCGGCGTTTTCTTCGACGGTGACCGACTGGCTGATGTCGCCAACGGAGAGTTTGAAATCGGCGCGAACGTGGTCACTGATGTGGAGGGTGATGTTGGACTGGCGGGCGGGCTTGAAGCCGGCAACAGTAACATTGAGCGTGTAGCCGCCGATGGGTAGCGAACTGAGCGTGTACTGGCCCTCCTCGTTGGTGCGGATGCGACGGGCGGCGCCGGTTTCGGTATGGGTGGCAACGACCTCGGCACTGGCGATGACGGCGCCGGCGGGATCAGTGACGATGCCGGCAATAGAGCCGGTAATCTCCTGCGCGTGGGCGGCAAGGACACCGAACAGAAACAACGGGAGCGTGCGGACCATGTGAGGCAGTGTAGCAACTTCACTTTTCTATCGTGTTACTCTCGGGGACAATATGCGGGTTGTATTTTTGGAAGTAGACACGGAGAGCCAATGGTCAATGGCCTCGCTGGGGCCGGCGTTCTTGGCATCGTTTCTGCGGGCGCATGGACATGAGGCGACGCTGGCGCGGGCGACGCTGGAGATGACCGACGGGGCGGTGACGCGGATGGTGCGCGAGGCGGCACCGGATCTATTGGGCGTATCGATGACGACGCGGCAGTGGCAACGGGCGCGGCGACTGGTGGGGATGATTCGCGAAGAGTTGAACGTGCCGGTGGTGGCGGGTGGGCTGCATGCGACGTTTTCGCCCGAAGCGGTGCTGGCCGCGCCCGGGTTTGATTTCGCTTGTTTGGGGGAGGGCGAGGAGGCATTGTTGGAATTGGTGGAGACGCTGGCGGCGGGGCGGAGCGCACATGGGCTGGCCAATATCTGGGTGCGCGGCGGATTCCGGCCGGTGCTGCGAAAGCCGATTGAACCGCTGGACCGGCTGCCGTTCGCAGCCAGAGATCTGTTGGATGAGCCGTATGGAGTGGCGCAGCTTTCCACGCAGCGCGGTTGCCCGTTTCCATGCACTTATTGCGGAGCGCGGATGTTCAACGAACTCTACGAAGGCACAGGCGAGTATGGCCGGCGAAGAAGCCACCAGAATGTGCTGGCGGAGTTACGCGAGTTGCAAGCGGCCGGGAAGCTGAGCTACATCATCTTTCTGGACGACACGTTCACCATTCATCACCCATGGGTGAAAGAGTTTTGCCGGCTATACAAGCAGGAGTTTCAGGCCAAGTTCTGCCTGCACGCGCGCGTGGAGACGGTGAACGAAAAGATGCTGCATATGCTGGCGGAGGCCGGGTGTGACCAGATTACCTACGGCGTGGAAAGCGGCAGCGAACGGGTGCGAAGGGAGATCATGCACCGGCCTGTGACCAACGAACGATTCCGGGACGTGTTCCGATGGACGAAGGAGGCGGGGATTCGAGTGATCTCCAACTACATGCTGGGGCTGCCGGAAGAGACGCGCGCGGAGTTGCACGAAACCTATGCGCTGGCCGAGGAACTGGATTGTTTCGATTTCGGATTCTTCGTCTTTTACCCCTATCCGGGCACACATTTATTCACGACGTGCAGGGAAAAGGGTTACCTGCCGGTGGACTATTTGACGAGGCCGGCAAATCATCGCAAGTCGATACTGACACTGCCCGGATTGGCGCAGAGCGATATTGACGAAGTGTATGAAAAGTTCACGGCGCTGCGCGTGCGGCGGGAGCGCGAGCGAGGTTTCGGCGCGGATACGGTGGACCATGCGGCCTTAGTGGCGCAGAACGGTTAAGCGGATTTGCGGCGGAGGCGGGCGAGGTAGACGTCGTACTCCGTGTGCGAACGCTCATGGGTGCGCAGGCGCCATTTGACGTTATCGGCTTCGGCTTCGATGAGGAGCCCTGTGTCCACACCTGCGTCGCAGGACGGCGAAAGGACACGGCGAAATTCTTCGAGCGATGAGCCCTGGTGGCCATAGCGCTGGGAGTGGCCGCCGAGCCAGGCGGCGGCTTCGGTGGCGCCGGCGGCCCAATCGAAAGGCGTGGCGAGAATCGCTTCCGCGCCGGGCTTCAGGGCGCGGCCCATTTCGCACAGATGCGCAAGCGGGGCGCTAACGCAATCGAGCATGTTGAGCGATAAGGCGCCATCGAAAGTAGCGGGCGCGAAGGGGAGCATGGCCACGTCGGCGCACCAGAAGCCGACGTTCGCGACCGGGAAATCGGGAATAGGATCGTCGACGAAATCGAACGCGAGACCG
The DNA here is from genome assembly GCA_016789905.1 of Bryobacterales bacterium. Lineage (GTDB taxonomy): Bacteria > Acidobacteriota > Terriglobia > Bryobacterales > Bryobacteraceae. The sequence goes on along the minus strand of JAEUQC010000150.1, from coordinate 55,997 downwards.
ACGCGGCGGCGCCCGTAACGCGCGCGGCCGGAGCGGCGGATCTGTTCGGCGACGCGGAGCATGGAGAAGTTGAGATCGACGCCGGCGACGAGTTGATTGGTTCGCCTGGCAAGTTCAAACGTACCGCGGCCGACGGAACAGCCGATGTCGGCCCAGAGGCCTTGCGGGGGCTGCGTTAGCAGGGCGCTGGCGGCGTTGAAGACGTTGAGATAAGCCGGGGACGACGCGGCCCAATGGGCGTGGGCGTAGATTCCATTGTTACCGCGTTCGCGATCGAAGGGCGTACTGGGGCCCGCGAGATCGCCGAGGATGGACTCAGTGAACGGGGTAAGATCCGTGCGGCGGAGGACGTAGGGGAGTTGGTTTTCGAGCCAGGAGGCGGGGTTGGAAAGAAGTACAGGAATGCCGTCGATGATCGGATGCTCACGCTGGCACAGGCGCTCCGGACAGATGAGTGCGCCTTCGATGATGTCGTCGCCCTCCCGGCGGGCGACAGGGCCAAGCTGGAGCACAGAAAGGAACTGGCGCTGAGTCCAGCAGAGCGGACAAATCGGACGGAGGCGCTCGCAGTGTTCAACGCGCACGCAGGACTAGCCGCCAATAATGACCGTGGGGCAGCACGGGGGGATGATCTTGGCGGTGGGGGAAGGGATGGGCGCAACACATGATGCGAACATCACCATATCTCCGAGGCGAGCGGCAGGCAAAAAGTTGATCATCACAGTCGAAGAACCTTTGGCGACAATGCCGGGGCCACCGGGTACGCAGGGCGGAATGGTGCAGGGTTTAGTCTGGCTGGTGACCACTGCGGCTTCCAGGTTTCCAATCTTCACTGTGGGAACGGTGGCAGTCATGATGGGATGCGGGATAGGCGGGTGCGGGACGGGAGTGGGAACTGGCGCGGGAGGGTGAATGGGGGCATGACAATGGGGATTGTCGTGCAGCACCATGTCGGTTTTTCGTGCGGCGGGAGGCATATTAGTTGAGGTAGATCATCTCGCCTTTGACGATCACGTTGCCGGCGGAGTCAACTTTCACATCGGCGGTGCCGCTGAGTTGCATGCCGCCGTCGGAATGCAAGTCAACATTATCGGTGGCGCGCACTTCGAAATTCTTGCAGGAAACGTCAACATTTTCGGCGGCCTTGAGAGAGAGGCGAACGCTCTCCATCTGGAGCACCGGGCCTTCAGGAGTGAGCCGGATTCTCAGTTCCACTTGGCCACCGGCGGCGTGGATCTCGACGAGATCGCCCTCTTCGGAAGGGGTCACTGTGAGCGTACGGGCATTTTGCAGATCTAGAGAGTGGGCAGCCATAAGCGTCTTGCTCCTGGGCAAAAGGTTAGCACGAATTCAGGTGGCGGCGGACTGCCAGGCAGACGCGTGGCGGAGGAGATCAAACCCCGCTTCGCCGGCTAGCGCGCCGAAGCCCTCACAGCCATGTATCAGGCGGGGGGCTAGATTGTGAGTCAGGAAGTGTTGGACGCGGGGGGAATCGTGGATCTGCTCTGGCGATTGGCCGGTGAGCTTCTCGATAGTCACGTTGGCCTTGCCGATGCCGGCAAGGCTCTCATCGGTTTGTTCCCAGCCGTGGTTGGCGGTGGCGCGGGACGGCGCGAGCAGGGCGGAAAGCGCGAGCATGTTTCGTGTGGCTAGAACGGAGAAGCTGGCGTGGCGCTCCACTGAGACGGCTTGTTGGGCGATGGGGGAACTGGCAGCAAGCAAGAGGGCTCGCGTGATTCGCCAATGGCTGGCGAGCGCATCGTCGGGCCATTCGGCTTGCCGGTGAAGATAGACGTCGGCCAAGGTAGTATCGGGTGGAGTATCGAGGGGGAGGGCGGAGGGCCAGCCGGCGGAGCAAGCGGGGAGCGGCGGGAGAAGAAATGAGGGAGCGGGTGGAATGGGCGGGGGCGCGGAGGCCATGTCCCAATAGGGCGCGAGCCACTCGTGGAGGAGGCCGTTGCGCCAGGGAAGGCGCAGGCTGTACCGCGGCGGATCCAGCCAGGAATCGGGAAGAAACGCGGGATCGTTGTTGCGGAGGATTCGGAAGGAAGAATCGATTTCTGCGTAGGCGGGGCCGAGTTCAAAATTGGACGTGTGAACGTGGAGCAGGTTGAGGAATAATCGCGTGAAAGCGGCGTGGATCTCGGCGGACTGGGCCCGGAGCGGGGCCGCGCGTTGATGGCCTTCTTGGATGCTTGTATAGAGTTCGACGTGGGAGGCGCCTTTTTGGGCGTGCACGTAGTCGATGCCGGCGGCGGCGGCGATCCAGGGGTCGTCGTGACGAACGGCAATATCGATCTCGTTGGCGGCGCGGTCCAACGCCTCGGCACGGGCCAGGCCGATCATGTAACCGCTCGCCTCCAGGTGTTGTTCAGGAGTGGACGCGGCGCGGACAAACTCCAGTTCGCGATCCAACGCCGGGAGCAGGTGGCGATGGTATTCCGGTTGCGCGATACAGGAGGCACGCAGGCGGTGGATATAGTGATCTTGGCCAAGCATGCCGTTAGTAATGTAGCATTTGGAAATGCAGATTCGGCGAAGAACACTGTTGACGATGATGTTGGGCGCGGTGCCGGCAACGGCGGCGAAGAAGCGCCGCGCGCTCATCATTGATGGGCAGAACAACCATGACTGGAAGACCACCACGCCGTATCTGAAGCGATACCTGGAAGAGACAGGGCTGTTCACAGTGGACGTGTCGACGACACCAGCAAAGGGCGGGGATATGGAGGCCTACCGGCCGAAGTTCAAGGACTACGCGATCGTGGTTTTGAACTACAACGGCGAGGACTGGAGCAAAGAAACCGAGAAGGATTTCGTGGGCTATGTGAAGGGCGGCGGCGGGCTGGTGGTGGTGCATGCGGCGAATAACGCGTTTCCCACATGGCCCGCGTTCAACGAGATGATCGGCGTTGGCGGATGGGGCGGGCGGACGGAGAAGTCAGGTCCGTACATGAGACTGCGCGAAGGAAAATGGGTGCCGGACATGACGCCGGGACGCGGCGGGCACCATGGGAAACAGCACGCTTACAAGATGCTGCTGCGCGATGGCGCGCACCCGATTACAAGCGGACTGCCGAAAGAGTGGATGCACGCACAGGACGAGCTTTATGACAATCTTCGCGGACCCGGCAAGAATCTGCATGTGCTGGCAACCGCGTTTTCCGACCCGTCAACGGGCGGCAACGGCGAGCATGAACCGCTGCTAATGGTGCTGCCGTATGGAAAAGGTCGCGTGTTTCACACGGCGCTGGGCCATGCGGCGCCGGCCATGCAGTCGGTGGATTTTATCGTGACCTATCAGCGGGGCGCGGAGTGGGCAGCCACCGGGAAAGTCACACAGAAACTGCCAGCCGACTTCCCCTCCCCGGACAAAGTTTCTCAAAGAGTGCCGTAGACCACTTTCCCTTCAACAACGGTGGCGAGCGCTTCAATACGCCGGATATCGTCTTCTGGACAGGTAAGAAAGTCGCGGTCGATGACGACGAAATCGGCGAGTTTTCCCCGTTCGAGTGACCCGAGCGTTTTTTCACTGAAATGCAAATAGGCCGAGCCGTTCGTGTACATGCGCAGGGCCTGTTCGCGAGTGATCTTTTCTTCGGCGTAGATGATTTTGCCTTCCCGCGTTTTGCGCGTGATGGACATCCACATATTGAAGAACGGGTTGAAGGCGTTGACGGCGCGATTCTTGTCGTGGCCGATCATGTGGTCACTGCCGCCAGCAATGACAATGCCTGCCTTCAGGTACGACTGCAGCGGGAAGAAATACCGCATGTTCTTGTAACCGAAAACCTGTTCCAACGCGGGTACGTCGAAGTGCAGCCAGCCACCCTGCACGTCGGCCAGGATGCCCATTTTCTGCATGCGCGCGATGGCTTCCTCACTCATGAAACTGCCGTGCATCACATGGGAGCGGGTGGGGCGAATGGGCTTTTCTTTGTCCAGCGCCTCAAAGGCGTCGAGCAAAACATCAATGGCGGCGCCACCCTGGGCGTGAGAGGTGATCTGCCAGCCCTTATTGCGAGCGGCGCGGAAGATGCGTGTCAGTTTTTCACGATCGACAAAAAGAGTGCCGCGCGCGTCGGGGTTGGTTTGTCCGTACAGTTGGCGGCCATAGGGGCCATAGGGCATGCGTTGATACGCGGTGCCGACGGACTGGCCGCCGTCCAAAGTGACTTTGAATGTTCCGAACTTCAAACGCTCATCGCCCTGATTGGTAGCCCACGTCTTTGAGTTGATCTCCTTTTCGATCTCCTCGATGGGCCGGTCCGCGCTGATGCGCCAAGTGAGTACCGCACGCACAGGCATGCGGCCCTGCGCCTTCAGTGCCTGATAGGTAGCCACGTCGGGCGCGGTGACGGCGCGGTCGCCCACGGTGGTGAGGCCTGAGGCGGCGTAGAGTTTCAACATCGCCTCCAACGCATCAAGACGCTCTTTTTCCGTGGCGCGCGCTTCGTCCCGGATGCCCTTCAGAAGGCGGCTGGCATTACGGAGAATTCCATTGGGTTCGCCATCGGGCCCCTTCACCACTTCCCCGCCCGCGGGGTTCGGAGTGTCGCGAGTGATGCCGCTCAGCGTAAGGCCCGCGGTATTGGCGGACCAGACGTAGCTGCCATCGAAGGCCACCGGATGGGTCGTGACGACATCGAGATCGGTTTTCGTGGGAAATCGCTGTTCTTTCAGCCGCGGCGGCAGCGTTCGCGGAACGACGATCCATTCCCCGGCGGGCGTTGATTTGGCCTTTTCACGAATGTAGTTCTGGATGTCGGCAATCGAATCGAGCGGAGGCAGTTTGGACTTGAACTCACTTAGGCCGGCACCGATGGCGTGTACGTGCGCATCAATGAGGCCGGGCAGAACGGTCTTCCCGCCAAGGTTCACAAGCTGAGTGCGGTGACTCTTCTCGGCCGCGATCACCGCGTTGCTTGTGCCGGTTCGAACGATCTTGCCGTCTTTGATTGCGATCGCCTGAACGATGGAGAACCGCGCGTCGGCCGTGAGTACTTTGCCGTTGTGAAGGATAAGGTCGGCATCGGCGGCAAGTAGCGGAAGAGTAGCGAGCAAGAGGAAATGGCGCATGATTAAAGTCCTTCGCGGCTGCGCGTGCAGGAGGCACGCCAGTTCTCAAGTTTTGCACGGAGCGTGGCACAGATTCGCGGGTGGCTGGCAGCCAGGTTCTGGGATTCGGCGGGATCGGCGTCGAGATCGAACAGCAATTCCTCCGTGCCATCGAGGCCGGTGAGGAGTTTCCAGCGATCTTCAATCCAGCAGAGCTTCGGTGAACCTCGGCTGTCGAGTATGGTCTCAAACGCCAACGGGGATTGGCGCAATCTTCGCTTGCCATCAAGGATGGGGAGCAGGTTGATGCCGTCCAGTTCCTTGGGAATGGGTTGCCGCAGCGCGGCGAGGATCGTGGGCAGATAGTCGCTGGTGGACGCCGCGGCGGAGACAATGCCCGAAGCCTTATAGCGAGCGGGCCATTCCAGAATGGCGGGGACACGGATGCCCCCTTCAAACAGGCTGCGCTTCCGTCCGCGAAACGGCCCGGCGGTTCCGGGTGACTTTTGAGATAGTGCGTCGCCTTCGGGGCCATTGTCGCTGGCGTACCAGAGCATGGTGTTCTGCTCCACGTTCAGGTAGCGAAGCGTCTCTCGCAGCCGGCCCATCTGCTCGTCGAGCGCGGCGATGGCGCCATAGTAGTGCTCCGGCTTTCCGGGGTATTGGGTGTAGGGCGCGCGATGGCGCTGGGTTGCGACAACGGGTTCGTGCGGCGCATGAAACCAGATGACGGCGAAGAACGGCTGTCGCCGTTTCACTGCCTTTTCGATGAAGGCCAGTGCGGCGTCCATCAGGATGCGTGAGTCGTCGCCTTCAAGTTCCGCTGTGGGAACTCGCCCGCGTTCCGTCCAATAGGCCTCCGGGTTGACGGTGCTCACTTTTCTGGTGGTGGAGAAGAACTCGTCGAAACCATTGTCGACGGGCGACGAACGCTTCTCACCCGCGAAGTCGCCAAGGTGCCATTTTCCGAAGTGGCCGGCTGTGTAGCCCAGAGGCTTCAGGTATTCCGCAAGCGTGCGTTCCCTGGAGGGCAAGGCGTATTTGGATGGAGAATCGGCCCCTGTATCGGCATTGGCGAAAAAGATGCCGTATCGAAAAGGGTGGCGGCCCGTGAGCGCGCTGCCGCGCGTCGGCGAGCATACGGGGGCACCGGAATAAAAGCGATCAAACCGGATTCCGGCGGCGGCCATGGCATCCAGATTAGGGGTGGATAAGATGTGATGTCCGTTGTAGGAAGTGTCTCCCCAGCCCTGGTCGTCCGCCATGGCGAGGATGATATTTGGGCGGGTTGGCTGCGTGGCGAGAAGCTGCAGGAAATGGCGGCGGCGCATGATGGGTTAAAATGGCCAGTTTACATGCATACGCGACGGCTCATTGCACTTTTATTGGGGCTGTGGTTCGCCTTGGTGGTTACCACTGGCGTAACGGCAACAGTTAGCCAGCAGGTTGCCAGGAATGTCGCGAAGTCCCTGCCGGGCCCGCCCGCACGCGCACTGGTGCTGGTTGGGCAGCCGATGACGGAGGAGATTTTCACTTACGTCGCCAACGAAGTGAATCGCACGCTGATCGAGATGAGCGGATTGGCCGAGTTGGCGGTGGTGTTCGCACTGGCGAGCTTACTGTTCCTCAGCAACTACAGCCGCACGGCGACGATACTGGCCGCGTTGCTGCTGCTGGCGGCGTTCGCATCACAATTCCTGCTGGGGCCGCAACTTGTGGCACAGGGACGGCTCATCGATTTTCGGCCAGAGGACATGATGCTGGGGGAGCGCGCCCGCTTCGCCAACGTTCACCGGCTGCATAACGTTCTAACGATTTTCCGGTTGCTATGCGGAGCCTGGATCGCGGGGATACTGCTATTTCGCGGACCGGGCAGCCGGATGCGGCGGCGCGTCAGCAAAGTCGACGAAGTCGATGACGCCAAGAACAGCCATGTCGATCGGTGACTCCGGCCGGTTCACGCTCGTCATAGCGCTATAGCCTTCGGTAACAAGCAGAACCAGATCCCCGGGGCCTGCGTCAACCGCGTCTACGGCAATGACGGCGTCGCCCCGCGGCGTTGCCAGGTCGAGTTCTACTGGCTGGACAAGCAACAGCTTCTGGCCCTCGTGACTGGCATGTTTGTGGGTGGCTGTCACATCCCCGATGATGCGAGCGATGAGCATCCGCTAAGCCTCCCGATCCACGTTGACAGCGTCAACAATCCCAACAATGGTCATTTCCGTCGGCACTTCCACGGGAAGGAACGGAAAACTCGACTCCTTGCCCTTGGACCAATAAACGAGTTCGCCAGCGCCCGCGCCCATAGAATCAGTAACCACAAGCCGCTTGCCGGTAGGATTTCCTTCCGGCGTCAGAGGTTGAACCAGCAACAGGCGCTGCGCCGCAAGGCCAGGGTCCTTCACCGTAGACCAGACGCGACCGACGACTCGCCCAAGATACATGACCTATGCGCCCTTGCTGCCTTCGTCGATCGAAACGGAATCAACAATACCAATGACGGCCGTATCGACGGGCTTATCCTTGCAGCCATCCGCCATGCGGGCGCTGGACCCGCTGACGAGGATAACGGTTTCCCGAAAGCCGGCGCTGACAGTATCCACGGCGACGACGTAGCCCGATTCATCCTTTCCCTCCGGCGAGACGGGCTTGCAGATAAGCAGCTTGCGCCCTTCCAGGCGGGGGTCCTTACGGGTGGCGACAATAGTGCCGACTACGCGGGCGAGAATCATTTGCCGTTGCTCTTTGTTTTGCCGATAGGCAGCACATCTTCCAGGCTGGGATGAGGGCGCGGGATGACGTGAACGGAGGCGAGTTCCCCAACGCGGCGGGCGGCCGCGGCGCCGGCATCGGTGGCGGCGCGCACAGCGGCCACGTCGCCGCGAACTATCGCGGTGACGTAACCGGACCCGATTCGTTCCCAGCCGACGAGCGTCACCTTCGCTGCTTTCACCATTGCATCCGACGCTTCGATCATCGCCACCAAACCGCGCGTCTCCACCATTCCTAATGCTTCACCCATCAGACCTCCAGATCATAGCGTATGCCGAAAACCGGCGCCGTGTCACCGTCCCGCGCGGGCCGCCACGGCTTCTTCAATCAGCGATATCAACTCTTCGCGGGTTACGGTGATGCGCTCGCCGCCGGTGTCGTCGGCCGTGATCGGGCACCCCGGTTCCATTGTGGTGTGGGACTTGATTCCGTAACGGCCGCGCGCGTCGAACAGCTTATCCACTTCCGCACGGGGCAGCAGTTTCGGCCCGCCCAGCATTTCCGCCACCAGCGCGATCCGCGCAACATGTTCCAGCGTCTCCATACGGAAGTAGGCCTGCCAGATGTGCTGTCCCGCGCAAACGGCGCCATGATTACCCAGCAGAATTGCGTCGTGCTTCGGGATGAACGGCTTCAGCGTTTCGCTCAAGGCGGGCGTGCCTGGAAGTCCATAATCAGCGAGCGGCACGCAGCCAAGCATCACCACCACCTCCGGCAGAATGGCCTGGTTCAACGGGCGGCCGGAAACGGCGAAGCCGGTGGACGTAGGCGGATGAGCATGCACCACGGCCCCCACATCCGGACGCATTCCGTAAATAGTGAGATGCATCATAATCTCACTGGTGCGTTCGCGCCGGCCCTCAACCTTTGTACCCTTGGCGTCGACGATGATCAGATCTTCGGGCGTCATCATGCCCTTGCTGATATTGGTCGGCGTGCACAGGTAGCGATCGTCGCTCAGCTTAATGCTGAGGTTACCGTCATTGGCGGCCACCCAGCCCTTCTGGTACATGAGCCGGCCGATTTCGCAGATTTGTTGACGCAGTTCGCGTTCGTTTTCGGCCATGGACCCTCCATTTTATCAGAGGGAAGAGGGAGACACCGCTGGTAAACTGAATGGTGTGAGCGGTAGCCGAATTTGTCCGAACTGCAATTCCCTTATCGACGCGCAGGCCGGAGAGTGCCCGTTTTGCCAATCTTCGGTGGGCGCGGCGCGCCTTCGCCGGGCGGTCAAGGGCGACAGCATCACCGATAAGTTGATGCCCGAAGGGCGGATGGCTGTGGCCCTGCTGTTACTGGTGAATTCGGCGCTTTTCGTGGCGATTCACTTGGCCAACTCCGGTGCGCTGCCAACCTATGGCGCCAAGTGGCTGCCCGCCATTTTGAATGGGGACTGGTACCGGCTCATCACGGCCGGGTATCTGCATGTGCAGATCTATCACATCCTGATGAACATGATGAGCCTCTACAACCTGGGGCCCATCGTGGAAGAGATATACGGCACCCGCCGCATGTTCACGCTGTATACGGCGGCCACCATTGGCGGCTTCTTCTTAAGCGCGCTGTGGAGCCCGCGCACCCATTCGCTGGGCGCCAGCGCCGGCATTTTCGGGCTTCTGGGAGCATTAATCGCCTACGGCGTCCACAACAAATCCTTCATTGCGCAGCACCTGCGGACGCAGTGCCTGATCAACGCGGGTATTGGTCTCATGATGGGCTGGGTGCTGCCGATGATCGATAACGCGGCCCACTTGGGCGGATTGGCCGGCGGGTTCGTGGTGGCGTACCTGGCCGACGTACCGCGGGCGGCCAATGACGCGAGAGAGAAACTCTGGGGCCTGGCGGCCATCGTGTCGCTGCTGTTGACGCTGTATTCCTTCCTGCTTCTTCGGGCCCGTTTGTTGGAGAGCAACGCGGGGTTGTTTGAGTGAGCCAAAGCCGGTTCTGCCCGAATTGCAGGGAGTTGATTGACGCGCGCACGGACCACTGTGCCCATTGCGGCATCGCGGTGGGCGCCGGGGGATTCCGAATCGCGAAGCAATCCTCCATCTCCGCCTGGCTGTTTCCGGGCGGCAAATTGGCGGTGGGGCTCATACTGATTGCGAACGTCCTGCTGTTCGCCGTCAGCACGGCCACACGGTCGAACACGCTGATGCAGTACGGCGACAAATGGCTGCCCGCCATACTTGGCGGCGACTGGTTCCGGTTGCTCACCGCCGGGTATCTCCACCAAGGTCTGAGCTTTTCCGGCCGGGGCCCGGCATGGATGCCGCTGTTGCAATTCCTGCATATCTTCCTCAATATGGCGGGCCTTCGCAACGTCGGCACAATCGTCGAGGAGATCTTCGGCACGCGGCGAATGTTCGCGGCCTATTCGGCGGCAACACTCGCCGGGTTCACACTCAGCGCCATGTGGGCGCCGCGTCAACAATCGCTGGGGGCCAGCGCGGGCGTGTTCGGCCTGCTGGGCGCGTTGATTGCCTATGGAGTATTGAGTAAATCCACCGCGGCGCGCCACCTGCAGGTCGTTTGCCTGTTCAACGCCGGCATCGGATTGATAATGGGCGGCTTCCTGCCGATGATCGACAATGCGGCGCACTTGGGCGGATTGATCGGCGGCTTCGCTGTGGCGTGGATGGCCGGGCTGCCCCGTTGGGTGGACGACACGACGGAGAAGCTGTGGGGACTCGTTTCGCTGGTCTCGCTGTTGTTGACGCTGCTTGCCTTCGGCGAACTGTTCTACCGGATTTTCGCGCGCCGGGCCGGATAGGGCACGCCGGGCCCCTTTACGGAATGCCAGATGGCCTCGTTCAGCAGCCCCTCCGGCGCCACATCGGGCTCGTCCAGATCCATCGCCTGCGACGCCTTGGCCAGTTGCAGCATGCGGCCCTGCAGCGCCTTAAGCGGCGGGTTCATTTCATCAAGCGGAATCCTGTTTTTCAGCGCCTGGTAGGGCGTCGAGTCCGGCCTCTTTGTGAATACGGGGACCATCGGATCGGCCGCCAGGTCGAACTGGTTGGACGGCGGCAGGCCCAGGATCTGCTCAATGGTGCGATAGAGATTGATGGTGGTGTAAAAAGTGCTGTCGGTCTTCCGGCCTCTGGTGTAGGGGCTGATCACCATGGCGACGGTACGGTGGCCGTCGACATGATCGACACCGGACTGCGAATCGTCCTCAACGACGAAGATCGCCGTTCGGGCCCACAGTTTCGATTTTGAGACGCCCTCCACCAGCCGGCCCAGCGCCAGATCGTTATCCGCCACCATCGCGCGCGGCGTTGGAAAGCCCGGACTCGCGCCGGACGTGTGATCCTGCGAGAGCAGCAACACGCTCAGCTTTGGTACGGAATTCGATTTCTCAGCCGCATGAAATTCTTCCAGAAAGCGGTCGACGCGAACCTGATCCGGAATGCGTAAATCGTAGGCCGGCACGTTACTCGAATACACATCCCGCAGGCCCACAATAACGGCCCGCGGCTTGATGCCCACCTTGCGTGTGCCTTGCTTCCAATCGTTGTAGATATCGGTCCAAGTGGCATCGGCGGGTTCCACGGTATTAAGCCCGCGCTCGCCAAACGCGCGCACGCTAACGCCATGGCGCCGCGCATTGTCCCAGATGAACTCGGTGGGCGCAAAAAGCATGGGGTTCTGGTCGTTGCGCCCGTTGCTGTATTTGAACACCCAGTCGCTCGCGTAGCCCTGCGTACACCAGCGATGGCCGAGCGCCGATTGATCGGCGGGCTGGTAGAAGTTGTCGAGAAGCGCGTACTGTTCGGCCAACGCATGGTGGTTGGGCGTCACTTCACGGCCAAAGATGGCGAGCGAGGGGTCTCCATTGCCCTCCGGCATGTCGCCGAAAACCTGATCGTAGGTTCGGTTCTCTTTGATCACGTAGATAACGTGCTCAATGGGCTTCGGCGCTTCGCCCCTGGCCGGCCGGGCGACAACGGGAGCATGATTGTCAGCCAGAACCTGCTGCGTGTGGCGAGCAAGGTTATTCAGTTCCGTCAGTGGAACAAGCGCAAGTACTCCCGCCCGGTCCTTGTAACTGCGTCCACTGCCTTTCGCCTCCGCCACCGAACCGAAGCCATACCCGTTGGCGATGAGCAGTTGCTGGGAATCCGGCGTCAGCGCGACGGCGGTAGGATACCAGCCGGCCGGCAGAAAGCCGCGCACCTTGGCGGCGGCCAGGTCGACGACGGCAATCGCATTATTGGCCGCGTTGGCAACGAAAAGCGTTCTGCCATCCGGATGCACGGCAAGCGCATTTGGCGAACTGCCAAGCGGCGCCTTTCGATAGAGCGGCACGGCGATGGAACGGTCCAGCTTCGCGTCCGCCGTGTCGAGTTGGGCCACGGTATCGGAGTTGGCATTGGCGACGAAGAGCTTGGATTGATCCGGCGAAAGCGCAAGCGCGCTGGGGTGCAGTCCCACTTCAATTTCTCGCAGCAGCGTCCCGGTTCGCAGGTCGAAAACGGACACCGTGCCCGATGACGGAATGCCCGTTCGTTTGTCGACAACAACCGGATGGATGCCATCGGTCGGGTCCTCCGTGCGCGGCTTGCGCCCGCCCCAGTTGGATACGAAGAGCTTGCCCTTGGCGATGGCGACGGTGTATGGATAGGTGCCAGTGGTCCAGAAGTCGATTTTCCGCGTCGCCAGTTCAATGCGAGCAACGGCGTGCTTCAAATTGCAGGCAACGTAAAGAAACTGGCCGTCGGCGCTGAGGGCCAGGCCGCTCGGCGCGCTGCCGGGAAGTGCAATGGCACCAGCGGGAACGAATGGCTGTATACCCTGGCGGGTGAAAATGTGAACCGCATTGGAGGAGCCGCCGCCAACGTAGAGCGTGTTCCCATCGGCGGTGAAGACAACGCCGGTGAAGCTGTCGGCGATGGGGAGCGTCTGGGAAAGTTCACCGGACCGCAAGTCAACCAGGTGCAGCGCGCGCGAGGCAAAGTTGGAACCGGTAACGACTGCCGCCAATTGGCCGCCTGGCGCCATGGCGATGCCGAGCGGCCGATCATTGACCTCGATGATTTTCCCCAACGGGCGAACCGTCTGCCCGGTGGGGAGCAAATAGGTTCCGTCCGGCTGCCGCCCCACGATTCGCTTCCAGAGGGGCTGCGCGACCAGGGCCAGCGCCAGCGCGGCCAATACAAGATAGCGGCGCAGCGGGCCGCCGCGCCAAACCAAGCGTACCCAACGGTCCAACATCTTCATTCCTCCTCCCGCTGTTCGAACAGCTCGCTGCGGGCGACCCGTTCGCCGCGGAAAATCACTCCGGAAATGCGCTCGGTAGCGGCAATGTCGCGAAGCGGATTGCCATCAACGAGCAGCAAGTCCGCCGCGAGTCCCGCCTTCAACAAACCGACTCGGTCCGCCACGCCCAGCGCGGCGGCGGCGCGGCCGGTGGCCGCTTGCAGCGCCTGCCCAGGTGTTAATCCTGCCTGCACCAGCAGCGCCATTTCGCGATGTATACCCGGCCCGTGCAGGACCAACATCTGCCCGCCGCCCGAGCCGGCGACAATCCGCGTCTCCGCCGCCGCCACGCTCTCCATCCGTCGCGTCAACCGGGAGGCATCCACGGGAATTTTCGCCAGCAGCGGACGCGTGCGATCCACCATGCCCTTGGGCGCGGTCTGCTGCACCAGGCTGCGCTCCAACAGTTCCGCCTTCGGCGTCGCGGCGGCTTCCAATGCGGTGAGAGCGGGAATCCACAGGCCGCTTTCCGGTGGGCCATCGCCGCCAAATCGTGTGCCGTTTTGTCCGCCGGTAACAATCTCACTCGCCAACAGTTCCCCCCGCGCCACGCGGTCACGAAGCGCTGCAACGGCGGGGCTTGCGCTTGCGGCGTGAATCGTCGTGACACCGCTGAACAGATACGCAATGTCGCTCCACTCCGGGTCAATGTTCCCATCGGGAACGCCGCCCGGCGAGGTGAGATCCACATGAGCGTCGATCAAACCTGGCAGCAGCGTCTTGCCGCTCCCCTCGATTGGCTCCGCGCTCAACGATTTCGGGTCGGGCGCGTCGCCTTCAAAAACCTGCGCAATCTTCCCCTCACGGATCAGCAGTGCGCCGCGTTCTATGACGCGGCCATCACCAATCACCAGCCGCACATCGCGAATGAGCAGCGTCCGGCTGCGCCGCAGTTCCCGCTGCAACACCTTGGCCTGCATGATGCTTTCCTTGCTGTATGCCTGATACACACCCAGCAGAAGAAACGGCGCCAGCGCCGCCAAAACCCACAGTTTCGCCGAAGACTTTACCTTTTCTTCCTTCTCCCAACGGAACAGCTTGACGGAAATGAACAGGCCAACAACAAGCGTCAGCAGCAGCGCAAGCAGGCTTTTCCACTGCGCGTCCAGACTCTCCTTTCGCAGCAGAATGCCCTGCAGCCCAGCAAAGAGGTGCGCCGACGGAATGAACTGCGCGACAATTTGCAGCCATTGGGGCATGGCGCTCACCGGGAACGTGGCACCGCTCAGAAAGAGCATCGGCAGGTAGAAGAGTTGGATAAGAATCTGACTCTCCTGCATGGAATTGACGACGGAGGCGATGATCAGGCCGATGGCGCGAAAGGCCAGCACCGCCACACTCAGAAACACAAAGAGCGTGACGGGGCGCTCCGGCCAAGGCATCTGATAACCAAAGTGGCCTATCGCGATCAGAAACAGCGCGGAGGGGATGTAGTTGATCCAGCCGGTGACCAGCCAGCTCACCAGCAGCGGCGCCGCCGTTGTGGGTGCAACTTTGAAACGGCGAAGAATGTTCTGCTCGCGATCCGAAACCGCGCGCATCCCCGCGCCGAAAAAGCCGTTGCCAAGCACGCCAAAAATAAGCACGCTGGTGACCACCTGCTTGGCCACGCCACCCCCCTGCCCAGCCGACATCATCTGCGCAAAGAGGAAGAAAAAAATTAGCGGGAACACATAGCCGAAGAAAAGCGCCATCCGGTCCCGCGCCATCAGTCGAAGTGTAATGGCGATGTTGGTGAGATAAGCCGTCATGTCAATCCCGCAGGCTCCGCCCTGTCAGTTCCAAAAACACATCTTCCAGCGTTGGCCGCTTCAGGTGAATATCCGCCAGTTCCAGGCCTCGTTGATCAATCCATTTCACAAAATCGACAATCGCGCGCGCGGGCTTTTCAGCCGTAACGGTCAACAGCGTGCGGTCCGGGCTCAAATGCGTCTTGTCGTTCGCCGATTCCGGCGGCACCTCATCGAAGGCGAGCGGTGCCGACAGGCGGATCTCAATCCGCGAGGAGCCAAACGTACTTGCTACCAGATCCTTCGGCGCGCCGATGGCGATGATCCGGCCCTGGTCCACAATGGCAACGCGGTCGCACAGGCGCTCGGCTTCTTCAATGTAGTGTGTCGTCAACACGATGCTGCGCTGCTTATCGCGAAGCTCCAAAATCAACCTGTGAATCTCTTGGCGCACCTGCGGATCGAGTCCGGTCGTCGGCTCATCCAGAAAGATGAGCCGCGGATCGTTGATCAGCGCCATTGCCAAGGCCAGCCGCTGTTTCTGGCCGCCCGAAAGCGTTCCATACCGGGCCTCGCGCTTCTCCGACAGTTGCAGGCGCTGTAACAGTTCGCCGGTGTCAACTGTGCGCTGATAGAACGAACCGAACAGCCGCATCGCCTCATGCAGCTTGATCTTGTCCGGAAGATTGGTGGCCTGCAAACAGACGCCAATCCGCTCCTTCAGCGCCTTTGTATCGGAAGCCGGATCGAACCCGAGCACGCGAACATCGCCGGCCGTCCGCTGCCGCAGGCCCTCCAGAATCTCCACTGTTGTCGTCTTTCCGGCGCCGTTGGGACCGAGCAGGCCGAACACTTCCCCTTGCTCAACCGTGAAGTCGATTCCGCGAACGGCCTCCACTTCGCCGTAGGACTTCTTCAATCCGGAAACCTGAATACACGGTTCAATCATGGCGCGCTGAACCAGTCCGCCTCGGGATCCGAAAGAAACTTCGAGCGCATACAGATTCCGCTTCTACCGCTTCAATACCGCAATGCAGGCGACGCAGAAGGCAGGAAGGTCTTCCGGCTTGCGCGACGTAACCAGATTGCCGTCCACCACCACTTCCGCATCCGACCACTCCGCACCGGCGTTGACAACATCGTCCTTAATCGCGAAAAAGCTCGTCGCCTTACGTCCCTTCAACATGCCGTGCGCCGAACAGAGAACCCACGGGCCATGGCAAATGGCGGCGACCAGTTTGCCCTGCGCATTGATATCGGCCACCAGTTGATTCGCCTTCGGATGACGGCGGATGTGATCCGGCGCAAACCCTCCTGGCACCACGATTCCGTCGAAATCGTCAGCAGAAACCTCGGCATACGATTTCTGGGCCATGCAGGGATAGCCAAGCTTGCTGGGATAAGTTTTGCCAGCCTCCGCGCCCACGGTCACCGTCTCCACTCCCGCTTCCTGCAGCCGGTACAACGGCACCCACACTTCCATCTCCTGGTACATCTGATCCACGAGAATCGCGACTTTCTTCCCTTTCAGTTCCATACACGCGATTGTAGACTAGTGCCTATGCAGGATTTCGAAAAACTCGGCGTGTTCTATCTCGGCAAGAAGGAAGACGGCCTTCTGCTGTTGGATTCCAAGGACCTGGTGACCCATGCGGTGTGCGTCGGCATGACCGGCAGCGGCAAGACCGGCCTGTGCGTGAGTCTGTTGGAGGAAGCCGCCATCGACGGCATTCCCGCGCTGATCATCGACCCCAAGGGCGACCTGTCGAACCTGCTGTTGAACTTTCCAGGCCTGGCCGCGGCGGACTTCGCGCCGTGGGTGAACGAAGAGGAAGCCCGCAAAAAGGGTCAAACCCGCGATCAGTTTGCCGAAGAGACCGCGAATCGCTGGAAGAAGGGGTTGGGCGATTGGGGCCAGGATGGCGCCCGTGTGCAGCGTCTTCGGGACGCAGCGGATTTCACAATCTATACACCCGGTTCGTCGGCCGGCTTTCCGGTCTCGGTGCTGCGCTCGTTTGGCGCGCCGCCGGAGGAGATGCGCGAAGACCGCGAAGCAATGCGCGAACGGATTCAATCCACCGCCACCGCCCTGCTCGCGTTAATGAACATCGTTGGCGATCCCATTCAATCCCGCGAACATATCCTGCTCAGCAAGCTCATCGAAAACGCCTGGATGAACGGCAACGATCTGGACCTCGCCACGCTGATTCAACAGATCCAAAAGCCGCCCGTTACCCGGATCGGCGTCTTGGAAATCGAATCCTTCTTCCCGTCGAAAGAGAGGTTCGAACTCGCCATCGCGCTCAACAATCTGCTGGCGTCCCCGGGGTTCGAGGCATGGCTGGAGGGCGACGCTCTCGACATCGGCTCGCTGCTCTACACCGCGCAGGGCCGCCCGCGCATGTCGATTTTTTCAATCGCGCACCTCAGCGATTCCGAACGGATGTTCTTCGTATCGCTGCTGCTGAACCAGATGGTGTCATGGATGCGAACACAACCCGGCACCTCCAGCCTTCGCGCCCTGCTCTACATGGACGAGATCTTCGGCTACTTCCCGCCGGTGTCGAATCCGCCTTCGAAACAGCCGCTGCTGACGCTGTTGAAACAGGCACGCGCGTTTGGCGTGGGCGTCGTGCTGGCCACGCAAAACCCCGTGGATCTGGACTACAAGGGCCTTTCCAATTGCGGCACGTGGTTCATTGGCCGGCTGCAAACGGAGCGCGATAAAGCTCGCCTGATTGAAGGGCTGGAAGGCGCGGCGGCCGCCGCCGGCGGGTCCGCGGACCGCGGCGCGCTCGATCAGTTACTGTCGAGCTTGAAGAGCCGCATTTTCCTGATGAGCAATGTACATCGCGGCGCGCTGGAGATATTTGAAACACGTTGGGCACTATCGTACTTGAGCGGCCCGCTGACCCGCGCGCAGATCAAGACGCTGATGGAATCAAAGAAACGGTCGGCCGCCACAGCGCCAGCCGCAACTGGCGCTCCCGCGCCGAAGCGTGCCGCGGAAATTGCCGGCGCCGCGCGCCCCGTTCTGCCACCCGACATCGAGGAGCACTTCCTGCCTGTGCGCGCCACCGGCGCAGTTTCCTATGAGCCGGTTCTGCTTGGCGTGGCGCAGGTGCGATTCACGGATACGAAAACCAAAATCGATTTTTCGCGCGAAGTGAAATTCTGCACGCTGGTTGAAAATGGGCCGGTTCCGGTAAATTGGGAGCAGGCGGAGGAACTGGAGATCGAACTGTCGGAGTTGGAAAATGCGCCCATGGACGGCGCCTCGTTCGCCGAACTTCCGGCGGTCGCAGGCAAGGCAAAGTCATACGCCTCATGGAGCAAAGAGTTCACAAACTGGCTGTTCGCCACGCAAAAACTGGAAATGCTGCAGAGCGTGAACCTGAAACAGGTTTCCAATCCAGGCGAGTCCGAACGCGACTTCCGGGTCCGCCTGACCACGGCGGCGCACGAAGCGCGGGACGAAGCCGTGGCGGCCCTTCGGCAGAAGTATGGACCGAAGCTGGCGATGCTGGAGGAGCGTGTCCGCAAGGCGCAGCAGATGGTGGAAAAACAGCAGCAGGAGGCAACGCAGTCCAAAGTGCAAACCGGACTTTCCATTGCCACCAGCGTGCTGGGCGCCATTATGGGCCGCGGCTTTATGACCAAATCGGCCATGTCGGGCATGGGATCGGCCGCGCGCACGCTCGGAAAGGTCAGCCGCGAGGGGCAGGACGTGGATCGGGCCGAAGAAAATCTGCAGGCGACGCTCGATCAGAAGCAGCAATTAGAGCAGCAGTTGCAGGAAGAAATCGCAACGCTTGCCGCACAATACGACACATTGAACGAAGAGTTTGAAACCGTGGTGATCGCGCCGAAAAAGACGAACATCCAGATCAAACTCTTCACGCTCTGCTGGAAGGGGTAGGCGCGATGCCTACTCCGTCCAGTCAGCAACGAAGATGTTGAACTCGTACCGGCTCTTGGCGTTCAACGAACTGGAAAACACCAGCTTCTTGCCGTCCGGCGAAAACTCCGGGAACGACGTGAACCCATTGAAGCTGGTGATCTGGCGCAAGCCGGACCCGTCGGTATTGACGATATAGAGCTCGAAATCCCGCCCATCACACTTGTGCATGTTGGACGAGAAGACAATCCGCTTGCCATCGGGAGTGAAGGTGGGAGCGAAGTTGGCGCAGTTGTTGTTGGTGATCTGCTTTCGATTCTTGCCGTCGGGGCCGGAAACGAACAACTCCATCTTCATCGGCGCCGTTAGGTTTTCTCTCAGCAGTTCGTTGTAACGCGCCATGGTCTCCGGCGTTTGGGGATGATTGGCGCGCCACACCACCTGCTTGCCGTCACGGGAAAACACGGCGCCGCCATCGTAGCCGCGGCTGTTGGTCAACTGCTTTTTGTCCGTGCCGTCCGGCTTCATGGTCCACAGGTCCAGATCTCCGGATGCAAGCGAAGTGTAGATAATCCGCCCCGTCTTGAAGTTCACGGTGGCTTCGGCATCGTAGCCCGGCATCTTCGTCAGCTTGCGAACAATCTTCCCTTCTTCAGTGGCGACATAGATTTCATAGCCAGGGAAGACGCCCCACAGATACCCCTTGCTGCGGTCCGGAGGCGGCGGGCAGGCGTCACCGGCTTCGTGCGTAGATCCATAGACGATGTGTTTGTTGTCCTTCAAAAAGTACGCGCAAGTGGTGCGGCCTTTCCCCGTCGAAACCAGTTTCTGGCCGGAGCCATCTGCGTTCATGACGAAAATCTGGTCGCAGGGATAAGGCTCCCGTGTGGTCTGAAAAACCAGCCGATTGCCATCTGGCGACCAGTAGGCCTCGGCATTCTGGCCGCCGTTCGTCAACTGCTTCAGGTTACGAAGCACCTGGCTATCCTGCGCCACCAGAGGCAACAAAAGAGTCGTGGCGAAAACGAAAGCGCGCATGTCTATTTTCTTCCTTCGAAGAGATCGCGGCCCTGCACCAGCGCACGCATCTTGCCGTCGGCAACACTGCGTTGCAACATCCAGAAACCACAGTCCGGGTGAACGAACGGAATCCGGCCTTCGCCCAGAACTTTTTGAGCATGTTCAATTCGCGACGCAATCAGACTGGGCGTTTCAATGCCATTGTCCTTGATATCGACGACGCTCAACCCCAGCCCGATCTTCGGGTCCAAGTCGCGGAAGGCGTCCAGTTCGTCGTAGCCGCGCCGGGCGAATTCCAGAATCAGGTGGTCGCAATGCAGCCCGTTCATGAAGGGCATCAGGTCTTTCCAGAACCCTTTCTGCACCGACTGGCCTCCGTAGTTCCCAAAGCAAATATGCACGCCGCGCTTGCCGCGAATTCCATCGAGAACATGGTTGATTGCCGGCAACGCCCACTCCCGGTCTTCCGGGTGTCCGCTGATGTTGGCCTCGTCGATTTGGATAACTTCCGCGCCAATCCGCTCCATCTGGCGGCGCAGCACGTGCGCAATCGCCATGCACAGTTCGCCGCGGTGCTTGTAGTGCCGGTCGGTCAAAACCTTCGTCAGCATGTGCGGCCCGGTGCAGGTGAACTTAAGCTTGTGCGACGTCAGACCCTTGGTGAAATCGTAATCGCGCGCCAGGTTCAGCACGCCGTCGCCAACACCGTCATGGACAATCCCGGCCGGGTCGGTGCGATAAGTCAACTGGCTATCGGCGCGGAACTCGTCGATATCGGAGATCGAAAAACGTGTCCGAATGCCTGACATTCGGCTGATGAAATAGTCGATCATTCCGTTCGTTTCCGGATGGCTCGGATCGAACCGGTTCAGTTCGCCGTCGGCGACCACATCGATGCCCGCCAGTTCCTGGGTTTTCAATACGACCATGATCGCGTCGCGGAGCGCGCCGCGAGACGTATTCCCAAATAGCCATTGCGGAGTGGGATAGCTGCCCACCACAGTTGTCAGGATTGCCATAAAAGAACCATTCTATATGGTGGCCCCAAATATGCGAATCCTTCTGTCTCTGCTTGTCCTTGCCGCTATCGCCCCGGCACAGACGCGCTTCGCCCAGTTTCACAGCCGCGTGCTGGCGGAGGATCTTGCCGGCGGGTATCAGGTAGTGGCGGTGGATGTGAACAAGGACGGCAAACTGGACCTGGTGGCACTCGCCTCCGGCATGACCGAACTGCTCTGGTTCGAAGCGCCCAACTGGGACCGCCGCGTGCTGGCGACCGGCCTCAAGCGGATGATCAACACCTGGCCATTGGATACCGATGGGGACGGAATTCCAGAATTTCTGGTGGCCCACGCTTTTGAAAACGAGGCGGCCCGCAGCGTGGGCATCGTTAGCCTGCTCACGCACGGCCCCGACATTCGGCAGCCGTGGACTCTTCGTGAAATCGACCGCCTGACCACCTCCCACCGCATCCGCGTCGCCAATGGCCTGTTCATCAACGCGCCTCTCACCGGCGCCTCCGCCGTCGCGCCGGAGTACCGCGACCACACACCGCTGGTCGCCTACCGGCCCGGCGACTGGCACCGCCAACTCATCACCGGCGCCGACGAAGGCGTGGTTCATGGACTCTTCATCCACGATTGGAACCGCGACGGGCGCGAGGATGTTCTTACCGCCAGTTTTCGAGGCATTCACGTCAACCTCGCTCAACCCGGCGGAGCGTGGACACGCGAGAAAATCACCGATGGCGACCCCGCGCCGTGGCCGAAATCGGGATCGTCCGATATTGCTGTGGGCACCTTGGGCCGTGAACGATACCTGGCCGCCATCGAGCCCTGGCATGGCAATCAGATCGTCGTCTACCGGCAGAAGCAGGCGGCCTGGAGCCGCGTTGTGGCCGACGATTCGCTGGTCGACGGCCACACGATTTTCACCGCGGACCTGAACGGCGACGGGAAGCAGGAAATCGTCGCCGGCTTCCGCGGCGGCAGTCGCGGCGTCTATATCTACTACGAAGAGGGCGGGCGGTGGATTCGGCAAGTAGTAAGCGAAGGCGCCGTGGCCGCCGCCGCTTGCACGGTGGCCGATTTAAACAACGATCGCAGGCCGGATATTGCTTGCATCGGCTCCGCCACTCGAAACCTGATGCTCTACACACAGAAATGAGTAAGCGATACGCTGAATTGCGGCCGGACGAACTCGGGACGGCGCTGAAGGAGAATCCGCTCGCCATCTGCCCGTGGGGAGCGCTCGAATGGCATGGCGCGCATCTGCCGTTGGGGCTCGATGGCCTCGTGGCGGAGGCGTTTTGCGAGCGGCTCGCGGAAGCGACAGGGGGAGTGCTGCTGCCCGGAATGTGGCTGCCGATTACGGCGCTGCCACACGCCCACTCGATAAGCATCGCAACGGCAACCGTGCGCGCGGTCTGGCGGGATCTGCTCGACGAACTCGCCCGCGTCGGCTTCCGTACCGTGTGTCTGGTCACCGGGCACTACGCCCAGGGTCATGAGTGGGAAATGTACGCCGTGTGCCGGGAGGCTATGCTCCGCCACCAGGGCCTGCGCGTCATCGCGGCCTCACCGTTGGAGCTAATGCTTTCGGAAGAACTGCTGGATCACGCCGGCCGGAGCGAGGCGGCGCAACTGTTGGCCATACGTCCCGATTTGGTTCGTTTGGATCTCTTCGAGGAGGGTGGAGCGGAGCGGAACGCGGTGATCGGCGAAGACCCGCGCGCGGCCACCTGCGAGGAGGGGGAAAAGCTGCTCCGCGATGGGGTGGCGGCCTGGCGGAGCGCCCTGGACGTGTGGGACGCCCAGGTGATCTTCTATTTCTATCAGCGCCGCGAGAGGGAGTATCGAACCTACCGCGCGCAATTCTTCAAAGAGAGTTGGGAACAGGCCATCGCGGATTGGTGGGCTGCCCAATCAAGTAACCGCTGAGCGCTGCGTAGAGTAGCGCTCATAGGATTTCGATTCGAAGACCATCCGCAATCGCGCCATCGCATCGCGCACATCGTCAAAGCTGTTGTAGAGCGGGGCGAGTCCAAAACGAATCAGGTCCGGTGCGCGAAAATCGGGGATGACAGCATAATCGGCGACTAACGATTGCGTCAACTGCCACGCCTCCGGATGCCGCAGCGCGACGTGTGAACCGCGGAGCTGCGCGTCCTTCGGGGATGCGAGCGCCACGCCGAACCCGGCCAGTTGATGATCGGCCTCGGCCACCAGCAACTCGCCAAGCCGAATGGATTTCTCCCGCACACGCGCCATTCCAGCTTCCAGCAGCAGGTCCACACCGGGTTCAACACAAGCCATGGAAAGCACCGGCGGCGTGCCTGCCAGGAATCGCATTACGCCGGCGCCCGGCTGATAGTGCGGCGAGAATCCAAATGGCGATGCATGGCCGAACCAGCCCTGCAGGGGCGAGCGCAATCGCTCCTGCAGGTCGCGGCGCACGTAAAGAAACGCGGGCGCGCCTGGGCCGCCGTTACAGTATTTGTAGGTGCAACCCACGGCGAGTTCGGCGCCGCTGGCGTGCATATCGATTGGCATGGCGCCCACCGAATGGCTTAGGTCCCACAGCATCCAGGCGCCGGCCGCGTGTACGGCTTCGGTCATCTCGCCGATCGGGTAGTTCTCCGCCGTGCGGAAACAGGTGCTCGTCAGCGAAACCAGCGCGGTGCCGGCGCCGGCTTCCCGTGCCGGGTCGTCAACAACGCGCAGCGGCCCAACACCCGCCAATACGTAAGCGTCGGAAGGAAAATTTCGCGCATCAGTGAGAATCTCACGCCGGGGCGCCTGCGCCGTTACCGCCGCCATCGCCAGCTTGAACAAGTTGACCGACGTGCTGTCGCAAACTGCCACCTCATCCGCATCGGCGCCAATCAGCAATGCAATCTTCGCACTGATCCTTTGCGACAATTCCAGCCAACCTTCGCCCCAGCCTCGTACCAGCCGTTCGCCCCACTGGCGTTCCACCACATCAACCATCAGCGCTTGCGCTCGGCGCGGCAAACGTCCCAGCGAATTCCCCGCCAGGTAAATGGGGCCGCCGCCTTCCAGTACGAACTCATCGCGAAAACGGCGGAGCGGATCCTCGGGCTCAAGTTGGCTCAACCAGAACCTCCATCCATTCCACGCGGCCCGCTGATGCGGGGCGGATATCGATCACCGCTTCCTCACTCGTCAGCGGAACCGCATAGCGATAGATGGGCGTGTTTGGCCCTGGCTTCAGTTCCGTCTCCACTCGTTCAAACGATGCGCGCGCGCCGTTGCAGCGCACTTCCCAGCCAGAAGCGTCAGCGCCGCGCACGCCCACCCGAATGGCAACCCGCGCACTCGCTGCCCCGCCGCCCACCGGTTGGCGCACCGCGAACCAACGGCCCGCTTCAGCCTCGATTGGCAGTTTGTACGCGGCCTTCTCCCCGGGCGCCCAAGTGTCCTGATAAGTAACCACGTGGCGCCTCGCCTTGCCTCGCAACGAAGCCAGGTTTCCAGCCTCGCGCAGCAGATCCGGATACGTCGAATTGTCGTCCATCGCCGTCTGGCTGTCCATATAGTTGAACAGATAGATGCGGTCCGCCCCCTGCACCAGATACGCCGCCGCGGAACCGCGCACGGTCTCAATCGAATTCGTCTGAAACGGGCGCCCGCCCGCCGCAACCGATCCCGGGAACGCGTTCAGCCCCAGTTCCAATCCGGCGCATAGCGTGACGGCCGATGGCAGCAGGCGCCGCCACAACCCGATGGGCATGTCGTTATCCACCGTGCGCCAGAAGTTGGTCGGCGTGACTATGTCCACCAGCCCCTCCCGCGCCCACGCCACCGCATCCATGCCCAGCCGTTGCGCCGTTTCCGGCCGCGACGGCACCCGCACCGCCACTCGCCGTTTCGGTCCCAGCAACTTGCGCAGCCGGCGGTGCATCTCCGTCAGTAGTTGCGCGCCCTCCGCCTCGCGGCCGGGCGCAAAGTGAAACCCAAACCGCATCCAGTCCAACTCCATCCCGTCGAAGGCATACCGCGCTGCCACTTCTTCAATGAATTTCCAATTGTGCTCGCGCACCTGCGGGTGCAAGTAGTCCAATGCCCGGTCCCGTTGCTCCTGCCTGTAGGGCACACGGCGCAGTTCCGGGTTCGTTCTCCAAAACGCGCTGTGCAGGTAGTGTCGCTCGTCATCCACATTGTGCAGGTCGTTCATCCGCACCGAAACCCACGCGCCAATCTTGTGCTTCCGCGCCCGCTCCAGCCATAGGGCATAAACGTCAATGCCATCCTGGCGCAACTGCCATGCCTGATGCACCCACGCCCGTGCGCCCTTCGCCTCCGCCGCGGAAACGCTCGCGAACATCTCCTGGCTGTCCGGCCCCTTCGGCTCGTACCCATCCACAAACGAAGTCCGCGTCTTGGATGGAAACCCTGCCCGCATTGCGTTGACATTGAAAAACAGGTCCCGCACCTGTGTTCCGGCGTACTGATCGACGAACGCCGAAACCTCGCTCGCCGAAAGCCGTTGGCCAGCCCGCGACGAAAAGTAGTGGTTGGAATCCTCGTTCAGGACTATCCCGCCGCGCGGGGCGGGACTAGCGCCTAGCGCGCCGAGGCTGGTGAGAAAAACTCTACGGTCCATAGGGGAAATAGTAAACTGAATGAAGTGGATCTCGAAAAAACGCTGCTCAGAAAAGTTGGTCAGGCAATCGAGCGTTTCGATATGATCCGCGATGGCGACCGCGTCGCCGTCGGTTTATCCGGCGGAAAGGATTCCGTCACGCTGCTCGAAGCGCTGCTGCTGCTGCAAAAGCGCGCGCCTATCGACTTTCAAGTTTGCGCCTTTACTGTGGAACAAGGCAAGTTCCTCGCGCCCATCGCCCCCTTCGGCGAGTATTTGAAGCAGCGCGGCGTGGAATGGCTCTACGTGCGGGACGAGCCGAGTTTTCAACTCATTGAGGATCAGCCGGACCACGGCTGCGACATGTGCAGCCGCTTCCGCCGGCGCGCGGTCTACGAAATTGCAAAGCAAATGGGGGCCAACGTGATCGCGTTGGGCCATACTGCGGACGACTTTTGCGAATCGCTTTTGCGAAACGCCATGTACACCGGGCGCCTCAGCGCGCTCCCGGCTGTGACCTGGTCAGCCAAGAAGGATTTCAGGCTGATCCGGCCACTTGTTTTTGTGACGGAGGAGATCACTCGGAATTTCGCCGGCGCGCTGGCCGCGCCCGTCATTCCCTGCGGATGTTCGCAAAAAACGGGCACCGTACGCCGGACCCTCCGCGATATTTTTGGTGAACTAGAGAAGGAGCATCCCTACCTGAAAGAGAACCTCTTGTCGGCAATGGGAAATATCAACACGGATCGGCTTTTGGATCCCCGGTATCTTCCCGCCGACGCCGGCGGCCGCGTCGCGTCGACGCCCGCCAATGCTGAACTCTTTCCAATTGTCATGGAGCTGTAACCAAGTTCTGGTTGCGGTGTGTAAACGCGCTTTGAGACACTGGAAGTAGCCGGCAGTGAGGGACCATCGAGACCCAGGTTGTGAGATCGAGGCGATATGAGAATTCTGCCCCGCGAAGAGAAATTCTTCGAACTACTGAACACACAGACCCGGCTGATCAATGAAGCCGCGGTTGTTTTGCTGGACGGTGTACAGAAGGGTAACTCCCATCTGAAGCTGATCGAACCGCGCATTCAGCAGTATGAACACGAATGCGATGAAATCCTCCACGAGGTTTTCAAACGGCTCAACCAGACGTTTATCACGCCGCTCGATCCGGAAGATATTCAAACCCTCTGTAGCCATCTGGACGACGTTATGGACGGTATGGAAGAAGCGGCGCACTGCATCGTTTCCTATAAAATCGATCCCATCCCGGCTCCCATCGTCGACATTTGCCGGTTCCTGGTCCAGACCGTCGCCGAAGTGAAGGCGGCCGTGGAAGTGATGGACAAGAATCGCGAAATTGTCGAACACTGCATCGAAATCAACCGCTTGGAAGATCAGGTGGACAAGATTGTCAGGCAGGCCGTTGTCGACCTGTTCGAAGATGAGTCCAACCCGATCCTCATCATCAAGTTGAAAGAAATCTATGACGTTTTGGAATGGACCGTCGATTCCTGCGAAGATGTTTCCGACGTTCTCCAGAACGTTGTCGTGAAGAACAGCTAGTTTCAGCCCCGCATGGATCCGAATTTTGTTCTCGTCGCTCTGATCATCGCGGTCGCGCTCGCCTTTGATTACATCAATGGTTTTCACGACGCGGCCAATTCGATCGCGACCGTTGTCGCCACCCGTGTGCTCACTCCGGCTCACGCCGTCATCTGGGCCGGGTTCTGGAATCTCTGCGCCGTTTTCTTCCTCGATACCGGCGTTGCCGCCACCGTCGGCAAGGGTATGGTGGATCTGAAAGTCGTCACCCCTTACGTAATCCTTGCCGGTCTGCTGGGCGCCATCACCTGGAATCTACTCACCTGGTGGTGGGGCCTGCCGTCCTCATCGAGCCATGCGCTGCTCGGCGGGTATGGCGGTGCCGCCATGGCGAAGGTGGCGCTTACCCAAGGCGTCACTTACAGCTTCGATGCGCTTGTCATTAGCGGCTGGGTCCGCATGGTCTCCTTCATCGTCATCGCGCCCGTGCTCGGAATGGTCATCGCCTACCTTCTGATGGTGCTCGTTCACTGGCTCTTCCGCTACACGATGCCCAACAAAGTCGATAGCTGGTTCCGCTGGCTGCAGTTGGCCTCTTCGGCGATTTTCAGTTTTTCCCACGGTGCCAACGACGCCCAGAAAACCATGGGCATCATCACCAGCGTCCTCGTCACCGCCGGCTATCTGGAAACGTTCGTCGTTCCGAAGGCCGTCATCTGGGCCGCCTATCTGGCCATCGCCGCCGGCACCATGAGCGGCGGCTGGCGAATCGTCCGCACCATGGGCGCGCGCCTTACCCGGCTGAAGCCTCGCGGCGGGTTCTGTGCGGAAACGGCCGCGGCCATTTCCATCCTCTTCCCCACCTATCTCCACATGCCCGTGTCCACCACGCACGTCATCGCCGGCTCCATCGCCGGCGTCGGCTCTATCCATCGGCTGAAGGCGGTCCGTTGGGGACTGGCCACCGACATTGTGTGGGCCTGGCTCATGACCATCCCGGCTGCCGCCGGTGTCGGAGCCTTCTGCATGGCGCTCATTTACTTACTCGCCGGCAGGTCGTAAAAATAATCGAAAAATTTTGCTAACAAATCAGCGGTTGTTTACGTACTACTTTTCACTATGGCAGTTCCGCAGCTTTCCCCGTTGATTTGTGTTGTTCTCGCCTTCTTTATCGTCGCGCCGGAGCCGGCTCGCGATTCGCCCACTAAACTCGGCACTCCCAAGTCGCCCTCGGATTCGTTAACTAAGTATCTTCCGCACCACGTTGCCATGCACGTCGGTTAGCCGGTAGTGTCTGCCCTGGAACTTAAATGTCAGGCGCAGATGGTCGATCCCCAAACAGTGCAGAATCGTCGCGTGCAGGTCATGCACATGCACCGGGTCCTCGGTAATGTTGTAGCTGAAGTCATCGGTCGCGCCATGCGTGATCCCCGGCTTGATGCCTCCTCCGGCCAGCCACATCGTGTAGCATCGCGGGTGGTGGTCGCGCCCATACTCGGTCGCCGTCAGCGGGCCCTGGCAGTAAACGGTTCGCCCGAATTCCCCGCCCCACACCACCAGCGTCTCATCCAGCATGCCCCGCTCCGCCAGGTCCTGCACCAGCGCCGCCGCGGGTTGGTCCGTGGCGCCGCACTGGTTCGGGAGCGCCGTGGGCAACCCTCGGTGCTGGTCCCAGCCCCGATGAAACAACTGCACAAAGCGCACGCCGCGCTCGGCCATCCGTCGCGCCAGCAGACAATGGAACGCGAATGTTCCTGGCTTCCGCGCGTCCGGACCGTACCGCTCCACAACATGCGCCGGCTCTTTCGATAGATCCGTCAACTCCGGCACCGACATTTGCATCCGGTAGGCCATCTCATACTGCGCGATGCGCGAAGCAACCTCCGGGTCCCCCGTCACCGCCTGCTGGTCTCGATTCATCTCCGCCAGTCCATCCAGAAACCGGCGCCGCATCTCCCGGTCCACGCCCTCCGGATTCGACAAATGCAGCACCGGGTCCGACGCCGAACGGAACTTCACGCCCTGGTAACTCGACGGCAGAAAACCGCTGCCCCATACCCGATCCGCCAATGGCTGGTCACCCAGTTTGGAACCCGCCGAAGCCATCACCACATACGCCGGCAGGTCCTTGTTCTCGCTCCCCAGCCCATACGATAGCCACGCCCCAATCGATGGCCGTCCCGCCAACTGGAAGCCCGTCTGCAGGAACGTGATTCCAGGATCGTGGTTGATCTGCTCGGTGTGCATCGACTTGATGAAACAAAGCTTGTCCGCAACCTTCGCCGTATGCGGTAGCAGCGAACTCACCCATGCGCCGCTCTGTCCGTGCTGCGCAAACGGGTAGATCGATTTCGCCACGGGAAACTTCGTCTGCGTCGCCGTCATCGCCGTCAGCCTCTGTCCCGCGCGAATCGACGCCGGCAGTTCCGTCTGGTGCAACTCCGCCAGCCGCGGCTTGTGGTCGAACATGTCAATCTGCGACGGTCCGCCGTACATGAACAGATAGATCACCCGCTTGGCTTTCGGCGGGAAGTGCGGCAGCGAATTGTCCGCGCCAAGCAGCGTTTGCGCGGCGGCGAGCGTTAGAAAATTGCGGCGTGTCTGCATCGGCTATTCCTTCGTGACGGCAGCGTCAAGGTTCAAGATCATACTGGCGACCGTGGTCCAGGCCGCGTGTTCCGCCGCGTCAATGGAAGCGTCCCTCTTTGACTCGCCTTGCGCCAGCAGCGCCGCCGCCTCCTTCGGCTGTGTACGGTAGCGGTCCAAGGCGTAGCCCAGCATTCCGCGCAGCGGCGCCGCTTCCTTTTCGCGAGGTGAGCGCGCCAGCACCAGTTGAAACGCCCGCTCCAACCGGGCCGCCGTATCCGCGCCCCCTTCCCGAATGGCCCGCTGGGCCAGCGCCCGCGCCGCCTCCAGAAACTGGACGTCGTTCATCAGGTGGAGCGCCTGCAACGGCGTATTCGTCCGCCCTTCCCGCACCGTGCAACTTTCGCGCAGTGCCGAATCAAACGTCGCCATAAACGGCGGCGGCGAAGTGCGCCGCCAGAATGTGTACAGGCTCCGCCGGTACAGCCCCTCCCCGTGCTCGGCCTTGTAGTCGGCGCCGCCGTTCTCGCTCCAAAGTCCCGCCGGCTGATATGGCTTCACTGATGGCCCGCCCGTCACGTCCACCATCAATCCGGAAGCCCGAAGCGCCTGGTCCCGCACCATCTCCGCCGGCAGCCGGAATCGCGGGCCCCGCGCCAGCAACCGGTTCTCCGGGTCCCGCTCCCGCAGTTCATTCGGCACCGTAGCAGCTTGCCGGTACGTGCCGCTCATCAGCATCGTCTTCCACAGCCGCTTCACGTTCCAGCCGTTCTCCATGAAGTCCACCGCCAGCCAATCCAGCAGTTCCGGATGGCTCGGCCAGTCCCCCTGCGATCCAAAATCCTCCGCCGTCTTCACCAGCCCCACGCCAAACGCCATCTGCCAGAATCGGTTCACCGCCACACGCGCCGTCAATGGATTCTGCCGGTCCACCAGCCATTTGGCCAGTCCCAAACGGTCTGGCGTGGCATCGGCCGGCGCCGCGTGCAACGCCGCCGGCAGCACGCGGTCCACCTTCTCGCCAAACTTGTCATAGGCCCCTCGGATTCGGACAAAGTTGTCCGGCCGCTCCGCCCGCTCGCGCATCACCATCACTGTCGGAATCGTCAGTTCGTACGCTTCCAGGTTCACCGCGCTTGCCCGCGCCCGGTCCCGCGCTTCCCGAATGCGCGGTTCCGCGCCCAACTCATAAAACGCCTGCCGCAAATAAGCCGATTGAATCGCGCTACGCTTCGCCACCGGCACACGTACCAGTTGCCCCAGCGGCTCCGCCTGCGCCAGCATCGCCACATCGCCAGCGCTCAACACGCGCGCATAGGAGCGAAACTCGGCCATCTCTCCCGTAAACTTCTTTTCCCAGCCGCCACCCCCGCCAAACCCGATCTTCCCAGCACTCCGGAAGTCCTGGTTCAACGCGTCCAGCGGAGCGTCCAACTCCCACTCCACCCCATCCACATACACCTTCACGCCAGCCGCCGATCGCGAGCCGTCGTAGCTCAGCGCCACGTGGTGCCATGCGTCCCGCGATAGCGTCCGCTTCGTCTCCACCAGAATCGCATCGTCCAGCCGCCGCACCGCGAAATGCGCCTGCAGCTTTCCATTCTCTAAGTGGAGCCCGTAGCCCGACGGATTCGCCTCATCGTCGGCCATGCGTTGCAACACCACGCCGTTACCCGTCGATGTTTTCAACCGCAACATCAGCGTGAACCGGTCCTGGTAACCAAACGTTCCCTCGCTGCCCCCTTCCACAAGTCGAGTGCCATCAAACGCAACAGGTTTTTCCAGCAGCGAACCGTCCAGCCTCTCCCGCGTCATCCAGCGCGTGTCCGTCGCCAGCGTCTTTTCCCATTTCGCTTGCGCCGCCGCAATGGCCGGCTCCATCTGCGTGAACGCCTTCGTGTCCGTTGCCAGCGCCGCCTTCAGTTCCCGCAGCTTTGCCTCTTGCTCGGCGGTGGGCGCGGCCACAAATGGCGCCGAGTTCCCAAACTTCAAGTAGCGCCCCGGCTCGCCGATGTTGTTGAAGTACGAGAAAAGCTGGTAATACTCTTTCTGCGTGATCGGGTCGTATTTGTGGTTGTGGCACCGCGCGCAGCCCACCGTCAACCCTAGAAACACCGTCGACATCGTCTCCACGCGATCCGCCGCATATTCCATCAGGTATTCCTCGGCGACAATCCCGCCCTCTGAATTCCCGCGATGATTTCGGCTGAACCCCGTCGCAATCTGCTGCGCCAGCGTCGCATTCGGCAACAAGTCACCCGCAATCTGCTCCATCGTAAACTGATCGTACGGCTTGTTCTTGTGGAACGCGTCAATCACCCAATCCCGCCACCGCCACATGATCCGTTCCGCATCGGTCTGGTACCCGTTGGTATCGGCATAGCGCGCCGCGTCAAGCCACCGGATCGCCATCCGCTCAGCGTAATGCGTACTAGCCAGAAGCCTGTCCAGCAGCTTCTCGTACGCGTTCTCCGACGCATCGTTCACAAACGCGGTCACCTCCTCCGGCGTTGGCGGCAGTCCCGTTAAATCAAACGTCGCCCGTCGAATGAGAGTCCGTTTATCCGCCGCCGCTGAAGGCGCCAGTCCCTCTTTCGCCAGCCGCTGCTTCACAAAAAAATCGATCGCGTTCTGCCCGCTGGGAATAGTCGCCTTCTGCGGCGCGATAAAGGACCAGTGCTTCTGCCACGCCGCCCCGTCCCGCACCCACTGCGTAATCGTCGCAATCTCCGCCGCGCTCAGCGCCGCTCCCGTATGCGCCGGCGGCATCCGCAACGCCTTGTTCGCAGTCTGCAGCCGTTGCAGCAGAGCACTCTCCTCCGGTTTGCCCGGCACAATCGCCCGGCGCCCGCCGCCCAGGTCCGCTTTCGCCGATTCCTCCCGGTCCAGCCGCAGCCGTATCCCCTTGTTCGCCGCGTCCTGTCCATGACAGCCCCAACACCGGTCCGAAAATATTGGCCGAATATCGCGGTTAAATTGTGGCGTCTGCCCAATCGCGGCGTTGGCCAGAAACACCACGGCGGCAATGGATTTGGTTGTGCCCATTCCTTTGCCGCCCAGTATATTAAATTCTACTTCTTGCCAACCGCGATTAGTTGATTCCGGTTCACCACATACATGTTGCCGTTCGCCGGTACCGGCGTTGAATATATGGAACTGCCCATGTTCGTCTCATACAGCAACTTCTTCGTCCGGCCCGCGGCCAGCACCGAAACGTCGCCATCCTCATCGCCCAGGTACACCTTCCCATCAATCACAATCGTCGATCCCCACACCGCCGCCAGCATGTCGTGGTTCCACAACTCCTGGCCGGTCTTGGCGTCCAGGCAGTGCAGAAAGCCCGAAAAATCGGCATAGTAGAGCAGCCCATCGTGCAACGCCCCCGTCGAAATCGAACGGCGAATCTTGTCAAAATGCCAAATCAGGCCAGTCTTCGTGATATCCCCGCGCTTCGTCCCATCAATCGCGTACAAATGCCCCGGACCTTCGCCGTGTTCCGGATCCTGCCCGTTGCAGATGTAGACAATCCCGTCCTTGATAATCGGCGTCGAGATCACTTCATTGCGCGTCTTGGGCCAAACCGTCTCCTTGGGGTTCATATCGAACTCCCACAGCTTTTTGCCCGATACTGACTCATACCCGCGCACCCAGCCATCGCCCTGCCCAATCACCACCTGCGTCGTGTCGCCAATCTTCCCCACCGCCGCCGACGACCACTGCCCGTGCAATATCTTCTCGCCCACCGAGTTGTCTTCCCACACCAGTTTGCCCGTCTTCTTGTTCAGTGCAATGATCGACGGCGCCTTCGGCGACGGCACATTCACATGGCTCTCGTCCTGCCCGTTCGAAGTCGACACATAAATCAAATCACCCAGAATCACCGGCGAGCTATTCGCCATGTTGTGCTGGAACGCGCCCACTTCCTCCATCATGTCGAACCGCCAAAGAATATCGCCGTCCTTCGGCCCGGCGAACTTCTCGTCCTTCACGGGTCCGTCGTTCCCGTTCGCCATACCATGAATATCGGCGGCTATCACCTCGCCGCGATTCGATACGTAGTAAACGATCCCGTTTTCCACCAGCGGCGAGGAGCAAACTCCCTGATACGGCCAATCGTTCACGCGCCCCGCGGCCAGTTTCTCATGCGTGATCTGCCACAGAAACTCTCCATCGGACTCACGAAACGCAATCAACACGCCACGGTCACCGGGCTGTTTCGGATCGCGCAACCCTTCGTTATTGGTCCCCACCAGCACCACGCCATTCGCCACCACTGGATTCCCATAGCTCTGCGAACCAAGCGTCGCCACCCAGCGGATATTCTCCTTCGTGTTGACATCCCACTTGTCCGGGATGCCCTTCATGTTCGAGACCATGTTGCGGTCCATCGTCCCGCCCCACATCGGCCAATCTTTTTCCACGTTGCTGGCGAACAAGCCGCCGATAATCGTCGCGCCGCCCAGCAGCGCACCAAACACATTTTTGCGTGTCATCAGTTCTTGGTCACCTTAACGTTGTCGAAAAAGACTTCAAATGGAGCATCGGCGTAGATGCCCGGCGCCCCGTGGCGCTCCGCCAAATCGGCCGGGTCAATTCGTTCCACGGTCCACTCCGCCGGCTCCGGATCACTCTTCAGCCATACCTTGCCTTGCGCCTTCACGCGCCCATCGGCCAGGTTCTCCACCCGCAATTTCATCGTGTACCACTGGTCCCATTTCCACGAATACTTCGCGCCCACCGTTCGCGCCGTCTCCGGCTGCCAGGTCTGCAGTTCCAGCTTCTCGGCATTGCCGAATAGCATCAGGTTGAACCGTTGCGCCACCAGTCCAACATCGCCCATCTGCCGCCGCTTCTGCGATGCGCGCACATCGGCCTGCACCGTATAGTTAGCCAGGTCCGCCGGCCCCATGAACA
Source organism: Bryobacterales bacterium (assembly GCA_016789905.1). Classification (GTDB taxonomy): domain Bacteria; phylum Acidobacteriota; class Terriglobia; order Bryobacterales; family Bryobacteraceae. Next base: position 21,620 of record JAEUQC010000150.1, on the reverse strand, counting down.
CACGCGCCCGCTTCGTCGCCGGGTTATCGGCAAACTTCGCCAGAATCTTGTTCCCCTCTTCCTGCCGCACCTCAAACTTCGTGTTGCAGTTCACCCACTCCATCGGCACCTTGCCCGGCGCCAGCGATTCAAAGTCCCAGCTCCAATCGAGCGGCGGAATCACCCGCGCCCGCGCTGTACCTGTTACGCCATCAACCGTTGCCTTGATCAGCCCCGCCTGCGCCACTTTGTCCGACCCGGCAACGTACTTGCCTTCCTGCGAGATCATGCCCTTCAGCGATTCAATCGCCCAGGTCGCCTTGTCTTCCCGAATGAAGTTTCCCTTGTCGTCAAAGAGCCGCGCCCGGAACGAAGCCGTCTCGCCCGGCTTTATCAGCACCTCCGCCGGCACCACCTGCACAAACTTCACCGCCGCGCCCGCCGCCGCTTTCACCGGTTGCGGCAGCGCCACCTTCGCCGCCGCCTGCTTCTTGCCTATCGCATAGGTGTTCTTCGTCGTCACCAGAAAAACGCGGCCCTCGCTGATCGCCACCGACGCAATGACTTTCTCTCCCTCCTCTTCGCTCTCCCCGGCCTTCACAAACGAAATCTCACTCAACTTCTCACACCGGTCGTTGTGCGGTTTCAATATGAAAAACTTGCCGTTCTCGGTGCCAACGTACAGCTTCCCATCCCCCAGCACCGCCGACGATTTCTGAATCGTCCCCAGGTTCTGCTTCCATATCTGCCGCCCCGTCACCACATCGAACGCAAATACGTTCGCGCCATTGTCCACCTGCAAATAGCGGTCGCCATCAATAATCGGCGAACTGAACCCAAGCTGATATCCCGGCAGGTAGAACTTCGCCTGATCTTTCTTGATCGCTCCGCGCATCGTCGCGTCCACCGCGGCGAACAGCCCCATCTCGTTGGTGTCCAAATTCTCTTCGCTATGGGTCAGGTACGCCGTCTTTCCGTTCACCACGATGCCAGTGTTCAACCCGCGCTTAGAGACATCAAACTTCCACAACGATTCGCCGGTTTGCGGTTTAATCGCATGTACATTCCCATCACCGCCGCCGGCGATCAACTGCCGCACCCCATCCACTTCAGCAATAATCGGCGGCGAGTAGGTTGTGTCATATGGACGGCCGCCCGGCGCGCTCAAATAGACCAGGTCACCGTTCTTCCTGTCAAATGCAAAGAACCGGTGACCCGCCCTCGAAAACTGGCCCCACCCGGTCGACACACCCGTCACGATCACCAGATCGCCGTCCACCACCGGCGAAACCGTCCGCCCCCCATGCGTCGTCACCAACGCGTAATCCTCCACCAGCGAACGCTCCCACACTTTCTTCCCTTCGCGGGAAAAAGCCGTCAGCATCCCATGAACGCTGAACACGTATACATATCCCGAAACCGGATCTACCGCCGGCGACGACCACGCCGCCCGGTGCGGCGGCACGTCGCTCAGCCACATGTTCAGCTTCTGCGCCCACACCTGCTTACCCGTATCGGCGTTCAAGCACACCAGCAGTTCCTGTAGCGTTTTGCCCGTGCCGGAGGTCGTCAGGATGTAAACATGATCCCCATGCACCACCGGGGCCGAACGCCCGCCCACCGGCACTTTCCATGAAAGGTTCTCGCCCGCCGGCGACCACGACACGGGCAGGTTCTTTTCCGGCGACCGGCCGTCACGGTTCGGCCCGCGCCAGTCCACCCAATCCGCCATCAACGGCGTGGCCAAAAACAGAAGGGTACAGAACTTCGTTGTGTGCGATGAGAGATGGAGATGCCGCATGAAACTATCCCTGATTATAGTGCCGTTCGCACCCCGCGAAAGTTACTACGGCTGGTAAAATCCCTTCACTTTGTTGCCTTCGCCCTCTTCCCGGCTCGGCGCCTTCAGGTGCCGCAGGTTCTCATACGGCAGGCATACAAGTTCCAGCGCCGTGCGATATGCGGTCGGGTAGAACTCAAATTCGAACATCTCCTTGGCCGTCTCAATCTTCTTCCTGGTCTCCGGCGTCACCGCCGCCAACAGTTTGATCGAGTTGTCCGCCAGCTTGTGAATCTCGAAGCTTAAATACGGATTCTTTCCGAAAAGTCCACAATCCAACGTTTGCGGCGCATACGTGAATCCGTAGATTCCGCCGCGCGCATACTTCAATACGTCGCCTTCTTCAGCGGCGCTGACCAGCTTGACGCCATGCTTGGCTCGAAGCGATTCGCGCTCCGCCGCCACCTTCGCTACGACGGCTTCCGGTACCGGAACAGCCGCGGGAGTGATATTGACCATCCCAACATTATCGCAATTCACGCCCCCGGACCGATACAATACCCCCATGCGATTGGCAATGCTTATAGCGCTTCTGTCGGCCCTCGCCGCCTCCGCGCAGGACTACGATCTCCTCATCCGCGGCGGGCGCCTCATCGACCCCCGCAACAACCGTGACGGCCGCTTCGACATCGCCATCCGTCAGGGCCGCATCGCCGCCATCGAGCCCGCCATCGATCCGGCCAAAGCAAAAAAATCCGTCGACGCCACCGGCCTCCTCGTCACCCCAGGCCTCATCGATCTTCACGTCCACGTCTACTACAGCGCCGGCAACCCCGGCGCCTGGGCCGGCGACAACTCCGTCCAGCCCGACGCCTTCAGCTTCCGCACCGGCGTCACCACCATGGTCGACGCCGGCTCCAGCGGTTGGCGCAACTTCGAGCACTTCCGCACCACTGTCATCGACCGTGCCAGAACCCGCGTCTTCGCCCTCATCAATATCGCCGGCTTCGGCATGATCAGCGATGCCACCGAACAGGACGACTTCAACCCCGACGCCATCGCCCGCCTGGCCGCCAAACATCGCGATGTCGTCGTAGGCATCAAGTCCGCCCACTACCAGAAGCCCGACTGGGAAAGCGTCGACGAAGCCGTCGCCGCCGGCAAAAAGGCCAACCTCCCCGTGATGGTTGATTTCGGCTTCTTCCTCCCGCAGCGTCCTTACTACAAACTGGTCAATGAGCATCTCCGCCCTGGCGACATTTCCACCCACATGTTCCGCGGCCCTGTGCCATACGTCAATGAAAAGGGCGAACTCTACCCGTATCTGCTGGAGGCGCGCAAGCGCGGCATCCGTTTTGATGTCGGCCACGGCGGCGGCAGCTTCGTGCTTCGCAACGCCTCCGGCGCGCTGAAGAACAAGTTCTACCCGGATACCATTTCCTCCGATCTGCATACCGGCAGCATGAACGGCGCGTTCATGGACCTGCCCGCGCTGATGTCCAAACTGATGGCCCTTGGCCTCCCGTTGAACGAAGCCATCCGCGCCGCCACCTCCACGCCCGCCGAAGTCATCAAGCATCCCGAACTCGGCCATCTGGCCGTCGGCGCCATCGCCGACGTCGCGCTCCTCCGCGTCATGGAAGGCGAGTTCGGATACTGGGATAACAACACCGGCAAGGTCATCGGCAAGCAGCGCCTGTTCTGCGAGATGACGTTGAAGGACGGTGCTGTCGCCTGGGATTGGAACGGTCGCATGGGCGTCGATTTCCGCACGCTCGGACCCACTTACGGCATCCGCCCGGGTGTCGATCAGATCCTTGTGCCGGAGACGAAGAAGTGAGAGCTCTAATTCTCCTCTTCTGCGCCCTCGCCCTCGCCGCCGAGCCCGTGCGCGTCCGCCTGGTCACCGGCGGGCACAATCACGATCCGGAGTTCTACACTCCCTTCGTCGGTGACGCGCGCATGGCCGTCACCGTTGAACCGCACCCGAAGGCCTACCAGGGCGGCATGAAGAACGTGGACGTCCTGGTGCTCTACGACATGATCAAGGAGTCCGACCCCAAGACGCGCGAGTGGCTTACCAAGTGGGTGGAGTCCGGCAAAGGCCTAGTCGTGCTGCATCATGCCATTTGTTCGTTTGAAGATTGGGAGTGGTGGGGGGACGAAGTGGTAGGCGCGCGTTATCTGAACAAGCCCAGCCGCGGCCTCCCGCCGTCGACGTTTTTCCACGATCTCGATCTCGACATCCAAGTTGTGAAGAAGCACCCGGTGACAATGGGAGTCGACAACTTCAAGATCTTTGACGAGACGTACAAGGGGATGTGGTTCGCCAAAGATCTCGATCTTTTGCTGACCACGAAGCACGAAAAAGGCGACGGTCCCATCGGCTGGATCGGCCCTTCAAAGAGGAACCGCGTAGTCGTCCTCCAGGGCGGCCACGACAAGCACGCTCACCTCAACCCAAACTGGCAGCGCCTGGTCCGCAACGCCATCCTCTGGACCGCCCAAAACTAGCCTCGGACCCACCTCGCACCCAACACCGCGCACCCGACCTCGGAACCTCGGAGCCATCCTCGGAGCCACCCCCCGTCTGTCCCCGACATATGTAGAAATTGTTCGATATCTTTCGATAAATCAACGTGTTACAAGGAAAATCAACCCTTGAAAAAAGGGTACCCCCCTCGCACACACCCCCCTTTCCCAAACCGATCTCTACCGCCCCCGCAAAGCCCCTAACGCCGTCTGAACAAACGGCTCCCGGTCCGCCTAAATCTTACTGCCCCAAAAACGCCCAGGGCGGCTCGATAACCTCAAGCCTCCGAGCAAACCTCGGAAACCTCGGAGGAAACCTCGGAGCCACCCCCCGTCTGTCCCCGACATATGTAGATATTGGTCGATATCTTAAGATAAATCAACGCGTTACAAGGAAAATCGACCCTTGAAAAAAAGGTACCCCCCTCGTACACTCCCCCCTTTTTCCAATGCGATCCTTACCGCCCCCGCAATGCCCCTAACGCCGTCTGAATAAACGGCTCCCGCTCCGCCTCAATCTCATCACCCTTTTCCACCCCCAACGCCTGATTCACAATCTCCTGCCGCAGCCGAAACCGTATCCAATCCGCGCTCGAAAACCATTCTCCCAACGACGGCTGCACCCGATTCTGCGACAAATACGCCCGAAACTTGTCAATCATATCCGCCGGCGGCTCGAACTTCGCCGTCACCTCCGGCTTCCCCCTCAAATACTCCGTCGCAAAAACCGTATACGCCCCCGACGCCTCCAAAAATTGCTCCAACCGCTTCGTCGGCGGCGCCAACACGCCCATGTCCGGCTCAATCCCGCCCCCGCCCCGCACGGCCCTGCCCTTGTCGGTCTTAAACACCTGCGTCGGCTTCTGCGTCGATTGCTCCAACTGCATCCCCTCCAGCGGCTTCTGAATTGACCGCCCGCTAGGCGTGTAGTAAAACGCCGTCGTCAACGCCAGCGCCGTCCCCTCGCTCAACGGCATCACATTCTGCACCAGCCCCTTGCCGAACGTCGGCTCCCCCACAATCGTCGCCCGGTCGTGGTCCTGCAACGCGCCCGACAAAATCTCCGCCGCGCTCGCCGTCTTTCCCGTCACTATCACGGACACCGGAAACGGATACGGCGTCGCAATCCCCGGCACCTTTTCCTCCGCCGACACGCGCCGCCCTTTGGCCGACAACACCACCTGCCCCGGTGCCAAAAACAACGCCGCCGCGTCCAATGCCGACGACACAGCCCCGCCCGGGTTCGACCGCAAATCCAGCACCAGCCCCTTCAACGACGCCCCGCCCAGCTTCTCAATCGCCGCCTTCATATCCCGCGCCGTGCTCTCGTCAAACGAAGCAACCCGCAAGTACCCAATCCCCGGTTCTAAATGAAAGGCCCGCTCCACCGACGGCGTCTGCATCTCCTGCGGCGTCAGCGTAAAGGTCAGCGGCCGCATGTTTCCCGGCTTCCGAACATGCACCAGCGCCTGCCCCTGCCGCGCCTCGCTCAGCACTTGTATCAACTGCTCCGGTGTCAACGGCGCCAGCGCAATGTTATTGATAGCCACAATCTCATCGCCCGCGCTGATCCCGCTCCGCTGCATCGGCGTCCCGGGCAGCGTCTGCAACACAATCACTCGCCCCGGCAGTATGCTGACAACACTCCCAAACCCCTTACTCTCGCTCCGCTGCATCCGTTTCAACTGCCCGAACTGCTCCGGATCCATAAACGCCGAGTGCGGGTCCAGCCTCCGCAGCATCCCCGGTATGATGCCCCCGTAGAAAGCCTTCTCGCGATTCACGGCCTCCGCGCCATGCTCATCCACAATCTGCAGCACGCCGAAAATCTTGCGCACGGCCCCCTCCAGATCGTCCTCCGCCCGGAGCACCGCCGAAATGAACAAGAAGAGAAGAATGCGTGGCACTTTTTACTTGGAGTAGCGCGTAGCCTTTTTGGTTTCGTGACGTTCCAGCGCCAATACAATCAGCCGGTCCAGCAGCGCCGGATACGGCACCCCTGTATACTCCCACATCTTCGGGTACATGCTAATCGAAGTGAATCCCGGAATCGTGTTCACCTCATTCACGAAAAACTCTCCCGTCCCGCCATCCATTAGAAAATCTACCCGGCTCATCCCCTGCACTTCGCACGCCCGGCACGCCGCCACCGCCAGTCGCCGCATCTCCGCCGTTTGCGCCTCGCTCAATTTCGCCGGCAGTTCAATCACCGCCTTGTCCAACAGGTACTTGTCTTCGTAATCGTAGAACTCGCGCGACGGTAGAATCTCGCATGGCACCGACGCTTCAATCGGATCGTTTCCCAACACGGCGCACTCAAACTCCCGCCCAGTTACCGCGCGTTCAATGATGATCTTCGTATCGAATTCCGCCGCCGCCGCCAACGCAGTTTCCAACTGCGCCCGGTCCTTCGCCTTCGCCACACCCACGCTCGAACCCAAATTCGCCGGTTTCACAAACACCGGATACCCAAACCTGGCTTCAATCGCGTCCGCGTCCAAATGCCCGCGGAACTGCGTCGCAAATTCAACCACTGGCAGCCCATGCGCCCGGCAGATCTGCTTCATCACTTCCTTGTCCATCGCCAACGCACTCGCCAGCACGCCCGGCCCCACATACGGCAGGTCCGCCAATTCCAACAAGCCCTGCATCGTCCCGTCTTCGCCAAACGTCCCATGCAGCGCCGGGAACACGACATCGATCCCGCCGTTCGCCCCTGGCTGCGGCAGCAGCGGCCCTGGCTCCCAGGCGCCCTCTTTCGTGATGAAAATCTCCCGCACGTCATACTTCCCGCGGTCCAGCGACGCAATGATCGACTTCGCCGACCGGACAGAAATCTCGTGCTCACCGCTCCGGCCGCCAAACACCACGGCAATTGTCTTTTTCATAGAATTCGTTTTCCCAAAGCCGACATCATCAATTCCACCGCCAGGTCCGCCGTCCGGTTCGCCACGTCCAGCACCGGGTTCACTTCCACCACTTCCAACGACATCAGCTTCGCCGTGTCCGACAAAATCTCCATCGCCAAATGCGCCTCGCGATACGTAATCCCGCCCCGCACCGGCGTGCCCACACCCGGCGCCTCGTCCGGGTCCACGGAGTCCATATCGAACGACAAGTGAATACCCGCTGTCCCCGCCGCGGCGATATCAATAGCCTCTTCCATCACCCTGGAAAGGCCCTTCTGGTCAATGTCCCGCATCGTAAATGCCCGCACGCCGGACTTCGATACATGCAGCGCCTCCAGCGAGTCCACATCGCGAATCCCCACGAGCGCCACATTCCGCGGGTCCACCTTCGGCGCCCAGTCAAACAGGTGCGTCAACGCCTTCGGCCCCTTGCCCATCAGGCACGCCAGCGGCATCCCATGCACGTTCCCGCTCGGCGAAGTTTGCGGCGTGTTCATATCGGCGTGCGCGTCCACCCAGATCACGCCCAACTTCTCCCCGCGACGGTGAAAATGGTTCGCCATTCCCGATACCGTTCCCACCGCGATCGAGTGGTCCCCGCCCAGCACCAGCGGCACTTTGCCCTGCCCCGCCGCACGGTCCACCTTCTCCGCCAGCCGCGAACAGGTCTCCGCAATTTGCTTCAAATACCGCGCCCGCCGCGCCCCCAACGGCGAGTTCTCCGCCTGCTCCACGGCCACGTTGCCCAGGTCTTCCACTTTGTAGCCCAACGCCGCCACCCGCCGGTCAATATTCGCCACGCGAATTGCCGACGGGCCCATGTCCACGCCGCGCCGCCCCGCGCCCAGGTCCATCGGCGCGCCGATAATGGCAATCGTGCTCTGCCGCATCATACTCGCTTACGGCCGCGTCCGGTACAGCATTCGCGGATACGCAATGCATTCGCGAATGTGTTCGGTCCCGCACATCCACGCCACAAAACGCTCCACGCCCATGCCGAAGCCGCCATGCGGCACCGTTCCATACTTCCGCAGATCCATATACCAGTTGAACGCCTCCGGCGGCAGGTCATGCTCCTTCAACCGGCGCAGCAACAGTTCCGGATCGTGAATGCGCTGCCCGCCGCCAATGATTTCGCCGTAACCCTCGGGCGCAATCACATCCACGCCCAGCGCCAGTTTGTCATTCTCCGCGTCAGGCTGAAAGTAGAACGCCTTGATCTCGCTCGGATACCGGTCCACCATAATCGGCCTATCGCAATCCTGCGTCAGCAGCGTCTCGTCGGTGTTTCCAAAGTCCCCGCCCCAGGTGATCTCGCTTCCCTTCGCTTGCAGCACCTTCACCGCATCGTCGTAGCTCATCCGTGGGAACGGCGCCTGGATCGCTTCCAGTTTCTTCACGTCACGCTCCAACACGTCCAACTCTGCCCGCCGGTGCTCCAGGACCCGTCCCACGCAGTACACAACCAACCCTTCCGCCAGCGTCTTCACGTCCTCCAGATCCGCGTAAGCCATCTCCGGCTCCACCATCCAGAACTCCGTCAAGTGCCGCCGCGTCTTCGATTTTTCCGCCCGGAACGTCGGTCCAAAACAATACACCTTCCCCAGCGCCATCGCGTTGGCTTCGTTATAAAGCTGGCCCGATTGTGTCAGATACACCATCTCATCTTCGAAGTACTTCACCTCAAACAGCGTCGAAGTCCCTTCGCAAGCCGCCGGCGTGAAGATCGGCGTATCCACCAGCGTGAAGCCATGGTTGTCGAAGTAATCGCGAATCGCTTTCACCACTTCATGCCGTATCCGCAGAATCGCCGCCTGCCGCTTGGACCGCAGCCACAAGTGCCGGTGGTCCATCAGGAACTCAATCCCGTGGTCCTTCGGTGTAATCGGATACGGATCGCTCTCCGGCACTCGTTGCAGAATCTCCGCCGCTTCCACGTCGAGTTCGAATCCGCCCGCCGCCCGCGCCTCCGCCCGCACCTTGCCCGTCACGATGAGTGACGACTCCTGCGTCAAATCCTTCAGCGACTCAAACAACGCCTCCGGCAAATTCGCCTTCACCGCCACGCACTGAATTATCCCTGACCCGTCCCGCAACAGCGGAAAACAGATCTTCCCTGACCGGCGCAGGTTGTACAGCCATCCGGCGATGGACACGGTTTGCCCATCATAGCCGGCAATATCGGCAATGCGAACACGAGGTGCGGACATAGTTAAAATGACTCCAGTCTCTTGAAAATTTGCGGAATCGCTTCCAGCGGTTGCGGGAAGTCCGGCGACTCTTTCAATTCGAGCAACAACGGGAACTGGTGCTGCCGCGCGCGCAGCATCGGCATCACTTTGTCCCAGGCAATCGTTCCGCCCTGCGCCAGTGTCGGGAACAGATGCGCGTCCTTCACGCCATCGTTGTCATGCACGTGCAGCGACTTCACCCGCTCCTGCATCAACCCGAATTCTTTCTCTACGCCGCCCATCAAATTGGCGTGCCCGGTGTCGAAACAAAAGCCCAAATCCAAATGCGTCTGCTGCAGGAACAACAGCAATTTCTCGGCGCTTGAAAGTCCATTCGGAATGTTCTCCAGCAGGATCTCCACGCCCCGGTGCCGCGCGAACAAGCGCAGCTCATCCAGGCTCGAAAATCCCGCATCGAACTTGGCATCGTCGTAGTCGTCCTTCGGCGCGCCCAGATGCTGCACCAGATACCGGAACGGCAATACCTCGGCGATCTCCAGCGCGCGCTTAATCTCATCGCACGCCGCGATTCGTTTCGCCTTCACCGGATCGGCGATATTCACAATAGCCTGCGGCCCGCTCCGCCCGTTCACGTCGTCGTTGTACATCGGCGAATGTAGCGAGTGCAGTTTCAATTCGGAGTCGCGAAACCAATGCGCCAGTTCGTCCACCTGCGCCTTGTTCCGGTAGTCCAGGTGTTGTCGCGCGCAGAACATCTCAACAGCGGAGACACCCGTGTCCCGCAGCTTATCAAGGCCAGCGGTCGTCAAACGGTGATTGATAAAGAAGTGCGTCGATACAGCGTGATTCATTGGGTTATAGGTGGTCTTGTTTCTAGTAGCCGGCCGCTTTGCCTTCCACGCGCGGATCCGCCGCGCCTGCCAGCCAGCCATTGGCTTCAAACTGGATCACGGCCATCTCGCAAATATTCCGGACAATTTCCACCGCATGGCCGCGCTGCTCCAACAACTTCCTTGTGTCCGGTGAAAACTGCGGCTCCATCTGCAGCTTGTCCGGCCGCCACTGATGGTGGAAACGCGGAAAATTCACCGCGTCCTGCGCGTTCATCTTGAAGTCGATCACGTTCTGGATCACCTGCATCACCGATGTCAGAATCTTCGTCCCCCCGGGCGTCCCCACCACCAGGAAGGGCTTGCCGTCCTTCAACACAATGCTCGGCGACATGGAACTCAACGGCCGCTTCTTCGGCACAATCGCGTTTGCCTCCCCGCCCAGCGCTCCAAACATGTTCGGGTGCCCCGGCTTCACTGAAAAATCGTCCATCTCGTTGTTCAACAAAATCCCCAGCCCCGGCACCGTCACGCCCGCTCCATACCCGCCGTTCAGTGTATAGGTCACCGCCACGCAATTCCCCTCGCTATCCACAATCGAATAGTGCGTCGTTTCTTCGCTCTCCATGGTCTTCAAATCGCCGGCTTTGATTACATCGCTATTCGTTGCCCTGTCCGGATCAATCGACGCCCGCAGTTTCTTCACATAGGCCGGACTCAATAACTTCGACACCGGCACCGGCCAGAAATCAGGATCGCCCAAGTGTTCCGCGCGGTCGGCATAGTAACGCCGCATCGCCTCCGCCGTATAGTGAATCGCCGCCGCGGACCCTGCCCCCTGCTTCTCATACCCGGTCCCTTCCAGCACCGCCAGCATCTGCAAAATCCCAATCCCGCCCGATGACGGCGGCGGCGCCGTGATTACGGTATACCCGCGAAACTGTCCTTCCAGCGGCTTCCGCTCAGCCGCCTGATACTGCTTCAAATCGTCAAGCGTGATCAGCCCGCCGTTCTTAGCCATCTCCGCCGCGAAGATCCGCGCCGTCTCCCCCTCGTAGAAATCGCGCGCCCCAAACTTCTGCATTCGCTCCAGCACCGCCGCCAACTCCGGCTGCACCAGCCGGTCCCCCGCTTCGTGGAACGTCCCGCCCTTTTGATAAATCCGCTTGGACTCCGGAAACTGCGCCAGGTTCTTCGCGTTCTTCAGTCCATTGGCCAATCCATAACTCACCGTAAACCCGCTCCGCGCCAGCCGCACCGAAGGCGCCACCACGTCGGCCCACTTCGCCTTCCCATACTTCCGCTGCGCATACTCCAGGCCCCGCGGCGTTCCCGGCACGCCGGCCGCGCGCCAGCCCAGAACAGAATCCCGCGTCGGCGTCCCGTCTTTGTCCAGATACATATCGCGCGTCGCCTGCAGTGGCGCCCGTTCCCGGAAGTCAATAAACGTCGTCCGTCCATCGGCGAACCGGATCAGCATGAACCCGCCGCCGCCCAAATTCCCCGCGCTCGGGTGTGTCACTGCGAGCGCCAATCCAACCGCCGCCGCTGCGTCGATTGCATTCCCGCCCGCCTTCAGCACCGCCACGCCCGCATCGGTCGCATTCGCTTCCCGCGATACCACCATCGCCTTCCGCGCCCTTACCGGTTGCGCCCCTTCCAAACCCGGAAACGCAAGGACAGCGAGTAAAAGGCAAGCAGTCAATCGGCGCATTGGTACTAGTTTACACCCCAGGTTTTCGCCGCCTCTTCCAATCAAACAACGCCACGCCCGTCGCCACCGACACATTCAACGACGCTATCTGCCCGCCCATCGGAATCCGCACCAACACATCGCAGTGCTTGGCCACCAGGTCATGCAACCCGCGCCCCTCGGCGCCCACAACGAGTGCCGCCGGCTCGTTGTAGACCACGGCGTCATAAGTCGCCTCTCCCCGCTCATCCAGTCCGTAAATCCAAAACCCCTGTTTCTTCAGCCGTTCCAGCGTCTGGTTCAAATTCCCGATCTTCACCACCGGCAAATGCGCCAGCGCTCCCGCCGCCGCCTTGGCCGCCACCTCCGTCACCGGCGCCGCCCGCCGGTCCGGGATCACCACCGCGTCCGCCCCTGCCGCATGTGCCGTGCGTATGATCGCCCCCAGGTTGTGCGGATCTTCCACCCCGTCCAGAATCACCAGCATCCGCGCCGTCGCCGTCACGTCTTCGATGGTTTGATACGGGCTCGCCGCCACCACCGCCACCACTCCCTGGTGCACCGCCGCCCGGCTCATCCGGTCCAACGCATCGCGCGTCTCAAATCGTACCGCCACCTTGCGCTCACGGCACAGGTCAATAATCTCCTGCAGGCGCGGCCCGCCTGCCCCTTTCGCTATCGAAACACGGTCTATCGGCTGCCCGGATTTCAGCGCCGCCAGTATCGGATGGATGCCTGCTATAGTTTGCACTTTCCCCTAGTTTCCCGTGAATCAAATCCCGCCGCACGCCATTCGTTGCAAATGTCTCACACCGCCGTCCCGCACTGCGCCATAATGAGGCGAGTGGAGTCTCAGGAGCCAATCGAAATCAACGACGCCATCGATGGCGTCAACGGCGTTGACACCTCCGTTCTGGTATCGCCCGCCGATATCCCGAATAAGCTCTATTTCAAGATCGGCGAGGTCGCCCGGCTCACCGGCGTCAAGCCCTACGTCCTGCGCTATTGGGAAACCGAATTCAACGGTCTCGGCCCCAAGAAGTCTGGCACCAATCAGCGCCAGTACCGCCGCAAAGATGTCGAACTCGTCCTGGAAATCAAGCGCCTTCTCTACGAAAAGCGCTTCACCATCGAGGGCGCCCGTAAACATCTCGGCCAACGCAACAAAGGTCTCGCCGTAGCCGCCTCCGCCAACGCCGCTCCCAAACAAGCCGCGCAGGGCGCGCTCTTTTCATTGCACCCTGAACCGGCTGGCGTGCCGAAGGATAAAATCGATTCCCTTCGCCGGGAACTCAAATCCATCCTCGACCTTCTCCGTTAGTGCCCGCCCCCGTGTGCGGCGTCCTTCTTCGGCGCTTCGTGCTTGGCCTCTTCTTTCTTGGGCTCTTCCTTCTTCGCCTCGCCATGCCCGTCGGATTTCGCCGCGTGTGCGTCTTTCTTCTCTCCCTCCGCGGCCGGCTCCTTCGGACCACTCTTATGCTGAACGATAATCGAGATCCGCCGGTTCGATGGGTCTTCCGCGTCGTCCTTCTTCCGTAACGACTGGTCGGCGTACCCGCGAATCTGCGCCACCTGGTCCAACCGCACTCCATGCGCCTGCATGATTCGCCGTGTCGTATTCGCCCGGTCCGACGACAACTCCCAATTGCTGTACTCCCCGGCAAACTGTTTGGAATCGGTATGCCCTTCAATGAATACCTTGTTCGGCAACTGCCCTATCTCCACCGCCAAACGCCCAATTACTTCCGTCGCCTGTTCCGTCGGCACCGGGCTCCCGCTCTCAAAAAACGTCCCCACGTCGGACTCCATCAACTCAATTCGCAGCCCCTCACCGGTCACCACCATCGTGATCTTGTCCTGCAGTTCCTTGAACTTCGTCGACTCCTTCAACGACTGTGCTATCTTTTCCTTCAACTGCTCCATCTCCGCCGCCGCCAGGTTAATCGCCTCGCCCCCGGCGCCCGCCATATCGGACCCAATCAGTTTTCCGTTCCCTTCCGGATCCGTAAAGTAGCCGCCAATCGCCTTCTGCGTCTCCTGGCTCGAGTTCAAAAGCCACAGCACCATGAACAGCGCCATCATCGCCGTCACAAAGTCGGCATAGGCCACTTTCCACGCTCCGCCGTGATGCCCGCCATGTCCACTGACTTTCTTGATGATGATAATAGGCTGTTCTTTGGCGTTATCTTCACCCATTACGCACCCCCGCCCTTACACGTCTTTTCCATCTCTTTAAATGTTGGCCGTTCGTGTGCCGGTATCGACCGTCGCGCGAATTCCACTGCCAGAATTGGCGCCGCCCCGCGAATGAAACTGATCAATCCGATCCGCAAAAAGTTGTAATACTCCTTCTGCGCCGAATTCGCGTTCGCCATGTTCACCGCGATCGGCCCGAAGAACCCATAACTCAACAAAATCCCCAGAAACGTCCCCACCAGCGACGCCGCCACGTGATGCCCAATCTCTTCCGGCGGCCCGCCCAGCGCGCCCATCGTGATAACGATCCCCAGCACCGCCGCCACAATCCCCAACCCAGGAAACGCGTCCGACACCGTCGTTAACGCCGTCACTGGCAGCGAGTTCTCATGGTGATGGATTTCCATGTCCATCTCCATCATCTGGTCAATTTCAAAGTGCCCCACACCACCGCTAATACTCATGCGCAACGTGTCGCAAACAAAATGCACCGCGTGGTGATCCTTAATGAACTTCGGATACTTCGTGAACAACTGGCTCTTGTCCGGCTCTTCCACGTCCGCCTCCAGCTTCACCAGCCCGTTCTTCCGCGCATAGTTGAAGATGTCGTTCAGCATCTTCAATTGCTCCAGATAGAACGCCTTGTTGTACGGCGAACTCTTAAGAATTCCCAGTATCCCCTTAAAAACCCCTATCACCGTCGGCAGGGGATTGGCGATGAACAACGTTCCGAACGCGGCCCCGGCGATGATCAACATTTCATACGGCTGGAACAGGACCATCATGTTCCCGTGGGACAACAGGTAGCCACCCACTACGGATCCAACGACGATAAGGATTCCAATAATCGCAAACATCTCACTCCTCTTATCGTCCCTCTCCCCCCTTTCTATAGCTCTCTTCACCCCCAATCCGCTCCAGCATCAACTCCGCCGCCTTTTGCCCCGCGTCCTTCTTCGAAATCCCCTCCGCCCGTGTCGACTGTTCCTTCCCCAGCCGCACCTCCACCAGGAACGTCTTGGCGTGCTCCGGCCCACGCTCCCCGACAATCACATACTTCGGCTGCGGCAGCCCCGACGCCTGCGCCTTTTCCTGCAATGCGCTCTTGAAATCCGTCAGCGCCACCGGCAGCGACACCTCAAAGTCCCAACTCCCCTGCGGCAGCACCCACCGTCTTACGAATTCCCGCGCCCCGTCCATCCCGCCGTCCAGGTACACCGCCGCCAGCACCGCTTCCAGCGCATTGGCGAGTATCGCCTTTTTCCGCCTCCCCCCGCTCATCTCTTCCCCGCGCCCCAGCCGCAGCGCCTCCCCCAGCCGTAACCCCTCTGCCACCGTGTGCAGGTGCGACGCGCTCACCAGCCACGACTTCAACTTCGACAGCTTTCCCTCTGGATACGCCGGAAATCGCGCGAATAGCGCCTCGCTCACCAGAAATCCCAGTATCGCGTCCCCGAAAAACTCCAACTGCTCGTTGTCGCTCTCCGTCGTCTTCGCCGCCGGCTCCACCGTTGTCTGGTCCGCCGGATGCGACTTATGCGTCAACGCCCGGATCAGGATATCCGTCTCCCGAAAGGAATACTCCATTCGGGCAATGAGGGTATCCAGATCCGCCGGCGTCGACAAAAGGCTACTTGGCTCCCTTCGCCTTCACTGCTTTTTCTTTCTCACCCTTCGCAAAGTTCACAATCGCCGGGTCCGCTCCAGCCATCCCGATCACTTTGTCCAGCGTCGCGATCGCGTCGTCGTACTTCCCGGCGCTCGATTGCGCCGCCCCCAGCCGAACAAACGTCGCGCCGTTGGTCGGGTCCGTTTCCGAGGCCAGCTTGTAGTTCTCAATCGCTTCCGGGTACTTTTTCCGCACAATCGCCGCCATCCCCATCGCCACGTAGGCCTCGGAGGTATAGCCCTTCTTGGCCCCTTCCCACTGTTCATCGGTCAGGCTCGGATTAAATTTCGGCGCCGTCTTCAACACCTCAATCGCTTCTTTGGACAGCTTATCGGCGCGCCCCAGTTTCTCTTCCTTGTCGAAGTCAAACTCCTTGGTCGTCATCGCCAGCGAAGTCGCAATCATGATGCGCGCATGGGCGCTCAGCGCGCTCTTCGGGTCGGCTTCCACCGCCCGTTCTCCATACACAATCGTGTTTGTCGCGTCTTTCTTCTCGTTGTAGCTCGTCGTAATCATGTAGAGCGCCAAGCCCTTGAAATCGGTATCGGCGAACTTCGTAAGCAAATCGTTGGCCGCCTTGATCCGCGCGTCGTTATCGGCCGCTTGGAACATCAGGTTCAGCGCATCCACTTCTTTTTGCGACTTCGGGGCCGGCTGTTTGCCTTGCGCAAACAGGAGCGCGGCCGCAAGCGTACCGGTAACAAGCCGCAGGAATACATTCTTCAACATCTACTTCTCCTTTTTCTCTTCTGGTTGGGAAATCTCAGATAACGCTTTTTCGGCTGCCTTCCGGATGGCCGGGGATATCCCCTTCACCGCTAACGCCGCCTTGTACTGTTCCGCTGCTTTTTCCTGTTCGTTGTTCACCCGCCACAAATGGCCGAGATTCACATGGCTTAACGACCGGATTGTGTCGTCAGGTTCAAGATCAAGCACCTTCTCAAATAGTTTCACGCCCAGCTCCGGATCGCGCTGTAAAACCGCGATCCGCGCCAAACCATAATATGCCTTCGCATGGAGCGGCTTCTCCGGAGTCTCCTGCAAGGCTCGCAGAAACACCGGCTTCGCCTCGGCGTACTTCTTCAACCGGTACAAATCCTCGGCGTCCTCCAGCGTCTTAAACACCCCGGCGATCTCGGATTGCTGCTCCACCTTCGCCGGTTTCACGGTCCGCGTCGCCCTCTCCGCCACGAACTCCACGCCTTGCAGCCGCTTGTCTTCCTTCTTCAGATCAATGCCCTCTATCAGGTCCGGGTAATAGAGCCGCATGGCCACTTCCTGCTTCTCATACACCGCCAGCGCCTCGTAAAAATACGGCGTCAAAATGAAGCCCTCTTTCAGCGCCGTTTCCGCCATCCGCGCCCCGTTGGCCTTGTTCAGCCGTGCTTCAATCGCCTTGGCCAGCGATGCCGTTGTCAGCAACTGAAAGTCGGTTTTGTAATACTCCTCCAGCGCCGGCGCCGCCTGCGCCAGGTCAATGAGGGGCTTCTTCTTCTCGAGGCTAGCGATGAATTTGAACGACAGCGGATCCAGCAGATACCGGATGTAGGCATATCGCAAGTAGTCCAATTGCGGCGCCGGCGCCGGCGTCAGCACAATGTAGTAATCGTCTTTGTATTCCCTTGTCTGAATCTGGTTCGGCGGTGCCAGCAGTTCCACAAAGATCTGAAATCGCCGTCCAACATATCCGCTCGTCGGATTCCGCAAATACGCGTTCACTTCGGAGATTGTTTTGATGAACGGCTCCTGGTACGTTTCCAACAACCGGTCAATGGCCGGCTGCGCTTCGGCCCAGAGCTTATCCATCTCCGCTTCTTTATGGAAGCGCGTCAGTAGCCGGTCGAAGCCCTCAAGCGGCGCCAGGTCCGGCGGCATCTCATGCGGCTGAAACTTGTAAACGAAGTTCGGCGGCCCGTCCACGGAGAGCGCAAACGAAATAAACCGGCTCAAATCAAGCGGCCGCCCGCCGGATTTCCGCCGTTCCAGGTACTCCCGCAGCTCCTGCACCGTAGCCAGATTCCGCCCCCGCAGGTGCTGCGTAATGGCGGCCCGCAGCGGATGATTGTTCGGCGATAGCGCGTCGACGTCGTATCCAGCCGCGTTCAGCGCCGCCATCACAGTAAAGAGCGCCGGGCTCGCGTCCAGTTGCCCCGGCTGCGCTGGCTTGGGCTGGGCAAGAAGAAGGGTCGCGCCAAGAGCGCATGCAAAAAATACGCGAAGCACCGATTCTGATTGTATCCCACCCACCACCCACCCCCATCGCTGCCCCCCATCGGTGCCACCCCCCGTCTGTCCCCGGCGCATCAAGACAATTCCCGCCAACCCATTCCACCACAAAGGGTTACCGGCAAAATCGGGCCCTAAAAAAAGCACCCCCCCCCTCGCACCCTCCCCCCTTTTTCCTACCTCCCCCCAAATACCATTTCCACCCCCGCCACCATCCCCCGCCCCGGCATGCGCACCCCGATCAGTTCCTCATACCGCGCCCCCGTCAAATTGCTCAACTGCAAATACGGTTGCACCCGCCCCTTCTGCCAACTCGCAAACACATCCCACACCGCATACGGATCCCGCCCCAACCGTTCCAACGCTCCCATCCGGCTCCGCACCACCAACCCCTTACCGAGCGACGCCTGCCAACTGACCAACCCCGTATGCCGCGGGTAGTTAAACACATATTTCGATTGCAACGGCCCCAACACGCTCTGCGCCCCATTCAATCCCGTATACGCAAACTCCACCCGATGCCGCCGTGCCACCACCGTTCCCGCCGTCGCCTCAAACCCCGTGAACTGCAACCGCTGAAAATTCGTCGCCTGCCATATCGCCGCCGGCGACGCCCTCACATAGTCGATCCCGTCCCGCTCGCGCCGCTGAAAAACCGTCATACTTCCCCGCCAGTTCCCCGCCGCGTTCCAGTCCAGCCCGCCCTCAAAACTCCAAGCCGATTCCGGCCGCAACAATGGATTCCCCACATTCCCCGGATCCCGATAGTACAAATCCGTATAACTCGGCAGCCGGAACGCCCGCGACGCACTCGCCCGCAGTTTCGCCCGCGGATGCAGCCACACCCCAGCCCCAACGCTCGGATTAAACTGCTTCTGCAAGTTTCGATAGACCTCCTCCCGCACCCCCGCCGTAAACGAGAACCGGTTCAGCGCCCGAACGTCCCACGCCGCATACGCCGCCCCACGCCCCCGCGAGTGCGTCCCCAAATTGTTGCTCACAATCGAGTCGTGCAAATACTCCACTCCATAGTGCAACCGGCTCTTCAACGGCAATTCCTCCCGCCGCCGCAACTGCGCCTGATAGCTCTCCGCCACATGCCGGTTCGTAAACACCTGCGGCCGGTCCCTATACAACACAAACAAATCCGAGTGCCGCCGATAGGCCAGCGCCGCCTCCGTCTTCTCCCCGAATCCCTGCCGAATCCCTGCAAACCAGTTCTTCGTCCGCTCCCAGGAATTGAAATTCCCATAAAACTGCTCCGCTCCAAACGGCCGGTCATTGTGCGCCAGATTCACCTCCGTCCGTCGCCACGCCGTTGTGGACGCCACCGACAAGTTCCTATAATCCCGATTCGCCGCAAACCCCGTCGAAAAGTCCCGCGACATCGTCAACTGCTGCGCCAACGGACCCTTCACATACGCCAGCGACGCCCGCTGCTGCTGCGTGCCCCAGTTCCCCAGCCCAGCCCGCAGCCTGATCTCAGAGTGCTCCGGCGCCCGCGTTATAAAGTTCACCACCCCCGCCGAAGCGTCCGACCCATATAGCGTCGAGCCCGATCCTTTCAACACCTCCACCTGCGCCAGCGCGTCCACCGGCACCGGCACGTCCATGTTCAGATTCGCCGACTGTACACTATTCAGCCGCATCCCGTTCCACAACACCAGCGTCTGCCCAAACGAGCCGCCGCGAATAGACAACCCACTCTGCACCGCCCCCGGCGCCCGCTCTCGCAAGTCCAGTGACGCATCCAAATTCAACAAATCCGAAATCGTCCCCGTCAACGGCGACAACTCTCGCGCCGGAATCGCCCGTACGCTCCGGTCGGCCTCTTCCAGCGGAATCGGCTCATACGAACCCGTCACAACGACTGTTTCCTTGTGCTTCGGCGGCGTGTCCTGAGCCGCCGCTGCCCTAGCGGCCAGCAAGGCCGCGATCAAAGTACGGTAAAACATGCAATCTATCAACTGTAGCAATCCGCCCCGTCGCGCTAGACTCTCATCCATGAGGTTTTTCCTTCTCGCCCTGTGTGCCATCGCGGTATCCGCGGAAACGCTCGAAGACCGCACCCAGCGCTACTTCATCGATCTCCTCAGGCTCAACACCTCCAACGCCCCCGGCAACGAGACGCTCGTCGCCCAGTACATCCAGGCCGAATTGCGGAAGGAAGGCATCGAAAGTGAACTGTTGGGCGGCGACGCCAACCGCCTCAACCTCGTCGCCCGCCTGAAGGGCAACGGCGCCAAACGCCCATTGCTTTTGATGGCCCACAGCGACGTCGTCCCCGTCGAGCCCAAACTCTGGACCGTCCCCGCCTTCGACGCTGTCCAGAAGGACGGATTCATCTACGGCCGCGGCGCCGTCGACACAAAATCGCTTTTAGCCGCCGAAATGGCCATTTTTGTCGAACTCAAACAGAAAAAGACACCCTTGAACCGCGACGTAATCCTCCTCAGCGAGGCCGACGAGGAGGCCGGCTCCACCGGGATCCAGTGGTTAATCCGCAACGCCTGGGACAAAATCGACGCCGAGTTCTGCCTGAACGAAGCCGGTGCCCGCTCCCTCACCCCAGACAAAACGGAGGTGTTTCAGATCCAGACCTCCGAAAAAGTGCCAACGAGGGTCATCCTGGTCGCCAGAGGCAGCGCCGGCCACGGCTCCCTCCCGCGCAAGGACAATGCGGTGGCCCACCTTTCCGACGCCATCAGCAAGTTGACCAAGGCCTACATGCCGGTGCAATTCAACACAACCACCCGCCGCTACTTTGGCGAAATCGCCAAGCTCGACGAGTACAAGTGGCTCCAACCGCTGTTGCCGAAGCTCGAAGCCAACGCCAACGAAATCGGCGATCGTGACCCAGAGCTCGACGCTCAAATGCGCACCACGGTATCGCCAACCATGCTCCGCGCGGGCATGAAGGTAAACGTGATTCCCAATCAAGCAGAAGCCCAACTCGACGTCCGTCGCCTGCCCGGCGAGACGAAGGAGGAGGTATACGAACGGTTCCGCAAGCTGATCAACGATCCTGCCATCGAGGTACTGCCTGAACCCGGCCAGGACATGCCAGCCACCGAGCCCAGCGCCTTGACCACCGAGCTTTACAAAGCGATCGAAGAGACGATCAAGAAGCAAAATTCTAAGGCGGCAGTGATCCCATACATGTCCCGAGGCGCCACCGACGGCGCCTTCCTCCGCGCAAAGGGGATGGCGGTTTACGGCGTACCCGTATTCATGAGGGATGACAAACCCAGCCGCGCCCACGGCAATGACGAGCGCATTCGGGCGTCGACCCTCCGCGACGGCGCCACGCTCCTCCAAAAAATCATCACCGCCATCACCCAGCCCTAACCCCCACCCCGCAATCGGAGCCACCCCCCGTCTGTCCCCTCTTTTTCGTAAGACAACGGTTAAGTGCCATAACGACAATGCGCTACAGGCATTTTTCGCCCAGGAAAAAAGCCCCCCCCCTCGCACCCCATAGGCGCTAACTTAAGGATGAGTCGCTCGCCCGGATTCATCCTATGATGGATAGATGAGCGATGAATCGGTGTTGGAGTACGAATGGCCATATCTTAGGACAATGTTCCCGCCAGCGGAGGAATTGGAGTCCTCCG
>JAEUQC010000136.1 GCA_016789905.1 Bryobacterales bacterium | reverse complement strand
CCCTTGTCCTCTTCAATACAGGGGAAGCAATCGGGAACCGGAAGCAGTTTCGTCGAAGCCAGCGTCAGGCTGCCACCCTTATCTTCTTCGATACAGGGGAAGCAATCGGGAACCGGAAGAAGCTGCGGGCTCGACGCCATTTCGGCCCAGCAAGCCAGCGGGAGAAGAAGAAGGGTGACCAACAGAGTTTTATTCATTTGTTCCTCGATGCTTTTTAAAATTTGCCGTTCACTACGGCTTCCACGTTCGTCTTGGGGTGAAACTGACACGCCAGCGCATTCACTTTTGCTAGTGAAACCACCTTCTAACCCATGCTGGGAGATTGCGGGCCGCGAGAAACTTCACACCGTTGAAAGGTCTCTTACGTTCGAGAGAGCAAGACGAACGTCATCGACAGACTCAGAATGAACTGGTTCCATTGGTACTAGGAGTAACAACCTAGAACTTTTCGGAAAATGGAACATCCCCTTAGGCCGTTTCGCCTAGGACACCCGCAAAAAGAATTAGCGAAAAACGGAGAGATTTGCTGTAGAATTCTTATTGACAGCCGATGCGAACCGCACGACCCAAGAGCCTGTTGGAGCGAAGCGCAGATACCGATCTGTGGCGGCATACGCTTTCCCAAATTCCGGTACTGGTAGGACGGCTAGTCTATCTATCTACGCTGCGGAGCCCCGTCACCGGTCGATATGAACATCACGGCCTGGCCCTGTTGTACGGTGACCCCGAAGCCGATAAGGCCATACGCCAAAGCCACCGCAAGGCATTTCACGAATGGCTCGCAATGGGCCTCCCGGAAAAGGTGGAGGATCTGGACGAATATCTGCGCACTTCTGGCGAAGACTCGGCTCAGATATTGAGGCATTGGTCGAAAGCCGAGACCTGGATTTCCTTCTTGCCTACCGGATCGCTGCCGGCAGAAAAGGCGCTTTTCTCCAGCGATATGCGCAACGCAATTAAGATCCTGCACCTGCGGTGCGGCGCCGCCGCGCAGGGTCATAGCGCATAGCCACGCCAACCACCTGGCCGATCACGTCGATTTCCTCGGGATATTTGTAGATTCTCGGTGAACACATCGACGCTGGGTGCGGCTGCAGCACCAGCCGGTTCTCTTCCAAATGACACCAGCCACAGGCGAATCCGTCCCGATGTTCAAAAAAGTAAATGGGCCGTTCAAATTCGTTCGACCATCCGCTCATCACAATCCGCCGCTTGGACTCATCGATCAGCACCAGCGAAGTGGGCTGAATCAGGGGATACATGGACCAATCTTCGCTTCCAATGTATGCGTAGCGATGGGCCTTTAAATCCAGTCCATTCAATAACATCAAAGGCAGTCTGCCCCAGCGCTGAATCATCCGGCTCAGGTAGGTCGTCCGTTCCAGGTCAATGCCGGGGTCGAGCCGCAATGGCAACTGCACCTCGCCCTGCTCGCGGGCCTGGAACCCAATCAGGTGCGTTCGCTCAATGTCCACATCACCAGAATCGGCCGGGAGGTTGGCCACATCCACTCCGTACCATTGCAAAACGTCGCAAATGTCCAGCCGATAAATCGCGCAAAGGCTGTAAAGCCGAAAGATCGACGGAACCGTCCCTTTATTTTCAATGTCGGAGAGCCGGGACAGCGCAACTATGAACTCGTCGTTCTTTCGGCGCTCGGCAATTCGAAGACTGGCATCTTCGACGTCCCGGTAGCGGAGGTTCAACCGCTCTCGAACCCGTTTCAGGCGTTGGCCTGGATCGTCCATGATATGATGCTCTCCCGGGAGCCCACCAAAAGCGACGCTTTCCGTGAACCGCCCCGTTTCTTTTATGAAAGCAGTAGAATGAGTGTATCATCGGTTGCGGCGAAGAAATACCGAATAAGAGCAGAATTTGTTCTGAATTCAGAACAAAGAAAGCGGTCGTATGGAAAAACTGAGAATTGTGGTCGGTGTGACCGGAGCTTCGGGGTCTATTTTGGGGTGGCGGCTGCTCCAGAAGCTACAGAATGTGGACCATGTGGAGACCCATTTAGTGCTCAGCCGATCCGGCGAAAAAACGGCGTGGCTGGAAATGGGGAAAAAGGCATCCGAGTTTCGAGAAATGGCCGATGTCAATTATCCGCTGGAAGATATCGGGGCGCGTCTGGCTTCGGGCAGCTTCGTCACCGATGCGATGGTCATCGCGCCCTGCTCCATCCATACGATGTCGGCGATTGCGCATGGGATAACCGAAAACCTCATCACCCGCGCCGCCGATGTCACCCTGAAAGAACGCCGGCGCCTCGTTCTGATGATCCGGGAGATGCCGTTTCATTTGGGACACCTGCGCACGATGGTGCAGTTGGCGGAAATGGGAGCGATTGTCGCGCCGCCGGTTCCAGGGTTTTACAATAAGCCAGAGACGGTGATGGACATAGTCGACCACTGCGTGGACCGCGTGATGGATCTCATTGGTCTGCCGGCCGCCGACGCCCGCCGCTGGGATGGAGTTCGATAGGACGGAGAATGAAAGAACGACGAGACGGGAAAAAAGTAACCGCCGCTTTTCAGGGCGAGCGGGGCGCGTTTAGCGAAGAAGCCGCGCAGAAACTCTTAGGCCCGGCCGTGGAAGTGGTGCCGTGCCAGCGGTTCGAAGAGGTATTTCAGGCCGTCGCGTCCAAACGCGTCGACGCCGCGGTAGTGCCTATCGAGAACACCCTGCACGGTTCCATTCACGAAAACTACGACCATTTGCTGCGTTTCCAACTGCCCATCGTGGGCGAAACCAATTTGCGGATTGTTCACAACCTCATCACGCCCGCTCGAACAAAGTTCCGCGACATAAAACGCGTTTATTCGCATCCTGTGGCGTTAAATCAGTGCCTTCGCTTTTTCGCGGAGAATCCAACCATCGAAAAGGCCCAGTTTTATGACACTGCCGGCAGCGTGAAACACCTGATGGAAAACCCCGAACCCGGCGCGGCCGCCATTGCTTCCTCCGTCGCCGCGGCGTTTTATGGCGCCCATATTGTGAAGCGATCCATCGAAGATGACC
This sequence comes from Bryobacterales bacterium, assembly GCA_016789905.1. Taxonomy (GTDB): domain Bacteria; phylum Acidobacteriota; class Terriglobia; order Bryobacterales; family Bryobacteraceae. The sequence goes on along the minus strand of JAEUQC010000136.1, from coordinate 108,876 downwards.
GCCAGAATTTCACGCGGTTTTTCCTATTGCGCCGTGAGCCGCTTCCCTCCCCCGCCAGACGCAAGGGCGACTGGAAAACGTCCATTGTCTTCAACCTCCGTAACGCCCCCGGCGCGCTGTTTCGCGCCATGAGTGTCTTCGCGCTCCGCGACATCAACCTCGGCAAAATCGAATCCCGCCCTCTACGCGGCAAGCCGTGGGAGTACCACTTCTACGTCGATTTTCTGGAGCACGTGGAAAACGAAACCGCCCAGAGGGCGCTGGGCCATCTGGGCGAGTTTGCCGAATCGGTGCATGTTCTGGGCTGTTATCCCAGGGGCTGCTAAGGAACGACGGCCACACTGGCCACCGTGCGTGGCCCCATGCGAAGCTGGTTCACCACCTTACCTTCGCCGTCGATTTCCAGTAACCGCCGCCCCGTGTAATCCGACACGAAAAGGTTTCCGTTCGGGAACTGATCGTGTCCGCTGGTCCAGCCCATCTGGATGTCCATCTTCGTCCCCCCAATCGAACGCACAATCTCACCCTTCGGGTTCACTTCAACGATTTCGCCGGGGTCGGAAATAGTCATGCGGGTATTGCCATTTGCAAGCCGCCAGGCCTGATAAAGCCGGCGTTTGGACAGATCCCCCGGCGCCTGCCAACTCCAAATGATCTTGCCCGATTTATCCACTTCAATTACCTTCGCCACCGCTTCAATGCAAATCAGCGTCGTGCCCGCGTCCGTCCGCTTCGAGTTCCGGCTGCGCATGTTGGCGATATCGGCATCGGCGTACTGCCACACGGTTTTGCCGGCTTTATCAACCTCAATCACCCGTCCGGCCTTTGCATCTCCAATCAGCGTGTTCCCGTTCTGCAGCCGCTGGGCGGCCAAAGGATGGTCAAGCCCGTCGCAGCACTCCCAAACGCGTTTTCCTTGCGCGTCCACTTCCACCACTTTGTGTTCCGGCGCAATGGTGAACAGCACATGTCCGTTCGGCAACGGCTGCACGTCGTGCCCGCGGCCATTCGGATAGCGCGCCAGTTCCTGCCCCGACGGCCAGTTCATCAGCACGATTTCCCCTTTGGGGCCGTGATCGGAGATCAACACCCGGTGCTGATCACGGACTCGCAAATGCTTATTGAAGAACGCAAACAAGGCCGTCTCCGCCTTTTCCAGATCTCCGCCTTTAAACCCATGCCCGGCGCCGGGCAGCGTCAGCAGTTCCGCCTCGGCGCCCATGCCTTGTAAGCGTTCAGTAAGCCACACCGATTGCGCGTGTTCCACGTACTTGTCTTCCGTGCCGTGAATGGAAAGCAGCGGCGCTGCCAGCGGGTTGGCGTAGTTCAGCGGGCTCGCCACCTGGTGATACTTCCGCTGGTGCTCCAGGTCTCCGCCGAGCCACAGGGGCAGCACCAGATGCGCGTCCACACTCTTGCCGTAGGACTTCGTGAAATCGGTGGGGCCGTAGTAATTCACCACCGCCTGTACCTTGGCCGATTGGTCCAGATTCGGTCCATAGCCATCGAACGCCTTGTTCTCCCCAGTCAAGCCAAGCATCAGCACCAGGTGCCCGCCCGCGGATCCCCCGGTGGCGCCAATGTGAGCCGGGTCAATCGAATATTTCGCGGCGTTCGCGCGCAGAAACCGCACCGCCGCCTTTACATCTTCTACCGCGGCGGGAAACTGGTGGCGCGGCGCCAGACGGTAGCTGGCCGTCGCCGCCACAAAGCCACGCTGGGCCAGCTTGATGGCAAGAGCATGATAGCCCGCCCTCGACCCAGCCCGAAAGCCGCCCCCGTGAACACACAGCACAGCGGGCTGCGCGCCGTTGGCGTTCTTCGGCCGGAAAATGTCCATGGCCACGCGTTCACCCACGCGCGAGTACTCGACGTCAAAATCGGCCTGCACATCGGCCGGCACGTCCGGCTGCTTGGCCTGGGAAAACGCGCACAAAACGGCGCTTAGGAATAAGAGGAGCTTTCGCATCACACGAAAGCCTATCACGCTACGCGAACAGATCGGTGACGATTTTGCCTTTTACCAGTTCCCGAGGCTGATTCAAATGGTTGCGGATCTCCATTTCCGGATCAATGCCAAGGGCGTAATAAAGCGTCGCCAGCAGATCGTTCGGGTGGACGGGCTTCTCCTTCGGCGACGAAGCCGTCGCGTCTGATTCTCCATACTGCACACCCCGGCCAACACCCGCACCGGCCACCACCGCACTGTAGCAGTACGGCCAGTGGTCGCGTCCATCGGGGGAATTGGAATTGCCCGATGTCGATACGCCCATCCGCGGGCTCCGCCCGAACTCGCCAATCGCCACCACCAACGTTTCCTTTAATAGTCCCCGCTGGTCCATATCCTCCAGCAGTGCCGATAGCGACCGGTCCAGCTTCGGGCAATGCAGGTTCTTCAACGGGCCGAAATTAGCGGCGTGCGTATCCCAGGCGGTCTTCTCCGGGTCCCCGTTCGCCACGCTCGGCCAGTTCACCTGCACGAACTTTGTCCCCGCTTCTATCAGCCGTCGCGCCATCAGCGTGGATTGCCCAAACGTGTGCAGCCCGTAGCGCTCCCGCATCTTGTCGGTCTCTTTGGTCAGGTCCATCGCGTCCCGCGCTTTCCCGCTCAGCACCAGATCGTACGCCTTCCCGTAATACTCGTCCACCGCCGATGCGTTCAACGCCTTTTCCAACTCCGGCATCGACTCATTAATCCCCTTCAGCAGCTCAAAACGGTCTTTCAGCCGCTCCGCGGGAATCTCTTTTCGCAAACTCAGGTCTTCCAGCTTGATCGCTTCCGCCGGGTCCTGATACATCCGGTACGGGTCATAGGCCTTGCCCAGAAATCCGGCGGCGCCGCCCTTGCCAATAATTCCCGACTCCTGCAGCGGCCGCGGCAATTCCACAAACGGCAACACCGGCTCCTGCATCTTTATCATCTTCGAAATATGGCTGCCCGCCGTCGGGAAATCCGCCGCGTTCGGCGGCTCCAACTGGCCCGACGGCGATACTTTGTCCGGCGGATATCCCGTCAGCATCTGGTAGATCGCCGCCGTGTGATTGAACAGCCCGTTCGGCGTGTAGCTCATGGACCGGATGAGCGTGGCCTTGTCTAGTGCGTTCGCCATCATCGGCATGTGCTCGCCAATCCACGTGCCGGGAATCTTCGTCTTGATCGGCTTGAATTCGCCTCGTATATTGGCCGGCGCGTTGGGCTTCGGGTCCCAAATGTCGATGTGGCTCGGGCCGCCCTGCAGGAAAATCATGATGACATTCTTCGCGTTGGCGAATCCCCGCGCGCCCTTGTACTTCTCTGTCAGATTCGCCGCCTTCGCCGCCTGCTGCGATAGGAAGAAACCCGGCAGGTGCAGCCCCGCCAACCCCAACGATCCAATCCGCATCAGTTCACGTCGTGTGGGTCCTTCGCACGTTTGGCCGGCCCGGCCGGGTATATTCAACATGGCAGTCTCCTGTTTAATAGATGTAGAGAAAGCCCTTGCTGTTTAGCAGGGCCCACAACAGATCCTGGGAGCGGACGGCACGGGCGCCGCCAGCCAAATACTTCTGCCCTCGTTCGCTTTCGGCCTTGCTGGGAAGCCTCGAAAACGCCGCCAAGTACAGCTCTTCCACTATCGCGGCATCGGACTTGCCGCTCAGCACGAGTGTAGCAACACGGCCCTTGGGGTCGGCAACCGCGTCCGATATCGTCCCCCCGTTCACCAGATTCAGCGCCTGCGGCAGGGAAAGATCCACCCGCCGTTCGCACTCGCACGCCGATTCCCGCGACGGCCGCCCAAACAAATCCAGAAAACCATCCTTGCCCACGTGCGGATCCGGCAACTGCGCCGCGCTCGTGTCCTCGGGCACCTCCGGGAAATTCGGCCGCGCCCCGGCCGCGCTCGTTACGGCGTCCATCAGCGCTTCGGCCTGCAGCCGCCGTGGCGCCGCATGGGAGAAGTTGTCCGCATCCGCCTCGTTCCACTCGTTGGTCACAATCGACGCCTGGTACGCCCGGCTATTCGCAATCGTTCGCATCAGGTGCCGCAAGTCGAAGTTATGGTCAATCAGGTCCTGCGTCAACGCATCCAGCAGCGCCGGATTCACCGGCGGATTCGAGGCGCGAATGTCATCCACCGGGTCGATAATTCCCTTCCCGAAAAAGTAGCTCCAAATCCGATTGGCAATCGCCTTGGCAAAGAACGGATTCTGCTTGGACGCCAGCCAGTTGGCCAGCGCGTCGCGCCGCCGTTCGTCGTTTGGAATCGCCACCGGCGCCGTAAAAGCCACCAGGAACTCCGGCTTCATCACGCGGCTATCCTTTGGGTGCTTCATCTCATAATCGGCGCGCTGATCGTAAACAATTTCCTCACCGATTTCGTACCCAGGCCGCAGGCCAACGGCGCTGAAGAACGCCGACATCTGGTAGTACTGGTTCTGCGTCCAACGTTCGAACGGATGGTCATGACACTGCGCGCAAACCATCCGGACGCCCAGGAACACCTGCGTTGTCTTCTCCATCGTGGGTTTGGGTTCGCGCGTCGCGCGGAAGTAGTTGCCCGCCGGGTCCTCGTAGCTCGAACCCCGGCTGGTCAGCAGTTCCCGCACCATCTTGTCGTAGGGCTTGTTGCTGGCAATCGAGTCGCGAATCCACTCACGGAACGCGAACGTCCCCTTCTCCCCAAGGTACTTCCGGCTCGATTGCAACAGATCGCCCCACTTGAGTGTCCAGTTATCCGTGTAGGCCGGCCGCGCGATTAACTTATCAATCACCTTGGCCCGTTTGGCACGTTGTGGGGTAGCGTCGGCAAGAAACGACCGCACCTCGTCCGGCGTCGGCAGTTGGCCCGTCAGGTCCAACGTCACGCGGCGCAGAAATGTCGCGTCATCGGCCAGCGGAGAGGGATGAATCTTCAGCTTCTGCAGCTTGGCATCAATATGCGTATCAATAAAATTGTGCTGCGCCATCGGCTTCCATACGAAGCCCGCCTTCGGATTCAGAATCGTCACCGGTATGGTCGCATACTTACCCTGGAACCGGATCAGCATCGTCGCCTCGCCTACCCGTTCACCAGCCACCAGCGCCTGCGCATCTACTCTCGCCACCGTCGGCGAGTTGGAATCCACGTTGGCATCTCGCGTCACGTCCCGGGTCTGGCCGTCCTTGTACCGCGCCGTTACCTTCACCTGTGCCGTCTCCCCAGGCTTGCCCATCGCGATCTCTTTCGGCGCCACTTCAATCGAGGCCACCGTGTCCTTCTCCGGATCGCCAAACGGCACGCCCTGAGCAATCCAGTCATAGATCACCTTGTAATAGGCGGATTCCTTTTCAAACCGCAGCCCGCCGCCGTGCGCCACCTGTTGCGTCGGCTTGGCCAGCATCAGGCTGCGCCCCGGATCGGCGCGGTTAAACCGGCGGCCGGAAAGGTCGTACAGCAGCGCCTCGTAATCGAACTGCGGATCGTACCCGCGCAGCGAGAGCTTGAAACCGTTTTTGCCCTTGGCCGCGCCATGGCACGGGCCGGACGTGCAGCCGGCCTTGTTCAGCACCGGCGCCACGTCGCGCAGAAACGTCACCGCCGGTTGGGCGTGCAGTGCCGCCGCCAAACTAACGAGCAGCGGAAGGGGACGCATTCGCATTTTTCTCCTCTGGGTCCAACGCTGGCAGCGTGAACTGCTGAATTTCGGAATAGATCTCTTGCGGCATTCCGTCGGCCATTAGCCGCCCGTTGATGCCAATGTCGTACTTCGCGGGCAGCGTGTTGCGCGTCGAAGTCACCAGAAACGTGCCCGTCGTCTTGTCGTTCGGGTCCACCGCCATGCCGATAATCCGCAGGTCCGCGAAGTTCGGCACATCCACACTCACCGTGGGCGGCACCGCCTGCATGGGGTTCTTCACCGTCCATTTCCAGCGGAACAAAAACTCATACCCGGCCTCTTTTTTGTCGGATTTTTCCAGCCGGAGTCCAAGATGCGCCGGCGCTGCTGGTGCCATCGCAATGGGCAGTTCCGCGCCCATCCACGTGCCTGACAGCGGCCGTTGCCGGTCCACCACGCCCTGTGCCGTCGCGCCGTTCACTCCAATCGAATAGCCAATGCCCCGCGCACGCCGTTCAATAGGCTTCCCCGCCGCATCCACACCAACCGCCGCAAATGCCAACTCGTCCACATTCAGTTTCGCGCCCGCCTCCGCCGTCAACGACACCATCGCCCGCCGCCCGCCCAGCCTTGGCGTTAGCGATTCCGGCGGGTCCGGGGGAATCACGCCGCCAGACATCCGAATCCCCGCCGGCAGGTTCAGCGCTTTAATCGTCAACGGACCGCCATACCCGCGCCGGTCCACATTGAGATTCACAATCGCCGTGCCGCCGGCAGGAATATTCACCGCCGCCGTTGTGATCGTCGCTTGCAAGTCGTGCGCCGCCTTCGATGCGTGCAGACGGTACGCGTAATGCTGGCCTCCCCGGCGCGCCAGATCTTCCACCTCGATCGTAATCTGCTTCACGCCTTCCGGCGCCTTGAAGTTCAAGAATGGATCTCCCGCCGTGCGGCTGCTCGCCTGCACCGCGAACACGTCCACCGCAAAGGGCGTATCCCCGGCCGACGCCAGCCGCTTGCCCGATTCATCAAAGATCGTGATCACGCCATTAACCTTCGAAGTGCCCAGTTCACGCGCCTGCAGTTCAAAAATGTACTCTTCGCCCGGCGTTACGGCCAACGTGTATTTGTCAATTTCCGCCGGTCGCGACAGCCGCCCGTTCACCGTTAGCGGTAGCGTCAACGGCGCCGTCACCGGTTCGCTGATCTCCGGAAACTCACCAATCGCCAGCGGCAACGGCAGCGCCGGCGAATCGGGCAGATTGATGAACGTCTGCGGGCCCTTCGCCCCGGAAAGGTCCGCGCTCACTCGCGACGCGCCCAGCGATACCTCCACCTGCTTGCCGCGTTGCCCGCCCAACGGGTAAACCTCCGTGGGGTAGGCATAAGCGCCCGTCTTCAATCGGTAAAAGTTCTGCGCCTGCCCGGAAAACCGCGCATCATGAACCTCCACGTAGTAGTAACCAGCCGCCGGAAACGTCATATCCAGCCTGGGATCAAGCTGCAAGAGAGCCCCGTCCTCTGACCGCGCAATTTGCTTCCCCCCCGCGTCTAGCACGCGAATCACCGGGTCGATCGCCGAACCGGCCCGCCGCCCGTCCACTTCAAAAACCCGCCGTTCCCCGGCCTTCACCTGCAACCGGTACACGTCCCGCTCGGCTCCGCGCAGCGTGCCATTCAGCGTAATCGCCGACGATGGCAGCGATTGCGCCTTCTCTATCGAGTCGTTCGAGTGCGCCACCCCGCCCGGTTGGGACTCCTCTTCGTTAATCTCCGGAAATGCGCCCACGCTGAACAGCAGAATGTTCGACAACCCATCGCCCGATTGCACCCGAACCGGATAAACGCCAACGGCAAGTTCCGCTTTCGGCTCCACCAGAAACGTCGCATAGCGGCCCGCCGCCATCCCCGCCGGCGGCGCCAACGGAGTGAACGTCGCCGGAAGCGTGGATACAATCCGCGCCCCTTCCCCCAGGTTCTGCCCCGCCAGCGTGAGCGTGAACGGACGCCCTTTCTGCGCGCCCCTTGGTTGCAACTCCGTCAATACCGGCGGCGCCCCTGCAAGCGACACACCAATAGCCAATAGCAGCGGATATCTCAATTCGCACCTCCAGCCGCGGAACCCGTCGATAGCGGCGCGGGAATAAAGCTCCTCACCAGTTGGCAATTGGCCGCGTCGTAAATGCGCAGCCGCCCGTCGAACCCTCCGGTGGCCAACTGTTTACCATCGGGCGAAAATGCGGCCGCGTAGATTCCCGCCGTGTGCCCCTTGCAACTGGCGGAAAGCTTTCCCGTTTCCGCCTCATATACGTTCACCGCCGGCGAAATCCCCGCCACCGCGATGCGCGCCGCGTCCGAAGACCAGTCCAGCGCAAAAATCGGCCCGTCCTGCCGGTCCAGCTTGCGGATCAACGTCGTATCGTCGGCGATTTTCATGTTCTTCGGCCGGTCCATGTTGTACACATACGGGTAGCGGTCCTCGCCGCCAATTACCACCACGTCTTTCTTCGGGTGCCGCGCGATTGCGTTCAATTCGGTCCGAAGCGCGTTCACATTTTCCAGAAACGCCCCGCTCGCCGCGTCGATCACCTTCGCCGCCCTGTCCTTACTCACCGAAACAAAGCGCTTAGAATCCGCCCCGAACACCGACGCCAGAACCCAGTTTTCATGGTTGCCAATCTTGTAGAGCTCCTTGCCTGTTGCCGTTTCAAACACATGCACCGTATTATCGGTGGCGCCCACCGCCACCCGCGATCCATCCGGCGCAATGGAGGCGCCAAACACCGTATCGTTCGTCAGCCGCGCCGTATGCAGCGGCTTCCCCGCCCTGGCATCCCATATCTGCACCTCGCCGAACTGCGCCGGCGTTCCGCCGCCGGCAACCAGCGTGTTGCCGTCCGCGCTGTAGGCCAGGGATAGAATCCGCTCCGCCTTGCCCGCCAGCCGCTGCACTAGCTTCGATCCATCAGCGGCGTGTATCAGCACCTCCCGATTGCCGCTAACGGCAATCCGCTGCCCGTCCGGTGACCAGCGTATGGCCGTGATCACCGGCGGCTGTAAATAAACCGGCGGCTTGTTATCGCTCACCTCGGCCACCGAATCGTCCATCGCCCCCGCCGCGATCCAGGCTCGAATCTTTTCAATATCCCCGCCGTCCATCGGCGCTCCGCCCATCGGCATTCGCGGCTTCGTGTCGCCGGCGATATAGCTCACCGTCAGGCTCGCCTCCGGCTTGCCGGCAACAAACCCGGGGCCGCGTTTGCCGCCCTTCAACAAACCGGCATAGCTCGTCACATCCAGGTCCGACGATGCCCCGCCGGGCCGGTGGCAACCCTGGCATTGCTTCTGCAACAGCGGCTGAATATCGCGCGTGAAACTCGGTTGAGCGGACAATCCGGGCGCCGCCAGCATTATCAACGGAAGCAAGGGAATTAGCTTCATAAGTTGGTCCACTCCATCGTCCAATTCCGGCAGTATATCGCGGTTGGACAGCCGCCATGTAACCCGGTTGCGGTAACCTCTATCCATATGGTGTACGCCTTTCCATCTATGACGATAAAGCTGTTTACCTTGGCCGCCCTTTGCTCGCTTGCCTCGCTCGCCGCCGACATCACCGGCAAGTGGATTGCCCAGGTTCCTGGACGCGACAACCAGACCCGCGAAGTGGTCTACAACTTCAAGGCCGACGGCGCCAAACTCACCGGAACCATGTCCGGTCCCCAGGGCGCGGAAATCGCCATCAACGACGGCAAAATCGAAGGCGACGCCATCTCCTTCAACGTCAAGCTGGAGTTCAATGGCAATAGCATGGTCCGCAACTACAGCGGTGTTGTCGCCGGCGACGAAATCAAGATGAAGAGCCAAACCCAGCGCGGCGCTTTGGAATTCGTCGCCAAACGATCAAAGTAATCCCGCAGGCCCCCTTTGCAACGAAAGGGATGCGCTACAATGGAAGAACTGCGCCCGTAGCTCAGCTGGATAGAGCGTCAGCCTCCGAAGTTGAAGGCCACAAGTTCGAATCTTGTCGGGCGCACCACAAAGTTTCCCCAATCCCCGCCGTTTCCAAAACGAGCGGGGATTTTTCTTGCCGCCTTGTCGCCACCCCAGTTTGCGGGCATCGCCGCCCCCCTTCGCGTGGTTGCCCCTGAGTACCTCCTGTTCTCCACCCAGTAGCAACTTGCGACGCGAGAATCGGGATTTGGCGCATGTATGGTCTGTCCAAACAATCCGAAAGTACGGATGTCACCACTTTCATTACCAGTCCGGGTACAACACATCGCCCCGGAAGAGGAACGGATTTCACATGCACGCTGCTAAATCTTGGATAAAGGCCCTTGCCCCGCTGGTCGTCTTCGCCGCCGGCCTCAACGCCGCCGATTTTACTTTCTATACCACCATGCAAGCCGGCTTTCCCGGCGCTCTCAGTTGGGAATTAGGCGCCGGCTCCTCCTCCGCCACCACCCAATCGCAGGTCAACTACGGCTACGATCCCGCCGCCACCGCCCCCTCATGGCGTGCCGCCGGCGCTCCCCAATCTTTTGAGATCGGATATCGCCAGTCCACTAATCGTGGTTTCGTCACCGTCTATAACAACGCCGGCGCCCCCGTCACCGCCTCCTTCGTAAACACCGGACCCGCCCTTGGCCCAAACACCACCTGGACCATTCCCACGGCCAGTTTCTTCACCACCGCCTCCGCCCTCTTCCTTCCGGCCAGCATTTCGGTGGAAAACCTCACGCTTTCCAGCGGGGTCCAGATCCTCAGCGGTTCCCTGCCCAACAGCATCGGCTCTTCATTCTCCGGCAGCGGCCCCGCCGTTTCCAGTTCCCTTGGCGCTCCCATCGTCATCAACCCGTCCAGCAACGGTGGCGACTGGACCATCTCCGGCACCATCCGATTTACCGGCGTTATCGGCGGCGGCGGCCTCGCCTTCGGGGATCAGCTTCGCTTCGGCTTCGGCGCTTCCGGTGCCGACACGGCCACTCCCGAAACCTCCTCCGCCCTGCTCATCGGCGCCGGGTTAATCGCTCTCGGCTGTCTGCGGAACCGTCGAAAGCCAACGGCCGCCGTCTAATTTAACACTCGTGTTGGCCTCATTTCCCTTTGGGACTAAACATTTTCCCTATCTCGGTCGATAGTACGTCCAGATCCAAAACAAATTCATCCTCCGGGCACTTGCCCGAAGGCCCATTTTCTCCGGTCTGGCGGGAAAACATCCATGTCCACAACCACAACCCTTCTCCCCGCCGTGCTGCTCGCCCTCCTCGCGTCGTCTGAGCCCCTGCGCGCCGCCGACTTCACATTCTTCGCCACTCTCCGCGCCGGCCGTCCCGGCGGTGGCGATTGGGAAATGGGTTTGGGCAGTACAACCGTCGCCAGCGACGTAACCGGTTCCGTTCTCTGGAGCAACGGCCAACCTCACTGGCGCGACGGCGACCTTCCTCAGAATTTCGAAATCGGCTATCGCGCCGCCACCCAATCGGCCTATCTTACCGTTTGGAACTCCGCCGGCCAGCAACAAACCATTCAGTTTGCGAATACCGGCACCCCGCTCGGCCCCACTGCCACTTGGACCCTTCCGTCCGCGAACTTTTTCACCAGCGCCTCCTCTGCCGCCCAGCCCTCCAGTATCAATCTAGAAAACCTCCGCTTCTCCGCTGGCGTGCAAGTCCTTTCCGGAATCCTGCCCGCTTCCCTCGGCGCCTCCCAGCCCGCGCCTTCCGCCAATAATTTGGCTGCTCCTCTGGTCATTGATCCCTCCGCCAACGGCGGAACTTGGGCCATCGCCGGCACCATTCGCTTCTCCGGCCTCAGCGGCTCCGACGGCACCGCCCGTGGCTCCGCGCTCCAATTCATGATGGGTGCCGCCGGCGCGGACACCCCGGAAGTTTCCACTTCCCTTTCCGCCGGACTTGGCTTCGCCGCTCTCGGTTTCGCGGCGCTGCTGCGGAGGATTCGTTAGCTATGAACAACGCTCTGGCGCGCATAGAACCGCCTGGCTTCGAAACCTTCGTCCAAATCGTCGATGGGCGCGACTTGAAATGGTTCCTGAAACGAAGCTGGATTGTCCTGCTTCTGTGCTCGGTCCTCGGCGCCGCCGCCGGCTACGTCTATACCTACTTCTTCCCGGTCTCCTATCGCTCGGAAGCCGTGGTCCGTTTCATGCCGCCGCAACTTGCCGGCCGCTTCGTCAATCCCAATTTTTCAATGGAAGTGGAACAGCGCCTCTTCGCTCTCTCGCAGCTTCTCTCCAGCCGGCTCACCGCCACCCGCATGATCGACGCCTTCCACCTCTATCCCGAACGGCGCCGCTTCATGACCGTCGCTGATCTTGTGCCCCTCTTCACTTCCGATCTGGCTGTCCGCCAACTCGCCGTCGAAGGCGCAAATAAGGGCGTTCCCACCCTCAAAATCAGCTTCCGCTATCCGAATGCGGAGCAAGCGCAAAAGGTCGTCCAAAAACTGGTCGAACAGGTTTACGAGGAAAACCGCAAATACCGCGGTGACCAATCCATGGGCACAACGGAATTCCTGACAGAGCAGTTGCGCGCCGCCGAAGAAACCATGCTCGACGCCGAGGCGCGTTACGGCGAAATCCAGGACACCCTTCGCCCAAGCGCCTCGCAAACGCTGATGGGCGAAAGCACATCCAGAAGCTACGTCGTCGATTCCCGCCTCCGCGACCTGCGGCACGACCGCCGGTTGCTCGAAGAACGCCGCAGCCTGAAGCAGGCCGAAGTTACACGCCTGGAATCGGATGCTCGCAGCATTGAGGCCCGACCGGTCGAGTATTACTACCCCCAGGTGGAAAGCCTCGTTAACTTCTGGAACCTGCTGCAGGCCGCCAGCCAGGCAAAAGCCCACGCTGCCCGTATGCGCGACCGCTGGACGCCCGGCTTCCCGGACCGCGAACTCGCCGAACTCGATGTCCGCGAAGCCGTAACCGCCCTGGACCAGTTCCGCAATGAGCAGTCGCGCCTCCTCCGTGCCCAGGAGCGCGAAGCGATCGTCTCAAAACTCGTGCTTGCCCGAACAGAATTGCGCGCCCTGGAATTGCAAGACGCCTCCGGCCAAAAAGAAGAGCTCGAACTCCGCGCCGAAGCCCAACGGCTGAAAGACCGCAACACCGCCCCGGCCGGCATGGAAGCGGACCTTCTTACCGCCAAACGCGAGTACGACACAGCCAAAGAACAGCACACCGCCCTCGTCCGAAAGCAGAGCGAGTCCCAGGCCGCATCCGATATGGAGCGCCGCGGGCAAGGCGAATCCGTCGAACTTCTCGAACCGGCCACGCTCCCGCTCGAATCGGAAAAGCCAGCCCGTTGGGTTCGCATTCTTGGCACCGCTCTTGCCGGTCTCTTAACGGGTTTGTTCCTCTGCCTCGCCAACGCTCTGCGCAACCCCAAAATCCTCCACAACGGCCACATTGAAAAGTGGGCCGGGCTGGAGATCCTCGCCCAGTTCCAGGTTGCCGGCAACACCCCCGCCGCGCGCCTCCTTCCGCCCTCCAGCAAGCCGCCCCGGCAAACCTGGCGGCGCCGTTCCGCCGTCACCGCCACACTGGTTTTGGCGCTCCTCTCCTCCGCCTGCGCGGACCGCTTTCTCACCGCCAATACGCTTTGGCAGCGCGGACAGCAGGCCGAAAAAGACGGCCGCAGCGCCGCCGCCATGCTCTTCTATCGCCAGGCCATTCGCAAGGACTCCCGCTTCGCCGCCGCGTACCGTTCCGCCGGCCTCCTCGCGCTCCAGCTAGGGGAGCTTCTCCACGCCCGCGATTTCCTCACCCGCGCCATTGAGTTCGATTCCAACGACGCCGAAATCCACGCCAAACTCGCCGACACCACCTATCAGCTCTACTTCGGCGACCCCGGCCGCCCCACCACCATATTGCGGGAAGTCGAAGCCCTCGCCCAGAAAATCGAATCCCGCTGGCCTCGCCTCGCCGATGGCTATCGCATCCACTCCCAAGTCCTCATGGAACGCCACCGCACCGAAGAAGCCGTCGCGCTGCTCGATAGCGCTGTCGGCAAAGTGGACCACCGCGAAACGCTCGATACACAAGCCGCCGCCGCGCTCTTCCGCCTTGGCCGCGCCGCCGAATCCGAAGCCCGCCTTCGGGAGGTCATCGTCAGGACTCCCCGCTATGTGGCGCCCTACGACCTTCTCTATCTCCAACTCATGCAGCGTAAGGACTCCGAAGCTGCCCGCGCCGTGCTTGAAATCAAATGGGCCAACACCTCGGAAGCCGACGCCGCGCTCCAGCTTGCCGCCCATGACGACGCGTTTGGCAAACGCGAACAGGCCCGCCAGGTCCTGTTCGCCCTGGAAAACACCCCCGCCGCCGGCCCGCTCGCCCTCGCCCGCATCGGCGATTTCTGGATGCATCGCGGGGAATTCGCCCCCGCCCGCGCCGCCTACGATCGCGGCCGCGACCGCTTCCCCTTCAAAGCCACCGATTACATTAGCCGCATCGCCGAATGGCACTTGGCGCAGGAACACCCCGACGAAGCAAAGAAGTTCGTCGCCGCCGAACTCGCCACCCGTCCAAAGGACCTCATCCTCCAGGCCTACTTATCGGCCATTTCCCTCTCCGGCACCCGCGCCAATCAGCGCGCCGACGAGCGCCGCAAGCTCGAATCCATCCTCCAGCAACTGCCCGATTCCCCTTTCGTCCGCTACCACCTGGGCCGCGCCTATCTGCTCGAAGGCACCCCAAAGGCCGCCAGCGAACAGTTCGAACGATGCGTGAGTCTCGATCCGAACTATGCCCCCGGTTGGGTGGCCTTGGCGGAGTTGGAAAATGCCCGTGGTAACCACGCCGCCGCCGAACTGCGCGCCGAAGCCGTCCTCCGCGTCTATCCGAACCACATGCCCGCCAATCTCGCGCGCGCCAAAGCGCAGGTGGGCCGCGGCCGGGCCGCCGAAGCGGAAAAGACGCTCTCCCATCTGCTCGAAATGCAGCCGCGCAATACCGACGCGCTCTTCCTCATGGGTTCCGCGCAACTGGCCCGTAACCAGGCCGCGAAAGCCCTAACGCTCTTTGAACAGGGCGCCGCACTCGCTCCCGGTGAAAATCGCTGGGTCATCGCCGCCGCCGGCCTCCTGGCTCGCCAGGGTGACCCCGTCGCCGCCCGCGCCAAACTCGAAGACGCCCTCAAAGTCCATCCCGCCGATGAATCGCTGCTCTTCCAACTCGCTACTCTCCAAATTCAGCAGCGAGACCCCCGCTCCGCCGTTCGCTCTTTCGAAAAACTGCGCGGCTTAAACGCCAATTCCGTCGAATACCGCCTCGGCCACGCCGGCGCCATCGCCCTCACCGGCGACCGCCAAACGGCCTCCGCGCTTTACGAAGAAGCCGAAAAACTCTTCCCAGATCATGCTCCCGCCTGGTTGCAGCACGCCGCCCTGCTCAACGAAATGAAGGACCCCCGCGGCGCACTCGCCAAATACGAACAGGCCCTGGCCCGCGACAAAAACAACCCGATGATCCTCAACAATCTCGCATGGTTGATGTTGCACAACGGCGGGCCCGCCGAAAAGGCCCTCGAATACGCGCTGCAAGCCCGTCGCATCGCCGGCCGCAGTCCGGAAATTGACGATACCCTCGCCGCCGCCTACATGCGCCTTTCCATGTATCGCAACTCTACCGCCATTTACGAAGAGATGCTCACCTACCTGCCCGAATCGGACCGGCCCCGGGTACGAAAGCTTCTCGAATCCGCCAAACAAAAACAGTCGCCAAAAGGAGACGCATGAGCCCGCAAACCGCCCGATCCCATGAACCCGGTGTCAGCGCGCCCGAAACCCTCGGAGCCCTGCAAAACGCCTGGACCGCCACTGCGGCCCCATCTGCTCCTGCGCCTTCCCCCGCGCCTGCCCGTCCCGAAGCCGAACCCCGCCGCCTGCCCTTGCGGGACAGCTTCCTCAGCCTCCGCGATATCTCTCAACTCCCCCTCGATTCGGTGCGCGACGCCTTTCCCATGATGTCCTCCGCCTTTCCCGCCGAATGGAAGGAGCAGGTGCGTCAGCTCCGTAACCGCCTCACTCAGGCCCAGGCGGATCTTCATTCGGACAACGAAACCCTCCAGGTCATCGCCTTCACCAACATGGATTGCCAGCGGCCGCGCTACGGCACAGCCGCCAATATCGCCCTCGCCATGGCCTCCATCCAGGACACCCGGGTCCTGGTCATCGATGCGAATCTCTCCGCCCCCTCGCTCCACGCCGCCATGCGCGTTCCCGCCGCCCCTGGATTGTGTGAGGCCACCCGCGCCGACCGCATCGCCCTCCCCCCTTGTTTCCACCGCGTCGCCGGCTCCCAGGTCTATCTCCAAACCATCGGCGACCTCACAACATTTCCCATGGACCCCCTCGACCTGCGCGGTCTCCACAACGTGCTGCGGGAACTCCGCACCCAGTTCGATTGGATCTTCATCGATGGTCCCGGTTTCGATACCCCCGCCGACGCCATGGCCATCACCATGGCCGCCGATGGCGTCATCATGATGATCGAAAGCGAACACGATAGCTTCCGCGCCGTCGCCCGTGCCCTCAGTCACGTCCAGGGCCGCCGGATGCTCGGCGCCGTTATGTTCTAACCTAGCGTTGATGACCGCGCCCACGCGCCAACGCCTCCATTCTCTCGATCAATTCCGTGGCTACACCGTAGCCGGCATGTTCCTGGTGAACTTTCTTGGCGCCTTCGCCGCCGTTCACCCGCTGCTGAAGCACCACAACACCTACTGCAGCTATGCCGACACCATCATGCCGCAGTTCTTCTTCGCCGTCGGCTTCGCTCTTCGTCTGGCTTTTCTCCGCCACGTCGAAAAGGTGGGCCGCCGCCAGGCCTTCCGCCAGGCCATTGTGCGCGGCCTCGGCCTCATTCTCGTCGGCGCCGTTGTCTATCACCTCGATGGAAAGTTCGATTCCTGGAACAGCCTTTCCGCCGAAGGCCTCTCCGGCTTCCTCGCCAACTCCTGGCGCCGCACTCTCTTTCAGGCCCTCGTTCACATTGGCGTCACCAGCCTCTGGGTACTGCCCGTCATTGCCGCTTCCGCCCGCGCCCAACTCCTGTGGCTCGCCGGTTCCGCGGTGCTGCACGTGGTCCTCTCCGCCACCTGGTGGCACGAATGGCTCCGCGCCAACCGCGTCATCGACGGCGGCCCCCTGGGCTTCCTCACTTGGACCATCCCCGTTCTCGCCGGCTCGCTTACCTTCATCTATATTGACTCGCCCAAACGCGTCATGCTCCGCGTTGCCGCCCTCGTCATGCTTGCCGGCTACGCTCTATCCTGCCTCTCCAATGGCGGTGTTCTGGCCGCGCCGCCGTTCGTCGCCCCCTGGCATCCACGCGACATGTGGACCATGAGCCAGCAGGCCGGCAGCGTCTCTTATCTCCTCTTCTCCACTGGCTTCTCCCTCGCCGTCTACGTATTCTTCCGCTGGTGGACCGACGAACGCGGCCGCCAACTCGCCGTCTTCCGCACCCTAGGCGTCAACGCTCTGGCCGGATATGTGCTTCATATGCTGGTCGATGACGCCGTAAAGCCATTCGCCCCCAAGGACTCTCCCCTTCCCTGGGCGCTCTTCGCCTTCGCTGTCTACTTCACCATCACCTGGCTCTTCCTCCGCTCCTTGGAACGGAACAATACCTTTCTTCGCCTGTAGGAACCCGCATGATCAACCGCCGCCAGTTTCTGCTTTCCTCCTCCGCTGCGTTCGCCGCCCAATCCAAACCCAACGTTCTTCTCATCAACACGGACGATCAGCGTTGGGACACCATACGCGCCCTGGGCAACCCGGAGATCCACACACCCAATCTAGATTCGCTCGTTCGCCGCGGCATGGTCTTTCGCAATTTCTACTGCCAGGGCTCCATGGTCGGCGCGGTCTGTCTCCCCAGCCGCACCATGCTCATGACCGGCCGGACTCTCTGGCGCATCCCCGGCCGCCAGCAGCCTCCGCCGCCCGGCCTCCCGTTACTCCCCAAGGCTTTTGAAGCTGCCGGCTACGCCACCTTTCACGTTGGCAAAAAGGGAAACACCTATCTCCCCGCCTCCCAGGCCTTCCAGCAATGCCTGTTTTCGGAGGACCTCACACCGGACCGCGCGCTCCAATCGGCTAAACACGCCGATGCCTTTCTCCAATTCCTCGAAAAACGCCCCGCAAACCAGCCCTTCTTCGCCTATATAGCTCCGCCTGTGCCCCACGATCCGCGCGTCGCCGAAGAGCGGTTCATGAAGATGTATGATCCGGAAAAGATCACTCTCTCCCCCAACTTCATGCCCGCGCATCCGTTCGATAACGGCGAACTCAAGGTGCGTGACGAAATGCTCGCTCCGTTCCCCCGCACCCCGGCGGACATGCGGAGGCATCTGGCCGAATACTACGCCTGCGTCACTGGCCTCGATCACCACATCGGCCGCATCGTGGACGCGATCAACGCCAAGGGTCTTGCCGCTAACACCTTCGTCGTTTTCACCAGTGACCAGGGCCTCGCCGTCGGCGGCCGCCACGGCCTCATGGGCAAGCAGAATCTCTATGAACACTTCAAGGCCCCGCTCATCTTCGCTGGACCCGGCATAAAGCCTGGCGCCGCCGCCGCGCTTGCCTACGTTCATGACATTTTCCCAACGCTTGCCGCGCTTGCCGGCATTCCGGCGGCCGCGGGAGTCGAAGGCGTCTCCCTTGCCCCCATCATTACCGGAAAAGCCAAGGCTGTGCGCGCCCATCTTTTCGCTGCCTACCGGGATGTGCAGCGCATGGTCCGCGACGATCGCTACAAACTCCTCTGGTATCCCCGCATCAAGCTCTACCAGTTCTTTGACCTCCGCGAGGACCCCCACGAACGCAACGATCTCGCCGCCCACCAGGCCCGCATCGCCGCGCTCAAAAAGGCAATGCGCGCCCAGCAACAGTCGTTGAAAGACGATCCCGCCCTCTACCCGCTGTAGCGGCCACAGCCTGGCAGTCCAGCCGCCCGGCGGGACATATGGGTTCAGCCGTTTCCGGCAAACCCGGGACCTCCATGGCAGCGAGTCCGCGCAACGCCGGCGCCGCCATCGGTGGGGCTCAATTGCAGCCATGACTAGCGTAAGGAAGCGGGTGCCATCACAGCACCGCGAATTTTCGGAATCTAACGTGAACGAAACGAGATAGACACCAGGAAAAAGCGGAGCGCGTTCCCCGCGGAGGCGGCGTGTTTGACGACGGTCCGCGTCCGGTCGCATTCCTTTCGCAGAAGCGCCAACACGCCAACCCCAAACCCATGGCAATATCTCCTAGTCGCTTCCGCCACGTTGGCCTTCCACATACCCTTTCAAGCCCACTTCAAACAACTGCCTCCACCCATCTATCTTCCCTTCGACGCCATCCTTCGATACGCCAAAGGTCGAATCGGACAATCTCAGAATTGTACCCTTTCCCTCGGCCTTCAACTCCAGATGCAACAGACTCAGAGCCGGGCCATACGGTACGGCCAGATTGCCCTTTAGGTCGATCGAGTGCGGAGGATGCAGCGCGAAGATTTCGTACCACACCGCACCCGCACCATTTCCATAGTCTTCATAAAGCTTCCCGCCCAACTTTGTCTCCATGTGAACACCGAGGGTCCGTTCGCTGGTATAAAAATCCTTCGCCCACCAAAACGTGGTCTCCTCGGTCAGGGCTTTCCACACCCGTTCAGGTGCTGCGGCGATTGTGATTTGCAATTCTGCCTCTTCAACTGTGACACTCCGCGCTTTCATGGTCTCTCCTTCCAACTGACGCTTCAGATCGGCCATCTTCTGTGCCCAAATAGCTTGGTAGGGTTTGACCCACCGGTCGTAGAGCAATTGCAATGGAACAACGTTGAGGTGATTCCAACGTTCACGGCCTTCACGCCGAACGATTATCAACTCGGCGGATTCCAGAACTTTCAAATGTTTCATCACGGCAAACCGCGACGACGGGAATTCGTCCGCCAATGCCCCAGTTGTATGCGGTCGCTCGCGCAACAGATCCAAAATTCTCCTTCGAGTTGGGTCCGCGAGAGCCGCCCACACCGTTACGAGCTCGCTTTGCTCCTCGGGTTCCCGTCGCTCCGCCGCTCTAGGCAACGTCATCATGTGACCATAGGGTAACATAATGGACGTTCCAGGAGAACTCTCACCCCGCCATCGGTGTCACTTTCAACGTTATCTGGCATAGCGCCGTCAACATTATTTGGCATACTGTTTCAGAATGGACGAACTGGCCGGACTCTCGTAGGGCGCCCGCAAACGGGCGATGAAGCGCTTCCGCTTGCTCCAGCCTCATCTTGAGCAGAATGAGCCTTTAGTTGCTGTCGCCAAAGCCGCCGGCCTGGCTTACCGAACAGCGCACCGTCTGGTTTCGCAGTATCGACGAGACGGACTCGTCGCGTTGGTTAGGAAGAAGCGGACAGATCGTGGCCAGCGGCGGGCGGTTTCCGACAAGCTGAAGGCCGCAATCGAAGGCTTGGCTTTACAGAAGCGGCCGCTTCCAGTCTCCGCCCTTCACCGCAGGGGCATCAAACTCGCGCAAGAGATTGGAGAACCGCCGCCAAGCTACGGGACCGTGTTCAATATTGTCCGCGGCCTCCCCTCCGGCCTCGTCACTCTCGCCCACGATGGACCCAAGGCGTACGCCGACGCGTTCGAATTGGTTCATCGCCGCGAGGCGCAGAGCCCTAACGCGATTTGGCAGGCGGACCACACACCGCTCGATATCTTACTGCTGCGTCCCGACGGTACGGTTGCGAAACCGTGGCTCACCACGGTGATCGACGACCACAGCCGGGCTGTTGCCGGATACTTCCTCTCGTTCGATGAGCCGTCCGCGTTGCACACATCGCTCGCGCTCCGGCAGGCGATCTGGCGCAAGGACGATCCGCGCTGGATCATCTGTGGCATTCCCGATGTTCTTTATACCGACAACGGCAGCGACTTCACGTCGCAGCACTTGGAACAGGTTGGCGCTAACTTGAAAATCCGGCTTGTCTTCTCCATTCCAGGCAAGCCTCGGGGCCGAGGCCGTATCGAGCGCTTCTTCTCGACGGTGAACGAAATGTTTCTGTGCGAGTTGAACGGCTACGCGCCCGGCGGCGGGGTGCGCGGAACGCCAACGTTAACACTCGCGGAGTTCGATGCGCTGTTTCGCGCCTTTCTTCTCGATGTGTACCACCGGCGAGAGAATGCGGAAACCAAGACCCCACCCGTTGAGCGCTGGGAAGCCAAAGGCTTTCTGCCGCGAATGCCGGACTCACTGGAACAATTGGACCTGCTGTTGATTCAAGTCGCGAAGGCGCGCCAGGTGCGAGTGGACGGCATCCATTTTCAGAACCTCCGCTACATCTCCACTACCTTGGCGGCCTACATCGGGGAAACGGTCACCCTGCGATTCGATCCCAGGGACATGGCGGAAGTACGCGTCTTTCACAATGACAAATTCCTGTGCCGCGCCGTCTGCGCGGAACTGGCCGGTGAGGCCGTTGCGCTTCGGGACATCCTTCGAGCCCGTAACACCAGGCGGCGGGAGCTGCGCGGTATTCTCCGCGATCGCCAAGCCGCCGTGGAAACCCTGCTGGAGCTAAAGCGTGGGGAACCGCCAAAGAAGAGAGTTGCCCCGACGCCAGAAGAAGACAAGAAACCAACCAAACCGGCCGCAGCGCTCAAGCGCTACAGAAACGAATAACCGCCGCGTCGGCACCTCGGCCATCGTGGAAACCCTCGAACACCGAAGGTTCACGGAGTTCTGTGATGCCTGCCGCCGCTATGGCTACATTGGACTCTGCTTCGGATCTCCCGGCGTGGGGAAGACACTGTCGGCGCGGACGTATAGCCGGTGGGATGCCGTTCTGGCGGCGAACCTGAAAAGCACCGAGCCGGTCGATCCCACGCTTACGACAGTGTTGTACACGCCCTCCGTCGTGAACAGCCCAGGCTCGGTCGACAGCGGGATCAGGAAGTCTCGTAACATGCTGAGGGACCTGTCCATGCGCACTTTTCGAGCAGAGATGCGCGAGCAGTTCTCGGCGCTGATCAATAGGGATGCGAAGCACCGCGAGGACTTCGTGGAGAACCAAGACTGGCTGAACGGGCCGCTACCTGAACTGACTCCTCGCTTCGGTGATGTCGCCGGCGAATATCACGCCAGGGAGCGGGCGTTCCCCGATCCGACATCGTTGGTTGTGGTCGATGACGCAGACCGGCTTCGGATAGCGAGCCTTGAGCAAGTGCGCGCCATTTTTGACGAGGGCAAGATCGGACTGATCCTAATCGGCATGCCTGGCCTTGAGCAGCGGCTGGCCCGATCCCCGCAAATCTACTCGCGCATCGGCTTCGTACATGAGTTCCGCCCGTTAGGTGCCACAGAGATCCGCCAGTTGCTGGCTCAACAATGGGTACCGTCAGGCGTAACGCTGCCACCGCAGCCGTGGGCCGACGACGCGATCGCGGCCATCATCAGAGTCACCAACGGCAACTTCCGGTTGCTGGACCGGCTTCTCACCCAGATGGAGCGTATTCTTGAGATCAACGGCCTGAACGCGATCACAAAGACTGTCGTCGAAACAGCCCGTGAGACATTGGTGATCGGTCAGGCTTGAGTTGGACCGGATTGCGAACGGAGGCTGGATTTCGGTACGCCGTCGCCCGCCGTACTAGTCTCCGCTACACTGCGCCGTTTATCGGGTTCGATCCGTCAGGGGCGGCGAGAACACTCGAGACTCATTCCCGGCGGATGCCGCAATCTCGCTCTCATCGGGTTGTGCAATGTTGCGCTCTGGAGTACAACGGCAGTACAATTGATCGAGGCTAGCATGAGTATTTCGACTCAAGAACAACAGCGCGACCGGCGGTTTCAGTTGCGCGCATCCGCAGCTGAGGAAGAATTGATCAAAGTAGCGGCGCGTCGCCAAGGTGTCAACGTCACCGAGTTCATCCTGCGTAGCGCTCGGGAGAAAGCGGAGCAGGCGCTCGCCGAACAGACGCGATTCGTATTAGACGACAAGCAATGGAAGGCATTCATGGCGGCGCTGGATCGTCCGGCGAAGGATAAGCCGCGTCTCCGCAGGCTGTTCCAGGAGCGCCACGTCGCCAAGCGCCGGTCGTGAGCGCCGTGGCCCAAGCCGACTATGTGATCGAGAAGCTCAGTCGCGAGCACGATCTAAGTACGTTCGATTGCGCCAATGCCACTCTCAATGAATGGCTTCGCAAGTTCGCATGGACGATCCAGCAGGCGGATTCCGCCAAAACCTACGTCGCCCTTGATGGGAGCCGGGTTGCCGGATACTACGCATTGACGACCGGGTCGGTTCACAAGCACGAAAGCCCGCAGCGGATCGCGAAGGGTTTGGCCAATCATCCCATTGGCGTCGTGCTGCTCGCCAGGCTAGCCGTGGATCGATCGCAACAAGGAAAGGGACTCGGCAAAGCGCTGCTGTTCGACGCGTTGTCACGGGTAGAAGAAGCGGCCGACATTGTGGGAGTGCGGGCAGTCCTAGTTCACGCCATCGACGATGCAGCAAGGCGCTTCTACCGGCACTTTGAATTCGAGGAGTCACCGGTCGACCCGTACCAGTTGCTGTTGCTGCTCAAGGATCTTCGAAAGGCGATCCACCCATAACCCTTCGCGAGCCGACGCGTGGACTCATCAAAACAGCTTCAGTGTCCTCTACCCAAGCGCTAACGTTTGCGCGATCTATTTGCGTTTCCAGGCCGCGAGATCGAAGCGCTCGCCGTTGCGGAAAACCAATGGGTTCGTGGGTCGGTGCCTGCCGTCGTAGACGCTGACCCGGCCTCGACCAACCACCCGACCGACATCACTAGTGACAATCAAGGCCGTCTCTTCGTCGATGCCGATCCCGAATTCGTCCGGATGTTCGGCGCTGAACCTCAGGACAGCTTCGGCCCCCCGCTTGTCAAAGTGAGGGAAGATAGCCGAGCGGGTCAGCAGCCCAAATCCACTACGGACGTTGGCCTGTATCAACGCGCTCATCTCCGGTGTGAAATCGTTGTCAGTGGCGTCCATCCAAGAGGCCTGGATCATTGCGCCCGCCGACTCTCCGCCCACGACGCCCCCGCGGTCAAGCACCTTACGAATGGCCCGCTCTGTTTTCGTGCCTAGGTATGAGTTGATCAAGTGGCCAGGAAAACCACCCAAAATCCACACACCCGTGGCGCGCCCAAGCGGCTCGACGAAGCTCTCCGAATCTGATGTGGCACGGTCAAGTGAATGAAGCACGGTGACCCGGCCCACTCCGAATCTCACCTTGTTGCGACGCATAAGGAAGTCTTCCATGCCAGGCGGACCAGCGTCGCCCACACTTGCCGTCGGAATGACGACGATGTGGGCTCCGGCTCCTCCGGCAAGAGTGCGGAAGGCCGAGCCGATCTCTTCGCTATCTCCCACTCCGCCTTGCAGGAGGAGACTGCCACGGGACGGACCATGCGTCCGCGAACCGTGGGTCGTCGCTGAGGTCCGGCCGCGCTTGGTCTGGGCTGAGGCCAAGACGGACAGCGCAGAAACAACACATAGAATTCGTCTCATAGGTCCTTGTCTCCAGGCGCACACTTCAAATAAAGGCGATGGCCTATGCAAACCAGACGAAGCTCAGGGTGAATTCGTTGAGACTAGGCCGTCCTTGTCGCCTTTTGGCAAGTAGCCGCCATCCCAAGAAATCGAGCCACAGTCGAGCTACATTGCTAGCTGGCCAAGCTAGAAGCGTCGGAGTAACGATAAGTCGCGCAGTGTAGGGAAGACCGGTACCACCGGGTCCCCAGGACTACGGGCCGCATTTCGGGGTTCGGTCAAGGCGGTGCAATAACTATTGTTTTTGCACCAAGCCCAACCCAGACTCGAACAGATCCTCAAAACCGTCGAAATTCAGTTGCAGAACCGTGGTGCAAAAGTTCTGGTGCATCATAACCTTATCACCAGGGTTTTTGCGACATGAAGATTGGCTATGCGCGGGTGTCCACCGACATCCAAGAGACGGATCTGCAGATGGACGCACTCAAGCGGGCGAAGTGCGTCCGTGTCTATGAGGAGAAGGCGTCCGGGGCGAAAGCCGACCGGCCAGAGCTGATGAGACTGCTCGACAATGCTCGCAGGGGGATGCTGTCGTGGTCTGGAAGCTCGACCGTCTGGCGCGCTCGCTCCGGCAGTTGATCGACACCGCGGTTCTGCTCAACGAGCGTGGCGTGGAGTTGCTCTCGCTGACGGAGAACATCAACACGACTACTCCCACCGGCAAGTTGACCTTTCATCTTTTTGCCGCTCTGGCAGAATTCGAGCGCGACATCTTGCGCCAGAGAGTATACGCTGGCCTCGCGGCTGCTCGTCGTCGCGGGCGGGTCGGTGGCCGACCCAAAGCTCTCAACGAAAGCGATATGAAGAAGGCCCGCGCATTGCTACGCTCGGGCGAGTACACCAGAGTTCAGGTGGCGACAGAACTGAAGGTGAGCCGCCATACGCTATGGCGCGCCTTCTCGGGCGAGACTGATCACTGAAGAACAGGGCGGCTCACTATGCCAAATACTGTTGACGACTCTATGCCAGATAATGTTGAAAGTGACACACAGAACACCAACGGCGATCGCGATCGCACACCAACCGCGGCGAACATTACCGTTGGAACTTTGGATGCAAAAGCGGCGCAAATGCCGCCTCAAACGGGTAGCCCTTTTCTGGCCGGTTAGTGGACACGCCAAGGCAACACGCGACCTGGTGTTGTGCTCTCGCGGGCAAGGGCGGCGCCCGGCCTCAGTATCGAACGCGAGCTAAACCAGGTCACCTGCGTCCGGTACTCCAGGTTTCCAGGCCGTTACTGTGGCGCCGAAGTCAGTAAGACCCAAATCACCCGTAGCCTCTACCTCTCAATGCGGAAGCATCTTCCGGCAACCCCGGACCTCGATAGCAGCGATGTCCCACGCCCCGTATCGCACACACATTTCCGCGCTTGAGAACGCCTCAACACCGCCCTTACCGCCAATTCCCCTGCAACTAACACACAACACAGCACTTAACCAGATCTATCAGGAATACTCTCACCCTCCCAAATCCGCGTCACAGATTTTTACGAACAATAATTCCTTTCTTTTCAACACCGCCCCTCCCAAAACCGCCCAAAACCATTGACTCCACTTGCTACAGTGGAATCAGGGGACAGAATACTGCCCCCGCACAAAGGCCCTCCGCCAAAAACGGAGGGCCTTTTCCATGAAAGGAGCTCGATATGACCCCGGAAGAAAAAGCCCGCATCAGCCGTGAGAATGGAGCGAAGTCCCGCGGACCGAAGACGCAGGAGGGCAAAGACCGCGTCAGCCGTAATGCGCTCAAGCACGGCCAGGACGCCGAGAAGTTCAAGCACTTCCTCCCTCCGCACGAAGCCTGTCTCGCCAACGAGGATCCCGGCGACTACAACAAGTTCATCGACACCCTCCTCGCCATCTACAAGCCCGTCAACCAGCTCGCCCTCGACGCCGTCGGCGACATCGCCGTCGCCCGCTGGCAGATCCGCCGTTACAAGGCCTGCATCACCATGACCTGGAATATGGCCCTCATCTCCGCCGCCCAACGCCCCAACACCCTCGCGCCCGAACTCGAGGAAATCAAGGTCATGGTCGACGCCACCGCCGATCTCATGGCCGGCAACAGCATCATCTCCAAACTCAATCGCGATATCTCCCGCCTCCAGCAGGATGTCGCCCGTGCGGAACGCCGCATCAAGTTCATTCACTCGAAGTTTCCCGACGCGGCAATACAAACCCAGGCCGATCCCGAACCGCCTGTTGAAAACACAGCACTTAGCAGCGAAGTTCCGGAAACACCCAACGACGGACCCACCCCCGTCTACACCACCGAATGCACCCAAACCGTCATCGAAGGCTACCAGAAGCGCTATCCCGGCCGCCCCATCGTCATCCTGCCGTCCCATATCGACGACGACGGCCCCGATCAGGCCTCGGCGCCGCCAAAAGCAGCCTAAAATAGGCCGCAAAATCGCTCTCTTCCCAACGGTCACACTCGAAGTGTGTCTAAACCCCTCCGGCCGCTGGTCTTAATCAACCATCGCCAGCCACCCGGAATCGCTCTTTGACAACCGAACGAATCCAACCCGCCTACCCGCGCTATGTCCAAACGCCGGGTAGGCAAGACGAGGACCTAAATCGCCAGCCCTCGCAAATACCCAACGCTCTTCCGCACGCTGTCCATCGGGTCGCCCGGCGTCGAGTCCTGCTCAATCATGTAGTGGTCCACCTTCGCCGCCCGCGCCGCCGCCAGTATTCCCTTCCAGTCCAGCGTCCCCAGCCCTACTTCCTTGAACGCCGACGGCGGCATCGTGAATTCACCCACTTTCCGAGGCGCCGTTGCCGCCACATCCTTCAAGTGCAGCGAGCCCACCCGGCCCTTCCACTGTTTCAACAGCGCCACCGGTTCCTCGCCCCCAATCGCCGCCCAGAATACATCCAACTCCAGACGTGCATGAGGATGCAGTTCCTTATGCAGCCGGTCGATAAACCGCGCCCCCGGCTCCCCTTCAAACTCAAACGCATGGTTGTGATAATAGAACCCAACCCCCGCTTTCTTGCACGCCTCCGCCGCCTCGTTCAACTTTGCAATCGAGTTCGCCCGCTCCCCTGGCAGCAGATAGCTCACCCCGATCCGGTGTACGCGGTGCTCCTTCGCCAACGCAATCAGCTCCGCCAGCGACGGCCGTGCCATCGGAGCCTTCGGCGCCGGCAGCTTCATCCGCGCCGCCATCTGCGCCTGCAACTTCTCCCACTCCTCCCAGGCCCCCGTGATCACCGCCGAATCGATGAACATATGCACCGGCTTCAACCCCGCCGCGCGCAAATATCCCGCATGGTCCGTCAGGTTTACCGGCCGCACTTCCACTTCGGAGATTCCTGCTGCGCCAATCGCCTTATACGTCTCCTCCGGCTTCGCCCCCAGCGGCGCGCGCACCGTGTAAAGACTCAAACCCAGCGGCTGCTTGAAACGGGCGGCAGCTAGCGCCGGCATGGCGAGGAAGGTGCGACGAAGCATCCCGAGAGTTTATCGAATCTCGGGAGCGGCCAGAATCACCGCTTGTTCAAACGCGTCCAGCGCGTCCACAAAAAAATGATCCTTCGATTCGACGAACACCAACTCCGGCGGCCCCGAAAGCTCCGCCACCGCCGCCGCCAACTCATCCTTCGGCCCGAACTCGTCGTTCGTCGAATGGATAAACGTCCGCGGCACCACACAAGGTTCCAGATACGATCGATCCTTGTACACCGTCGGAAACCCCGCCGCGATCACCTTCTTCAAATCCGGCCGCTGCGCCCCAATGCGTAGCGCGATCCGCGACCCAAACGAAAACCCCGCAATCATCGCCGGCAACTTCGGATACCGTGATCGCAGCCATTCCAAACAGGTCCGCGCATCTTCCGTTTCGCCCACGCCGTGGTCGTAATCGCCCTCGCTCAGGTTCACGCCGCGATAGTTAAACCGCAGCACCACCCCGCCCGCCTTCCGCAAGCC
Source organism: Bryobacterales bacterium (assembly GCA_016789905.1). Lineage (GTDB taxonomy): Bacteria > Acidobacteriota > Terriglobia > Bryobacterales > Bryobacteraceae. Next base: position 80,775 of record JAEUQC010000136.1, on the reverse strand, counting down.
GCGCGCGATGCGATAGACCACCTTGTTGTGCATCGTCCCGCCGTGCTGCGGGTGCGGGTGGCACACCAGCGCAGCAAAACGCGGCTCGCCCTCTTCCGGCTCTTCCAGCAGCGACTCCAGCCGCCCCGCAGGACCGGCAATCATGTAGGTCTCTATCTTCCGCGCCACTGCTAGTTCGACCGGTAGTTCGTGTACTGCATGTCGATCTCGAAGTCCTGCCCTTTGAGCAGCGCGATCACTTCCTGCAGCACATCCCGGTCTTTCGCCGACACCCGCACCAGGTCACCCTGTATCGACGCCTGCGCCTTCTTCTTGCTGTCCTTGATCACCCGGACAATGTCTTTCGCCTTCTCCATCGGAATCCCCTGCTGCAGGGTCACCTCCTGCCGCACCGAACCGGCCGAACCCTGCACCAGCGGGCCGTACTTCAATCCCTTGATCGGCACATTCCGCTTCACCAGTTTCGATTGCAGAATGTCCACCACCGCCTTCAACTTGAAATCGTCCGAAGAGGCCAACAGAATCTTGTTGTCCTTCTCCTTCAGTTCAATCGACGACTTGGAGTCCTTCAGGTCATACCGCGTCGTAATCTCTTTCAACGCCTGCTGAATGGCGTTGTTCACTTCCGGCATCTCAATCTTGGAGACGATATCAAAGCTGTTATCTGGCATATGGCTCTATTTACTATGCAACGCGCGAAGCACCTGCTGTGTCAAGCTGTCGATCATCTGCGGCATCGCCGCGTCCAGCGCCAGCGTCACCGCCGCCCGCACCCGCTCTTCTTCGCTCACTTCCGCCGGCACCGGATCGGGCGCCGATTCGGCGATCGCCGTCACGCCCAACGGCGCCAATTGCGGCTCGGAACCCCCCTCCGCCTCAGGGTCCGCCGCGAACTCCGGCTCTGGCTCCGCTTCCACCGCGCCGCTCACAAACTTCGGCTCTTCCCCCGGCGGCGGCGGCGGCGGCCCGGCCGGCCGCAGTTCCCGCAACTCCGCCGATCTCACCGCCAGCGGCCCCACCACGCTCAACAGCGCCTTCGCCTCAAACGGTTTCGTGATCATCCCGTCCGCGCCAGTCTCGCGCGCCCGCTGCTCGTCCACCGGCTCCGCCACGGAGCCCGTCAGCAGCACCGCCGCATGACGGTAGAACGACGATTCCTTCACAAAACGCGCAATCTCATACCCGCTCCGCAATGGCAGGTTCGCGTCCAGAATCAGTATGTCCGGGTCCACATCCGGCAGCCGCACAAACACCGTATCGCCATCGGTGATCGTTACCACTTCGTGGCCCTCATCACGGAGCAGCCGCTCGCCCATGCGCTGTGCGTGCGGGCTATCGTCCGCCAGCAGGATTCGACTCATCTTCCGTAGGTCACTTTCCGCTGTTCTTCGGCGGCTTCGGCGTCTTCACCTTCTTCGCTTTGCCGGCCGGCACCGCCTGCCGGTTCGACGGCAACTGCTGCTCCTTCGCCGCGTCCACCACCGGCGCCGCGGGCGCGGCCGCCGCGCCCGCCGCTTCGTTCTCTTTGCTCAGCCGCGCGTCCGGCTTCGTGTCCAGCGCGCTCGGTCCCGTCAACACCGTGCCGCCCACTTCGCTCACGCCGCCGGGCGCCCCGGCCGGCACCGGCACGCTCACCGGTATCGTCGGCCGCGCTGTCGTCATCTGCGGCGTGCCGCTCTTGGCAGCCATCGTCATGTCCGGCGACTTCTTGAAAATCCCCCAGAAGTCGTGCATCATCCCGGTCTTCGTCCGGTTCTCCGCTTCGTACTTCATCCGCGCCACCGCCACAGGGTCCGCCTCCGGCACCTCGGCTTCCAGCTCTTTCAGCCGCTTCTTCGCCGGATCCACAAACGTCGAAAGCGGATAATCCTTCACCAGCCGCTGGTACGACCGGACCGATTGCGGCTTGAACCGCACGCCCATCTTGTCGTAGGAATTGCCCAACAGGTACAACGCTTCATCCGCCGCCGAATACAACGGGAACTGGTCCGCAATCCCCTGCAGCCGGTTCGCCGCCGCCGGATTCGATCCCTTCTGTACATAAAAACGCGCCGTCCGCATCTCGCCCTCGGCTTCCACTTCCTGTATGTTCCGCAACAACTGCTGCACCCTCGGCGCGAACTTCGAATTCGGAAACTGCACCAGTAACTGCCGGCACTCTTCCTCCGCCCGGTACAGGTGCTTCGGATCGCGGTCCGGCTTCTCCATCTGCCGCAAATGAATCGTACACACCTTCTCCTGCGCCTCGGCCGATTCTTCCATCGTCGGATAGAACAGGATAAAGTCCTTGTACTCCGCCTCCGCCTGCGCCAGCCCGTGGCTCCCGCTCTCGCGCATCCAGCTATCGGCGATCGCCAGCTTGGCCTTGGCTAAAAATTCGCTCGTGTCGTAGGTGTTGATGAGCGTGTTCAGCGTCAGCCGCGCCACTTCGTAACGCCCGCGCTCAATGTCGGCCACGGCCTTGTCGAACAGCACCTTGTCTGGCTGCTGCGTGTCTTTGCCAATCGGGTTCTCGTACTTCTTCTTCCGGCATCCGGTCAGCGACGTCAGCGCCATTGCCACCGTCAGCGTCAACACACCAATCTTGCTCTTAGCGATCATGTAACCAACAGCTCCCTTACACATGTTGCTGCAAGCCCTGTTGCGCGGTCTCCCGCAGGGCGATAAAGGCGTCGCCAGGGTTGGACGCGCCAAAAACACTGTTGCCGGCCACCAGCCATTCGGCTCCGGCCCTCACCACATCGGCCGCGTTCGACGCGCCAATCCCGCCATCCACTTCAATCTTGAATCCCAATCCCAGCCGCGCCCGGCGCTCGGCCAGTTGCCCGATCTTCTGCAACGAATTCGGCAAAAACTTCTGCCCGCCAAAACCAGGATTCACCGACATCACCAGCACAAAATCCACAATCGGCAACACCTCGTCCAGCGTTGCCACCGGCGTCGATGGATTCAGCACCACCCCCGCCTGCGCTCCCTCGGTTTGGATCAGCCGCAGCGTCCGGTCCAGGTGCGGGCACGTCTCCTGATGCACCGAAATGCTATCGGCCCCCGCCTCTGCGAAGATCCCCACGAAATCGTCCGGATTCGTGATCATCAAATGCACGTCCAGGTGCGCCCGCGTAATCTTCCGCAGCGATTGCAGCACCGGCGTGCCCATCGTTAAGTTCGGCACAAAATGGCCGTCCATCACGTCAAAATGCAGCATGGTGGCGCCCGCGGCTTCGACTTCAGCAATGTGAGCCCCTAGCCGGGCGAAGTCCGCCGACAGCAAAGATGGCAGGATTTCAATCATTTGGACGCTATCTGTCATGCTAACACGGCGTGGAAAAACCCGTCCCCGGCCTCGCGGCCCGGCAATCGATATCCCTGCGATTGCACCCGCTCCGCGAACTGGCCGATAACCTCTTCATTCTCTTCCCGCTCCAATGAACACGTTGCATACACCAGCCGCCCGCCCGGCGCCAATACCGCCAGCGCCGCGCGGAGAATTTGCACTTGTCGCCCGGCTTGCCGTGCGCACTCCTCTGGAGTGACGCGCCACTTGATCTCCGGGTTCCGTCCAAGTGTTCCCGTCCCCGAACAGGGCGCGTCCACCAGAATCCGGTCAAACACCGCCCGGAACGGCAAATCCATCACCGCGTCCAACTGGACGCGCCGCTCCACCGGTATCGCCGCCAGCCGTTTCCGGCTCCGGTCGCACGCCACCGGCCGCGCCCCGCTCTCGGCTGCCTGCAGCGTCTTGTTCCCCGGCGCCGCGCACACATCCAGAAATCGATGCTCCGGCCGCAGTTCCAGCAGCGGCACAATCTGCTGTGCACCTATGTCCATCTGCCGTTCCCCGCGCACATGCGCCGGCGGCTTCCCCAAAAAATATAACGCCGCCGCGTGCGCCGCCGCCCGCCCGAACCGCTCTTCCCATCGCGCCAGCAGCCACTCCGGCATCGAGAGTCCCAACGCGTCCGTCGGATACTCGACCGGCTCCCGGTTCACCTTTCGCAGCACAGCGTTCACAAATCCCGTCGCCGACGCCTTCCGCGCCCGCTTCACCAGCTCAACGCTCGTCGAAACAGCCGCATGAGCCGGCACCCGGTCCAGATACCGCATCTGGTAAATCCCCAGCCGCAGCGCGTTCCTCACCTCTTTGTCCAGCTTCCCCGTCTTCCCGGAGTAGTGGCTGATCAAGTAATCCAGTTGCGCGCGGTGCCGTAACACGCCAAACACCAATTCACTTGCCAGGTTGGCTTCCTGCGGGTCCATCGCCTTGGCCCGCAATAGGTCGTCGGCGAATCCGCCGTGTTCCACGGCATCCAATACATCGAAGGCAAAACTGCGCGCGGTTAGCGGCATAAGAGTCAAAATATAAAGTAACGCACCCGGAGGTACAATACGGAATTGCCGTCGCCACGGGTCACAGTCGTCATCCCCACGTTGTCAGCCGGCGACGCGCTATGGGAATGCGTCCGTAGCCTCCAGAACCAGTCCTGCCGCAATTTCTCCATCGTGATCGTCGACAATAGCGGGGAACACCGCGTGAACAATACCTGGCCATCCGATCTCCCCAATACCGCTGTCACCACCCTCCACCCCGGCGCCAATCTCGGCTACGGCTCCGCCGTCAACCTCGCCGCCAGGTCGCACCCCGCCGATTTCATCGCCGTCATCAACGACGACGCCGCCGCCCACCCCCTCTGGCTCCAATCGCTCCTTGACATGTTCGCGCAACACCCCGAGGCCGGCTCCGCCGCCTCCCAGGTTCGTCTCGCCGGCCCCGCCGATTCCCTCGATTCCGCCGGCATGGCCATCGCCGCCGACGGCACCACCAAACAACGCGGCCACCTGCAATCCCCCTCCCTGTTCAACGAACCCGCCGAAGTCCTTCTACCCAGCGGTTCGGCCGCCATCTACCGCGCCGAAACGTTCACCCAGACCGGCGGTTTCGACGACGATTTCTTCCTCTATTGCGAGGATTCCGATCTTGGCCTTCGCGCCCGCTGGGCCGGCTGGACCTGCCGCTACGTCCCCGCCGCCATCGTCCACCATCGCTATTCCCATTCCGCCGGCCGCGCCTCCCGCCTAAAGGCGTTCTACGTCGAACGCAACCGCCTCCGCCTCATCGTCAAGAACTTCCCCGCCCCGCGCATCGCCCGCGCCCTCTTCGCCACCCCGCTCCGCTATCTCTATCACTTCCTCGCCATGCGCCGCGGCCACGGCGCCGCCGCCCAGTTCCAGCGCGATGGCCAGTCCGCCTGGACGCTCGTCTCCTGCGTCCTCTCCGCCCACTTCGAACTTGTCCGATCCCTGCCCCGCCTCTGGCGCCAGCGCCGCTCCATCCGCGCCACCGCAAAAATCTCCGCCGCCTCCTTCGCCGCCACGCTCGACCGGCACTCCATCTCTCTCCAACAGGTGGCCGAATTGTGATGGAAGCGCGCGGTCCCCGCCCCCTCATGGTCCTCATCCCCGCCTTCAATGAGGAAGGCGCAGTGGCCACCGTCATCCGCGAAGTCCGCGCCCTTCATCCCGAACTCCCCATCCTCGTCGTCGATGACTGCTCCGCCGACGGTACCCGCACCGTCGCCCTCGAAGCCGGCGCCGATGTCCTCACCGTGCCCTATCACCTCGGCCTCGGCGGCTGCGTCCAAGCCGGCTACCGCCTCGCCTTCGATCTCGGGTTCCACTACGTCATCCGTCTCGATGGCGACGGCCAGCACGACCCCGCCTACCTCGCCCTCATCCGCGACACCCTCTTCCAGTCCGGCGTCCAAATGGTCATCGGTTCCCGCTACATCGGCGGTAATGGCGAACACACCTCCTTCGCCCGTGGCGTCGGCATCGTCTTCTTTCGCCGCTTCCTCGGCCTCATTCTCCGCAAACAGGTCCACGACCCCACCTCCGGCTACGTCGGCGTGAACCGCCAGGCCCTGGAAGTATTCGCCCGCAGTTTTCCGCTCGAGTATCCGGAAATTGAGGCCCTCGTCGTTCTCAAGCGCCTTACCTTTCACTTCGAAGAGGTCCCCGTCAAAATGCGCCCCCGCATGGCCGGCACCTCCACCATCACCGCCGTCCGGTCTTTCTATTACGTCGTCCATGTACTTCTAGGGGTCGTCGTGAATATCCTGAAGTATCAGGGTGGCAAACGCCGGCTGTAACCGTATGGACAGACTGCTCTCTATCATCGCCGGCTTCAGCATCCTCCTCATTGGAGTCGTGCTCCTCAACATCCGCCGCGCCCACATTCGCGTTGAGTACTCCGTCACGTGGCTCGGCGCCGCCGTCGTCATGCTGCTCTTGTCGCAATGGCCATGGGCGCTCGACCGGTTCGCTCACTTTACCGGCCTGAACAGCCCTCCCATTTCGTTGCTGCTCATCATCGGCGCCATCTTCCTGTTCGTATTCTTCCGCTTCTCCGTCATCATCTCCGACTTGAAAGACGCCAACATCGCACTCACTCAAAAATTGGCCATCCTCGAATATCAACTCCAAGCACTCCATGAAAAGCTCCAAGCGAACGACAGAAACAGCTCCAACCGTTAAGGCCGATACCACCCGCTGGTTTCTCCTCGCGGGCCTATTCGCCTTCGCGGTCGCCCTCTTTGAAATCTATCGCCCCGCCCTCTCCGGCCCCTTCCTGTTCGACGACGTCTATCTCCCCTTCATGATCCCCAATTTCGCGCAGAACCCCCTCCGCGATTGGGTTGCCGGCGTCCGCCCCACCTTGCAGGTCTCCTACTGGCTCAACTACCGCCTCTTCGGCCTCGACCCCTACTACTACCATCTGGCCAATCTCGTCCTCCACACCGCCGCCGGCTACTTCGTCTGGCTCATCGCCCGCAAACTCCTCGCCTTTGCGAAGTTTGATGCCCCCCAACTCGAAATCTTCTCCGCCTTCGCCGCCGCCGTCTTCCTGCTCCACCCGCTCCAATCGGAGTCGGTCGGCTATGTGGCCAGCCGCTCCGAAGTATTGAGCGGTCTCTTCTTCGTCATCGCCTGGGCCGCTTTCCTCTACCGCCAGGAAGCCGCCATTCGCTTCTCCGAAGTCGCTCTCGTCCTCGTCTTCTTCCTCTTCGCCGTCACCAGCAAGGAGCACACCGCTGTCCTCCCCGCCGTCATGCTCTTGACCGACTACTTCTTCAACCCCGGCTTCACCTTCGAAGGCATTCGCAAAAACTGGCGCATTTACCTTCCCGTGATCGGCGGCGCGCTCCTTGGCGGCATCGTCATTTTCAAAGTCGTCCTGGCCCGCTCCACCTCCGCCGGCTTCGGCATGAAGGATCTCACTCCGCTCGATTACCTCTTCACCCAGTTCCGCTCCATCGTCACGTACCTCCGTCTCTTCTTCCTCCCCTTCGGGCAAAACATCGATTACGACATGCCCATCTCCCACTCCCTGGGCGAGCACCTCTCCTGGCTCTGCCTGCTGATTCTTCTCTCACTCACCGCCGCCGCCTGGTTCTATCGCAAACAGTTCCCCCTGGCCGCCTTCGGCTTCCTGCTCTTCCTCATCCTGCTTGCCCCCACCAGTTCCTTCGTCCCCATCCGCGACGTCCTCGTCGAACGCCGCATGTACCTTCCCGCCTTCGCCCTCACTCTCTGCGTCATCGATTTCGCGCGGCGCCTCCGCCCCGCCGCCACGCCGCTCGCCGCCAGCCTCACCCTCGCCTGCCTTGTGCTCGCCGTTCTCGCCTGGCAGCGGAATCACGTCTGGGGCAGCCCCATCGCGCTCTGGAAGGACTCCGTCGCCAACTCTCCCGCCAAGTACCGCCCGCGCTTCCAACTCGCCTACGCCCATTACCAGGCAGGCGAATGCCTCGACGCCACTCGGGAATACGCCGCCGCCGCCAAGCTCACCCCCAAGCCCGATTACGAACTCAACGTCGATTGGGCCCTCGCCGCCGATTGCGCCAACAAGCCCGGCGAAGCCCTCACGCGGCTCGAAGAAGCCATCAAGCTGGAACCCAGCGCCCACGCCTGGTCCCTCATGGGCATGGTCCGTGCCAAGCAGGCGGATTACGATCGCGCCCTCGAGGCCCTCGCCGAAGCCGAAAAGATCAACCCGCGTTACTCCATGATCTTTGTCTACCGTGGCAACATCTTCATGGCCCGCAAGGATTGGTCCGCCGCCGCCGCTGAGTTCCAAAGGGCGCTCGTCATCGAACCTGGCGACACCGCCGCCAAACAGGGCTTCGACCGCGCATCCGCCGCCGCCGCACGCGCCGCCCAAAAGACCGCCAAACAGCCCTGACCCTATGCCCCTCCGCATCGGCGTCAACGCACTCTACCTCATCCCCGGCGGCGTCGGCGGCACCGAAGTCTATCTCCGGAACCTCCTCGCCGCGCTCGCCCAAATTCCCCACCAGCACAGCTTCACTGTTTTCCTCAATCGCGAAACCGGCGCCGATCTTGTCCCCGCCCACCCCGCCTTCCGCGCCGTCCATACCGGCGTCAACGCCGTCAGCCGTCCCCGGCGTATTCTCTACGAACAGACCCGTCTGCCCGGCCTGCTCCGCGCCGCCAAGATCGACGTTCTCTTCAACCCCGGCTTCACCTCCCCGCTGCTCTCGCCGGTCCCCAACGTCACCGTCATCCACGACCTCCAGCACCACCGCCACCCGGAGTACTTCAAGCCAGCCGACCTCCTCGCTTGGCGCTTCCTCGTCTGGGCCTCGGCCAAAACATCCTCGCGGCTGCTCACCGTCTCCGAAACCTCCCGCGAAGACATCAACGACGTATACGGCGTGCCGCTCCACCGGATTCATACCGTCGAACCAGGTGTCGAACCCGAACTGTTCGACCTGAAGCCGGCGCAGCCGGAGGATATGATTCTGTGCGTTTCCACGCTGCATCCCCACAAGAACATCGAGCGGCTCATTGACGCTTTCGCTCTTTTCCGCCAACGCCGGCCTGGCTACAAACTGGTGCTTGCCGGCCTGCGCGGGTTCCACGCGGAAGCTATCGAGAGCCGGATTGCGCACCACCGGCTGCAAGCGGAAATCACCATCACCGGCTGGCTGCCCCGCGCCGAGATCCTGGCGTTATACTCCCGCGCGCAGTTCGTCGTTTTCCCCAGCACGTTTGAAGGTTTCGGTATGCCGGTCATCGAGGCGATGGCGGCCGGCGTTCCGCTCATTACCAGCGACATCCGGCCCATGAAGGATACCGCCGCCGGCGCCGCGCTGCTCTTCCCTCCAGAGTCAACTGCCGCGCTCGCCGGCGCCATGGAACAGTTCGCCGCCAGCCCGGCGTTGCGCGCCGCGCACGCCAGCCGCGCCCGCCAGTCCGCCCGGCTCAATACCTGGGACCGCGCCGCCGGCCTCACGCTGGAGGCGCTGGAACGCGCCGCCAGCCCACAGTAGCCGCCTACTCCACAAACACCAACTGCCCGAAACGCTGCGGGTTGTGCGGCGTCGGGCGGCTCATCAGCGGATCGGACCACAAACTCAGCCGCCGCGCCGGCTCCACTCCATCCCAACGGTTCAGGTTCGCGGTCCATACCGTCCCCGGCTTCGGCGCCGCCACAGCGCCCAACTCCTCGAAATTGCTCCACGGAATCGCCACCTCCAGGCTCCATCCGCGGTCCTTGTCCCCGGTCTGGTTCAGCGTCCCGTCCACCGAAGCCGCCAACTGCACACCGCTGAAATCGATGCGCTTCAGAAGCAACTGCGGATGGGCGTAGAAGTAGTCGTAGAGCGTTCCCCGCGCATTCATTTCCAGCCCATAATAGAAGCCCTGCGACGGCTTGGGATTCACAAAGAACTCAACCGCGTCATCCCGGTACGTCGGATCGTCCCGCTTGTCGAAATGCGCCACCACATCCGCGTCCACGCACTGGTAGCTCACGTACAAATACTCGGCGTCCCATAGCAGCCGTGCCGTCGTCGCCTGCTTGGCGCCGGTCTGCGCGTCCCACGGGAACACGAATTGCGCCATCGCCGCGTTCTTCCATCCGGCGTCGTCCAGCTTTCCGTCCACCACAATTTTCCCGCTCGCCCGTTTCACTTCATACCGCGGCACGGGCGGAGCGGCCGCCTGGGCCCAACAGCACACAACCACCAGCCACGCGGCCCGCTTCATCGCGCGGCCACCGTCACGGTATCGGCGCTCAGCTTTTCGCCAATTCGCAGCCGCAATCGCCGTTGCTGCCCCGTGCCGCCGGCCGGCATCACAAAGTTCACCTGCAGCACGCCAGCCACCAGCCCAGGCGCGCCGCCGGCGTACAGCGGCTCCACGTCCACACCATCCACCACAACCTTCACCGGCAGTTTTGGCAGCGGCAACGGCGCAGCCGCCGGCTTGCCGTCCACGCCCGCTGGCGTTGTTGCGCCTTCGCCGGTCGCAAACAGTGTCAACACCTCGCCCGGCGCCGCCGGGCTTGCTGGCGTGATCAACTCACCGTTCTGCCGGATCACCGCGCCGGCACCGCTGCCGGAGGCGTTCTGCGTGAATATCGCCGGCGCAGCCAGCGCCACCGGCACCGGCAATTGGGCCGACACCCGGCCTTCATACTCCACCGACACCGCTACGCTTGCCAATCCCTCCACCGTGTACGGGACCACTGCGCTCACCTGGCCCGCGCTCGTAACGATCATCGGCCCCGCCGTGCCGTCGAACAACACTCGCGTTCCCCCAAGCCGTGTGGTCACAAATCCACGCGCGTCCAGTTGCAAAGTCACCGGCGCCGCCGGCCCCAGGTTGGTTCCGAAAATGGTGATCAACTGTCCCGGCGCGATTCCCCCGTCGGGCACCACGCTGCGGAAACTCGCCGCGTTCGTAATGCCGTCCAGCGTGATCGCCGGCGATGGCAGCGGGGGAGGCAGCATCAGATTCACCACCGCCGTGGCCGATCGGGATGTCTCCGCCACACTCGTCGCGCGCACCGTCACCGCCGCTTCGTTTAAAAACGACGCCGGCGCCGTATAGAGGCCGTTGGCCGATATCGTCCCGATCGCTGGCGTCAAGGTCCACGTTACCGCCGCGTTCGCTGTGCCGGACACGGTGGCCGTAAACTGCTGCGTGCGGCCAGCCGTTAGCGTTACCGTCGCCGGCTCCACCACCACCGTCACCCGGTTCACCAGCGTCACCGTCGCTTGCCCTATTTTTGACCCGTCCGCCAAACTGATCGCCGAAACGGTAACCGACGGCGTCCCCGTGAACGACGCCGGTGCCGTATAGAGCCCCGCCTGCGTAATCGTTCCAGTATCGGGGAAAATAGACCACCGCACGCCGGTGTTCGACGTGTTCGAAACCGCCACGGCGAACTGCTGCGTTTCCCGCGCGCCCAGCGATACCGTCCCCGGAGAAACTGTCACCGCGATCTCGCTCAATAGCGCCGCGAATCCGTCCGTCGCTCCGGGCGCGGCTGTCGTCAGCGCCCCTGTCGTTACCGGCAGACTTGTCGAATCCGTTGTGCCCGCCACCCAGATCCGGCCGCGCGCGTCCGTCGCGATTGCGTGGATCGCATCCGTTCCGGAGCCGCCGAAATGCGTGGAAAACTGAAGAAAATTCCCGCCGGAACTCACCCGCGTCACAAACCCGTCGAAGCCGCCCCTGGGCCCCTCCGCGCCAAGCGGACCATCGTTGACCAACGGAAAATTCGCCGAAGATGTCTGCCCCGCTACATAGGCCGCGCCCGTCGCGTCAATCGCCACCGCATTCGCCTGCTCCTCGGCATCGCCGCCGATGTAGGTGCCGTACAAAAGGCTCGATCCGCTGGCATCGAACTTCGCCGCGAACGCGTCCGGCAGCAGCAGCGGAGCGCGTTGCGCCCCGTTAAAACTCACCGGCATATTCACCGAACCCGTCACCCCGGCGAAGTACGCATTGCCCACCCGGTCTATCGCAATGCCCCGCGCCGATTCCGGCCCGTCGCCGCCAAAGTACGTTGCGTACGCCAGCCGTGTCCCGTCCAACGATAGCTTCGCCGCGAAAGCGTCCGAACTGCCCCTCCGCTCTCGCTGATATGCCATCTCGGTCACCGGAAAGTTATCCGATCGCGTTTCCCCCGCCACCAACACCGCTCCGGCGGAGTCCACCGCCAGCGCGTTCACCGCGTCATAAGCGAAGCCGCCCAATAAACTCGAATACACGATTGACGCGCCATCGGCCGCCACCTTCGTCACAAACCCGTCGCCGCCGCCGCGCGCCGGCAAGGTGTCCCGGGTGGTCGACGGAAAATCCGTGGATTCGGTCCGCCCGCCAACGTAGGCCGCGCCCGTCGCGTCCACGCCGATCGCCAAACCGAAATCACTCGAGGCCCCGCCCAAATAGCTGCTGTACACAAGCGATTGCCCGTTGGCCGCCAGCTTGAACACAAACGCATCGGTCACCGCGCTCCCGCCCAGCAGCACCGCCTGCGGCGCGTTGGGGGTCACCGGGAAATTCGTGCTCGCCGTCTGCCCCGTCACATAAATTCCACCCGCGGCGTCCAGCGTGATCGCCGCACCCGAATCCAGTCCCGTCCCGCCGACATAGGTAGCCCACACCAGGCCACGGCCAGAGGGGTTCAACTTCGCCACAAACACGTCCTGCCCGCCAAACGTCTGCCCGCGGTTCGTTCCGGGAAAGTCCACGGAATTGGTCGCCCCCGTCACATACGTGTTGCCGGCCGCGTCCGCCGCCACGCCGCGGGCCTCGTCGGCAAGCGCTCCGCCCAAATACGTCGCGTACGTCAGCACCGGGTCAATCACCAGTTCTCTTGTCCGGTCATACCCGCCCACCGCGATGCCAAACTCGCCGCGCCCGTGCGCCACAAAATGCGCGGCCACCTCCCGCCCGTCCTGCTTCGCCACCGGCTTCCGCCATCGCAATCCGTTGGACAGCGTCAACCCGCCCGCCGCATCCACCGTGCCCGGCAGCGCAAATCGAATCGCGCTCGCGTCTGCCCCGGGCTTCACCACAAAGTCGTATTCCAGTTGCCGCTCTGTGCCGTAGTAAACCACGTCGATCCCGCGGTATAACTCGGTCATCCGCAGCCGTCCAAACGTCGCCACACCCGTTCGCCATGCCCGCTTGTCGCGGCCGGTGAGGTAGTTCACGCGCGTCTCTAGCGGCTCCTGCGCCGTCACCGCCGCCGCGCGTGCGCCGTGCCACGCAAGTCGCGTGGTTCCGCCCGCCGTCGCCAGCGTCATTCCCCCCGGCGTTATCTCCACGCCGTACCCATTGCCTCTCACTCGAAACGCGCCGTTTTCCCGAGGTTCAAACAATAGGGGCATATCCTTTGCCGCCACCGAAAATCCCCCCGCCGAGAGCATCATTCCAAGGGTCAGTAGTAATCGTCGAAAATTGCTGTTGGTCCGCATTGTGGTTCCTTCCCGGATTAAGTGTGAGTGTACCAAGAGAAGGGTTGATATACTTGCCAATCAGTCCCTTCGGAGAAGCCATGAACCGCAGATCTTTTCTTTCCGCCGCCACCCTCGGCGCCGCCCCTCTCATCGCCCAGCAGCAGCGCGACTGGAGCGGCAAAACGCCCGTCCGCTACCCGGACCCCGATATCGTCGTCATCGACCCGCGCTTCGCCAAATACAAGCTCGGCAACACCCCCATTCAGCGCCTCGGCAATGGCTTCCTGTGGGCCGAGGGCCCGGCCTGGAGCGGCGTCGGCAAGTATCTGCTGTTTTCCGATATTCCCAACAACGTCCAGATGCGCTGGACGGAAGAGTCCGGCGCCATCACCACCTTCCGCAATCCGGCCGGGAACTCCAACGGCAATACCTTCGATTGGGAAGGCCGCCAAATTGCCTGCGAACACGGCAACCGGCGCGTCCTGCGCTATGAGCACAACGGCTCCACCACCGTGCTTGCCGACAAGTTCAACGGCAAGCCGCTTAACGCGCCCAATGACGCCGTTGTCGCCCCCGATGGCGGCATCTGGTTTACCGATCCAGGCTACGGCGCCCTGATGTGGTACGAGGGCAATAAGGGCAATCTGGAGTTGAAAGAAGCCGTCTATCGCATCGACAAATCCGGCCGCGTCGATAAGGTGACTGACGAGATCTACAAGCCCAACGGCCTCTGTTTTTCCCCCGACTATAAGAAGCTCTACATCGCCGACACCGGAGCCACCCACTATCCGAACGCGCCGAAGATCATCAAGGTGTGGGACGTGAGCGGCGCCAAGCTAACGAACGGGAAGACGTTCTGCGACATGACGCTCGGCAGCCTGGGCGCTGGATTGGCCGATGGCATCCGTTGCGACGTCGATGGCAACATCTGGTCGAGCGCCGGCTGGGTGGGCGATGGCTACGACGGCGTACACATCTTCGCTCCGGATGGCGTGCGCATTGGCCAGATCAAACTACCCGAAATCTGCGCCAACCTGACCTTCGGCGGCAGCAAGCGAAACCGCCTGTTCATGTGCGGCAGCCAGTCGCTGTACTCGGTCTACGTGGAAACGCAGGGCGCGCATTTCTGCTAGGCGCCCCGCGTAACCCAAGCCAGCCGGGTAACCATGGGAGAATGGGGCGATGAAACGCCCCTTCGCGGCCGGAGTCTGGCTTGAACTATACTTTAAGCCGCCGATAGCTACCCGGCTCCCCAGAGTGCGGATGATCCAAGTTGACGTTGGGCGAGGCTAGCCCACGGCAAACCTCCCTGGAAGGCCGTTACAGGCACGAACGCTACCCCTGCAACGCCGCCCGCAACTTCTCCTGAGCCACCGTAATCTCCTCACTCGTCAGCGTGCGATCCGAGGCGCCTAGCGTGAACCGGAACGTCATGCTCTTGGTCCCCTTCGCTGCATCCAGATACTCGTAGAGATACGAAGCGCCAACCAGATTCGCCACGCCCACCGCCGCCGCCTGGCTCAGCACATCCTTCGCCAATCGTCGCGGCTCGGCCACCACCGTGACATCGAAATCCGAAGTGGGGAACCGTCGCAGCGGCGTGTACTTCGTCACCCCCGGCTGCGCCGCCAGCATCGCCGCAAGGTTCAAATACAGCACCTGCGCCCGGCCCGTCTCCACCACCGACGGATGGAACTCAAACAGCCTTCCGAGTTCCACGCCTTGCCACGCGATCACGGCCGTGCGATGCGGATGTTCAAACGCGCGCGGCGACGCCGGCGTGGCCGCGCAGCCCGGCATCAGCACTTCGGCCACCCGTTTCAATTCGAACAGACCGGACTTGCCGTCGCCATCCTTCTCATACAGCACCACCGCGCACGACGGAATCTCCTCCGGCAACGACGCGGCCCGCTTATGAATCTCCCGTCCAATTTCAAACAGCCGGAAGCTCTCGAAATTGTGCCGGTTCAGCGCAATGTTCTTGAGAATGTTCGGCAGCAGACTCGTCCGCAGCAGTTCCTGCCCGGCCGCGATCGGGTTCAGCACTTTGATGTGATCTTCTACCGGCAGCCCCAACTGCAGCGCCTGCGCTTCGTTCACGAACGAGTAGTTGAACACCTCGGTGAAACCCTGCGCCGTAAGCGTCGCCCGCACACCGCGCTGGAAGGCCCGCTCCGGCTCCAACGGCGGCACGCGGCTGGGAATATGCGGCGCCACCGGCGGAATGGAAGCGTAGCCGATCATCCGGCCCACCTCTTCCACCAGATCGTCCTTAATCGAAACATCCTTCGTCGCACGCCAACTCGGCACGGTCACCGTGTAGACGCCACCTTCGAGCAAAACGCCAAACAGCAGCCGTTCCAAAATCCCGGCTACCTCTACCGCGGCCACCGCGCGCCCCAATTTCCGTTCCATCCACGCATGCGTGAACGTGATCGGCGCCGGTGCCGCCGCCGGCTGCCAGGCATCGGACAATCCGCCCACCAGCCGAATGCCCGGGCTGACCATTTGCAACAGCGCCACCGCGCGAGCCAGCCCGCGTACGGTATTCACCGGATCCTGTGACTTTTCGAATCGCATCGACGCATCCGTCCGCAGCTTCACTTTCGTCGAAGTCTTGCGAATGGAAGCCGCGTGAAAGTTCGCGCTCTCCAGCAGCAGCCGCGTTGTACCCGCCGTAATCGCCGACGGTCCGCCGCCAATCACACCGGCCAGCGCAATTGGCCCGGCGGCGTCCGCGATCACCAGCGCCGAAGAATCCAGTGTGTACGTCACGCCATTCAGCGCTTCACACGCCTCGCCATCGTTCGCCGCGCGCACGATGATCGTGTCGCCCTGAATCTTGTCCAGGTCGAAGGCGTGCATCGGCTGCGCCAGCTCCGCCATCACCCAATTGGTGACGTCCACAATATTGTTGATCGGGTTCAGCCCCACCGATTGCAGGCGGTACTGGAGCCACAATGGCGAAGGTCCCACCGTCACGTTCTCAAAGACCAGGCAGGAATATCGCGGACACAGCGCCAAGTCGCGAATGTCTACTTTCATCACGCCCGCCCCGCCCGGCAACAGACCCAAATTCACTGGATCCCGCAGCGGCTTGCCCGTAATGGCGGCCACCTCTCGCGCCATGCCATAGTGGCCCCACAGGTCCGGCCGGTGCGTCAACGATTTGTTGTCGATCTCGACAATCGTGTCCGGCTTCAACCCCGCAATTGGCGCGCCCGGCTCCACCCCGGTGAACTCCAGAATCCCATCGCCGTCCTTGCTGATTCCCAGTTCCGTGGCCGACGACAGCATCCCGTCGCTCTCCACACCGCGCACCGTCTTCTTCCCCAACGGCCAATACGCAGTCAACATGCCGGCCCTGCAATTCGGCGCCCCGCAGATCACCTGCTTCACGCCATATCGCCCCGTGTCCACCGTGGTTAAAGTAAGGTGCGTCCCTTCCACTTTTTCCGCCGTCAACACACGCGCCACACACACATCGTCGAGCATTGCGCCATGCGCTTCCACGCCCTCGCACTCCGCCGTTTTCAGCGTGATCAGCCGCCCGATCTCCGCCGCCGGAACGTCCAGCCCGTCCACTAATTCGTGAATCCAGTTATAGGAAAATTGCATGGCCCCTCGTTAAAACTGCCGCAAGAATCGCAGATCGCCGCCCTGCAACTGCCGTATATCGTCAATGGCGTAGCGCATCATCACAAGCCGCGTCAGCCCCAGGCCGAAAGCGAACCCGCCATACTCTTCCGGGTCGATGCCCGATTTCCGCAGCACATTCGGATGCACCAGCCCGCACGGCAACAGTTCCACCCAGCCGCTCTGTTTGCACACCGGGCAGCCAGCGCCGCCGCAGATCAGGCACTGAATGTCCAACTCAAACCCGGGTTCAACGAACGGGAAATAGCCCGGCCGCAAACGTACCGTCACTTCCCGCTTGAAGATGGCCGATAGCAGCGTCTTCATGAAATACAGCAGGTGCGCCACACTCACGTCTTTGTCCACCATCATGCCTTCCAACTGGTAGAAGGTATGTTCGTGGCTCGCGTCCACTTCTTCATTCCGGAATACGCGCCCCGGCGCAATCATCCGCAAAGGCGGCCCCAATTTCCGCATGCCCCGCACCTGCACGGGCGAGGTGTGCGTGCGCAGCAGCCAACCGCCGTCCAGCCAGAATGTATCCTGCATGTCCCGCGCCGGATGATCGGCCGGAATATTCAGCGCGTCGAAATTGTGCTCGTCGCTCTCCACTTCCGGGCCATCCAGAACGGTGAAGCCCAGGGAGACAAACAGGTCCTCAATCTCCGCCTGAATCTGCGTCAACGGGTGCAGCGAACCGCGCCCCGGTTCCGGCGCCGGAATCGTCAGGTCCACCCATTCGCTTTCCAGCCGCGCCGACAGCGCCGCCGCGTCGAACGCCGATTTCCGGGCGTCGAAAACACTTTCCAGCGACTGTTTGGCCGCGTTCAACAGCTTGCCCACCGCCGCTCGCTGCTCCGGCGTCATCTTGGCCATCTCCTTGGAGATGTTCGCCAGCGCGCCTTTCCGCCCCAGCACTTCCACGCGGACGGCTTCCAATTCTTCCACCGTCGCGGCGGCTTCTATCCGGGCCTTGGCCGATACCGCCAACGCCTCCAAATTCGCTTCAATCATCGCGCTGTTCTTTCCAGTAGTTCCGCCACCGCTGTGTGCCCACGCTGCCGGGCCATGTCGAGCGCCGTCTCGCCTTTTTCGCTCTTCGCCGCCGCGCTCGCCTCATGCGCCAGCAGCAGCCGGACAATCTCCAGGTCCCCATTCGCCGCCGCCGAATGCAGCGCCGTGTAGTTCGCCTGCTGTGTTGCGCCCACTTCAGCGCCATGCGAAAGCAGCAGCGCGCAAATCTCGTGGCTCCGGCTGGCCGCCGCCGCGTGCAGCGGCGTATTGTTCATTGCGTTAGCGCTTCTTGCCTTCACATCCGCGCCCAGTTCCAGCAGCATCTCCGCCGTCCGCAGGTGGCCAAAGAAGCACGCCAGATGCAGCGGCGTCCACCCGTCGGAGTTCGCCATTTCAATCAGCACCTCATCGGCCTGAATGAACTTCTTGCACGCCTCAGTCTCGCCCATGGCTGCCGCCGCGAATACGTCCAGTTGCGCCCCCCGCCCCAAGAGCAACTTCGCCATCAGCGGCCGCTTGGTGTAAATCGCCAGCAGCAGCGGCGGCATGCCCGCCGCGCCCCCGCCATGCACCAGCGCCGGATCGCTATCGAGCAGCGCGTTCACGCGCGCCTCGTCGCCAATCCGGATCGCTTCGTGCAACTCCTGCGCCGGCGTCATTTTGCCGCCGTCGCCAGGGGGTTGAACAACACCGGATCTTTCGTCATCTCCAGCGCCAGGTGGTTCAGATAAAACGCCAGCACCGCCCGCGGATGCTTCGCCTCAAACGCATCCCACGCCCGCTGCTGCCAATCGCCCGTCAGGAATGACGACACGTCCGCGTCTTTTTCAAAGAACCCTTCCTGATGCGGAATCTGCAGGTGGTTCAGCACATCGATAATCAAATCCATGTGACACACCAGCACCGCCTGGCCCAACTCCATCGCAAAGGCGTCGTCACGCTCGGTGACAATCCGGTCCCATTGCCGTGGCGATGACTTGGCCAGCGACTCCATGTTCAGCTTGTTCAGCCGCAGCCGAACCTTCAAGCGTTCAAATAGTTGGTAGGTACGAAGCTTGCCCAGCGAGATCGCCTTCAGCAGATCCCGGAACGCCTGGTCGCCAAGCCCCTGATAAATGTCGCACAACTGCATTGAAATAAAGGATACCATCGAGTTTTCCGCCATGACCAGACGCGGCCTGCTCTCCCTCGCCTTCGCCCCAGTCAACTACGAAGTGGAGACCATTGAGTCGCCCCGCCAGGCCACGGCCAATTTCCTTCGCATCGCCCGGCCCCGCAAACCATCCATGCGCACCGTTCTGATCCTCCCCGTCGTCGCCGGTATCAACGCGCAATGGGGCGATGGCTTCTACGAAGCGCTCAAGCTGAACTGGGTCAAACGCTACAACGTCAACATAGCGGCCCCATCTTTCTCGCATCTCCCCTGGTATGCCGACCATCCCACCAATCCTAAAATCGCCCAGGAATCCTATCTTCTCCAGGACATCCTCCCTCGCCTCTCCGGCCGGATTCTGCTCCTCGGTTTCTCCAAATCCGGCAACGGAGCGCTGACGCTCCGCCTCCGCCATCCCGACAAGTTCGCCGCGGCCGCCGCCTGGGACGCTCCGTTGCTCCTCGACGCTCCTGGCAAATACGGTTCCGGCGATATCTACGGCACGCCGGAAAACTTCGCCCGCTACCACCTCCCCACGCTCTTTGGAAAGCACGCCAACGCCCGCAACCTGAACCTCTTCCTTTCCGGCTACGGCAGTTTCCAAACAGATCTCGCCGGCGCCCACCAGCAACTGGACGCGTTGCACATCGCCCACCATTACGAAAACAAGGAAAAACGCGTCCACCACTGGTCGAGCGGCTGGATGGATCCGGCCATGGCCACACTCGACCAGCTAACGCGCTAAAATAGAGAGTTTGGTCTGTTCATGAGCAATCTTATTGTGTTGGGTGCCCAGTGGGGCGACGAAGGCAAAGGCAAAATGGTCGATCTCTTCTCAGAGAAATTCGACTACGTTGTCCGCTATCAGGGTGGCCATAACGCCGGCCATACCGTCTACATCGGAGCGCAGAAATACGTGCTCAAACTCATCCCCAGCGGCATCCTCCGCCCCGGGGTGCAGGCGGTCATCGGCAATGGCGTCGTCATTGACCCCGCCGCGCTGCTCGATGAGATCGCCATGCTCGATAAACTCGGCATCGCCGTCGAAAAGCAGTTGGCCATCTCCAACCGCGCTCACGTTATCTTCCCCATGCATCGCGTCGTCGAAAAGATGAGCGAAGCCCGCAAGGACCGCACTGCCATCGGCACCACCTCCCGCGGCATCGGCCCTTGCTATGAGGATAAGATCAGCCGCCGCGGCATTCGCATTGCCGACCTCATCGACAAGGACAACTTCCGCGCCCAGTTCGATGTGCTGGTCGAAGATAAGAAGACCATTGCCGATGCTTTCGGCATCCCTTGGGATCTCGATGTGGAGGCGCTCCGCCAACAGTACGAAGGCTTCGCCGAACGCGTCCGCCCCATGGTGCGCGACACCGCCGCCATGCTCCGCGTCGCCATGGACGCAAAGAAGCCGGTGCTCTTTGAAGGCGCCCAGGGCACCATGCTCGATGTCGATCACGGCACCTATCCGTTTGTAACTTCGTCATCCGCCGCCGCGGGCGGCGCCTGCACCGGCGCTGGCGTCCCGCCCACACGGATCGATGGCGTCATTGGTGTTTCCAAGGCCTACATCACGCGTGTCGGTGGCGGCCCCTTCCCCACGGAAGACCACACCGAAATGGGCGAGCGCATCCGCGCCGCCGGCAAGGAATTTGGCGCCGTCACCGGGCGCCCTCGCCGTTGCGGCTGGTTCGATGTGCCGTTGTTGAAGTACACGACGACAGTGAATGGGTTCGACAGCCTCATCATCACCAAACTCGACGTGCTCGACGAACTCGAAACGATTCCTGTTTGCGTCGGCTACAAAGTGAACGGCCGCCTCACGGATGAAATGCCGGCGACAAACAAAGAGATGGAGTCCATCGAAGCGGTCTACGAGAATCTCCCCGGCTGGCACTGTTCCACCCGCGGGTTGACGACGCTGGACACCCTTCCTGCCGCCGCTCGGACCTACCTCGACTTCCTGCAGGAGAAGACCGGCGTCGAAGTCGGCTGCGTCTCGCTCGGCCCCGAGCGGAGCGAGACAATCATCGTTCCCGGCTCCAAACTCGAAGGTCTACTCCGCTAGCGAAAAAGGGATAATGAGGGGACATGCGTACCCTTACCCTTTTCCTGCTCGCCGCAACGCTCCTGTTTCCCCAGGAGCAGAAGAAAAAGAAGCAACGCGCCAGCCCGCCGGTGGAGACCTCCGTCGCGCTCGGCGGCAAGAACGTCACCATCAAGTACTCGTCTCCTTCCATGAAGGGCCGCAAGATATTCGGTGAACTGGTGCCATTCGGCAAGGTGTGGCGCGCCGGGGCTAACGAAGCCACCGCGCTGCACACCGATGCTGACATCGTCCTCGGCGACCTCACCGTCCCCGCCGGCGACTACACGCTCTTTGTCATCCCCGAAGCCAACTCCTGGACGCTGATCGTCAACAAGCAGACCGGCCAGTGGGGCCTCACCTACAATCAGGACCAGGACCTCGGCCGCACCAAAATGAGCCTCTCCAAAGTCACGCCCGTCGAGTCCTACAAAATGACTCTGTCGGAGAAATCGTTGAAGCTGGAGTGGGAAGAGACCGCGGCTAGCGTGTCGCTCAAACTAAAGTAGCCGCACCCGCTCCGCGCACGCATTCCACCCTTCCGGGTCCCGCGCGCGCCACGCCGCGAATGGTGCTTCGCCAGCCCCTGTGCCGTCGAAGCACCATCCCAGCAATCCATGATCGTCGGCCTCCAACAGCCTTTCCACCAGCCTCGCTCCGCCCGCCTCCACCAGTCCACACAGTCGCCGCCACGTTTTCTTGTATTCGATCGCCAACGCTTCTCGACGGCTTAATTGCAGCAGTGTCGCAGTCGCCACCCCTTTAGCCGACGGGGCCTCCTCCACAAATCGAGCCACAATGTTACCTGTCATCGGGTCGAAGTCCAAATGGTGCCACGGATTCTCCACAGTCGGGTCAACCAACAAAGGACGCCCGTTGTGCAATGGGAACTGACTCCCTTTCATTCGCCCGCACTCCGTGCAGCAAAGCAAGAGGTTCTCCCACACAAACGCCCGCTCAGGATACGGCGACTTCGGCCAGAAGTGCTCAATGTCGGAGCCATGCGAATGCACGCAATACATGCAATGCTCCGTTCCGCCCATCATGCCTTGCAGCGTCCGGAACACGGCCCGAATCGGCTGCGTCTTCCTTGACCCGCTCCAGATCGCTTCCACTCGCCCAGGTTCCCGGTCCACCGCCGCCTGCCGGTTAGCCATTCGCGCCAACACCCCCTTCGGCAGCGCACTCCGCCGCACCGCCCGCATGGCCTAGTCCTCCCCGTCGGCCGTTACAAACAGCGCCAACTGCCCTGCCTGCTTCTTCTCCGCCGCCGTCAACTTCGCGCCCGATCGTTTTTTGCTCATCAATACGCTGTAAGCCTGCCGCGCCTCCACCGCCCGCGGAGACCGCGTATTCTGCAAACCGAACGCCGCCGACCGCAAAATCACATCGCTCCTCGACGCGATGACCGCCTCATACTCCGCCGTCGTCAATCCACGCGCCACATCCCCACTCCCCGGCTCCGGCAATACAAACAGCCCGTTGGGGTCCGCCGCCTGACAGATGATCGGGCTATGTGTCGTCACCAGAAACTGAATCTTCGGAAAGTGCTTCTTCAACCAAAAGCCAATCTCCCGCTGCCACTCCGGATGCAGGTGCGCGTCAATCTCATCAATCAGTACGACACCACTTCGCGTCACATAGGTAAATCCATTAGCATCCGTCTCAGTCAAGCCACTCAATCCGTACTCTGTAATTAGATGTCGAAGAATGTCGGCAAGAAGCGCGAGCGCGGCACGATATCCATCACTCATTTCAGACCAAGCCATCTGAAGCCCGTTGCGGTCTCTCAACCACAACCCATCTGAATCAACGCGGTCAACGGTGATCAGGTTGGGCATCAGATTATCACTGAGGATCTTCAGAATAAGTTCCCGCTGCTGCTCATAGTCACCCTTCTTTTCCAACGCCTTGTGGCTTAGACTCCTGAGCCACTGGTCAACCTCAGCAAGGGACGCTGCTTCTTGAAACATTGTCACAAAGCGCTCGGTACTCTCAGCTACCATGTGCCTAGTTGCCTCTGGAGAAGCCCCGAAGACGCGCCTGAACGGGCCATAGCCACAACAAAACCACCCTTTGGCATCGTTAGCCCAAATCGACCGATCCGGGGTTTTGTAGGATGCAGGCTTACCCGAAGGAGTGTCTGATACCAATACAGTATCGCGATACGCGGGGCGCAACAAAAGCTTCGCCGGAAAATGGGTGGCTGAAGGTGTTTTGCCTGAATCCACGATCTTGTCGTCGTCGAGGACTTGTTCGATCTCGGCTGTTATGGTGCCGATCTTTGTCCCCTCACGTATCCAACGATGGAAGCTAGGCTGAAGGGCTCTGGCCGTCTCACGGCCGACAAGCGCAACGGCAATTGCCTTTAGCAATGTACTCTTTCCGGACCCATTGTCGCCGGTAAAGACAGTCCAGCCAGCGAACGTCCCATCCGGTCGTTTGAGAGAGAAACGCAGGTCTTTGAATCCCCGAACATTCCGAAGCTCAATTTTGTCCAGATACAATGGCTGCTCCCTTTCCAAATCGCTAGCGCAACACCTATTTCAACCTATCAGGAGCCGGACGGCAATGATACAGCCGAATAAAGCGCCACCCATCGCCCCTCCCGCATCGACTCGTAGCCGGCGTCTAAAACGCAATTGACGATATACCCATCCTCATAAGTCTCCCGCGCCGGCACCCCATCCCGCACGCACTCCACAAAGTGCCGCATCTCCGCCTGATACCCATACGCAAACGCCTCTTCCGGCAGCGGCCGCGTCCAGCCAAAATCAATATCCGCCTTCTCAATCACATACCCCGCCCCGCGCGGCGTAAACGTCGTGATCGGTGTCCCTCGCGTCACGTCCGTGAAAATGGACCCCTCTGACCCATGCACCTCGTTCCGCAGGTCCAGCCCGCCCTTCGTCGTCCACGATAGTTCGCAATGCCCAATCCCGCCACTGGCAAACTCCAGCACCAGCAAAGCATTGTCCTCTCCCTCGGTCTTATCGTGATGCACCATCCGCTTGCCCCACGCCATTACCCGCGTGATGCGATCCTCCTTCCCAAAGAAATACCGCGCCGCCGCAATGCAATGACACCCCAAATCGTTCATCGCCCCGCCGCCTGTCTTCGCGATATCCCAGAAATGCGCCGAATGCGGCCCGCTATGCGATTCGCGCGACCGCACCCATAGCACGCGCCCAATCCCGCCCGCCGCGACCGTCTCCCGCGCCTTCACCACACACGGCGCGAACACCTCTGTCTCGGCATACCCGTGCAGCGCACCGGATTCCCGCGCCGCCTCCCACATCTGCCGCGCCTCCTCCCGGTTCCGCCCCAATGGCTTCGTACACACCTGGTTCCGCCGCAGTTTCGACAACGCCAGCGACACCGGCAAATGTGCCTCATTCGGCAGCGCAATCACGAACAGGTCAATATCCTCGCGCGCGACGAATGCATCCAGGTCACTACTCGCCGACCCAATCCCCCACCGCGCCGCAAACGCCGCCGCCCGCGCCGCGTCACGCGAATAGCACCCCGCCACCACGTGCCCGTTCACGTTCGCCAGTCCCTGCATGTAGAACTCGGCCACAAAACCCGACCCAATCATTCCAATCCGTACCGGTTGCATAGCCAATCACAGTATCATCACATCTGACATGGCGAACGGCCCTCTCACCAAAACGCAACTCGCGGCCTACGCGCAGGACGGCTACGTCCTCGCCCGCGGCTTCTTTTCGAGCGAAGAAATCAGCCTCCTCAAACGCGCCGCCAAGGAAGACAAAGCCCTTGACGATCATGCCTTCTCCCGCGGCGACGGCGAAGGCGGCCGCGTCCGCCTCTCTCTCTGGAACCACCCCGGTGACTCCATCTACGGCATGTTCGCCCGGTGCCGTTCCATGGTCGAATCGGCCGAAGGCATTCTCGCGGATGAGGTCTACCACTACCACTCGAAGATGATCATGAAAGACGCCCGCACCGGCGGTGCCTGGGCCTGGCACCAGGACTACGGCTACTGGTATCAGAACGGCGTCCTTGCTCCGCTCCTCACCAGCGCCTTCATAGCCGTGGACCCAGCCACCAAAGAGAACGGCTGCCTGCAAGTCATCCCCGGCTCCCATGCCCTCGGCCGCATCGACCATGTCTTGACCGGCGACCAGGCCGGCGCCGACCGCGAGCGTGTCGACGCCATCCTCACGCGCCTCCCGCTGGTTCACGTCGAAATGGCTCCGGGCGACGTGGTCTTCTTCCACGCCAATATGCTGCACCGCTCGGATCGAAATGAATCCGAAAATCCCCGCTGGTCCATGATCTGTTGCTACAACGCCGCCCGCAACGATCCTTACAAAGACGCCCACCATCCTCGCTACACGCCGCTTGCGAAAGTGGACGACTCCGCCATCCTCGCCGCCGGCGAAAAGCGCTTCGCCGATAGCGCCTCCGACGTCGCGTGGCTCGACATCAATCGCGACGCCAGCGCCACGAAGCTCCGAAGAGATCCGGTCCAGTAGCCTAAACACACGCCACGCTGAACCAGCCTCTACAACCCCCTCCGCTCCACCTCCAGCGCCAACTCCGCCAACTCCCCCATCATCCGCAATCGCCGGTCCCGTATCCGCCCCAGCACCGTTCCATACGTCTGCAAATACGCCCCCACCCCGCCCGCCTCGTCCATCGGCACCGGCCGCGCATAGGCCAATAAATCCGCCGCCAGCAGTCCCTCAAACGCACCCGCATGCCGCACTGCCGCCTCAAATTCCGATTGAATCGTCTGCATGAAAAACGAGTTCCGCAAGTTGTCATTAATCGACATTCCCAAATCCGCCAGCACCGCGATATCAATCGCCAGCCGCGTCGTCGCCTCGTCGGCCGCCTCCATCGCCCGCATCTCCGTCAATAGCCGGTCGAACAGCGTCTGGCGCTCCGGCCCCAGCCGTCCTCGCCTTGCCCACGCCGCCATCAGCCGCCGCCGGATTGGCGACGCCGTCTCGTGGAACTTCTCCACCGTCGCCCAATACTCCCGTTCCCGCGCGTACATCCGCTCCCGCGCCGCCTCCGCTTCGCACGGCTCCACTTCCAGCCTCCGCCAGTCCACTGCCACGCGCGCCTCCAGCCACCGCAGAATCACCGTCTCCCGCACCAGCTTCGAATAGCACCCCACAATCTCCTGCAGACTCCCCAGCGTGGCCGCACGCGCCTCGTCCCCCGCCGCAATCGCCTCCCGCCATTCCCCATCGCTCACCGGCTCCACCGCCCCCACCCGCAGCCACACCGGCCCGTCATATACGGCCCCGAAAAAGTCGATCCGCCCGGCGTCCTGCGCGTCCCGCGCTTCGTCCTCTTTTATCAACACCGCCACCGGCACACACGCCTTGCCGTCTACTCCAAAGAACCGTCGCGTCTCCGCCCGGCATAGCCCTGCGAAATCCGTGAACAACAGCGCCGCCGCCCCCGTCTCTCGCAACGCCCCCTCGTCGTGTTCTTCCTCGCTCCGCGCCAGCCGGTCCGTATCGTCCGGGTGCGAATCGTATCCCAACCCGATCGTGTACCGCCCCTGCCGCGCCAGTTCCCTTCTCTCCTCCGCCGGAATCCGCGCGAAACACTCCGCCGTCAGTTCCGCCACATCCTCCGGATACCGCCCGTCGGCCTCCGCCCGTTGCGCAATCCGCAACCCCCGCTGCATCGCCGCCTTCCCTCCCGCGAACGTCTCTACCGACTCCGCGAACGCCCGCGTCCCCGCCACCCGTATCGCATACAAGTCCGCGTGAAACTCCATCTCCCGGCTCATTCGCGCGTTCACCAGCAGCGTTCCCTGCAGCAGCAGCCGCAGCACACGCCGGCTCACCCATATCCCAAACGCCGCCGCCCACGCGAACAGATGCACCAAATATGACGCACCATCCGGCCGCGACGCCAGCCACACATCCCACCGGTCCCGCCCATCCACCAGCCGGCTCAAATAGTACTCCGACCAGTGAATCAACTGCCGCACCCGCATCGCCCCGCCCTGCGAAAAATGCCCCACCTCATGCGCAATCACATGCGCCATATGCTGCTGATCGCTGATCGCCACCAGCGGCAGCCCCAGCGTCAACCGATACCGGTTGTTCACCAGCCCCCGCAGCGGATGAATCAACGATGCCGACCCGTTCAACGACATGTCCACCGCCACCTCCGCCGGCTCCGGCGCCCCCGTGGCTTCACATACTCGCCCGATCAATCCCGCCAGCGCCTCATGCTTCGCCAAATCAATCGCCTGAAATCCCCCGTCCATTCTCGGCCGCGCAAAAAACACTTTTCCCAAAAAGAACAGCACCGTCAGCCCCGCCGCCAACACCGTCAAATGCAGCAGCAAAAACCACGCGTTCCCCACCCACGCCAACCCTACCAACGCCCACGCCGCCACCCCCGCCGCCACCAGCCCCACAAATCCCAAATACAGCACCGGCGTCGCCAGCATTGCCAGCGCCGCCAACGCAACGCTGGCGCGGTAGGCGGCCGATACCGGGACTGGGCGAATCATGGCAGGACTAGATACCATCGTAACGAGCCTATGTTCCGCCTCGCCTTACTAAGCCTTCTCGCCTTCCCTCTCGCCGCCGCCGATCTGCGCGTCATGAGTTTCAACGTCCGCTACCCCAACCCGGCCGACGGCCCCGATTTCTGGGAAAAACGCAAAGATCTTCTCATCGACACTGTTCGCCGCCACCGCCCCGACGTCATGGGCACCCAGGAGCTTTTTCACCTCCAGGGCGAATACATCGTCGCCCAACTTCCCGAATACGCCTGGTTCGGCCTCAGCCGCCGCGGCAACAAGGAGGACGAACACATGGGCGTCTTCTACCGCAAGGACCGCCTCCAACCCATCGAAACCGGCAACTTCTGGCTCTCCCCCACGCCCGATGTGCCCGGCTCCTCCGCCTGGGGCATGAGCCTTCCCCGCATGGTCACCTGGGCCGTCTTCGAAGACCGCAAAACTCGCAAGCGTTTCACCTGCTTCAACACCCACTTCGCCCACCGCGGCAAGGTCGACGAAGAAGCCCGCCGCCAGGGCGCTCTCCTCATCGCGCAACGCCTCCCAAAAGATGGCCCATTCCTCCTCACCGGCGATTTCAACGCCGCCGCCGGCGATAGCTCCGCCTACTCCACCCTCGTGCCCACGCTCACCGACGCCTGGACCGCCGCCAAAAAGAAGTCCGGCCCCGAAGGCACCTTCCACGGCTTCAAAGGCACCCCCGGCAAAACCCGCATCGATTGGGTCCTCTTCCGCGCGCCCTGGAAAGTGAAATCCGCCGCCACGCTCACCGATTCGAAGGATGGGCGCTTCCCTAGCGATCACTTCCCGGTTCTTGTTGTCTTTGGCCTGTAGCCAGCCACTCCGCGGCCACCGGCACCAGCGGCGGCCGCACCGAACACGCCGTCCACCCAAACAGCCGCGCCGCCACCGGCCCGCAAATCCGCCCCTGGCACGCGCCCATGCCGCATCGCGTCTGCAGCTTCGCCTCCCGCCATTCCCGGTGCATGGCTAATTCCGCCAGCGGCACCTCCTCACAACGGCAGATCAACGTCTCCGGCCGCGCCAAACCATACAGCCGCCCGTCCAGCGCGAATGCCCGCGCCAGGTCCCGCACAAACGCCCCCGTCCGCCCCGGCCGCACCGCTTGGCCCGTAGCCGCCGCTCCGGCCCGCTCCCCTTCCTCCAGCGCCTTTTCCAATCCGCCAATCCCCGTCGGCTCCCCCGCACAGTAAACCCCGCGCACCGTCGTCTCCTGCCGGCTGTCCACCACCACAAACCCGTCTTCCACCCGGCATCCCAAAAGCTGCGCCGCCTCCGAATTCGGCACCAGCCCGAACCCGCACGCCAAAAAGTCTACATCCAATTCTCGCCCATTCGATAGCGCCACCCGTCCCGCGGCAAACGACACCGGCCACACCCCCGTCCAATACGGCACACCGAACAGCCGCGCCCGCAGCGCTGTCGCCTGCGGCAACTTCGCCGCGTACCGCAGCAGAAACGGCACAATCCGCCCCAGCGGCGCCTGCTCCGCCACGCCCAGCACTCGCGCCCCCTTCGCCCGTAAACTCGCCGCCACCGCCACCAGCAGCGGCCCGCTGCCCGCCACCAACACTCGCCGCCCCCGCACGTCCATCCCGCTTTTCACCAGCGTCTGCAACGCCCCCGCGCCCGCCACCCCCGCCTCCGTCCACCCTGGGAACGGCAGGAACAGCTCCCGCGCCCCTGTCGCCAGTATCAGCCGTTCCGCGCGGATCACTCCATGCGGCGCCGTGTGCACTTCGAATCCAGGCCGCACGTCAAACACCCGCGTCATTGCAAACAGGCGCGCTCCCGCCGCCAACGGTATCTGCGCCGCCCCCCGCCATATCTGCCCTCCCGCCTCCGGGTTGTCGTCAATGACGGCCACGCTCTTTCCGCTCCGCGCCGCCGCGCGCGCCGCCGCCAGTCCCGCCGGTCCCGCGCCTACAATCGCGATGTCAAACGCGTTCACGGCGTCTCCACCTCCATCCCCTCCCGGCACAGCGTCTGGCACGCTAACTGGTGCGCTCGCCCGTCTATCGTCATCCGGCACCCCATGCAAACGCCCATCGCGCACAGCGGCCCCGCAATACGCGCCCCCGCCCCCAGCACCGCCGCCGCCACCGTCGTCCGCTCCGTCGCCTCTATCTCGCGCCCGTTGTGCCGCAGCTTAAGCATGGAATCGCTCCGGCCGGTACGGCTCCGCCGGTATCGGCGCCGGCCGCCCCAATATCTCCGCCGCCAGCAGCTTCGCCGTCCCTAGCGACGTCGTCACGCCCAGCCCCTCATGCCCCGTCGCCATATACAAGTTGTCCCGCAGCCGGCCAATCAACGGCAGCTTGTCCGGTGTCGACGCCCGGAACCCCGTCCATGTCCGAATCACGCTGCACTCCCGCAAAAACGGCAAAAAACCAAACGCGCGTTGCAGCATCCGCTCCAGCATATGCGCATCAATCCCCGCCGTCTCCACCGCATACTGCCGCGACGAACCAATCAACAGTTGCCCCGTCGGCCGCGGCTGTACATTGAACGCCACGGATTCGTTCGCCTGCCCATGTGCGCTCTGCATGTACCCCAGTTCCACCAGTTGGTGGCGCACCTTCCCCGCATACCGGTCCGTAATCGCCAGGTGCCCCTTCCTCGGCTGCACCGGCAGTTCCGGCAGCAGCTTCTGTGTCAACGCTCCCGTCGCGCAAATCACCGCCCCGGCCCGCAACTCTCCCACATCCCGCACCGCCTCCCGCCGCACTTGCACCCCGGCCTGCCCCAGCAGCCATTGCGTCACCACTGGCGCATATACCACCGCGTCCCCCTTCGCCAGCGCCCCGCCCGCCAGCCCCGGCCGCAGCTCCGGCTCGGCTTCATAAAGCTGCTTCTCGTCCAGCATCTCCACGCCCGGCTTCCGCCGCCCCGCCGCCAGTTCTTCTGCGTTCGCCGCTATCCACAACGTGCCGCAGTTCCAGTATTCCGCCCCTTTCGGCAACTCCGCCGCCAGCGCCCGCCACAGCTCCAACGACAAACTGGAAAGCGGGTCATCGTCCAACACCACCAGGTGGCCCATCCCCGCCGCCGTCGCCCCCCCGCCCGGTATTCCCTGGTCCACCACCTCCACCCGCGCCCCAGTTCTTGCCAGCTCCCACGCGCACGCCGCCCCCACAATCCCCGCGCCCACCACAAGCACGTCGGGCGTCGCCGTCATGCCCGTATTCCATGCATAAACGGGTCCGCCGGGTCCAGCAGCAACTTCCCATGCGCGCTCACCCACGCCCGCCCTTTAATCGTCGGCCTCACCCGTTCGCCCGCCCACGCATACGTCCCCTCAAACACACTGCCCACAATGCTCTCCTGCCGCCA
This sequence comes from Bryobacterales bacterium, assembly GCA_016789905.1. Lineage (GTDB taxonomy): Bacteria > Acidobacteriota > Terriglobia > Bryobacterales > Bryobacteraceae. Next base: position 49,732 of record JAEUQC010000136.1, on the reverse strand, counting down.
CACCTCCCCCGGCCGCAGTTTCCCGTCCGCCGCCAAACACGCCAGCTTCGCCGACGTTCCCGTCCCGCACGGCGACCGGTCATACGCCTTCCCCGGGCACAGCACAAAGTTCCGGTTCCCCACGCACAGCTCCACGTGGTCCACCTCCGGCGCCACCCGGTTCACGGCCTGCCGTATCCGCCAGCTCACCTCCGTCAGCCGCTCCACCTCGGCCAATTCCAGCCGCTGCCCGTGGTCATTCGCAATAAAAAACCAGTTCCCGCCCCACGCCACGTCCCCCGTCACCGGCCCCAGTCCCTCCACTTCCACCGTCAACCCCTTCGTCTTCCGGTAGCTCTCCACATTCGCAATGCTCACGCTGCCATCTTTATGCAAAGTCGCCGTCACCGCCCCCACCGGCGTCTCCAGCACATGCGCCCCGGGCCCGATTCGGCCCAAATACGCAAGCGTCGCCACCACTCCGATCGCCCCATGCCCGCACATCCCCAAATAGCCCACATTATTGAAGAAAATCACCCCATTCGGCTCACACAGCAGCGCCCCCACCATCACATCGGACCCCCGCGGCTCATTCACCGCCGCCGAACGAACCCAGTCATAGTCCCGCCGCAATACCGCCAACTTCTCCGCCATCGTGCCGGGGCCCAGTTCCGGGCCCCCGTCGATAATCAGCCGCGTCGGCTCGCCCCCCGTGTGCGAATCGACATACTCCATCACCCTCATAGCGCCGGCCGCGTCGCAATCGCCTTGCGAATAATTCCCAACACCCGCTCCCGCTCCGCGCCCGCAATCGCCAGCCTTGGCGGCCGCGTCGTCTCACTGCACAGCCCCGTCTCCTGCGACGCCAGCTTTATATACTGCACTAGCTTCACATGCGTGTCCAAATGCAGCAGCGGCGTGTACCAGCGATAGAGCGCCAGCGCCTCCGTCCACTTGTTCGCCAGCATCAGGTCCCACAGCGCCCGGTTCTCCGCCGGGAACGCGTTCACCAATCCGCTAATCCAGCCCACCGCTCCCAGCACCGCAGACTCCAACACCAAATCGTCCACCCCGCTAAACAGGATGTAGCGGTCACCCGTCAGGTTTACCAGGTCCGTGATCCGCCGCGTGTCCCCCGACGACTCTTTGATCGACACCACCGTCTTCTCATCCGCCAACTCCACAAACATCTCCGGCGTCACATCGGTCGCATACGCCGGCGGATTGTTATAAATCATCACCGGCAGCCCGCTCGCCCGCGCCACGCTGCGGAAATGCGCCAGCGTCTCCCGCGGGTCGCTTTTGTACACCATCGCCGGCAGCACCATCAGCCCGTCCAGCCCCAGCCGTTCACAGTCCTTTGCATACCGGCACGCCGTCGCCGTGGTGAACTCGGCCACCCCCGACAGCAGCGGCACCCGGCCCGCCACCGCCTCTTTCGCCGCCTCCAGCACCATCAGCTTTTCACTGTACTCATGGGCCGTATTCTCGCCCACCGATCCCAGCACCACCATCCCATGCACCCCGGCCTGGATCATCGCGTCCAAATGCGCTTGAAAGGCCGGCAGATTGTGGCTGTAGTCGGCGTGAAAATGGGTCGTCGCGGCCGGGAATACCCCGTGCCAGTTTGGTTTTGTCATAAGGGTCCGTAGAATTTCCAGTTCGAAGTATGGCCCGCCTGCACGGGCTGTTTGGTTAAAGTCGCTCGCACCAGTTCCACAGGTATCGAGCCATTTTGCAGTATCGTGTCGTGGAACTGCCGCTCGGTCATCTTGCCCGCGCCCACCAGTTCTCCATGCAGCGCGCGGAACTGCAATCCGCCCAGCATATACGCCGCCTGATACAGCGGCGGGTAGTTCGCCTCAAACGACCGCCGCACCTCGGCCGCCGCGTTCTCCCGCTCATGCCCCACCCGCTCCACCAGGAAGTCCACGCACTGCTGCGCCGTCCATTTCTCCAAATGGAAATTCAGGCTGAACAGAATCCGCGCGCACCGGTGCATCCGCCAGAACAACATGCCAATGCGGTTCTCCGGCGTCTGTGGAAAGCCCAGGTCCCACAGCCGCATCTCCCAGTACAGCGCCCAGCCTTCCATCCAGAACGGCGTATAAAACGCCCGCCGGTACGGCCGGTACCGTTGCGTCATGTACATCTGCAAGTGGTGGCCGGGAATCACTTCATGGTGTACCGTTGCCCGCGAAAAATGGATGTTGTTCCCCCGCATGCTCATCATCTTGGCCTCATGCGGCATCTCCGCCGTCGGAAAGCTGACAATGATCTGCTCTCCGCCCAGAAAAAACGGGTTCACCCGTTGCTCGGCCGGCGTCATCATCCGCATGCGCCAAATGTCTTTGGTGTACTGCGGGATGGTCACCAGGTCCCGCTTCTCCAAAAACGCAATCGCTTCAAACACCTGATCCCGCACCAGCGTCGGCTGCTGCCCCGGCGGCACATACAGCGTCTTCACCTGTTCCAGCGCCTTCTTCCAGTCATCGCCGAACCCCAGTTCCCGCGACGCCTTCAGCATCTCCCGGTCGCACCACGCAAACTCTCGCTCGGCAATCTTCACCAGTTCTTCCGGTGTGTACGGCACAAACTCATAGCGCAGTTCATCGCGCAGCGCCGCGTCGCCAATCGGGTCACCCACAATCGTGTCGTTATCCGTCTTCGCCACCCCGGCAAGCTTTTCCCGCAGGTCGTCCGCGTAGGCCTCCATCGCCTTGTTCAACTTCCCGTACGGCTCCGCCGTCCACCACGAAAAGTTCGGATCGTAGCCCGTGTAAAAGGTGTTCCATTCCTTCAGCGTCGCCTGCAGCTCCCGCGTCAGCCGCGCCGCCCGGTTCGCCGTCGCCCCTTTCGTCGTCCCCTTCCGCGACGCCAGCTCTTTCCGCGCGCCCTGTATCTCTTTCTCCAGCCGGAACAGCGTCGCGGCAATCTTGGCCGAATCCGGCGGCTCCACCCGCACCCGGTCGTCGTTCAACGCAAAGATTGCGTCCGCGAAAGGAAGCAGCGGCAGCGCTTCGTTCAGCCGCGCCTCGGTCTGCGCAATCCTCCGCAGTTCCAGCCGGATTTTATTATTCAGCAGGATATGGTCCACCTGCGCGTCCTGCGGCAACTCGTGGAACCGCATCGCCGCCAGCCGCTGTAGCCATGCGTTGTGAAAGGTGCGCAGGGCCTTGATCCGTTGCGGCGCCTCCTCCACACGGTAGTAGCGGTCCAGCGCCCCCAGGTCGGTCTGGTAGCGCTCAATGTAGGCGCGCAGCCCCGTCTCCGTGTCCACGGCCGCCGGTGCCGTGTAAACAATCTCCTTCGCCCGCGGCACATGCGGTGGCGTCTGGCCACTAACCGTCAGAACAACAAACAACAATACGCGACGCATTCTGGTTACCCATTTTTGCATTGATCGCGCCCCGCGCATTCTCCGGCGCTTGAATGTATTCTTGTTAACAAGTGCCGGAAGAACCGCGAGTGGTTGCTCTTCCGCCCTCACTGGAATTCCCACAAACCACCCAATCAACTAACGAGGTTCGCGACCTGTGAACAACAATATTCAATTCCTCCTCCCCGCCGAGGCCATGCCCAAGTATTGGTACAACCTCCTCGCCGATTTCCCCGAACCGCTGCCGCCCCCGCTCCATCCCGCCACGCGCCAACCGGTCACTCCGGACGTGATGACCGCCATTTTCCCGGAAAACCTCGTCGCCCAGGAAATGAGCCCCGAGCGCCACATCGAGATTCCCCGGGAGGTGCAGGACGTCTATACCCTCTACCGTCCCACACCCCTTCTCCGCGCCGTTCGCCTCGAAAAGGCCCTCGGCACCCCCGCGCACATCTATTACAAGTACGAAGGCGTCAGCCCAGCCGGCAGCCACAAGCCCAACACCGCCATCCCCCAAGTCTTCTACAACAAGATCGCCGGCACCAAACATCTGGCCACGGAAACCGGCGCCGGCCAGTGGGGCTCTTCGCTTGCCTTCGCCTGTTCCATGTACGGGCTCGATTGCACCATCTACATGGTGAAGGTCAGCTTTCACCAAAAACCCTATCGCAAACTGCTGATGCAGACCTACGGCGCCACCGTCTATGCCAGCCCCAGCACCCAAACCGAGTTTGGCCGGAAGATGCTCGCCCAGGACCCCAATACCAACGGCAGCCTCGGCATCGCCATCAGTGAAGCCATCGAACATACGGTAACCACGCCAGATACCAAATACTCGCTCGGCAGCGTGCTCAATCATGTCTGCCTGCACCAGTCCATCATCGGCCAGGAGACCATTCAGCAAATGGAGATGGCTGGTGAAGGTCCGGATGTCATCGTCGGCTGCGCCGGCGGCGGCAGCAACTTTGCCGGGTTGGCATTCCCCTTCGTGCAGCAGAAAATCAAGTCCGGCGCCAACTACCGCATCATTGCCGCCGAACCGGCCTCATGCCCGTCGCTCACCCAGGGCGAGCTTCGGTACGATCACGGCGACACCGCCCAAATGACGCCGCTGATGATGATGCACACGCTCGGTCACGACTTCATGCCGCCCAGCATTCACGCCGGCGGGCTGCGTTATCACGGCATGGCGCCCATGGTGAGCCACTGCAAGAAGCTCGGGCTGATCGACGCGGTGGCCGTGCCGCAGATGAAGGTGTTTGAATCGGCGCTGCAGTTCGCGCGGACGGAGGGAATTGTGCCCGCCCCCGAATCGGCGCACGCCATCTCTGCCGTGATTGACGAAGCCATCCGCTGCCGTGAAGAAAACCGCAAGGAAGTGATTGTGTTCATTCTCAGCGGCAACGGTCTGCTCGATCTTGCCGCCTACGATAGCTACCTCTCCGGCAAGATGCAGCAGACGGGAAACGACGCCTAGCCTAGCCAGCCACCAGGAACTGTCAACACCCCACACGCAGCACCGCAGCGGGGACTTGCTTTAGCATGCCCCCCTACCATACTGGTCCGCAGCCCCGTGCGGCAAGCTGACTCACAGGTTGTTCAATCCGGCGCCGCCGTTGGCCCGGCGCATCTGTAACCCCAGCCACAAGCGGTTCGCCGGAAAATTCACAGGCAACACCAAACTCGCCGGGACATGCTTTCAGCGTGTCCCAAGACGCGCTACGCCCCCACCCACTCCGAGAGAGTAAGGAGGGGTTGCGCCCCTGCGCTACCCGCGCCCAGGCCGCGGCCGCGCAGCAACTACATCTGGTCCGTAGCAACCGACTTGGCGGCCGTTTGGTAAAGATACTTCTGGAAGCCGGCGAACAGCGCTCGAATTTGAGCGGTGTCGCCAAGATCGTCCACCGCGTCGGCAATGGCGTTGTATTTCAGCTTCAGCAGCGGGGAGAGCTTCTCGGCGGCGAGTTCGTCAACTCCCTCCTTCACGTACTGGCCAAGGACGAAGGAGAGGAACGCCTGTTGCTTCGTCGTGAACCGCTGGTGGATCAGAGACTCGGCGCGGGCCGCGCGCTGCTCGCGGGCTTCGGGCGTTACGGCATAAGCGACATGGGCCAGCACGTCGAACAGATCACTGTTTTCCGCGTTAATGATCTTCTGCATTTCCACCATCTGCTCGCGGGCAAAACCCTGGCCGGCTAGGCCTTCCAGCAATCTGGCGCGGGTAACGGGATCGCTCCACAGGGCGCGTAGTTCGTCTTCATCCTTGAAGAACTCCGGGAGCTTCCCAAAGAGGAGTTCCATGAACTGGCGGGCGGACATGGGAGTGCCGTCGGGATGCCAAAACGACGTCACCATCATGTGCTGGATGGTGCGGGCTTTGCCGTCAGCGAGTTTGATTTTGGCGCGGGCGGGTTTGGCGTCGGGCTCCGGCCCGGCGTCTGGGTCGGCGGTGTCGTCTTCGTCCGGCTTGGGTTTGGGCTCGGGCTTCGCCTCAGGTTCCAGGGGTTCACCGTCCCACTCGGGATCGCTGAAGTGGTGGTGCGCCTTTACGAAGTCGTAGATCGTGAAATAGTCCTTGCCGTCATAGAGCCGGGTGCCGCGGCCGATGATCTGCTTGAACTCGATCATGGAATTGACGGGACGTAGCAGAACGATGTTGCGGACGTTGCGGGCGTCAACGCCGGTGGAGAGTTTCTGTGATGTCGTGAGTACGGTGGGAATGGACTTCTCGTTGTCCTGGAAGTCGCGGAGGTGTTGGTCGCCAAGGGCGCCATCGTTGGCGGTGACGCGGGCGCAGTAGTTGGGATTCGGGCTGGATTTGTGCTGATTAATGAGGTCGCGGATGGCGAGGGCGTGGTCCTGTGTAGCGCAGAAGACGATACTCTTTTCGGCCTGGTCGATTTGGCCGAGAAGGAGTTTGACGCGGTGCTCTTCGCGCTCTTTGATTTCGATGATGCGGTTGAAATCGCGTTCCGTATAGAGCTTGCCCGTCGTCACTTCGCCATCAACGATGGTGTCGTCCGTGGTGTAGACGTATTCATCGATCGTGGTGGCGATTTGGCGAACGCGGAAGGGAGTCAGAAAGCCATCGTTGATGCCGTCTTTGAGGGAGTAAATGTAGACGGGATCGCCGAAGTATTTATAGGTGTCGGCGTTGTCCTTGCGTTTGGGAGTGGCCGTTAAGCCGAGTTGGACCGCTGGTGCGAAGTATTCGAGGATGCCGCGCCAGGAGCTTTCGTCTTTGGCGCCCCCGCGGTGACATTCGTCAATGATGATGAAGTCGAAGAAATCGGGCGGGTAGTCGCCAAAGTAGGGGCTGGGCTCGCTGTCACCCTCCTTGGGCGGGCCGCTCATGAAGGTCTGGAAGATCGTGAAGAAGATACTGCCGTTTTTGGGGACGCGCCCTTTTTTTGTGATTTCTTCGGGTTTAATGCGGATGAGGGCATCGTCGGGGAAGGCAGAGAAGGCGTTGTAGGCCTGGCTGGCGAGGATGTTGCGGTCGGCGAGGAAGAGGATGCGCGGGCGGCGAGTGGGCTGGTTGGAGGCGTTCCACCGGGCGTGGAAGAGCTTCCAGGCGAGTTGGAAGGCGATGAAAGTCTTGCCGGTGCCGGTGGCAAGGGTGAGTAGAACACGGCGGCGGCCGGCCGCAATGGCCTCCAGCACTCGGTCGATCGCGATGTCCTGGTAATAGCGGGCGCCGTGGGTGCCGCCTTTGTCTTCGTAGGGCACCTGGGCGAAGCGGTCGCGCCATTCGTTTTGCTGGGCGTAGGTGCGGTTCCAGAGTTCTTCGGGTGTGGGGTAGTCCTCGATTTGGCCTTCGGCGCCGGACTCGCAATCGATAGACCAGACGCCCTGGCCATTGGTGGAGAAGGCGAAACGGACGGCGAGTTTGCCGGCGTATTGCTTGGCTTGGGCGACGCCTTCGGTCAGGGGTCGGGCCCAGGCTTTGGCTTCGACGATGGCGAGTTTCTGGTTGCGGAAGTAGAGGACGAAGTCGGCGACCTCGGCGGGGGAGCGGCGGTTGGGGCCTTGTTTGCGGCCCTCGGTGATGCGGTATTCGCGGAGGATTTTGGAGCCGGGCGTCACTCCCCAACCGGCGGCGTGGAGGGCGGGTTCGATGTGCTCGGCTCGGGTTTGGGCTTCGTTCATGGGGGGATTCGAAGGGCGGGCTCGGGCGTGGTTGGGGAGTTAGGGTTTCTTTATGGTAGCGGATGTTGAGTGAGGATATCGGCCGGGGATTGGCGGGTGTGTTGGGGTGGCCAATGTTTGTTTGTTACCCTGAGATTGCGGTTGAGAGGGCTGCTAAGGCGGTCCGTTGGGCGGAAGCCCACTTGGCTGCTTTTCCTTTTGGTGGCGAGTGGGCTGGGCGGCGGCTGTTGCCAGGGTGCACTTCATCGAACGTCGCGCGAGGCAGTACTTTTCCCGCTGCTCCTTGCGCGGACATTCGGTTGTCTTGCGATCGATCTTAGTTGTTCTCATCGCTTCCAGCGCTTTTTTGTTGGAGTTTCACCCAATGACACCGCATCGTGGTTCTGGCAAACTAGTGGTCTCAGCAACATCGAATATCTCTGGTTGTAACTGGCGGGTCAATGATTCAGACCGTTCAAGCAGTGCAGTTTCACCGTTTCATGGGATCTGGCCGCACAAAGCCTGTACTCTGTGGGTGTGAGGGCGACGACGGAACGCCGGCGGGCGATTATGTGGTTAAACTACGTGGTGGAAATGAACGCGGAGTGACTGGGTTGGCGTCCGAACTGGTGGCGTCGCAGATTGCGGCCTATTTCGGCCTACCGGTTCCGGCGCCGGCCCTTGTTTCGCTGGACCCAATGTTTGTCGACTTGGTGAGTGCCAGCCAACCTGATAGGGCGAACATTTTGCGACCGAGTGTTGGCCTGAATTTCGGATCGCGTCAATTGAATGACGTGATGACCTGGCCCGTGGACAGGCCGATCCCAGAGGCAATGTGGCCGGCAGCGGTTTGTACCTTCGCGTTTGACGCTCTAATTCAGAACCCCGACCGGCGTTACACTCCGAATCCCAATCTGTTTAGCCGGGGCGACGAGATTATTGTGTATGACCATGAACTGGCGTTTTCGTTCATCGAAGACCTATTGCCGGCCGAGGAGCCGTGGCGGCTGGACCGGTGTCCATTTTTGTCGGATCACGTCTTCTTCCGGCGCCTAAAGGGGAAAGAGCTCGATTTGCTGTCGTTTTCGGAAGCCCTGTCCGTCCTTCCCCAGCGGGTGCTTCCGGCCATCCTGGCAGAAGTGCCCGCGGAGTGGAACAATGGTAGCTTGCAGAAGATCGACGGTCACCTTCGGGCGGTGGCCGGAGAAGCGGCGAGTTTCGCCGAAGAGATTCGAAGGAGGCTAGCGTGAGAATTCCATATAGTTTCAGCGTCTTGCGCTACGTTCATGACCCGGTCACCCAGGAGTTCGTGAACATTGGAGTGGCGGTCTATTCGCAGCAAGCGGGATTTCTGCGCGCATTGTGCACCACGCACTATACGAGGATCACGCACCTCTTCACAAAAATTGATGGGACTCGTTTCCGGCAATTGACCCGATACGTCCAGGATCAAATCAATGCGAGCGGGGAAAAGTGTGCTGGCGCGTTGCCGTTTGAGCCGGATCGAACGATTGAGCATTTTCTGGGCCGGGTGCTTCCGGCGGACGATAGTTCCCTTCAATTCTCGCGGCCCGTCGGGGTGGGCCTGTCGAATGACCTCGAGAAGACGCTGGCCGATCTCTTTGAAAGATACGTCGAGCGCTATGCGGTTCCCGCGGGGACAGCGCGGAGAGACGATGAAGACGTGTGGCGTGTGTTCCGGGAGCCGCTCGAAAAGCGCGCCGTGACCGCCCATTTAACGAAGAAGCGGATTGTGGCGTCAAGCTACGACTACGAGTTCCAACGGGCCTGGAAGAATGGGGTTTGGCACGTATATGAACCCGTGTCGTTTGATATGGCCGACGGCGGCGCTATTTTAGAAAAGGCTAATCGCTGGGTGGGGCGGGCGACCGGCCTGCACGATAGCAGTGAGAAATTCAAGATCCATCTGCTGTTGGGTGAGCCACAGGACGAGCGACTTCAACCATCATTTGTGAAGGCGCAGAATTTACTGGCAAAGATGCCCGGAGAAAAGGAGTTCATCCGGGAGAGCGAGGCGGAAGCGTTCGCGGAGGAGCTGGAGAGTGAGTTGCGGGCACATCGGGGCTAAGCTGGGTGCACGCCGAATTAGAGGGTGCAATTACCTTAGCGCAGACGTTGATTCGCGCCTTGTTACTATTGTTCCGCAGTTTCCGGCGGCGCCAGGGTGCCGTTCGATCCTTTGCGTTTTTTGAACTTGTCAAACTTCTCGCTAAGGACAAAGACGTAGTCACAGATTGCGGATGCGAAGTTGAACAGGTCCTCGGCGTCAGCCTGTTCAAACTCCTGGCTGCTTGCGTGGGCCGCCAAGTTACGGTTGAGGTGTAGCTCCTTGCTCCACTCGTACAAGCGCTGGTCAATAATGTTGTTCTGGCGCAGTTCCTCGATACCAGCAGCAAGCATCAATTTATTGGCATTTCCTTTCGTGTGGAAGTGCCGGCCGATCGCCTCAAGAGCGCGGCCCGTCATTGCGACGCAGGCTGTATAGGCGCCAACGACCAAGCATTTCTGAGCTTCAAGAAGGGACAACTGAATCGCCTTTGGAATGGCAGTCGAGAACGAATGCTCCGGGGCGGGCCAAACCCTTTGTGGCGATGACCAGACAATCTCATGATTCCCGTCCCATCCCCTTTTCTCGCCTTCCCAGCTTTGAAAAGCCAGAATTGGTTGGAAGCAGACCTGACACCTTAAAAAGAGTCACCAACTCATCTTCATCAGGGGATCCGCATTCGGGGTCGAATCCACGCCTCACCGTGCCTATTTCCTTCGCGTCGACTCGTGCGCGGCAGAGGGAGAAATGTGAAAAACTCACGCCCCGATAGTGGGTCGCACGACGAGCGGTGCTTCCGGTAAGCGGGCCGGATGCATATGGGACGGGTCGATGATGGAGCCGAGGACGTCTCGAATCAATCGTTGAGCCGTTGTCGCGGTTCTCCCCTCTCTGCGCGGGCCGCTGCGATTTCTTCGTCGATTTCGGCCATTGTGAGTGTGTCGGTCCCGTTACGCACCGAGTCCTCATGAATGTCTTTCAGCCAGCTGGGGGGCGGCGCGATCTCTTTTAGGTGGTCGACTATGCAGAGAATCAGCACGGCGGGTTCGCCATCGCGTTCGACAAGGAAGCGGTCGTTGTGATCGACTGCACGATCCATGATTTGACCGAATTCGGAGCCGGCCTTTTCGGCGGTGATTTTGCCCGTCATAAGTGTGGACTCGGCTGTTATCGTTCTGCCGATACCCCTTCTCCCAAGCTATGCTTTGTTGGTTGCCGAGTCAAACCCGGGCGGGAGGACTGGCGCCTGGTCTGTTCGTGGTGTTACGGTGTGGACTTGGGTTTGTTGGGTTTCGGCGTCGAAGTCAGGGGAGACTAGAATTAACGATGATAGGGGAGCCATGCTGGAGTTGACGAAAGGCAACCTGTTGGAGGCGCCGGTAGAAGCCCTGGTCAACACGGTGAACACGGTGGGCGTCATGGGCAAGGGCATTGCGCTACAGTTTCGTCAGGCATTCCCGGAAAACTTCAAGGTGTATGCGGCCGCTTGCAAGCGTGAAGAGGTGGTCCCCGGCAAGATGTTTGTGGTGCCGACCCATCGACTGGGCAATCCGAAATTCGTCATCAACTTTCCCACGAAGCGTCACTGGAAGGGCAAGTCGAGAATGGAAGACGTCGAGGCCGGGCTGCGTGATTTGGTGGACGTGATCCGGCGCGAGAAGATTCAGTCGATCGCGGTTCCGCCGTTGGGCTGCGGAAATGGTGGGCTGGATTGGAACGTGGTTCGGCCGAAGATTGAGAAAGCTTTGGCGGAGGTGCCCGAGGTGAGGGTACTCTTGTATACCCCTGACGGTGCGCCCGCCGTTGAGGAGATGCACATTGCCACAGCGAGACCGCGGATGACCGATAATCGCGCGGCTCTCGTGGCGATGATGATGGACTATGGGGAGATTGGTTACCGGCTGACGCTGTTAGAAGTCCAGAAGCTTGCGTATTTCTTGCAGCTTGCCGGCCAACCGCTGCGACTCTCGTTTGAGAGGCAGCAGTACGGGCCCTACGCGGAAGCGTTGAACCATGTCTTGCAGCGGATGGAAGGTCATTTCGTTCGTGGATACGGAGACCGAAGCCGGGAGTCCTCCATTCAAGTGCTGCCTGAAGGACGGGAAGAGGTTGCCACGTATCTGGCGGACGATGAGGCGACACTGCGGCGGATCGAGGCGGTGAACGAGTTGATTGAGGGGTACGAGACTCCGCACGGCATGGAACTATTGGCGACGGTTCATTGGGTGATGACGGAGAATCCGCAAGCGCGGGCAGACGTCGCGCATGCGGTTCGCGATGTGCATGCGTGGAATGAGCGGAAAGCGCGCGTGTTTCCTGAACACCATGTGCGGGTGGCGTTTGCGCAACTCACGCGGCTGCAATGGGCGTAGTGTTTTTGTGGGTTGACGGGCGGCGGTACAGGGTGCCACTGCCGCCGTCTAAGGAGCATTCATGCGTTAGGTTTGTGCCGTTCGTGTGTAGGCCAGATCATATGGGTCGCATTACGTAGCTTGTCGCCGGTTTGTTCCGAAAATGACGACCGGCGAACACCGTCTCGACGTTTACGAATCGAAGCGTTTCTCAATCTTGCACATCAGCCAATCTCTCACCATCTCAAAATGGTGGTGACGCACTGGTCGGAGTATTGAGATGGGATGTGCCACAATGGGCCACTATATGCTCCCCAAAATGCTCACTGTCAGCCTCTACCGCATCAGTAACTCACGTTGGTACTCCAGACGACGAGTGTTGCAAGCAACGATAATACTTATCGCAATGTTAGCGAGTTGCGCTAGGCAGCCAATCCCTGAAACCCATTCCGGTCCCGGGTTCATCGTCGGAATATTTCACGGCGCGTTGATAATCCCTAGCTTTCTGTATGGACTGATAAGCGACGTTCGCATTTATGCTTATCCCAATTCTGGGGGCTGGTATGATTTCGGCTATTTGATCGGCCTGTCGTTACTTGCCGAAGGCTCAACCCAGTCGAGGCAGTAATCATTTACTGGATGCTGGACCGACGATCAGAGCACAATATGGTATTGCGCTGACGATCCGGTTCAGGGCGGTCAGTTCCTCTTCCCTCCGTGGTTTCTCAGGTGATCAGTGCGGCGATTGAGTCTGGCCTGGTCAAGGCTGCCGAAGCGGTAGGGGGATCCAGGAAATATGCGCGCTATCTCCCGTTCTGGGCGTAGGTGTTTTATTTAAGGTGGAAGCCGGGAATCGCGGGTAAATTCTTTAAGCGGTTGATAAAAAGGGACTTCTTATTTAAGCCTAACCCTGCGGCCGGTCACGCCGGAATCCAAGCACACCCGCCGGACTGTCCCGCGGCCCCTGGGAGAAAGTTCATGTAATCGCACACGACGCGAACTTGAACGGGCTGTAGTTCATTCCTAGATTCAGCGATCGGTCTTCGCTTCGACGTCATTGCGAGCGGCGGTGACGAGGTCTAAAAGTTCCTGGTCGGACTGTCCACTCTCAGAGACCTCGCGGCGAAACGCACCGAGGATGTCATCCAGCAGGCGGGGGCCGGTCAGATCGCGGGATACGATGGAGCGGACATACTGCTCCCGATCCAACCCGGCACCGTGGGCTCTCTGGTCAAGGATTGGGATCAGGTCGTCTGGAAGCTGATCCTCAATGGTGACGCTCATAGCGTCATTATCGATGGAAGGGACTGGCTCGCTATCGATCCTTTTTGCGTTTGCCTAGTTGACGGGCGGCTTGTTCGAAATGGGCGTCGACGGGGCGGGGTTGCTGGTCGATTTGCTGGCGGTAAGCGTCGAATTCGACTTCGGCCTTGGATTTGGCGTTTTCGGCGGAGATTTTGCCGGCGTGGGTGAGGAGGTCGCGGCCGGAGAGTTCTAAGAAGTCATCGAGTTTGGCGATCCAGTCGAGCATGGTCATGGGCTTGCGGTTGAGGGCCTGGAGTTCGGCGAACTCGATGTAGGCGCTGACGATGCGGTTGAGGGCGTTCAACTCCTCCTCATCGAGGTAGTTCTTGGCGACGGAGACGTCGTCTTTGCGGATGACGCCGCCGGGACGGGTGGTTTGGAGGCCCATTTGGGGCTTGGTGGAGTCGGCGCGGGCGTGGATGACTTCGGCGGCGGTGTGGCCGTGGGCGGCCCAGTGCATCTTGTTCTGGACGGTGGCGAAGAAGAGTTGGGAGGCTTCGGTGTTGGGGGTGTAGTCGAGGCTGGTGGCGTAGATGTCGAGGACCTTCTGGTAGAAGCGGCGCTCCGAGGAGCGGATGTCGCGGATGCGGGCGAGGAGGTCGTCGAAGTAGTCGGTTTGGCTGGGGCCGGGCGGATTTTTGAGGCGCTCGTCGTCCATGGCGAAGCCTCTAATCAGGTATTCGGCGAGGCGGGCGGTGGCCCATTGCCGGAATTGGGTGCCGCGGTGGGAGCGGACGCGGTAGCCGACGGCGAGGATGGCTTCGAGGCGGTAGTGGCGGAGATTGCGGGTGAGGCTGCGGGCGCCTTCCTGGCGAACTTGTAAGTATTGCTTACAAGTTGCTTCCTCGGTGAGTTCGCCTTCGGCGTAGATTGCTTTGAGGTGGAGGGTGATGTTCTGAGGGGTGGTTTGGAAGAGCTCGGCGATTTGGGCTTGTGTGAGCCAGATGGTTTCGTGTTCGAAGCGGCACTGTATGCGGGTGCGGCCGTCTTCGGTCTGGTAGAGGAGGATGCCGGGCTCGGGTTGGGGTTGTGGGGGCATCGGGGGTTAGAGGTCGCCGTTGAAGGCGCGGTGGAGGAGCGATTTTTTCAGTTCGTCGAGGGCGGCGAGTTTGCGGCGGTAGAGGGATTCCAGGCGGAGGGTTTCAGTGCGGAGGGCGTCGAGGTTAGCCGTGAGCTTTTGTTGGACATCTAGGGAGGGGACCGGGACCGAGAGTTCAGCGAGCGAGCTTTGACTTAGGCTCTTTATGTTTGTGCCTGTCCCACCGCCGGCCATTTCTCCACGCATAATTGGAGATTTTAGTGCGTAGAGTAGATATCGCGAACTGATGGTTCGAGTGACAGGGCGCAGCCGAATGGTAAAACCGGAATGGGTCATTTTCTCGACCACTCGATCAATCAGGATTGAACGCCCGATCAAGGCTTGGTTGCCATTGGATCGAACAACGAGCAGATCGCCGATTCGAAGGAAGTCCGACTCTTTGAGGTGCCCGTCAATGGTGATTTCTTCCAGATCGTCACAGTCTGCATGGAATCTATCGAGGAAATCACTGACGCCAACGATTCGGACTGTCTCTCCGCGGCTGGTCTTGGTGTAATTCATTCCATTGCGGAATTCGACAATGGCCGAAAGCGGATAACATTCGACAGAGTCCCTTAGGGTGTTTAGCGCAGTATCGAGTCGTGTCCCATGAATGGCGCGGGCGTTTTGGAGGTTTTTTTCGGCGTTGGCTTTGGCGGTGGCGATGGCGGCGAAGGCTTCGTCGAGGATGGCGACGATGCGTTGCTGTTCGGGGAGGGGTGGGTTCGGGATAGGGATGGAATTCAAGGCTTGCTGGTTCAGCTTCGGTTGGGCGGCGCCGGTAATGAATTCCTTGAGCGAAATGCTGTTTAAGTAGAACTCCACGAAGCGCTGGATTGTAGCGTTCGGGAACTTCAGGATATGGGCGTGATTATTTACCCAGTACCGTCCTGCGGCGGGAAACGCAATTGGGGTTGTTCGTGCCAGGAGGTTTGCACCGTCCTCGGATACGAGCAACGTTTCCTCGTCGAAGATGTAGCCCTCGACGTAGTCGACGATGCCTGAGGCACCGTAGTATGGGTATTCTCCTGGAACTCGATCAGACTTCGTGATTGGAACGCGTCGACTGTCGAGATTGGAAGCGATTTTGTCGAGCGTCGACGTTTCCCAACCGGCCTTCACAGCAACTCCTTAATTCCAGCCAGCACCTCCGCCGCCTCGGCATCCAGTGCGGCGATCTCGTCGAGGATTTCTTGGGGTGTCCTATGCGCGGATGGCTCGGCGCCGGTTGGGTTTTTGAAGGAGAGGTCGAAGGTGGATTGATCGATCGACGACGCGTCGAGGGTCCAGGACTTGGGAGAGTCGGCGAAGTTCTGCTGCAGGGCGATGAACTCGGCGAGGTCGTCATCGTTCAGCGGGTTGGTCTTGCCGAGGCTGCGGCCAGGATCGAGTTGGTAGTACCAGATCTTTTGTGTCGGCGCGCCCTTTTCAAAGAACAGCACAACGGTTTTGACGCCGGCCCCTTGGAACGTGCCGCTGGGGCAATCGAGTATCGTGTGGAGATTGCAGGAACTGAGCAGATGCTTGCGCAGGCTGGCGGCGTCGCTATTTGAGAGAAACGTATTCTTGATGACCACGGCCCCGCGGCCGCCGGCTTTGAGGATCTTGATGAAGTGCTGGAGGAAGAGAAACGCCGTTTCGCCGGTGCGGATGGGGAAGTTTTCCTGCACCTCCTTGCGCTCCTTGCCGCCGAAGGGCGGATTGGCCAGCACCACTTCGTAGCGGTCCTTATCCTGGATGTCGGCGAGGTTTTCCGACAGCGTATTCGTGTGGATGATGTTCGGCGCCTCTATGCCATGCAGGATGAGATTCATGATGGCGATGACGTAGGCGAGGGACTTCTTCTCCTTCCCGTAGAACGTCCGCTGCTGGAGGGTTTGGTGGTCGCTGGTGGATAGGTTGGGTTGCGCTTTGAGAAAGTCATACGCTTCGCACAAGAAGCCGGCGGAGCCGCACGCGCCGTCGTAGATGCGTTCGCCGATTTTGGGATTGACGACGCGGACCATGGCGCGGATGAGCGGGCGGGGCGTGTAGTATTCGCCGCCGTTGCGGCCGGCGTTGCCCATGTTGCGGATCTTGGCTTCGTAGAGATGCGAAAGTTCGTGCTTTTCTGATTGGGAACGGAAGCGGAGGGTATCAATGATTTCGCAGATCTCGCGGAGGTTGTAGCCGCTTTGGATCTTGTTCTTGATCTCGCTGAAGATTTCGCCGATTTTGTATTCGATGGTGGCGGGGCTGGCGGCTTTCTGTTTGAAGGCCTGGAGGTAGGGGAAGAGTTTGCGGTCGACAAAGTCGCGGAGATCGTCGCCGGTGAGGGCGCGATTGTGATCGAACTTGCCGTCGGGCGTTTTGGGGGCGGCCCAGGCGTCCCAGCGGTAGGGTTCATCGAGGATGAAGGTGTACTTCTTGCCCTCGAGTTCAGCTTCTATGGCTTTGTCATGCTCCAGGGCGTCAAGATACTTGAGGAACAACAGCCAGGACGACTGTTCGGTGTAGTCCAGTTCGGTAGTGCAGCCGCTTTCTTTGCGGAGAATATCGTCTATGTTTTTGAACGCTTGTTCGAACATTGGGGGACCTTCCAATGTAGCGGTTTTGACAGGAATCCAGCAGCGGGGAATGCCAACCCCCAAAAAACAACCTACCCGCCGCCCCCGTTGCCAATTTCTTAAAAATTATATTTCCCAAAAAATCAACAACTTCCAAAAACGCACCCCCAATTTCCTTGGTGCGCTCATGGTAGTGTGAAATCGGCTCGGGAAACCCGTGCCGCACAGGCCCTCCGCCAAAAACGGAGGGCTTTTTCATTGCCAAAGGAGCCAGTTATGACACCCGAAGAGAAAGCCCAAATCAGCCGCGAAAACGGCGCCAAGTCGCGTGGCCCCCGCACGGACGCTGGCAAAGCCAAATCCAGTCGCAACGCCATCAAGCACGGCGACTACGCCGACGTCCTCAAACACTTCGTGCCGCCCCACGAAGCGGTCCATTGCAACGAGGACAAACGCCAATACCAGGGCTTCGTCGAAGAACTCGTCGAAACCTACCGGCCCCAGAATCCGCCCGCCCGCGATCTCGTTCGCGACATGGCCATTGCTCGCTGGCAAATCGAGCGCCTCAACCACGCCCTCACCGCCTGTTGGAACATGGCGTTCATCAACGCCAACAAACAGCCGACGAACGTTGTGCCCGAACTCCGGGATACCGAGGTCAACGCCGAAGCCATCACCGCCATGCTCTCCGGTACCGCCATGATGTCCAAAATCAACCGCGAGATCGCCCGTCTCCAGCAGGTTCTCGCCCGCGCCGAGCGCCGTCTCCGCCTCCTCAAGGCCGACTGCCCGAACCAGGTGCCCGCCGCGGTGCCGGAAAACGACGAAGCGCCGCAAAACGCCGAAGCCGAACAAACAGAACCACTTAATGCCCAGGAATGTCCAGAAATAGACGGTAACGAACCTGCCGTCTACACCACCGAGTGCACCGAAGCCGTCATTCAGGGATACCGCCGCGAGTTCCCGCACCACCGCATCGTCTTCATCCCGCCCTCGGAGGACGAAAACAGCCGCTACGACTACGACAAACTCGGCCCGGTACCCCGAAAAAGGGTCTAGGTCGTGCAGTACGAGCCGTTACAATGTCAAAGCCCAACCCGCCTACCGGCGACAACACCCAAAGTGTGTCTAAACGCCGCAAATCGAAACTACTCCAGCCAAATCATCGCCCTCCCCACCCCTACCACGCCCACCGAAGCCCCAGAAAACATCGTCGAATGGGCCACCGCCAAGCTCGGCTTCACCCCCACCGCCAAACAGGCCGAAATCCTGGAATCCGACGCCAAATACCTCATCCTGTGCTGCAACCGCCAGTGGGGAAAAACCACAACCATCGCCGCCAAAGCCCTCTACGCCGGCCTGCAAACTCCAAAACTCAAAATCGTCATCCTTTCCCGGTCCAAAGACCAGGCCAGCCTCATGCTCGCCAAAATCGCCGAATTCGTCGCCGCGCTCCTCCTCCCCACTCGCCGTGTCCTCGGCCAGTCCCACTCTCTCCTCCTGCCCAACGGCACCAGTTTCTGCGCCGTCCCCCACACCATCTCCACCACTTACGGCCGCACCGCCAACGTTTTCATCGTCGACGAAGCCGCCGAAGTCAGCGACGCCGTCTACCGCGCCGCCTCCGCCTTCGTCGGCCACACCCACGGCAAAATCTGGCTCCTCTCCGCCCCCACCCGCCAGAGTGGCTTCTTCTTCAACTACTGGCATGACCTCTCCGGCCAATGGCACCGCGTCTTCTCCAACGTCCACGACTGCCCGGACATCGACCCCGACTTCCTCGCCATGGAAGAACGCGCCGACCCCATCGCCTTCAGCCGGAACTTTCTCTGTCAATTCACCCCTCCCGCCAACCGCCTCTGTTCGCGCGAGATGGCCATGGCCATCCTGCTCCAGAAAGGCGATGACAGGCCCTGCGGCGCCGGTATCGTCAACTATCTTCGCGGCGCCGCCGCCATCCCAGCCCCCCGCAAATACATCGCCCTCGATCTCGGTCAGCGCTTCGACCACAGCGCCATCGCCGCCATCGAGGTCACTTGGCGCCATCTGGGCCGTGATCCCTATCTGTTCACCGAACAATACCAGGCCCAAATGCGCATCACCTCGCTCCACCGTTTCCCCGTCGGCCTCAGCTACGAGAAGACCTACGAACTGGTCATGGAGCGGCTCAGCCAGGAGCACCAGAATCTGGAACTGATCGTCGACGCCGGCGGCCCCGGCCCGCCCGTAGTCGACCGTCTCCGTGCCTCGTTGCCCAGCCACATAGTGTTGAAGCCGGTCATCATCACCGGCGGCAAGGGGCAGAACACGCTCACCGGCGGCTACATCGGCATACCCCGGCGCAGCCTGTTGTCGACGCTGCTAATGACCATGACCGTCGGCTCCATCATCTGCGAAGAAGGAACACCCGGCTGGGACATCTTCGTCAGCGAGTTGGTAGAGCTCAGCGGCGCGACCACGCATCCCGCCGGCGGCGCCATGCACGACGATCTGGTAATGGCGGTCACACTAGCCGTCCACGCCGCCGTGCGCGACACGCCCAGCCTGCTCCCCGGCCAACCGAGCGAGCCCGAAACAAAGACCAGGAGGACCCAATACGGCCACCAGCCCAACCGCCTCCTTTAAGCAAATGGGGCAGTCAACACCCGACATACAGCTGTCCGGGACATGCCTCATCTGTCCCAAGACGCGGTACTCGGTCTGCAACCCCGTACCACAAGGAGTAATCCTAAAACCCCGCGCCCAAAAGGCGCCCAACCCCTCCGGCCGCTGGTCTTAATCAACCATCGCCAGCCACCCGGACCAGGTCTTTGACATCCGAACGAATCCCACCCCGCCTGCCCGTGCCAGGTCCAAACGCCGGGCAGGCCAACGGCATCATCTACACCCAGATCTTTTCAACCGGCCGGTCCGGATAGCTCAAGTCACGTTGCTGTTCGCCATCGAACAGATTCAATGGGTCCAACTGCGCCAGCCAATACACCGGCAGCGGCGCGAAGTCCGGGCAACCCGGCGCCATCTGCGCTACAATCACCGCCAGCGCCACCACTTCCGCCCCCGCCGCTTCCACCATCTTCTTGATCTCAGTCAGCTTCGCGCCGGTGCGTAGAATGTCGTCCACCAGCAGTACCTTCTCGCCCGGCTGGATATTCAGAAACTGCCGCAGCCGCAAGGGCTCACTGTCGTTCTGGCGCTCCGCCCAATACACCTGCTTGGCTCGCAGCGCCTCACATACGCCAAACGCCACCGGCAAGCCGCCCGTCGCCGGCGCCACCACAGACAACTGCGGAATCATCGCCCGCAACTCCGCGTTCGCCCGCACTTTCCGGCTCAACGCCACACTCAACGTCTTCGCGTGCTGGTAATACCGGAACGCCAGCGGTATCTGCAAATACTGGTCCGAATACAGCCCGCTCGGGTAAACGAAATTCCCCTCCCGCAACGCGCCAGTCTCCTTCAGTAATTCGAGTACTTCGTCCTGTGTCGGTATGATCTCCATGGCTTAATGAGCTCCTTTGCCAATAACTACCTGCGGTATCGTGCGCAGCATGATCTTCCAATCCAACGCCAGCGACCAGTTGTCGATGTACTGCATGTCCAATGCCATCCATCGCTCAAAGTCCACCGCGTCCCGGCCCTCAACCACCCACAGGCATGTCAGCCCCGGGCGCATCCGAAGGCGGCGCCGCTGCCATCTCTTATATTGTTCCACCTCTTCCGGTATCGCCGGGCGCGGCCCCACCAGCGACATGTCCCCCCGCAGCACATTCCACAACTGCGGCCACTCGTCAATCGAAAACTTCCGCAGCCACTTCCCCACTCCCGTCAACCGCGGGTCGTCCTTGATCTTGAACACCAACTCCCGCTCGTTTCGCTCTGCTAACGCCGCCTTCCGCGCCTCGGCGTCCGCCACCATCGACCGGAACTTGTACAACACAAACCGCCGCCCGTTCAGCCCGCACCGCACCTGACGAAACAGCACCGGCCCCGCCGAAGTCGCCCGTACCAGTACCGCCACCAGCAACATCACCGGGCTCACCGCCAGCAACGACACGCCGGCCAGCACCACATCGATGAACCGCTTCAACAATAGCCTCACTTCGTCGTGCGGCGCGCCGGAAAACGTCAGCATCGGCGCCGCTCCCAGCTTTTCCAAATACACCTCGCTATGCACATGCGGGAAGAAGTCCACCGCCACCCGGCTCCGCACTCCCTCCTCGTCACACAAAAGGAATGTCTCTTCCAACTCCGCCAGTTCCCCCGACGGCACCGCGAACAGCACCTCGTCAATCACATGCCGCCGCAACAGCCCCGGCAGGTCCGCCAGCGCGTGAACCGGATACTCCTGCCGCAATTGAATCGCCGTCACCGCCGGCGCCGCGTCCAGAAAACCCGATAGCCGCAATCCATAGGTGGACGCGTCCTCCACCAGTCCAGCCACCCGTCGCGCACTGTCCCCCGTGCCCACAATCCACAAGTAGTGCTCGCCGCCAAACCGCCGCCGGTACCAGCCCAGCAACGGCGCCGCGTTCCAGCGGAACACAAGCAACCCCGCCGCCGCGAACCCGCCAAACAACGCCAAAAACAGACGGCTCATGTCCAGCCGCAGCACGAATTGCGCCAGCACCAGCAGCGCCGGCGCCATCAACGCCTGCCGCGCCGTCCGCCGCAGCGCCTCCCGCCGCGTCAGTCCGTCAAACGCCTCATAGTCCCCGAACCAAAGCGCCGTCCCCCAATAACAAAGCATCCCCAGCAGCAGAACGAGAATCTTAACGGGCAGCAGGAAATAAAAATCCTTCGCCAGCGGCAAATACGATCGCGTTTGATACGCCGCCTCAAATGCAAGCCACACCACGACGCCATCGGCGAGCAGGTGAAACAGGCGGAGTTTGCGCTGATGACGGGAAAACACGGCTCGTCTCAAGCGTAGCAAAGCTGGATGGCGGCGCTTGCGCAAAGGGCTCTTGTTAGTGGATACTAGGTTAGTGAGCGCTAGATTAAACAAGGCCGACCGCCGCAAGGCTATCGTCGAGACGGCCTCCCAACTCTTCTCCGAACTCGGTTTTCGCGGCGGCACCACCCGCGAACTCGCCAAGCGCGTTGGCGTCTCTGAGCCCGTGCTCTATGAGCACTTCCAGACCAAAGGCGAACTCTACGCCGCCATCATCGAGAACTCCGCCCCCCGTGAGTTCGACCGCGCCCTCGCCATCCTGGAGCAGAAGGCCGCCGCCGGTGATGCCGCCGACTTCTTCTCCACCCTCGCCAATCTCATCGCCGATCACCAGTCCGCCAATCCCAACTACCTGCGCCTCCTGCTCTTCAGCGCGCTCGAACGTCACGAACTGGCCGAACACTGCTTTGAGTGTCACGCCACCGTCATCCACCTGCTCGTCACCGGCTTCATCAAAAACCAGATCGCCTCCGGAGCCTTCCGCCAGGTCGACGCCCCGCTCGCCGCGCGATCCTTCATGGGCATGGTGATGCACTACATCATCTTTGATCAGCATTTTGGCTTCAAACTCGTCCGCGCCAGCCGCAAACGCGCCATCGACTCCATGGTCGACATCTTTCTGCATGGAATGAAAAACGCATGAAACCCTTTACACAAGCTGTTCTACTCATTACCCTCCTATTCCTCTCCGCTTGTTCCAAGCAGGACCCGAAAGCAACCGAAGCCAAGGCCGCCACAAAAGCCGCCGATCCCATCGCCGTCAAAACCGCCTCCGCCATCGAGCGTCAGACCGAACGCGCCATCGCCGTTACCGGCACCCTCCTGCCCGATGAGACCGTCACCGTCTCCACCGAAGTCCCCGGCCGCATCGCCGCCATCCGCGCCGATTTCGGCCAGGCCGTCCGCAAAGGAGATATCCTCATCGAACTCGACCGCACCGAGTACGACCTGCAGGTCGAACGCTCCCGCGGCGCGCTGAACCAGGCCCTGGCCCGCTTGAGCCTGCCCCCATATAACGGCAAGACCGCCGCCCCGGAGACTACCCCGGCGCTCCGTTCCGCCATCGCCCAACTCGAAGACACTAAGTTCAAATACGACAGCGCCGCCAAGCTCTTCCAAACCGGCGATATCGCCAAGGACAGATTCAATGAACTCGAAAAGGCCCTCCGCGCCCGCCAGGCCGCCGTCGACTCCGCTCGCGACGACCTCCGCACGCAATGGATGAACGTCACCGCCCTCGAAGCCGATCTCAAACTCGTTGAAAAGCGCCGAGGCGACACCATCGTCCGCGCCCCCTTCGATGGCGTCGTCGGCGAAAAACTCATCTCCGCCGGACAGTACGTCAAAGACAACATGGGCATCCTCCGCCTCGTGAAAGTCAACCCCATGCGCCTCCGCCTGGAAGTCCCCGAAGCCGCCGTCAACGCCGTCAAAATCGGCACCCCGCTTACTTTCACCACCGATGCCGCCGCCGGCGCCGGCTTTGACGCCATCGTTCGCCAACTGAACCCCTCGCTCGATGCCCGCAACCGCACCCTCACCGCCGAGGCCCGCCTTACCAAGGCCGACGCCCGCCTCCGCCCCGGCATGTTCGTCCAGGTGAAACTCGTCACCGAACGCGCCGCCAGCGTCGTCGCCGTCCCCCGCCAGGCCCTCTACTCCATTGCCGGCCTCACCAAGGTATTCAAGATCGAGAACGGCGTCGCCCGCCTCATCACCTTCGTCCCCGGCCCCGAAGTCGATGGCATGGTCGAAGTACCCGCCGGACTCCTCCAAAACGGAGACCGCGTCGCCATCAACGAACTCCCCGCCCTGACCAACGGAATGAAGGTGAGGCAGTAACTCATGCAAAAACTAGCCGAAATCTGCATAAAACGGCCCGTTTTCGCGACGATGCTCATCCTGATGCTCGTCGTGCTCGGCCTCGATGCCTATCGCAAACTCGGGGTGGATCTCTTCCCCAAAGTCGAGTTCCCCATCGTCACCGTCACCACCACGCTCCGCGGCGCCTCGCCCGAAGAGGTCGAAACCCAGCTCTCCAAACGCATCGAAGAAGCCGTCAACACTGTCAGCGGCATCGACGAACTCCAGTCCATGTCCGCCGAAGGCCTCTCGCGCGTCATCATCACCTTCGTCCTCGATAAGGACGCCGAAATCGCCGCCCAGGAAGTCCGCGATAAGGTCTCCACCATCCTCGGCCAGTTGCCCAACGACGCCGAACCGCCCGTCGTCGAAAAACTCGCCACCGACGCCAGCCCCATTATCAACATCGTCGTCAGCGCCAACCGCGACCTCCGCGAGATCACCAAGCTCGTCGACGACCGGATCAAGAAAGACATCGAGACCATTAACGGCGTCGGCCAGATCCGCTTCATCGGCGAACGCGAACGCCAAATCCAGATCTGGCTTGATGGCCAGAAGATGTATAGCTACGGCCTCAACATCGATCAGGTCCGCGGCTCCATCGCCGCCCAGAACATCGAAGTCCCCGGCGGCCGGCTCGATCAGGGCGCCCGCGAACTCAGCGTCCGGACCCTCGGCCGCATCCTGAAACCCGCCGACTTCGGCGAACTCATCGTCGCCAACTCGGGCGCCCCCATCCGCGTCAAGGACATCGGCAGCGTCGAGGATGGCTACAAGGAGACTCGCTCCTCGGCCCGCCTGGACGGCAAGGAGGCCGTCGTGCTCCAGATCCGCAAACAGGCCGGCACCAACACGCTTGAAATCATCGACCGTATCAAAGAACGCGTCGAGGAGCTCCGCCCGGGCCTTCCAAGCGACCTCCAGATCGCCTACGTCGGAGACCAGTCCGGCTTCATCAAGGCCTCGTTTGAAGCCGTGCAGGAGCACCTCATCCTCGGCGGCGTTCTGGCCGGCATCGTCGTCCTTATCTTCATGCGCAACTGGCGCTCCACGCTCATCGCCGGCATCGCCATCCCCACCTCCATCATCGCCACCTACACGCTGCTCAACCTGATGGGCTTCACGCTCAACCAGATCACCATGCTCGCCCTGACGCTCATGGTCGGCATCGTCATCGACGACGCCATCGTCGTGCTCGAGAACATCTTCCGGTTCATGGAAGAGAAGAACCTGCCGCCGGTCCAGGCCGCCATCGAAGGCACCCGCGACATTGGCCTGGCCGTGCTTGCCACAACGCTTTCGCTCGCCGTCGTCTTCCTCCCGGTGGCCTTCATGACCGGCATCGTCGGCCGCTTCATGTCGAGCTTCGGCTTCACCGCCGCCTTCGCCATCATGGTCTCGCTTCTGGTCAGCTTCACGCTCACCCCCATGCTCTGCGGCCGGTTCCTGAAGCTTCCGGAGAATCACAACCCGCACGCCTCCAAGGAGACCTGGATCTTCCGCGTCGTGGACCTGCCATACCAAAAGCTGCTCATGTGGTCCATGCGCCACCGTTGGGTCATCGTCGTGCTCGCTATCGCCACCGTGCTAACCACTGGCCCCATCTTTAAGCGCGTCGGCATCGACTTCCTGCCCCAGGACGACCAGAGCGAGTTCGAGATCACTATCCGCATGCCCGCCGGGTCCTCGCTCGATGGCACCGATGGCGTTCTGCGCGGCATCGAGGCCGATCTGAAGACCCTTCCCGGCGTCAAAAGCCTCCTCACCTTGATCGGGTCCGACTCGCGCCAGCAGGTGGACCGCGGCAGCGTCCTCGTCACCCTCGTCGACACCAAGGACCGCGAGGCCACCCAGTTCCAGATCATGGATCAGGCGCGCGAGATGATGCGCAAATACAAGGACCTCGTCATCTCCGTGCAGCTTCCCTCGGTCATTCAGGGCGCCGGACCCAATCGCGACTTCCAGTACATCCTCAACGGTCCGGACCTGGAACAACTCGACAAGTACGCCCAAACCCTCGTTAACCGCTTGCAAGACACGCCCGGCGTTGTCGATATCGAAAGCAGCTATGAAGCCGGCAAGCCGGAAGTGCGCGTCCGCATCAACCGGGACCGCGCCTCCGAGCTTGGAGTGAACGTCGCCTCCATCGCCACCGCCATCCGCACGCTGGTGGCCGGTGACGAACAAGTGACCACCTATCGCGAAGGGGACGACCGCTATGACGTGGGCCTCCGCGTCACCCGGGAGTTCCGCCAATCGCCCGACGCCATGAGCCGGCTCTACGTCCCTTCCAGCAAGGTGGGCAACGTCTCGCTCGCCAACGTCGCCTCGCTGCAGGAATCCACCGGCCCCATCAATATAGACCGCCGGAACCGGCAGCGGCAGATCATGATCTCGGCCAGCGTCGTCGGCGGCCAGTCCCTCTCCGAGGTACTGAAGATCACAGAGGAGACCGTCAAATCCATGGACCTCGCTCCCCAATACAGAACGGGCACCATCGGCCGGACCAAGGAACTGGGCCGCGCCATGGTCGGGTTCGTTTTCGCGTTCCTGCTCTCCATCACGTTCATGTACATGATCCTGGCGGCGCAGTTTGAGAGCTTCATCGATCCAGTGACCATTCTGCTTAGCCTCCCGCTGTCGGTGCCGTTCGCCGTGCTCTCGCTGATGGTGATGAAGGAGAACTTCTCGGTCATCTATAGCTCGGTGGGCATCCTGGTGCTCTTCGGCATCGTGAAGAAGAACTCCATTTTGCAGCTCGATCACATCAAGAGCCTGCGCCGGGAGGGCCTCTCGCGCTTGGACGCCATCTTCCATGGCTGCGAAGACCGGCTACGGCCGATTCTGATGACTACGGCGGCGCTGGTGGCGGGCATGTTGCCGCTGGCGCTTGGCACTGGTGCGGGCGCGGGCACACGCCGCACGGTGGCCATCGTCGTCATCGGCGGTCAAACCCTTTGCCTGCTGCTGACACTGCTGGTGACCCCGGTCGCCTATTCGCTGTTCGATGACCTGGGCCACTACCAGCTCTTCAGCCGCATCCGCCGCCTGCTGACCGGCGGCAAATGGGCCCCGGCCGCCATGGTGCTGCTGGCGCTGCTCGCCCCCGCCGTGCAGGCCCAAACCGTTCTTGACACGGCGCGCGTCGGCGTCACCGCAAGCCGCCGCCCGTTGACGCTGAAGGAGGCCACCGAGATCGCGCTGCGCAACAATCTGGAGATTGAGATCGAACGGACCAACATCGACACCCAGCGCCAGTTGCTCAATGCCTCCAAGGGCGCCTTCGACCCGATCTTCCGCTACAACCCTTCGTATGAGAAGCGGAACACGCCGGCGGCATCGGCGCTGCAAGCGGCCACCGGGAAGCTGACGGAGGACTACGTCAACAACAACTTCAGCCTGTTGGGCCGCACCCCGTGGCGGGGACTGAGCTTCAATGCGGGCTTCGACAATGCCCGCACCAATACAAACAACCCCTTTGTGAGCCTGAATCCGAACGTTAATTCGCGGCTTACGATTGGCGCCACACTGCCGCTGCTGCGGAACCGGGAGATCGACTTTGACCGGGCGCAGGTCAAGATCCGCGCCAAGCAGATTGGAGTCTCTGAGCTGGACTTGGAGATGCGGGCGATTGATGTGATCAGCCGCGTGGAGCAGACCTACTGGGACCTGGCCGCGGCGCGCCAGGCGGTGGAAGTGGCCACCGAGGGCGTTAAGCTCAGCGATGAGCAACTGGCCCGCACGAGACGGCAGATTGAGGCCGGGACGCTCGCGCCGGTGGAACTTCCCGCGTCGCAATCTGAACTCGAACGGCGCAAGGACACCTACTACGCCAACCTGGACGCCTTGAACACCATCGAGAACGGCCTGAAGATGCTGCTCAGCCCGGCGCGGGATAGCGACATCTGGAAGGACGAGATCATCCCCACCGACAAGATGCCGGTGGCGCAGGCCGAGTTGGAGCCGCTGGCCGATTCCGTGAGGACTGCCATCGGCAAGCGCCCGGAGTTGAAGCAAGTGGCGCAGCGGCGGGAAGTGAACGAGGTGCAGAGCCGGTTCAACCGCGACCAGTTGAAGCCGCAGGTAAACGTGGTGGGGGCGTTTGTAAGCAGCGGCCTGGCCGGTGCTGTAGTGACCGGGGACAACCCGTTCAGCGCCTCCAATGGACCGCTCTACGACCGGCTGAACCGGCTGAGCGCGGGGGCGGGCCTGCCGCCGCTGCAGCCGCCGAGTTTCGGGGCGCTTCCCGGCTTCCTGATTGGTGGCTATGGACAGGCGTTGCAGAGCCTGTTCGGAGCGCGGTTCCCGTCGGTGCAAGTGGGGGTGCAGTTCGACCTGAATCTGCGGAACCAGACGGCGCAAGCCAACCTGGCGCAAACACAGATCGCCGATAAGCGGCTGAACCTGGAGAAGACCCGGGTTGAGCAGATCATCGACATGCAGGTGCGTAACGCGCTGCAGAGCCTGCAGGCGTCGCGGCAACGGATCACGGCGGCGGAGGCGGCGGTGAAGGCGGCGCAGGAAAAGCTCGACAGCGAATTGCGGCTGTTCCAGACCGGGGAGTCCACCAACTTCTTCGTGCTGACGCGGCAGAACGAGATGCTAGAATCCCGGCGCCGGCTGGTGGTGGCGCAACTTGAGTACAACAAAGCCACGGCACGCCTGGAGCAGGCCAAGGGAGAGACGCTGGAGACGTACAAGATCAGCATCAGATAGAGCCGCCGCAAGCACGGACGAGTCCGCGCGGAGCTACCGTACTGCAATGGAGACGACGTTGCTTACTCTCTGATTGACGGTAACCGTCAACGCGACCGCGTCACCGGAGGGCGTGGTTTCGCCGAGAATGGCGTTCACCTGATAGAGCCCGGCGAAGCCGGGGGTCAGACCGCTGAAGAGGACGCGGGCCGGCACCCCGCCTGCGGTGACGGCAACCGGCAGTTGCGTCTGCGACAACCCTCCAACGTCCGTCACTTCGCCGAAACCGGTGCCGTAGATGACCACGGCCTGCCCTTTTGGCGCCGGGTTGGCGGCATCGGCCAGCGTGAGCTGGTCCGGACCGAGGACGACACCCTGCCCGCTGCCGGACTGGTTCGCTGTAAAAATTCCGGGCTGCGCGGCGGCGATCGGCAGCAGTTCCGGCGCCGATTGGCGGTCGCCGCGCCGGACCGCCACCGGATAAGCCTCTCCGGCCAGAAGGCCCGGGGGCAGGAGAGCGTTGATCTGATTGGGGCTGACAAACAACAAGGGCATGGGGACGCCGCCGGCCAGCACCTGTGTGCCTTCCAGGACGGACGGCAAGGGGAGGCCCGGCGACTGGCCAACGGCGGCGGCGAGATTCACTCCATACAGCGTAACGAGCGTCCCCGGGGCCATCGGGGCGTCGCCGCTCTGGCTGGCGCTGTGGACGATGGCGCCCGGGCGGAACAGGGGCGTTTGGGGAGACGCTTCGGCGGCGAGCGGATAATCCACGCGGCCGGTCTGCGCGCCGGACACCGCGACGGCGGAGAGCGTGGCCGGAGTGGCGGAGTGGGCAGGGTTCCAGGCGCCCGCCCAAAGACCGTGGTCCACCGGGGTGAGTTGAATATCCGGCTCTCCCGTCGAGAGACGCACGAAGACGGAGGCCGAAGCGGGCGCCGGTTGACCGCACTCATCGGTGACGCGGACTTCGACAGGAACGGCTTGGGCGGCGAAGAGCGAACGCTCGGCGGGCAGGGCGACGAACTGCGGATAGAGCCGCCGGCTGACACAGCCGGGAGGGTTCGTCAGGGCGAGCACCTCCAAGGCGCGGACGGAGCCATCGGAGAAGCTCACATTGACGGCGGCGCGGCGCAGGGTCTGGGCGGGGTCGCCATCCACCTGCACGGTGAAACGCCCGGTGGCGCCCGGCGGCAGCAGACCGCGGCCGGGCGCGACGGTGACCCAGGAGGGAGCGTTGACGGAGAAGGCCACCGGCTCATGGAGTGGATTGTGAAGGAGGATGTCCTCCGACGGAAGGGTGACCTTGGCCGCGCCAGCGAAGGTGAGCGCCAAGGGCGCGAAGACAGGCGAAAGCGTGGAGCCGCCGCGCGGCCAGACGCGTAGAGCCACGGTGGCCACCCTGGGAGCACCGCCACTGGCAGGGAGCAGGCGGACCTCCCCGAAGTACTCGCCGGGAGAGAGGGCGCTGGGATCGACGGAGACCACGACGGAGCGGCCGGCGGCGGCGGCGCGGAGCCATTCGCCGCCGGAGAGGGTGGAGGCGCTGACGGAGAAGGCGCCTTCACCGGCAACGCGAAGCGTCCGCGCGGCTGGCGGGGGGCCGAGGGCAAGCGCGGCGAAGGCGACGCCGGAGGCGGCCAGGCGGGGGCGGGCGGCGTCGGCGCTGGAGAGCAGAGTGACGGGTACTTCGACGGTTTGCCCTTCGGCGATGATCTGGACGACAGCGGCATCGATGGCGGTTGGGGCCGCGCCGCTGGCGGATAGGATGGCGATGCCTGGGACGGCGGCGGAGGCCTGGCCTTCGGAAGGCGACACGCTGAGCCAGGGGGCGCCCTTGGCGGAGAGCCGGTAGGGGAGCGCCCCGCCGCCGGCGTTGCGGATGGAAAGCGCCACGCGTTCGCTCGCGCGCAGCAGGATGGGGCTCCGGGACACATCGAGCCGGGGCGCGCCGCTTTCAAGGACATCCATGGAAAC
Source organism: Bryobacterales bacterium (assembly GCA_016789905.1). Taxonomy (GTDB): domain Bacteria; phylum Acidobacteriota; class Terriglobia; order Bryobacterales; family Bryobacteraceae. The sequence continues at coordinate 19,412 of JAEUQC010000136.1, read as the reverse complement.
AGGGATAGAGCGGGCACCCAAAACGACGGAGCCGGTGGCGCGCCCGGCGGGGAGGCGGGCCGGATCGGCGGTAATGTGGAGGACGGCCGGAGTGGTGGAGGCCGATTGGGTGACCGATAGCCATCCGGGACTGGCAAGGGCGTTGGGGACGGCGGCGCCGGCGGGCGAGGAGGTGACGCTGACCACGGCACTGGGGCTACGGCTGGTGAGGACCAGAGACGGGGCGGATAGTTCCAGGACGGGCGATGTGCGGACAACGGCAATGAGGCTGCCGAGCAGTTCGTTGGTGAGGATAAGGCGGCCCTCGTTGTCCACGGCGATGGCGGAGACGCCGTCGACACCGGGGAACTCGGCCGGCGTCTGGGCGGGGGGAGCGCCGAAGGACGGCGCGGTGACGGTGGAGAGGACGCCGGAGGGCCGAAGCACGCGGACGCGCGGCGGGTTGGCCTCAAGAATATAGAGATTTCCGGCACGGTCCGCGGCGAGTCCAACCGGGGAGGCGACGGTTGCCCTTGGGCCCTCAACCTGATCGGCGAACGGAGCGGTTTGACCGGAACCAGCGACGGTGGCGACAAGGCCGCCAGGGCCGACCCGGCGGACGCGGTGGTTGCGCGTGTCGGCAAAGTAGAGGTTGCCCAAGGGATCGAAGGCGAGTTGGCGGGGTTCGCGAGGGCGCTCGGCGACAGGGATGGGGATATCGCGAACGATGCCAAGGGAGTCGATTTTGCGGATGGTATCGGCCGCTCCATCGGCGTAGTGGAGCTCGCCGGCGGGGCTGAAGGCGAGGCCGAAGGCGGCGTTGATGGGGGTGCGCAAGGCAGGGAGCCCGGCGGCGGCGGACCCGGCGCCCAAACCGCCGGCGACGAGGACGAGTTGGCCATCTGGGGTGAGCCGGGAAATGCGGTCGTTATGGGCGACGAAGAGTTCGCCGGTTTGGCTGAAGGCGAATTGGGCGGCGAAGGCGAGGTCGGACGGCCTGGCGAGCGGCAGGGTGCGGAGGCGCCCGTCGGCGCCGATTTGCCGGAGGACCGGGGACAAACGATCCGTGAGAAAAGTGACGGCGCCGGACGGGGAAACGGCGACGCAGTAGGGGACGCCGATGGAGGCGACGGCGGCGGGCGGGGCGGCATATACAGGCGAGGGCGCGCCGCCGGCGACGGTGGTGGTGATCTGGGCGCCATCGGTGCGCCGGATGAGGCGGGCCGAGGGATCGGCGAGGAAGAGGTTGCCGGTGGAGTCAAAGGCGATGCCGGCGATTGACCAATTGCCGGCATGGAGGAACTGCTCGATGATGCCAGAGGGGCGGATGCGGCGGATGCGGCCATCGAACGAGGCCAGGAAAAGGTCGCCATTCGGGTGGACCGCAAGGGAGCGGAGAACCCCTAAGCCAGCGACGGTGGCCAGGCCTCCATCGCCGCCGACGGGGGTGCCATTGCCGGCGAAGGTTCGCATGGCGCCATTGGTGCCGACAACGCGAATCCGCTGGGTTCGTTCTTCGGCGATATAGACGGCGCCGCTGGGAGAAACGGCGATGGCGGTGATGCCGAACAGCGGGACAGTGGTAGCAGGGGCGTTTTCGAGCACGGCGCTCCCCTCTTCGCCATTGCCGGCGAAGAGGGAGGCTACGTTGTCAGGGCCAATGCGGTAGACGCGGTTGTCGGGCGCGGCGGAGTAGAAGATGGCGCCGTTGGGATCGACGGCAAGGGTGTCGATGAGGTAGCCGCCGGAGGGGAAGCGAGGGATGGTGACGACGAGGCCATCGCGGCGGAGTTTCCGGATGCGCCAGCCATCGCCGAAAATGAGCTCTCCGGCGCGATTGACCGCCATGGGAGCGGCACTGAGAGTAAGGGAGATGGCAAGGGCGGGGCCATCGGGGGACTCCGCTTCGATGCCGTTACCGACGGCGCGGAAGAGGCGGCCGGAGGGTTCGAGCCGGAAGATGGTCTGTTGGCGAGTATCGGCAAAGTAGACATTGCCGGAGGCATCCGTGACGGCGCCAGTGAGGGTACCGAAGGACGCGGCTAAGCCGGTGGAAGGCACCACGCTCGTGGCGGGAGGGGCGCCAGCGATTGTTGCCAGGTATGCTTGCGCAGACACGGAGGCGGCGGCGAGCAGTGCAGACAAGCACAGTTTGACCATAACCCATTATTTACACCGATTTCGAGGGAGCGGATGGATGAGACAGGGGCGGGCGGCGAAGGCGTGGGATGCTGAGAGAGCGAGGAGGCGGAATGATTATCCGAGAGGTGGAGTGCCATACGGCGCCGATGGCGGGGTCGTGGTTATCGGAGTCCGTCATTGCCAACCCGATGTCGGGGTACCCGGAGTATTTCGAGAAGAGGTCCAGTTGGTTTGGGCCGATGACGGCGGCGGTGGTGGAGGTGGTGCTGGAGGACGGCACGAGCGGGTTTGGGTTCGTGGGGTGCGGGAAAGGCCTGGCGGCGAAGGCGGTGATCGATGAGCAGATGCGGGCTATGACCGTGGGCCAATCCGTGTTTGCGACGGCGACGCTGCAGGAGCAGTTATACCGGGCCTCCCTTTTCTACGGGCGTGGCGGAACGACGCAGGCGGCGCTTTCGGGCATCGACATCGCGTTGTGGGACGCGCAAGGCAAGCTGCTGGGACGTCCGGTGTACGAGTTGCTGGGCGCGGCGGCGCGGCCACTGCGGGCCTACTACACCGGCTATGCCCCGGAGGCGCTGGCGGCGTATGGGATTCGGGATATGAAAATCGCGGTGCCCTATGGGCCGGCGCACGGCGAGGCCGGGATGCGGAAGAACGAGGAGGCAGTGGCGCGGGCGCGGGACGTGCTGGGGCCGGAGGCGTTTCTGGCGCTGGATATCTACATGGCCTGGGATGTGCCCTACACGCTGCGGATGTACGACCGGCTGGAGAAGTACGGGATTGCGTGGCTGGAAGAACCGGTGCTGCCCGATGACTACGCGGGGTACCGGGAGATCCGGCGGCGGGTGAACACGATGGTGACCGGCGGGGAGCACGCCTACATCTACGAAGACTTTCGTAGATTGATCGAAGAAGGCTGCGTGGACATTGTGCAGCCGGACATTTACCGGGCGGGCGGGGTGACGGGACTGCGGAAGATCGCGGCGCTGGCGCGGGCGCACCACACGAAGCTGATCTGCCACGGGATCGGGGCGGCGACGTACCACTTCGAGATGGCGAACGATCCTTCGATGACGCCGTTTGTGGAGTACGTGGACATCTACCGTGGGACGACGCCGGACTGGGTATTGACGGGCGATCCGCGGCCGGTGGACGGGCTGATATCGCTGCCGGCGGGGGCGGGTTTCGGGTATGCCCTGCACACCGAAGTCTTCGACAAAGGGCTGGCTGTAGCGACGATTTGGTAGGTTGGTAGGGAATGGCAAACGACCTCGTAATGCAGAAGGGCCTGCCGGCCAATATCGAGGCGGAGCGGTACATTCTGGGAGCGATCCTCCTGGATTCTTCGACGTTCCTCAATGTCGGCAGCGCGATCCAGGCGGCGGACTTCTCGCTACAGTCGCACCAGCTAATTTTCACGCGGATGCTGCAGTTGTTTGAGCGCGGGGAGAAGATCGACCGGGTGACGATCGCCAACGAACTGATGCGGTTTAACGAGTTGGAGAACGTGGGCGGGATCAGCTATCTGGTGTCGCTGGACGATGGGTTGCCGCAGCTCTACAACCTGGAGAGCTACATCAAGATCGTGAAGGATAAGGCCGTGCTGCGGCACATCATCTTCACGTCGCAGGGGTTGATAGACCGGTGTGTGAACGGGTCGGACGATCCGCATGAGATTCTGGCGTCGGCGGAAGAGCAGTTGATGAGCCTGGGCGAGGCGCAGGTGAAGGATTCGCTGCTGACGCCGCGCGAGGTGATTGAGCAGTTTGAGGGCGGGCTGAACGCGTTCCTGGATCCGACGAAGCGGGTACGGGGCACATCGACGGGTTTTTTGAAACTGGACGAAATGACGGGCGGGTTCCGTCCGGGGGAACTGATAATTCTGGCGGCACGGCCGGCGATGGGGAAGACGGCGCTGGCGTTGAACCTGGGGCAGTATGTGGCGTTGAATCCGGCGGCGCCGAAGGCGGTGGCGGTGTTCTCGCTGGAAATGTCGAACGAATCGCTGTTGACACGTATGATTTGCGCGCAGGCGCGGGTGTCGCAGACGAAGTTCCGAGAAGGCTACTTGAACGCCGATGAACGGCGGCTGCTGCAGAAGGCGACCATTGACCTGGCGCGGGCGCCGATCTTTATCGACGACTCGTCGAACATTACGCTGATGGACATCCACGCCAAGCTACGGCGACTGCAGCGGGACAATGAGCTGGGGCTGGTGATTGTGGACTACCTGCAACTGATGTCGACGCCGGGGCGCAGCGAGAACCGGACGCAGGAAGTGAGCCAGTTGTCGAGAGGGTTGAAGCTGCTATCGAAGGAACTGAAGTGCCCGTTCTTCGTGCTGTCGCAATTGAGCCGCGCGCCTGAGACACGGCCGGGCGACCACCGGCCGCAGTTGAGCGATTTGCGGGAATCGGGATCGATTGAGCAGGACGCCGATATGGTGATGTTCGTGTTCCGCGAGGAGTACTATAAGCGGTTCGACGCGAACCTGCATGGGAAGGCGGAGCTGATTCTGGCCAAACAGCGTAACGGGCCGACGGGGACCGTCAAGCTGGCGTTTCTGCATGAGTTCACGAAGTTTGAGAATTTGTTGGAGGAGATGCCGGGCGACGGCGGGGAAGGCTAACGCTTGGCGGTGGGGATCTGAGCCGCTCAAATGTGGTGAGCCGGGGCGCCGTCCGGGCGGGGGTGGGGACCGGGTTTGAGGGGTGGGGTTTTGTGCGCCTTGGGAAACGCTGGAGCGGCGTCCCGGCGGTTTTTTGTGTTGCTAGTGGATTTCCCGGCGGGTGGCTTGTGACGGGGGTTTCCGATGGACGTCATCCATTGTCGGGTTGGGGATGGCGCGCGTCCCGGCAGGGGTTGTGTTGCTTGTGGGTTTTCCCGGCGGGTGGCTTGTGGCGGGGTTACAGATGGACGTAACGCATTGTCGGGGTGGGGATGCCGCGCGTCTTGGGACACGTTAAAACATGTCCCGTCGGGGGGTGTGTTGCATGTGGGATTTCCCGGCGAGGCTCTTGTGGCTGGGTTACAGGTGGACGTAACGCATTGTCGGGGTGGGGATGGCGCGCGTCTTGGCAGGGGTTGTGTTGCTTGTGGGTTTTCCCGGCGGGTGGCTTGTGGCGGGGGTTTCCGATGGACGTCATCCATTGTCGGGTTGGGGATGGCGCGCGTCTTGGCGGAGGGTTGTGTTGTTTGTGGGATTTCCCGACGAGGCTCTTGTGGCTGGGGTTTCCGATGGACGTAACCCATTGTCGGGGTGGGGATGGCGCGCGTCCCGTCGGCGGGGGGTGTTGCATGTGGGATTTCCCTGCGCGCGGCTTGTGGCGGGGGTACAGATGATGTCCCGGCGGGCCATCCTGGGGCCGAGTGCCGGGTGTTGCCCGGCACTCGGGGAAGACGCTAGGCCTGGTTAACCTTCTCCCAGGTCATGGGCTGGCCGCTGGTGCATGCGGTGAGGGCCATGACGGCGACCAGAGTGCTTTCGGCGCCCCAGAGCGCGGCGTTCTCGATCTTGCCCGTCCGGACACCCTCGACGAACTCGTTCACGTTGTCGAGCGTGATGTCGTGCTTGGTCTCCGCCACCTCGTTCGGCTTGCCCTGGCGATAGATCGTGTAGCCCTTGCGGCCAACGTTCACCGAGCCCTTCTCGCAAATGAAGGTCTCCGTCACGTCACTATAGCCGACCATGTTGCCGAACTGGTTGGCGGTGTAGCTGAAGGTCACGCCGTCTTCAAACTGGAAGCTGCAGGAGAGGCTGTCGTAGATGTCGCCAATGTCCGTGCGGGACATGCGGGAACCGACACCGGAGACGCGGACCGGATGGCGGCCCATGAACCAGTTGACGACGTCGATGTTATGGCAGTCCTGCTCGATCAAGATATCGCCGGAAAGTTCGCGGTAGAAGAACCAGTTGCGGATGCGCTCCTGCTCCGCCGGGTGACCCTTCTTGATGGGCGGGCCGCCACCCATCCACGCGGCGCGAACCTGGATGATGCGGCCGAGTTCACCGGACTTCACGGTCTCGTGAGCCTTGCGGTAATCCTTGCCGTAGCGCTGCTGGTAGTCCATGGAAATGCGCTTGGTAGGGTCGGCCATTTTGGCGGCGCGGAGCACGCGGTGGCACCCGGCGGCGTCGACACCGGCGGGCTTTTCGAGGAAAATGTGCTTCTTGGCTTTGACAGCGCGTTCGAAGTGTTCGGGGTGGAGGAAGGCCGGGGTGGCGATGAGAACGGCGTCGATGGACTTGTCGGCAAGGAGGTCGTCCATGGAGTTGAAGCGCTTGGCGCCGGAATACTTGGCGGCGGCGGCCTGGAATCGATCCTCATAGATGTCGTTATAGGCGGCGACTTTGAGGTTCTCGTTCTTGGCGAAGAGTCCGCTGACATACATGCCGCGATTGCCGCAGCCGATGAGGCCGAGCGTGACGGCGGAGTTGGCCTGCGTGCCGCGGACCGATTGGGAGCCGACGATGGAGAAGGCGGCGGCCGCTTTGACGAAGTTGCGGCGTGTGTTTTCCTGGTTCATGAGTGTGTCCTTACGAGGGTGAACTGAAACCGCTTACCATTATGTCACTGGGGGACGGGGGCGGACAGGGATGGTGGAGGCGTTGCCATCGCGGAGGGCGTGGTAGTTGGGGGAGAGGATTTCGACGCCGGCGCGGTTGAACTCGTCCTGGATATTGGAATGGAGCGCGCTGTAGGTATCGAACATACGGCGGGCGTCGGCGGTATGGACGTTGAGTTCGTAGGTGATGTTGAAGTCGTTGAGGGCCCGCTGCCAGACGAAAGGAGCGGGGGTTTGTTCCACGCCAGGGGTGGCGGCGGCGGCGGCGAGGAGAAGCTGGTGGACCTGGCGCCAAGGCGCGTCGTAACCGATGGTGACGGCCGTGTAGAGGATAAGGCGCTTTTCGCGGGCGAGGAGGGAGTAGTTGAGAATCTGCGTGGCCATGATCTGGGAGTTGGGTACGGTGACGACCTCGTTGCGAAAGGTCTGGATGCGGGTGACGAGGAGGTTCTTTTCGGTGACGTCGCCGATGGTGTCGGCGATCTTGACGCGGTCGCCGATCTGGAAGGCACGCATATAGGTGAGGATGACACCGTTGATGACGTTGGAAATGGTGGAGGACGAGCCGAGGGAGAATAGGACGCCGATGAAAAGCGATATGCCCTGGAAGGCGGGGGAACTGGCGCCAGGGAGATAGGGGAAAGCGATGATGACGGCGAGGACGATGATGAGCAGGCGGACGAGTTTGGCGGTGGGGACGGCCCAATCGGGATAGAAACCTTCGACGAGGATGGCACCGCGGGCGATTTTGATGAAGACGAAGTTGGAGAGGCGGATGAGGTAATTGGCGATGAGGGCAACGAGGAGAACGAAGAAGAGGCTGGGCAGATAGGAGACAAGGGCGCCGCCGAGGTCATAGAGCGGGGAGAGGAGATAGGAGCCGAGGGTGCGGCTGATTTCGCCGGTGCCGGGGAAGAGGCGGATGGCGTAATTGAGATAGAAGTTGAAGAGAACGAGGATGAGGAGCCAGCGGGTGAGACTCAGAAGATTGGCGAGGCCATCGAGGAGGGTGGAGGGGGAGAAGAGGCTGAGGATGCGGGAGCCGCGATCGGCGAGGTGGGTTTGCGTGTAAGCATCGGCAAAGGCGCGGGCGCGAAGCTGGAGCCAATTGAGGAGCCAGACGGCGAGAGCGAAGAGCAGCGTATAGAGACAAAGGCGAAGGGCGACGCCGAGCCAGAAGCGAAGGCTGTTGGTGGCGCGGTGGGCGTCGATGGCGGCCTGCATCCGGGTGAGCCAATCGGAGGCGAGGGCGGCGGCATCACGCTGGTGTGCGGCGGCTTCGGCGGGGGTGACGAGGAGGAGGAGGGAGGCGCCGGCGTGGATGAGATGACCGTTGGGGGTGGGTTCGACGTGGAGCGTGGAGGAGGACAGAGAGCGATTGGCGGCGAAGGCTTCGAGGCGGGCGGCGGCGAGACCGGCGGCTTCGGAGGGGGTTAGGTCGGCGGTGGGAGTCCTGATTTCAAAGAGTAACTGGCCGTGAAAACGAACCGGCGCGGGCTGGGAGAACAAAGAAATCGAGAATACGGGTAACAATAGAAGGGAAAGGGCTAGGGCGCGGAAGGCGGCGAAAAATTGAAACATTTTGGCGGTCAGACGCATCCCCTTTCAGACTGGAATCAGTCCCTATTATGCGAAACAAATCCATTTTCCCGTTAGTGGCACTGAGCCTGGGTTCGTTCGGACTCCTGGGCGATCAGATTGTCATGAAAAACGGCGACCGCGTGACCGGCAGTATTGTGAAAAAAGACGCGGCAACGCTTACGATAAAGACCGAACATTTTGGGGTGGTGACGCTGCCATGGGACAAGGTGGCGACGGTGACGGCGGATAAGCCGTTGAACGTCACCCTGTCGGGCGGGCAGACCGTGCAAGGCTCCCTGGAGACGGCGGGCGACAAGGTGGTGGTGGCGGCGGCCGGGGCGAAGCAGACGGTGGCGCCGGAAGAGATTAAGACGATCCGCGACGATGCCGAACAGAAAGCTTATCTGCGGATGTTGAACCCTGGTTGGGGCGATGTATGGGTAATCAATGGAAGCATCGGGATTGCCGGCACATCGGGGAACGCGAAGACAGCGACGTTTACGACGCCGGTGAACGCGACGCGAGTGACGAACACGGACAAGACGACGGTGTATTTCAACTTCATCCGTGCGTCGGCATCGATTGCGGGAGTATCGGCGGCGACGGCGCAAGCGGTGCGCGGCGGCGTGGGATACAACCGGAACGTGAGTCCTCGGCTGTTTGTGACCGGGTTCAACGACTACGAGTACGACAAGTTCCAAAACCTGGACTTGCGGTTTGTGGCCGGCGGCGGTTTGGGCTACATAGCGTGGAAGGGCGAGAAGGGCAGGCTGGATCTGGTTGGCGGTGGCGCGTACAACCGGGAAAAGTTTGACCCGGCGCGTCCGCGGCAGCCGTTTACCCGGAATTCGGCGGAAATTTATTGGGGCGACGACTTCAATTACAAGCTTTCGTCGCGGATGAATTTCATTCAAAGCTACCGGATGTTCAACAACATGACGAATACGGGCGAGTACCGGCAGAACGTGGATGTGGGGTTGACGGCGGCGCTGACCAAGTGGCTGACGTGGAATGCGGCGGTGAGTGACCGTTACCTGAGCAACCCGGCGCCGGGGAGGAAGAGCAACGACTTCCTGTACACGATGGGGTTGGGCTTTACGGTAAGGCGGTAAGAAGCAATCGCCCATTCGCCCCGCTGGTATAGTGGGGCGAATGGGCGGAAAGTGGGCAGTGTGCACAATAGCGGCGAAGCGACATCTATCGCTGGGCCGCGTGGTATGCAGTTCGTTTCAACGGCACCATTCCGGGGTGCCGTTTTTTCTTTTGCTCTGCGAAGGGCGGATTGAAGCGGGGAACGAACCGTTCCGGGTGGTGTGGCCGGATGAGTTGGGGACGGGGGCGGAGGCGATGCGAAGCCGGTACAACGAGCAGGAGTACAGCTACGCGTTGACACCGTTGCTGATGGAATGGGTACTGCGGCAGGGGTTTGACCGGGTACTGTTCATCAAACAGGAATCGATGGTGACGGGGGATCTGACGCCGGTAGCGGCGCTACTGGAAACGGCTTCCGTGGCGTTGACACCGCACTTGCTGCGGCCACTGACGGCGGCGGCGAGAGAACGGGAGATTCTGCGTTGCGGGACGTATAACGGGGGGCTGGTGGGATGCGCGAATACGGAGGAAGGGGGACGATTTCTGCAATGGTGGGCGGCGCGGGTGGCAACGCACTGCCGGTATGATCCGGCGGCGGGAATGCACTTTGAGCAGCGGTGGCTGGACCTGGCGGCGGCGTATGTGGAGCGGTTGGCGGTGGTGCGCGACCCTGGGGTGAACGTAGGGCATTGGAACCTGCCGGAGCGAGCGGTGACAGTGGAAGGGGAGCGGATTCTGGTGGACGGGGGGCCGTGCCGGCTGTTCCGTTTCAGCGGGTATGACGCCGACCGTCCGGAGGGGGCGACGCGATATTTCGCGCGATTGACGATGGAGAATCTGGGAGCGGCGGCGGTGGTGTTCGCACGATACCGTGAGGAACTGCTGCGGGCGGGATGGACGGCATGACGGCGGCGGGAACGATTGTGGCTAAGAACTACCTGCCGTTTGCGCGGGTGCTGGGGGAATCGCTGCGGCGGTGGCACCCGGAGTTGCCGTTTTATGTTGCGCTGGTGGATGAGCCGGAGGGGTTGTTTGACCCCTCGGGCGAGGCGTTCCCGGTGCTGGCGCTGGCGGAGTTGGGCATACCGCGATTGGCGGACTTTTGCTTCCGGTATACGCGACGGGAGGCGGTATCGGCGGCGAAGCCTTATTTGCTGCGCAGAATGCTGGACATGGGCCATGAAAGTGTGTTGTTTCTGGACGCGGACATGGAGGTGCTGGGGGACTTGGGTCCGCTGCTGGAGCGAGTGGCGGGGAGGCCGCTGACGCTGACGCCGCACACATTAGGGCCGGGGATGGGAGTGGATGCGGAACTGAACGTGCTGCAGTGCGGGGTGTTCAACGGTGGCGTGGCGGGAGCGCGAGAGACGGAAGAGACGCGGGGGTTTCTGGATTGGTGGGCGGCGCGGACACGGGAGTATTGCCGTTACTCGATCGAAGACGGGATGCACCTGGATCAGCGATGGCTGGACTACGCGCCCTCGTTTGTACCGGGGCTGGCGGTGGAGCGGGACCCGGCGTACAACGTGGCCTATTGGAATCTGTATGAACGGCCAGACGCAGGGAGGTGGCGGCTGTTTCATTACAGCGGCTTTGACCCGATGGAACCGGGGAGAGTTTCCCGGTATTGGCCATCGATGCAGATGGAGAACACGGGTGCGGCCGAGTTGTTTGCCCGGTATGCAGAACGGGTTTTGGCAGCGGGTTACGCGGAGACACGAACATGGCCGTATGCCTTCGACCGTTTCGCGAACGGCGAGGCAATTCCTATGGCTTTGCGGGCATTGTATGGACGGCTTGGGCGGGTGGCCGCCTACTTCACCGACCCGTTTGGCGACGAGATGCGGGCGTGGGCGGCGGAGACGGGCGTGATGGACGGGGACCGGGACGCGGCGATGTGGCGGCGGGCGGCCGAGGAACGATTGGTGAAGCTGCAGGAGGCAAACGTGCTGCTGGCCGAGCAGCAGGCCGAGTTGGACACGCTGCGGAATGCGTTGAACGGAGAACGGGAGCGGGCGACGTGGCTGGAGGGGCGGGCGGCGATGTTTGAGCGGGCGGCGGCGGAGAGGCTGGCGCTGTTGGAAAGATCGGCGGGGCGTGGTTGAGTGGGTTGGTGTCCTTTGTTTCGGGGGTCGGCGGGTGTGGATGGCGAGCGTTTTAGGACACGCTCAAATGGCGGGGGTGTGACTCTTTGTGGGGTGGGGATGCCGCGCGTCCCGTCGGGGGTTGTGTTGCCTGTCTGATTTCCCGGCGCATGGCTTGTCGCGGGGGCGTGACCCTTTGTGGAGGTGGGGATGCGTCTTGGGACATGCTAAAGCAAGTCCCGTCGGGGATTAGTGTTGCATGTGGGATCTCCCGGCGCGCGGCTTGTGGCGGGGGTTACAGGTGAGCGTGTCCCGGCGGGGGGGGGGGTGCATGTTGAGTTGGGCGGGGCTGGCGTTTTGCAGACTAGCGGTGGACGAGGATCGGGTCGGGCCGCTCCTGAGTGTTGACGACGCCGGTTCGTTCAAAGGTCCGGAGTGAAAAACGAACCACGCGTTTTTCGCCTTGGGCGGAGACGAAACCTTCGTTCGTTACGGGATCGATGTGCATGCCCTCCGCATTGAGGCCCACCTTGAGGCGGTGGGTCTCCTGACCGGTTTTGGTATCGAGAACGACCATGGCGCCATCGACGATGAGACTGACCAATAGCTGCTTTTCGTTGGGGAGAAGTTGGAGGCGGACGGGCTGGCCGGCGAGTTTGATGGTGCGGCGGATGGTCCATTTGCGCGTGTCGATTTCGACAACGGTATCGGCAGTGCGGGTGGCGACGTAAAGCGTCCGCTCGTCCTTGGTGAGGGCCAAGCCCATGGGGACACCGCCGACTTCGATGGAATTGACGGCGCCTGTTTTGAGGTTGTGGACAGTTATGGCGCCGTTGCCGGCGTTGGCAGTGTAGAGCGTCTTCTCGTCGCGGGTGACGGCGAGCATGTGAGGGAGTTCCTTGGCCGGGTAGCGGAGGACGCGTTCGATTTTGCGTTGCATTGGATCGATGATGAGAACGGCGGAGGGTATATCGCAAGTAACGTAGAGCTTGCCGCTGTGGCCGAGTTCGATGCCGTGGGGGCGGTGGAACTCGCCGAGATTGATTTCGCCGGTGACCTTTTTTGTGGCGAGATCGAGGATCGAGATCGTGTTGCCGCCGGGTGCTTCATCTGTCCAGCGGGCGGTGCCGTAGTTGGTGACGTAGACCGATTTTTTGTCGGCGGAAAAGACGAATTCGTGCGGGATGTGGCCGACCTTGACGGTGGCGACCGGGGCGCCGTTGGCCAATTCGTAGAAGCTGACCGAATCGTTGTGTTTTTCAACGACCAGGAGAAGCGCGAAGAAGAGTGGCAGGGCGTGCATGATGCTCACTGAGTCTATCGCGGCCAGGGTCGGCTAAGCTGATAGGTTGGTCTCCGTTCAACACGTTTCGAAAGTCTATACGCTCTACGAGCGCCCGACGGACCGGCTGGTATCGCTACTGCCGGTGATCGGAGAGGCGCGGGGGCGCGAGTTCCGGGCGCTGCACGATGTAAACCTGCGAGTGGAGGCGGGGGAAGTGTTCGCGCTGGTGGGGCCGAACGGGAGCGGGAAATCGACACTTCTGCAGATTGTGGCGGGAATTATGCAGCCGACGCGGGGCCGGGTGGTTTGCCAGGGACGGGTGGCGGCGCTGCTGGAATTGGGCGCGGGATTCAACCCGGATTTCACCGGGCGGGAAAACGTCTTTTTGAACGGCGAGATTATGGGGCTGAGCCGGGCGGAAGTGGAGACGGCGTTTCCGAAGATTGTGGAGTTTGCGGGGATTGGCGACTTTATGGACCGGCCGGTGAAAGAGTATTCGAGCGGGATGTATGTGCGGCTGGCGTTTTCGACGGCGATCCATGTGGAGCCGGAAGTGCTGATTGTCGACGAAGCGCTGGCGGTGGGCGATGCGATTTTCGCGAACCGGTGCGTGCGGAAGCTGGAGGAGTTGAAAGAGAAGAAAATCACGATTTTGTTTGTGTCGCACGATCTGGGAATCGTGAAGCGGCTGGCGGACCGGGCGGCGCTGATGATGCAGGGGGAAGTGGTGGCGATGGGAAAGCCGAGCGAGATTGTGAACAAGTACGTGGGGCTGGTGCATGAGCTGCAACTGCGGGACACGCCGGCCGACGTCGGGAGCTACCGGCACGGGGACGGGACGAGCCGGATTGAAAGCGTGGCGCTGCTGAATGGGCGGGGCGAAGAAGTAACGAGCCTGATGAGCGGGGAGCGGACGGTGGTGCGGGTGCGGGCGAAGTTCGCGAGAGATTGCGAGCGGCCGATGGCTGGGATATTGATCCGGAACCGGCTGGGCGTGGATGTGTATGGGACGAACACGAAGGTGGAGAAAGTAGAACTGGGGGACTTTGCGGCGGGGGATGTGCTGGAGATTCGATTCGCGTTGGAGTGTTTGCTGAGCCGGGCGGAGTATACGCTGACGGTGGCGATGCAGCACGGGGATGGCGCGAGTCAGGACTGGATAGACGATGCCTTGCCGTTCGCGGTAATCGACCACCGGGACACGGCGGGCATGATTCAACTGAACACGGAGATTGAATGGCAACGCAATCCGTAAGTGATACTTCGTTTTTCGGGCATCCGTGGGGACTTTCCACGCTGTTCTTCACCGAGATGTGGGAACGGTTCAGCTATTACGGGATGCGCGCGATTTTGATTCTGTACCTGACGGCACAGTATCAGAACGGCGGGCTGGGGATGGACAAGACGACGGCCGGGGCGATTTATGGGATCTTCACGGCGTCGGTCTATTTGCTGAGCCTGCCGGGAGGCTGGGTGGCAGACCGGATATTGGGGCAGCGCAAAGCGGTGCTGTATGGGGGGATCATCATAGCGGCGGGCAACGCGCTGCTGGCGGCGCCGATGATGTGGGCATTTTATTTAGGGCTGGGGATGATTTGCGTGGGCACTGGACTGCTGAAGACCAACGCCAGCACGATGGTGGGAGCGCTGTATGCGAAGGGTGACAACCGGCGGGACGCGGGATTTTCGCTCTATTACATGGGCATCAATTTGGGGGCGTTTCTGGCGCCGCTGGCGATTGGGTATGTGGGGCAGGCGATCAACTGGCGGTTGGCGTTTCTGCTGGTGACGGCGGGGATGACGGTGGGACTGATTCAGTATGTGGCGACGCAGCGGCACCTGGGCGAGGCTGGGCTACGGACGGCGACGCCGCCGGGGGCGGCGGAGAAGAAGCAACTGGCGATGGGGCTTGGCGTGGTGGTAGGATTGCCGCTTTTGCTGGGATTTTTGCAGACTTCGGGGGTGACTTCGCTATCGGTGACGGCGATTGCCGATGGGTTCAGCGTGTTGATGGCCATTTGTTTTGTGGGGATCTTCGTGGTGCTATTCGGGGCGACGGCGAAGGGGCAGGAGCGGAAGAACATCGCGGTGATTCTGTGTTTGTCGATCGCGTCGGCGGTGTTTTGGTCGTTGTTTGAGCAGGCAGGTTCGACGCTGAATTTGTTTGCCGATGAGAAGACGCGGAACCAGGTGCTGGGGATGGATTATCCGTCGAGCTGGTTCCAATCTGTAAACTCGATCTGGCTGCTGATATTGGCGCCAGTTTTTTCGGTGCTATGGATCAAGCTAGGGCCGAGGGAGCCGAGCGTGCCGGCGAAGTTCGCACTGGCGCTGCTGTTTGTGGGATTGGGTTTTTTGATATTGGTGCCGGCGGCGGCGACGGCGGACGCGGGGATGAAGGTGAGCCCGTTCTGGCTGGTGGTGACGTATTTGCTGCACACGATTGGCGAGTTGTGTTTGAGCCCGGTGGGACTATCGGCGATGACGAAGCTGGCGCCGGCGCGGCTGGGCGGCGTGATTATGGGCGTGTTCTTTTTGTCGATTGCGACGGGGAACTACGTGGGCGGGCGATTGTCGGGTTTCTATGAGCGGATGAAACTGGAAGAATTGTTTTTGTACGTGGCGCTGTTCGCGATAGCGGCGGCGGCAGTGTTGACAGTATTCGTGAAGCCGCTGCGCGGCTTAATGGGAGAGCAGAAATGATGAACGTTGCGGCGATTCAAGAGGCACTGCGCGAAGAGAAGCTGGATGGGTGGCTGTTTTTCGACCATCATTTGCGGGATCCGCTGGCGTACCGGGTGCTGGACTTTACGCCGCCGCGGACGCCGTCGCGGCGCTGGTATTACCTGATTCCGGCGAACGGGGAGCCCAGGAAGCTAGTACACCAGATTGAGCCGTCGATGCTGGACGCGCTGCCGGGAACGACGCAGAGCTATTCGAGCTGGTCGCGGCAGGTGTATGGATTGACGATGCTGCTGAACGGATGCAAGCGGGTGGCGATGCAGTATTCGCCGCAGTGCGCGGTGCCGTATGTGGCGATGGTGGACGCCGGGACCGTGGAACTGGTGCGGGAGCAGGGCGTGGAGGTGGAAACTTCGGCGAACCTGGTGCAGATTTTCGAGGCGAAGTGGAACCAGGAGAAGCTGGACTCGCATATGCAGGCCGGGGTGCTGGTGGATGAGATTCGGCGAGCGGCGTTTGTGGAGATCGGGGACCTGCTGCGCGGGCGGGAACCAGTGAATGAGTACATGGTGAAATCGTTCATTCTGCGGTCGTTTGAGCGGGCGGGGCTGTTTACCGATCATGGGCCGATTGTGGGCGTGAACGCGAATGCATCGAACCCGCACTACGAGCCGCACGCCGACGACTACGAGATGATCAAGCAGGGCGACGTGGTGCTGATTGACCTGTGGGCGAAGCTGAACAAGCCGGGGACGGTTTACTACGACGTGACGTGGACGGGGTACACGGGCGAGGAGATTCCTGATGAAGTGCAGCGCGTGTTCACGGTGGTGACTGGGGCGCGAGACGCGGCGGTGGCGAAGGTGCAGAATACGATTGGCGCGGGGCTGCCGCTGTGCGGATTCGAGGTGGACGACGCGTGCCGCGGGCATATCCGGGAGCACGGGTTTGGCGATTACTTCATCCACCGGACGGGCCATTCGATTGGCGAAGAGGTGCATGGGTCGGGCGCGAACATGGACAACCTGGAGACGCACGATGTGCGGCGAGTGATTCCTTGGACGTGTTTTTCGGTGGAGCCGGGGGTGTATTTGCCGGCCTTTGGCATCCGGAGCGAAGTGAATGTTTTTGTGGGCGAACGGGACGCGCGGGTGACGGGGGAGCGGCAGACGGAGATGGTGAAGATATAGACTAGTTGGGTTCGGCAGTTTTATTTCAACGAGGACACACTATGAAGAAAATACTCTTCCTGGGTCTCGTCGCAACCGCGCTATTTGCCCAAGACGGCAAGACGCATTTGAAGGTTGGCGACATGGCTCCGGAGTTTACCAAGCTCAGTTCCTCGGTTCCAGGCAAAACGTATTCGTTGGCGGATTTCAAAGGCAGCAAGACCGTGGTGCTCGCCTTTTTCCCGCTGGCGTTTACGGGTGGCTGAACCGCGGAAATGAAAGGGTTCCAGGCTGGAATCAAAAACTTTAACGAAGCGGAATCACAGATATTGGGAATTAGCGTGGACGCGGCACCGTCGCTGAAGCGTTTTTCCGACGACCTCTCGCTCGAGTTTCCGTTGCTATCGGATTTTCCGAATCGCAACACGGCGAAGGCGTATGGCGTACTGATGGCGGAACGCGGCATCGCCAGCCGAACGACGTTCGTCATTGACAAGACGGGCAAGATTGTTGAGATCATTGCCGACGGCCGGCCGGCGCCGCATAACGAAGCGTCGATAGCGGCGTGTCAGCGGATTAAGAAGTAGCGCGTTTGGCGAGAAGGCCCTCCATGGCGGTGAGTATCTCCGCGGTGGAGGGCTTTCCGCGTTTGGCGTAGAGGATGCGGCCATCAGGGCCGATGACATAGACCGTGCGGCGGACGAGGCCCCAGCCGGCGTTGTACTCCTTGCAGGTGAGCCAGCCGTGATCGACGAGGAGCGGAAAGGGAAAACGGTATTTGGCGGAGAACTTGCCGTGGGCTTCGGCGCCCTGGCCATTGATGCCGTAGACAACGGCGTTGTAACGCTGGAAGGACTTCCAGTCGTCACGGATCTCGCAGAGCTGTTTGGTGCAGATGGCCGTGTCGTCACCGGGGTAGAAGACCAGGACGACGGGTTTGCCCCTGAGGGCGGACAAGGACACAGGACGGCCGTTTTCATCTGGGAGATCGAATGCCGGGGCGATAGAGCCGACGGCAAGGGGAGCGCCTATTAGCCAATCAAACATGCTGTTCACCACGATAGAGCATGTAGACGAATTGCGGGTAGGATGGAGGTGTCATGATTCTTTTCCTGATGGCGGCGGTGATTGAGATTGGATCAATGAAGCAGTTGTTCATTGACCATAAGTTCATGGAGAGTGCAGAGGGAATTACGCTGGCGGTGCAGCAACCGATGCAGACACGGGAGAAGCTGTTGACGACGGACGCGCCGTGGGAAAAAGACGCGCACCTGGGGAGCTATTCGACGGTGGTGCAGGAGGACGGAAAGATCCGGCTGTGGTACGACGTGCGGGCGGGGATTCCGGAGCCGCGGAAGAACCCGCCGTTTATGGGGCTGGCGTATGCGGAATCGGTGGACGGGATTCACTTTGTGAAGAAGCCGCTGGGGCTGGTGGAGCGGAATGGGACCAAGGAGAATAATCTGGTGCTGCCGCCGCGGCCGGAGTGGCTGGCGGTGGGCGGGGGGACGGTGTGGCGGGACGATAATCCGAACGCGGCGCCGGATGCGCGGTACAAGAGTTGGAGCAAGATGTACGATAAGCCGGGGAGTCCGGTGCGGGGGCCGCACCGGGTATGGAAATCGCCGGACGGGCTGCGTTGGACGCATGAAGAAAGGCCGGTGACGGGACTGCGGGCGGCGGATACGCAGCCGTCGTGGTTCTGGGATAAGCGGATTGGAAGATACGTTGGCTATTCGCGGGAATGGGTGCGGGAAAAATCGGGATTTGGGGCGCGGATGGCGAGTTACAACGAGAGCGACGATATGGTGAATTGGACGGCGATGCACTTTTCGTTTGAGCCCGATGAGAGAGATGCGGCGGCGGCGCCGATGATGGTGTTGGACCCGACGCGGCTGGTGGTGAATGGGGAGAATATTATGCCGATGCGGGAGGGGCGGACGGGCGCGGCGACGGGCGAGGACCAGGTGTTGACGCCGACGGCGCCGTTGGACTTTTACGGGCCGGGAGTGTTTCCGTATGAGGGGGTGTATTTGGCATTGGTGCCGGTGTTTCATCATTGGCGGGGGTCCGGGAGTGACACGTTTCCGAGTACGGGGGATATCCAGTTGGCGGTGAGCCGGGATGCGCGGAACTTCACGCGGCCGGGTCCGCGGCGGGCGTTTTTGACGACGGGGATGGATGGGACGTGGGATTCGAAATGGATCTATCCGGTACTGCGGCCGGTGCGAATGGGGGATGAGTTGTGGATTTACTATATGGGTACGAATCATGACCATGCGGGGCGGGTGGACGGGAAGAAGCAGGAGGCGCTATCGCGGGCGATACTGCGGGTGGATGGGTTTGTGGCGGCGGAGGCGGATTATGAGGGGGGCGTGTTTATGACGCCGCCGGTGCGGTTCGCGGGGTCGCGGCTGGAGTTGAATTTGAATACGGGGGCGGGGGGCGTGGCGAAGGTGGAGATATTGAAAGAGACCGGAGAGCCGATACGGGGATTCACGATGGCGGAGGCGGATGAGTTGAATGGGAATTCGTTGACGCTGCGGGCGAGTTGGAATAAGGGTTCGACGGATGTTTCGGCGCTGGCGGGGCAGGCGGTGCGGCTGCGGATTAAGATGCGGGCGGCGAAGCTGTTTGCGTTTCAGTTTCGGTAGGGTTTTTGGGGTTTAAAAAAGAGGGGGGGTGCGCGGGGCATAGGCGCTAACTTAACGAACCTGATTCGGTGGAAGGGCATGACGCAAGACGGCGGCGGTCTGACTGCGGCGCTTTCGTGGCGGGTCGAAGAAGTGGCGGCACGTGGCGTTTGTGGCCGAGAGCCACTGTTGAACG
>JAEUQC010000116.1 GCA_016789905.1 Bryobacterales bacterium | reverse complement strand
GACTTTTTCGAAAATGGAGTCCCAACTGCGGCTCAGGGCGGAACGCCGGGCGGCGGCGCGCATCTCCGCCAATCGTTGGCGATTGGTCATCAACGCTCCAACGGCCGCGGCGAACCCCGCGGCGCCGCTGCAGACGAATCCCGTCTCATCGTGCTTCACCAGGAACTTTGGCCCCCCAGCGGTACTGACGAGCGCGGGTACGCCGGATGCTAACGCTTCGAGAACGACGTTGCCGTAAGTGTCGGTCTCCGAAGGGAAGACGAAAACGTCGAGGTCGGCGTAGGCGCGGGAGAGTGCGTCCCCGTGCAGCACGCCGCGAAAAAACGCGGCGTGGAGATGCCTTTCCAGGTACTGCTGTTCGTCGCCTTGTCCGACAATGCAAAACTGAAAAGGCGGAGCTTGCGCCGATTGCAAGAGGGCCTGAATCTCCACGAGCATCCGGACATTCTTCTCCCGGCTCAATCGGCCAACATACCCGATCCGAAATACGTTGTCCAATTCGCGCATGCGCTTCACCGGGTGGAATAGTGCGGTGTCGATTCCTCTCTCCATCAGCCCGGAGGGCTTGCCGGTTTGCTTGCTGAGCAACTCGACCAGTTCCGGATTCGGGGCCAATGTCCTTCTGGCGTAACGGTAGTACTGGCCAAGCAGGCGGAGCGACGTATCTTCGGTCCACCGGGCGACCGCGGCCCGGGCTGGAATCCATGCTGGAATCCGCTGGGCCGCGTACTCGTGAAGATTCGTATGCCAGGAAGAAAGCATCGGTACCCGTTCCTGATGGGCGAGCATCATCCCCAAGAAACCGCAGTCACTAGGTCCGGTGGTATGTATAAGGTCCGGCTCGAAGCCGCGTAGCGCCTTTCGAAGGGGCGCAAGATGCCGGAGGGCGAACGCCAGGTCGAAAGCCATGTCGGGGTCGAATCGGAGACTTGGAAAGCCACGGCGGAACTCGCAGTGCGTGACAGACCCCTCTGTCCAGATTCGCTGCTCTTCCCCGGCATGAACGGCGAGGATCGGCAAGTTCCTCGACTGCGCGAACTTGATGAGCTGCCGGCTTGTCCGGGCCACCCCGTTCACTTCATGAAAGCTGTCGGTGAAAAATGCAACACGGGGGGGCAAGGACCTCACGGACGGCACTCCTGCACAAGCCCAGAGGCAAAACGCACCGGCGCCAGTTGTCCGGATGTCCGAAGTACTCGCACGAGTAAAAGGAAGAAGCGGATCAGCGCCGGTTCGCCTCCGGGCCAATACTCGGACAGCGACCGGACCACGCCGGGCTGCATTTCGTAGAACACCCGGTCCGACCAGCGGTGCCAGCCGAGCGCGTGACCGGGTTGGTCATTCAGGATCTCCATCATGTTTGCGGCAATGCGCATCGCATACGGCCGGCGGTACTGCGGCATAAACAGGACCTCGCTGACGCGCCTGTATCGCACCTCTTCCACAAACTGATCAAACGTTTCCGCATTGGTGAGGTTGATATTGGCGTTTGGCTCTGTTCCATGCCGGTCGCCACCACTAATTGCCGGAATGTTCCACGCATGAGCCATCTCCGTCACCAGGAGGTTTTCCTTCCATGGACGTAAACCGTTCAACTCGAGCGCGTGGATGTCGCGATCATGGCGCGCCAGGAACCGCTCAACCATCGCCCGGTGGGTCGCGGCGCCAATCCCGGCTTCGTCCCAGAGTGGGTGATTCAGCACTACGAGTACATTCGGAAACTGGCTAAGCCAGCCCATCAGCGCTGAGGGGTGAGCGCCATACGCCAATACCTCCTGCGCGCGGGAGGGCGGCAGGTTGTGAATGCCCACGTGAACGAAAGAAGGCTGCAGCTTTACCGTCAACTCCACCGAGGCGAGATACCGTCCACCATGCGCTTCCAGCGAATCGTGATCTGTCAGCGAGACAAGCGGGTGGAGCCCCAGGTCTAGGATTTGCTCACTCTCGAGTTGCACCGCCGAGTGAGGGGCAAGCGGCGGTGTCCACCAGCCCTGCCGGAAATTCAGCGGCCGCCCGTGATACCGCTGGAACTGTTCCGTGAGGCGCTCCACCTCGGTACGCAACGCGGGAATCTTCGCCGCGAAACGTGGGATAAAGTCCAAGAGTTCCTTGGAGTGCAGCGTGTGGCTGTGTAGGGAAACACCAGTCCGGAACCGCTTGCTGGCGGAGGAGTTCTTCCATTGGAAGTGTAGTTGGTGCGACAAGGGATCTCCCTTTTGAAGGTAGGTCCCGCGCATTGCATCGTCGCGGCATTCCGATGACAATCTGGAAAAACATTTCTGGGCACTTTCGTTTTACACCAGAAGTTCCCTATCTTCTGGATCAGACTCAGGTAGCACGCCATGTAAGCCCGTCGCATCGCAACATTCATCACGGTGCAATCTGCCTGCCGTACCTTGGCCGCGAGCTATGCCATCCCCAATCACAGACAATGCTGCTGTCCCTTCCCCGCCATCCCTTGTTGATCGCGTCCTGGGAATTGATGAGCTCCGGCAGGTCTGGCGGCGAGCTATGCGGCGGGCGGCGCCGTCCATCCATCAGCGTGTGGTCGATGAGCTCGAATTGCGACCGCAGTATGTTGGCGCAATCGAAGACATTCCAGCGGCTGGCCCAGTAGTAATTGTCGCGAACCATCCTTTCGGAATTATCGAAGGGCCGGTACTTGGAGCGCTCTTTGACCGTATCCGAAATGACATGATGTTCGTCACGAACTCGCTGCTCGCCGAGCTACCGGAACTCGCCCCGCGAATTATCGCCGTCAATCCATTTGGGGCTGCTTCGCACGCCAACAGTTCCGCTATTCGTGCCGCCCTCCGTCATCTGTCTTCCGGTGGCGCACTCGTTGTCTTCCCTGCCGGGCAGGTTTCCTCCGTTCGTCTCCCTTTGGGGCGCGTATTGGACTCCGAGTGGCAACCCATGGCGGCGCGTCTGGCAATCAAGACTGGCGCGCGCATCCTGCCCGTCTTTTTTCAAGGGCGCAACAGCGCTGGGTTTCAACTCGCCGGGCTGGTCCACCCAGCGCTCCGAACCATGCTTCTGCCCGGACAAATGCTCGCTCGCCGCCGCCAGACAGTTCGTGTCGCTATCGGGCAGGCAGTCTCCCCGGACCGTTTCAGAGATGCCGCCCGGCTCACCGCGTTTCTTCGCGCCCGGACTTATGCGCTGTCCGCGCTCTTTCGCCAATCCGCTGTGGCCCCGCCCCTTCCCCTGGACTCCCTTTGCTTGGAGATCTCCCGATTGTCTCCGATACTCTCCTCCGGCCCGTTCGACGTCTTCCTCCAGAAAGCAGTGGACATACCTAACGCACTGCCGGAAATTGGCAGACTCCGCGAATTGACTTTCCGCGCTGTCGGGGAGGGTACTGGTGCCTCGTCCGATATCGATGCCTTCGATAGGCACTACTGGCATCTGTTCCTCTGGCACCGGGAACACAGGCAAATTGCCGGCGCCTACCGCCTGGCGGATCGGGAGTGCCTTCCGGCTGGAACTGGTTTCTATACGGCAACGCTGTTCAGCTTTCCCCGGAACTGGAGCACGCTCGCCTCACAGGCGGTCGAACTCGGCCGTTCCTTTGTTCTGCCTCGCTATCAACGGGACTTTCTACCGCTCATGCTCCTGTGGAAAGGCATCGGCGTTTTCGTGAGGAACCGCCCGCATCTTCGGTACCTGTTTGGACCGGTCAGTGTTAGCAGCGACTATAGCACCGCTTCGCGCACCGCCATCGCCACCCACTTCTCCGCATGGCCCAAAGGGTACAGACCGCGAAACCCCCTCACGCATGCGTTGGCCCGGTGGCCCGGCGTCCAGCGTCACCGCAATACCGAGGAACTTGACGCACACATCGCTAGCCTGGAGCCAGATGGAAAGGGGCTGCCCGTTCTGCTCCGCCAATACCTAAATCTGGGCGGCGAGATTCTATGCCTGAATGTTGACCCCCGCTTCAGTAATACGCTGGACGGCCTGGTGCTGCTGGACTTGGCAAAAACTCCACCACGCCTGCTGGCGAGGTACTTCGGGCCTGAGGCCGCGGAGCGCTTCCAGCGATAGAGCGGTTCGTCATCACACATTCACACCGTGTTCATCCCCAGGCAATTCGCGGGGAATAACGTGTTTCTTGTGAAAACGAAACTTTACCTTGCGAGCTACGCTCTTCTCCTGGCGCCTCTCTTCGCGCAAACGGGAAGTCCCAGCATCCGGATCCTCCTCCCGGAGAGAACCCGCCTACTTCAAGGACAACAAGTAGACCTGGTTTTGGAAGTACGGAATGCCTCCGCGGTTACCAACCTGAAGGTGACGGCCGGAAGCACGGATCTGACAGCGAAGTTCGACAAGCCGGTGGCTGCGCAACTGGATTGCGATGAGTCTACGGATTGGGTGGTTCGCGCCAATCTCCAGTCTTTTCAAGATATCGGCAGCTTAAAGCTGACCGTGGCGGCAACGGCTGGCGGCACCGAAGTCACCGACAGCCGCGAAATTCTTGTTCGGCCGTTTGCCATGCCTGGCGGCGGCGCCGCGCGGCGTAATGTCATCCTGTTCATCGGCGACGCAATGGGCACCGCCTACCGCGACGCGGCCCGGCTCGTTAGCCGATCGACCCTCGACGCCAATGGCAAGAACGCCTTCCGCGAAGGCTTTTTTGACAACCTGCTGGAGATGGACAAGATGCCGGTAAGCGGCATGTCGATGACCCACGGCACAGACTCGATCGTTCCGGACTCGGCCAACACGGGCACCGCTTGGGCCACCGGCAACAAGAGCTTCCTCAACGCAGTGAACACCTTTACCGACGGTACCGATTGCCGCTGGCGCTTCACCGGCGCCGCGAACGCCGCAAATCTTCCAGCACTGACAGATAATCCGCGTATTGAAACGCTGTGGGAGTACCTGCGCCGGCTCTACGGCTATCGCACTGGCATCGTCACGACCGCCGACGTCACCGACGCGACGCCTGCCGTGCAGGGTTCCCACACCGCCTTCCGCCAGACGAAGTTTGAAGTGGCGCGCCAGTATCTGGAAAATCCCATGCTTGGCGGCCGCCCTGCCTTCGACGTCATCCTGGGCGGCGGCGCGGATCAGTTCCATCCCGCGGCCCGCACAGACGGGCGCGACCTTGTGAAAGAGTTTCAGTCGCGAGGCTTCCGGGTCGTCACAACTGCGACAGAGTTGAAGACCATCGCGTATGGACAACCAACCTTGGGGCTGTTCAAAGGCTCCCCATCTCCAGCACCCGCCAGCGACCGCATTCGCGCCGCCGCCGATGCCGCCAACAACATGGATGTTGCCTACGACAAACTTGGCCTGCCCCGTCCCGCATCCGAGCCCGTCGCGAATCTTGGGAACTACGCCGATCAGCCGATGCTCGATGTAATGACTGCCAAGGCGATCGAAGTCCTCTCTTCTTCCTTCGGCCAACAGCCCTTTGTGCTGATGGTGGAAGCGGCATCCATCGACAAGCAATCCCACCCCAACCACGCCGCCGGGACCATCTGGGACACGATCGAGATGGACAAAGCCATCGGCGTTGCCCGCTCCTGGGCCGCCAAGCGCCCGGTGCGCGACACTCTCATCGTCGCCACCGCCGATCACGACCAGTCCATGCACATCATTGGCGTCAGCAACACCGACGATTCTGAGTATCTGAACAAAGCAAAGAACCAGGAAGTGACTTTCACCACGCCGGCGGGCGTCCAGGCGTTCACCGTCTATGGCGATGCGTACTCCAATGCCCGCGCCGGGCTGCCTTTCATCAACGCAAGCATCGGCGCGGACAACAATCGAGGGCGCACCGGCACGCCCATCACATTCGCGCCCACAAGCGTAGCGGCGAACCCGGCTGCAAGCTCGTACTCGACCTACTTCGGATCACCCGCCTACCCTCTAGACGCCAAGACCGGTTATCCCATGAATACGGCCCCGGCGGGGGGAACTCTGCGCCGCATTGCGGTCGGTTTCCGCACCGGCGACCACACCGGCTCCAGCGTCCCCGTGACAGCGGAGGGAACCGGCGCGTTCCTCTTCACCGGATACATGGACCAAACCGACATCTTCTTCAAAATGGCGACGGCCCTAACCGGTGACACCGCCGAAGGCGATGCCTTTGTTGAAAAGGTGCTGCTCAACAGCAGGTACCCGCAGTCGATTGGAAAGTAGATGCGCCATTTGCTTCTCGCGGGGGTACTGCTACTGGCAGTCCCCCGTCTTTTTCCCCAGGCCGCGCCGTTGCAGATCGCCGAGATCTTGCGCTTCACCTTGGACGAATCCCCCGAACAGATCGTCCGCGGGATGGGACGCCCTGTCCAAGTCAACGATAGCGACTTGAATTTCAGAACGTGGTACTACCAGACGGACACAGTCGATAACCACGAGCACAGTCACGTATTGCTTTTCCGCCAGTCCAGCCAGCAACTGCTCTCGGTGACGCGTAACTATCACTACTCGGTTCAAGTCGCGGCGTTGTTCCCGCCCGCGAAATCAACGATTCACCACTGGCCGGACGACAAGAATCCCCAGTTGAGCGTGCAGTTGCGCGAATACAGCGGGGATCGGGTTCTCATCGCGATGGGTGTGGCTAAGCCCGGGCAACCCACCACGCAGTTGATCGTCATGCGGCGTTCCGCGCTGAAACTCTTCTTCCCATGGCTGACGTAGCGGCGGCTCCGCATCCTGGCCTGCGTGTGCCTCGCGGATTTCGCCAGGCACAGTGGCGAATGCTCTTCGCCGTTATGGTCTGTTACCTGTTCTTCTACACGGGCCGTCAGAATCTCGGCTTCGCAGTGAAAGGCCTGCAGTCCGAACTGGACTATTCGGCGACAGCAATCGCGTGGCTGCAGGCCGCGATGCTGATCGGATACGGGGTGGGTCAGGCTTTCAACGGAAATCTGGCGGATATCTACGGCGCCCGGCGGATGGTCACCGTCGGCGCCTCCGCGTCCTTCGTTCTGAATTGGGCGTTCAGCTTCGTAAGTGTTCCCACGTTGGCCATCGCTCTTTGGTTTACCAATGGTGTCGCGCAGTCCACCGGCTCTCCCGCGTTGCGGCGCATGTTGGTCGATTGGTTTCCGCAAGCCGAACGCGGCAAGGCAAATGGATTTCACCTCCTCGCCGCCGGGTTCTCCAGTTCCCTCACCTTCGCCCTATGCATTGGCGTCGGGGCGATCCTGGACTGGCGCTGGATCTTCCGCCTGCCGGTCACCACGATTCTCATTGGAACGGCGGTGTTCCTGTGGCTCGGCCGTAACCGTCCTGAAGATCTCGACTTTCCGCCCCTGCCGCCCGAAGAGTCGGAAGAGGGTACAGCGGCAGGAAATGAATCTTAGTGGGAACGGTATCGCCACGTGCTCCACAATCGGAACTTTTTGCTCGCGTGCCTTTCCATCGGTTTCGAAAGCATCGCGCGCTATGGCTTATTGAGTTGGGTTCCGCTCCATTTCGTTGGCGCGGCAAAAGGTTCGGCGGCCGATTTGTGGGTCACGCTGGGTTTACCAATCGGGATGGCGTTTGGGGCGCTGTCAGCCGGCTTGCTTAGCGATCGTTGGTTCCCCGGCGCGCGCGCCCGCATGGCGGCCGGACTAATGGCGGGTGCGGCGATAGCCACATTTTTGCTGTATCTCATGCCCCGCCAGTCGCCTTGGGCATTCGGGCTGCTGGGCGTGGCTGGTTTTCTGGTTTATGCGCCGCAGGCCTGCTACTGGTCATTGGGACCGGTGTTGGTGGGACGTGAGCGGTCGGGAACTGCCACCGGTCTAATGGACTCCGCCGCTTACGGATTTGCCGCGCTCGGCCAGGTCGTTATCGGGTGGACTATTGACTCCACGGGCTCCACCTTCCCCGTCTTTTTGGTTATCGCCGGCGCTTGCCTGGCAGGCGCGGCAATCATCGTTCCGGTGAGGAAATAATGGATCGCATGCAATCCAAGGCCGCGGTTTTTGATAGTCCTGGCCTGCCCCTCCGCATGGTCGATTTCCCTGTTCCCGATCCCGGGCCGGGCGAGGTGCTCGTGCGCATTCGTTGTGCAACTATTTGCGGCAGCGATCTTCATACGATTTTCGGGCGACGGCACAGCCCCACCCCTAGCATCCTAGGGCACGAAATGGTTGGGGATATCGCCGCCTCTGGGGCCGGCCGACTGCGGGACTTCTTTGGACGGCCATTGGCGATTGGTGATCGCGTTACATGGTCCATGGTCTGGAGCTGTGGCGATTGCTACTACTGTGATTACGGCCTTCCGTCGAAATGCGAGCATCTGTTCAAGTTCGGGCACGAACGGATTGGCGGACGCCGAGATCTTACCGGCGCATATGCGGAGTACTGTATTCTCCCGGCGGGGACGGCTATATTTCCAGTTCCGGCCAACGTGCCGGATCTGGTTGCGGCGCCGTCGAACTGCGCCACCGCCACAGTCTCGGCGGTTTTGCGTAACGCCGGTTCCGTCGCTGGAGCGACGGTCCTCGTGATGGGTACCGGAATGCTCGGGCTCACGGCCTGCGCCATGGCGCGGGCAGAGGGTGCTGCGGAGGTGATCGCCGTTGAACGGGCGCCCCGGCGCCGGGAACTTGCCTGGAAATTCGGAGCGACTGTACTGCTCGACCCGGAGGATTCCCTCCTCGAGTCGATACGGGCAGCAACCGGCGGGCACGGCGTCGACTGCATTCTTGAGTTCGCCGGCACGCCAGAAGCGGGCGAATCCGCGTTACCGCTGCTGCGCGCCGGAGGTCATCTGGTGATGGCTGGCGCTGTCTTTCCCGCGCGTCCAATGTCCGTCCCAGCGGAGGATATTGTTCGCCGGCTGCTACGCGTCACCGGCGTGTATAACTATCGGCCCGAAGATCTCGGGCACGCCCTCCGCTTCCTCTCTGAGCAAATGACTACCTATCCGTTCGAAGACCTGATCGCCGCCCGCTACCCGTTGTCCGAGATCAACACTGCCATCGGTTTTAGCGAATCAGAAAAGCCACCGCGCACCGCTGTCTTCCCCGATTGGAACCTATGCAAATGACTACATCCGGCGTCCGCGCCGTCATCTTCGATATATCCGGAACCGTAATGGACTTTGGCAGTCGTGGACCCGTGGCTGCGTTCGTCGAGCTCTTCGCGCGACACGATGTCCAAATCACGGAAGCCGAGGCCCGCGTTCCAATGGGAAAGCACAAGCTGGACCACGTCTGGGCCCTGTTAACCAATCCCGAAATCGCGGAGCGCTGGCGGTTGGCCCATGGCTCGCTCCCGGACCAGGAGTCACTGCGGGCAATGTACGCGTCATTCGCGCCATTGCAGATAGAGGTATTGAAGGGCTATCTGGACCTCTTGCCCGGCGTCGCCGCCGTGACCGCGGAACTGCGTTCGCGAGGCATCCGTATCGGTTCCACGACTGGCTTTGAGACCGGGATGATGGGGGACGTCACGGCCGCCGCTGCCGCCCAGGGCTATACGCCCGATTGCTGGGTCTGCCCCGATCTCACCGGCGGCGGCCGTCCGGCGCCATGGATGATCCATTACGCCGCGCGGCAAATGAACGTCTATCCCCTTCGGACCTTCGTAAAAGTCGGTGACACCGCCGCCGATATCGGCGAGGCGCTTAACGCCGGTACGTGGGCGGTTTCCGTGGTGCGGACGGGAAACGAGATCGGGCTCTCCCAGGAACAACTCAATGCCCTGCCGGACGCAGACCGCGCGGAGCGTTTCCGGAAGGCCGAAGAGAAGTTCCGTGCGCTCGGCGCGCACTACGTCATTGACTCTGTGGCCTCGCTGATGCCGGTCATCGATGAGATTTCGTCCCGTATTGAGAATGGCGAGCGGCCATAAAAAGGAGAAAGAACATGCATACGAACGATCATCACGCCATTGTTGAAGAGATCTTCCACTTGCTTGAGGAAGCAGGTGCCGAGCAGTACTACGGCGAGGCTGTCTCAAAACTGGAACATGCTGTCCAGTGCGCCTGGCACGCGCAACAAGCCGGCGCCGGCGAAGAACTCATCCTGGCCTCTCTGCTGCATGATATCGGCCATCTGTTCGATGCCGAAGGAACGATCCGCGACGAGCGTGTGGGCGTCGTCAACCATGACGACATCGGTGAGCAATGGCTGCTGGAACGGGGCTTCTCTGCGCGCGTGGCGCGACTGGTCGGCGCACACGTCGACGCAAAACGCTTCCTGACGGCAACCAATTCGGAGTACATGGGAAGACTCTCCCCAGCCAGCGTGGAAACACTCAAGCTGCAGGGCGGCCCAATGGGTCCAGCCGACACGGAGGCCTTCGCCACGGACCCGGAGTTGCGGGACATCCTTCGCCTGCGCAGTTGGGATGAGATGGCGAAGGATCCGCAGTGGGTAGGGCCCGGGCTGGAGGCGTATCGGGAGATGATGATCGCCCACCTTGATAGCCGCCAATCCCGTTAGCGGCTTCATGGCACAGTAGCCAGTGCAACTGATGGAGCGGTGGGGAATGTTGACTGAGGTGGCAATGCGACCGTAGCGTCCGCGCTACTACCCGCTCTCTTCCCAGGGCCTTTTTGCCGTCAGATCCACGCTATTCTCCAGCACCTCCGGCCTCCGGCCGTAGACCAACAATGGAATCTGAGATTCATGCAAAGAACCGTGCGTGCGAACTCTTATGTTGACCCGTCTTCGTGGAATCTCGCCCAGCGCCGTATCGCGATCCGCCAGAACGAAAAGATCGCCCGTCCGCTCCGGCAGTAACCGAAACCGTTGGCTCGCTTCCGCACGCGTGAGTACGGCTTCGATGCCTGGTTCCTCCTCCAACGCCTGCCTCGCCTCCTGCATCTGCTCCGGTCGTTCCACATCAATGTAAATGGAGCCGCCAAGATCCTTGTGGTGCAGCTTATGCTTGTCGGCGATCGCAGCCACAACACGTGCCCCGATCCCGTGTTCCGAAAGCACGCGCGCCGGATTGATGGCCACCTGCTTCGTGTTCATCCCATGATCGGCACATAAGTACAACTCCAGCTTGGGGTGATCGTCAACGATGCCTGCCAGGTGCTTGTCCAACTCATGCAGATGCGCCAGCGACGGCTCTTCTTCAGGCGCGTACGTATGCATCATATAGTCAGAGGTCGTCAGATAAAGGAGATCGACATCTTTCCGTCGAAGCGCCGCGCGGCCCTGCTTCAGCACCCAGTAGCTATTGGCGGCCTCATACATCGGGACACCCTCATTCTCCGCGCTCAGGCTGGTATGCGCCGAGGTGCCAACCAGTGTCCGGATCTTGTCCTTTGCCCCAATAAATGCCGTTTTCCACCCCCGCAGATGCGCACTTTCAAAGATCGTGGGCGCCAGCAAATACTTACGGTCCGCCATTTCCACAACTTTGCCCAGGGCGGGATCGAAAAACGTATTCGCCGTCACGCCGTGTTTTTCCGGGAACGTTCCGGTGGCCAGTGAGGCGTTGTTGACGTTCGTCAGCGAAGGCATCATCCCGCGCCCCTCCCGGTAGGTGCCCGCCCGCATCAAATGCCGCAACGTTGGCATGTCGCTCTTGGCAAGATAATCCAATCCGAGCCCGTCAATAAGACATATCAAAACCTTTCGCCGTGGCGACTTCGCGAGGAGCCCCGCCGCTGAACTCATAACAAAAAAGCGCCTGGACGACGTTCCCATAGTGTTCCGATTCCCATACTACTGGCAGCGGCGCCGCCGCGTTCAAGGATTCTAGATTCAATTCGATGTCATTCAGGTTGCTCGCTTCCCACGGACGCCCTCTCAGCTCTTGTCAACCCACTTGTAAGCGAACGGCACCATTCTTTCAACGTACTGTCATGGTGTCGAAATGTACCCCTGATACCTTCAAGCCGATATGCCCCAATGCCGTCGTTTACTCGCCGCTTTGCTTCTGTCCGTCACTTACGCGTTCGCTCAACTCGACCAGGGCCAGATTGCGGGTACGGTCACGGACCCTTCCCGCGACAGTATCAGCGCGGCGCAGATCACTATCGTCAGCGCGCAAACCGGCCGGCGCACGGCAACCAAGTCCGGCCTCACTGGCGCCTACGTCGTCCCCAATCTCCCCATAGGCACGTACTCTGTGGAAGTGGAGGCACCCGGTTTCCGCAAGTTCATCCGGGAGTCCGTTAAAGTCGATACCGCCACGCGGACCACGGTGGATGCGCAACTGACCATCGGCGCCGTCACTGACGCCATAACCGTCACCGCCGAGGCCCAACCTGTTCAGGACTCCTCCGCCCAACTTGGACGCGTCGTCGAGGCCAAACAGATCTCCGACCTCGCCCTCAACGGTCGCAACCCCATCAACCTCGCCCTCATCAAGGCCGGTGTCGTCGGCAGCAATTTCAACGCCTTCAACCCCACCGGCCTCGGCACCGGTTTATCCATCAACGGCGGACAGATGGACGGCAATAACGTGACGATTGACGGCGTCAGCGCCGTCCGCACCCGAGGCGATGGGCAGAGTTCTCCTGCCCTCCTTGGTGTCTTTAACGCCGACGCTTTGCAGGAAGTGCAGATCCTTACCTCGTCATACCCGGCTGAGTATGGCCGCGCCTCCGATGGCCAAATCCGTTTCGTCACCAAGAGCGGCTCCCGCGACTTTCATGGAACCGCATGGTACTTTATCCGCAACTCCGCTCTCGACGCCAATAGCTGGGTCCGCAACGCCGCCAACACCTTCGATTCCACGCGCCCGGCTCCTTTCCGTTTCAATCAGCCCGGGTTCTCACTGGGCGGGCCGGTCGTGCTACCCGGCAAGTTCAATACGAAACGAGACAAGCTCTTCTTCTTCGTCGCCGAAGAATGGATCAGTTATCGCCAGGAAAAGACAGGTTCCGCTATCGTTCCTTCGGCAGCCATGCGTACGGGGAACTTCAGCGAACTTCTCAGTGCTTCCAATCCGTTTTTTCGGCGCACGATTGCGGTCCGCGACCCCCTGAACAGCACGCCTTTCCCGAACAACATAATCCCTAGTAACCGTCTCAGCGCCAACGGCACCGGCCTCCTCCGCGCGTTTCCGCTACCCACCGCCGGCTTTCAGCAGGGAGCCTCAAACTGGATTGACTCCCAGCCCAACCCGCGTGACATTCGCAAAGATACCGTCCGCGTCGACTACATGCTCGGCGCCAGCCGGCTGTCCTTCACCGGTACCAACTTTTACTACGCCGAAGATGATCCGTTCCGCGGTGGCTTTACCGTCGCCAACACCCGCTGGCGGCGTCCCAACCGCACCGGCGCATTCAGCGTCTCATCGACGCTGTCGTCGAACAAGGTAAACGAATTTACCGCCACCGCCGCCAACGATGTCGTCCGAATGACGCTCTATCCTTTTGACGGCGTCAATCGCTACGAGCGCTCGCGGTACGGCATCAACTTTGGCTATCTCATCCCCGGTCCCAAGCGTGTCGAAGATCGCATTCCCACCATCGACATCACTGGATTTACCTCGCTCGATGGATCCTCCAAACCGGGTAGCAGTTCCGGGCCCATGGTCTCCATCTCCGACAACTTCACCTGGATCCTGAACTCGGGTCACACCCTGAAATTCGGAGCGTTTGTTGGCCGTGACACCCAGATCAACGCCGATCAGATCGCGTTCAATCAGAACGGCTGGTTCACGTTCCGCGATACCGGCAATCCCGCTACCACCGGCAATGCCCTTGCCAACGCGGCCCTCGGCAACTTCGACACGTACTTTGAAATCGGCACCGCGGCCGATACTCACGTCCGCTCCAACGCCTACGAGTTCTTCGCGCAGGACACCTGGAAGCTCCGTCCCAATCTGACCCTGGAACTCGGCATCCGCTACTCCTATTTCGCCCCTTGGACAGCCAAGTGGAACGACATTTCCAACTTTGATCCCCGCTTCTTTGCTACCGCGGACAGAGCGGTTCTCGACCCGCGCACGGGCGCCATCATAGGCGGCGACCCCTACAACGGCATCGTGCAAGGCGGGACCAGTTACCCCGACTCTGCGAAAGGCCGGGCTCTGGGCGCCGCTGTTCCCAACGTGCAACGGCTCTTCCGTGGCGTTCCTGAAGGTTTCGTCAACAAATATTACGCCAACTTTGCGCCCCGTGCCGGACTCGCGTGGCGGCTCGATTCGAAGAGTGTCCTCCGCATTGGCGGCGGTTCATTCAAGGCCCGCGATTTCCTGAACAATGGCTCCCTCTTCCGCAACGCACCCAATCAGGGCCGCGTCGATGTCGTCAATGGCGTGGTGGATTCGCCAGGCGGCCGGGGTGGATCCCAGTTCCCGTTTGGGATCGGCGCGCTCGCCTTGGAGTACAACTACCCGACGGCCTATCATTACAGCTTCTCCCTGCAACGTGAGCTGCCCTTTGGCATCGTTATGGATGCCGCCTATGTTGGCAAGACCGCCGTTGACCTCTATCGCGTACGCAATCTGAACCAGTTGCTCCCTGGCACTGTGCAAGCGAACCCGGGCGTCAACGTGAACGCGCTTCGCCCCTATTATGGATTGGCCGCCATCAACTACAGCGAGCAGAGTGGACGATCCCGCTACGACTCGTTTCAACTCAGCCTGGATCGCCGCTTTAGAAATGGCCTCGGTTTCGGAGTCGCCTACACCCGCTCCAAGAACGAAGATAACGTCGCCACGCCGTATGACGCATACAGCTTCGTCCGCGCACTATCCGGCAACGATCGTCCCCACGTTCTTTCGCTCAACTATATTTATCAACTCCCGTTCCTCCGGAACTCCCGCAGCCTTGCCGGCAACGTTCTCGGAAACTGGCAGGTTTCTGGTGTAGCCTTCTTCCGCAGCGGAAGCCCGCTATCCGTTGTTGATGCTACTGACACCGCTGGAGTCGGGAGTGGCAGCGCTTCTCGGCCATGGAACGTCTCCGGATCCACCGCGGCCACCGGCAATACGGGCGTCGGGCTGTCCTGGTTTAACCCTGCCGCGTTCACCGTCCCTCGCCCGGGAACCTTTGGCAATGCCGGACTAAACATTCTTCGTGGGCCGGGATTCCAGAACGGCGATGTGGCCCTGTTCAAAAACTTCCGCTTTTCTGAACGCGTCGGAGCTCAGGTCCGCGCGGAGGCCTTCAACTTCCTCAATCATCCGCTGCTCAGTAATCCCACGACCAACCCCCGCTCCGGTGATTTTAGCCGCGTCACCAGCAAGTACAACGAGCGGAATCTCCAACTTGGTGTCAAAATCCTTTTCTGAAATGGATCGAAGCTGTTGGGCATTCTAGCCCCCGCCGAGAGTGTGCTCCCGGTTGGCCTGCGACAAAAGAAACGCCATCGGTTTTGTCCATTGCTAACCGGGGTTCCAGGGCAGGATCGGCTAGTGCCGATCTTCCCGGTGGCTCTCGCTGTTCGCCAAGAACGCCAAGTCATCCGATTAAAGGCAACTGCTCAAATGCTCCATACCTTTGGCATGGCGAAGGAAAAAAGGACAACCGCCTTTTGGTGAGTTTGGGCTGACCGCACAGTTGGAATCGGCCGAGTCCGCTCGGCCTCGTAGTTCCGCGAAAATCGCTGCGACAAGTACTGGCGTTCTGGCCGGAGTCTAGCGCTAAGGTCTTTCTTGACACCATGTATCTAAGTCCCGCGCCGCAACGGCAATCCTGCTGCGAAGCGATTGCAGGGAACTGGACCATGCGCTACCGAACAATGCAAGGCCTACAGTTCCAACGGGAGGTGCTACATTACGGCATCCACCAGGTCCACTCGTTCGCGTCGAATAGTCCCACGGCGATCCGCCCTCCAACTGCCAGCAGAGCCCTCGGCCCCTTTCCTGGGTAACTGCGCGATTGCGCAGGCGCAAAGGCCTGACCGAAGCCAGACCTCCCGGTGCCGCGCCACACAATCACTTTGTGGGACACATGTCCTGCGGCAAGTAAGTCGAGTTTACCGTCACCGTCCACATCTTGCAGCAGGACGTCCCGGAGTTCGTCCGCGGTGGATTCGCCGGGCTGCCGGGTGTCCGTGGAAAAAGTACCATCGAATCGGAATCGGCCCTTGCTATTTCGAAACAAGGCCACATTATCTGACGGACCACGATTGCCCACCACGAGTTCCGGATAGCCGTCACCATCCAGATCGCCAGCCTTCAAATGGTACGGAATGTGACCCTGCGAGTGGAACTGCTGGTCTTTTTGAAACCGGCCGTCCTTTCCGCCCATCCAGACTTCAATCAGGTTAGAGGAATAGATCGTGAACGCAAGGTCCGTGATGCCGTCCCCGTTAAAGTCCGCCGCCGCCACATCCCGCGGGCCAGGGGGCAACGGATAAATCTGTTGCGTGAAACGGCGTTGCCCCTCGTTCCGCAAAATGGCGAAGAAGTCACTCGACCATGCAACTACCGCCAGATCCGGGCGGCGATCTCGATCCGCATCGAGCACCGCGATGGAGGTGAGGCCAGGCGTCGGGTAGATGGGGTCCCCCGCGGCAGTTCGCTGTTT
>JAEUQC010000100.1 GCA_016789905.1 Bryobacterales bacterium | reverse complement strand
CATCGACCTCGCCTTGCTCACCGGCATGACGGATGACTGGACCGGCGTGCCCTATCTGCTCTTCGGAGTCAGCTACCTCACTAAGCTCGGCGCCTGCGCGCTTGGCGGGCGCGACTCGACTGTGATCTAGCCCTCCAATCTACACGGTGCCGGCTACGACTCCGGCGGCGCCAACCCATTGCAGGAACCAGGAAAAGCGAACCAATTCCCACAAAACCGGCCATCGAGAGACTCTGTGCCATGCTGGGAAGCCCCAGTTGTTTCAGCGCCCCACATGCTTGCTGCAGTGCGGTGCCGGCAATGAAGCAACAAACGGGTCGCGCGCTCTACGCATCGCCACCAAGGCGGGGCGACGTTCCTCGGAGGTGGCCCCCTCGGAAACGCCGGTCACTCCCGATCCGGCCTTCCTGCTGATGCGATTGGTCGCGGGAAGTCGCAGGGAACCGCGAACTGGAACTCGGCGGGCTGGCGTAATGGCCGCCGCATGGTCGACTGCCTGCCGCTGGTACCGAGGCGAAAGCCGGGCCCATCTTCTGCTGCCTGCGCCGTCAGGGTGGATCTAGGCGCTCTTGGCGAAGACGGTCAGCCACGTTGTGGCCGTTAGCGCGTGAGCAACCATGCCCGCACGAAGACTCCCGCTTTCCAGGTACGCGCGGCCAAAGCAATAGTGCACTGCGGCGCTCAGAAGCGCAAACTTCCAATTGAAGGGACCGCGAAAGCCTAGGTGGACGGCCCCGGAAATGATTGTTGTTACAGCCAAGGCCCCTGATTCTGAACCCAGCACTTGATTCAACCAACGGAAAATCATCCGCCGAAGAAAAACCTCCTCGCTCAGCGCGACAACACAGTAGAAGCCGATAAATGCCCCAACGGCCAAGATGGGCAATTGCCATGCCGCTGCTTTCGGCGTGCCAAGTTGCATGATTCCAAAGCTGGATCCCACGACGAACGCGCCGGGTAATCCAATGGCAAACCATTTGAACCCAATCTTCAAATCGCGACTCGACGGCAAGAAGCCAAAATCAATTCGTTCCATTCGCCTGAGCAGTATCATGACGCTCACACCCAAACGGATCCACATGAGGTGTCCCAAGAAGTCAACCCGTAGGCCGGGCATCGCATCAGGGTAGATCTGACGGAACAGCCCACCCTTCATCAAGATCACTCCGCCAAGATAGGCGAACATTGCCAGGTCCGTGATCACGGTTACCGGGAGAACTGCGTACCAGAAAGCCGCCGGTATAACGATTGCGAGCAACAACCATCCGTTCGCCGAATGGCCATACAACATCCATGGCACGCTCGACAAGACAACGAGAATCGCAGCAATCGCGGCGGGACTAACAGGCCAGCGAAACCTACTCCGGGCGCCAGTGAAGACCAGTGCTCCGTACAATCCGAGTTCCAACAACAATGCGGGAAGCACATCTTTCACTACGGAATCTGGAATCCCCCGCTGGGAGGCGTACACATTGACGCCGGCTACGACAATGCATACGAGTGCCATAGTGATCCAGACGGCGTGCACCATCCTTCCAATGTACCCGCTTCCCTCGGTGACTCATGGGAATTTGTTAATTCGCGCCTAGTCGGCCAGTGTAGAGATGACCGGTACCTCGGGTCCCCAGGACTACGGTCGCATTGGGGTTCGGTCAAGGCGGTTAGTAACTCTTTGTTCCGCGTCAACGCGCTGGCCGTGCCTTTCTAATTGTCGCCGGACAAGCGTTCATCTGCTGCCAAGAAGCCGAAGATGAACGACTGGACCAATTGAAACTGAACCTCTGAAGGGCCACTTCGCGAGTGGCTCAACTATAAACACGGAGCCGCGTTAGTGTCCCCGCCTAGCCGCTTTGAGCGGCTCACACCGTAAGGCCCCCGGCTTTGCCTGGGGATACTTATTCGGATGCAGTTTCACCAAACCCAGGGATCGAAGATTCGGCCCGCTTTGGTGCTGCTCGACACCGGCGATGACGATTTCGTGGCTGCGCCAGTTACGCAGACTCGTTCTTCAGCGTTCGACCTCTCCCTAGTTGATTGGCAAGCAGCGGGCTTGAACGTTCCGTCATCCGCGCGGATTCACAAGTTGACGGTTCTGCCGAAGTCGAACGTTGTCCGGAAGCTTGGTGTGTGCTCCGCCTCAGACCGCGCCGGGTTGCAAGTGGCTCTCTGCAAGACATTCTGCCCCGAAGTAACTCACCGTTAGAGGCGATCTGCTTCCAAAGCCAACCCGCCTGACCGCCTTTGACCGCCTTTATCCGTTGCCCGGCCGCGGCAAGAAGTCATATGTTTGCTGGTATGAACGCAGCAAGCTACTCCAACGAATACGACTCCATCGTCGCCGCCATGCAAGGCTACATTGAAGGCAGCCGCCAGGGAAGAAGTGAGCTGATGAGGTCTGCTTTCCACCCCGGCGCATCATTTATCGGCTACGCTGGCGGCGAACTCCGCCAGGGAACGCAGTTTCTGTTCGATTGGATTGACGGGAACGGCCCGGCGCCGGACATCCGTCCGCGGTTCACAAGCGTCGATATCCTGGACACCATCGCGGTGGTGCGGTTGGAGGTGGAAGGCTGGTCCGGCAAATTGGCCGGCTCAGGTGTGCGCATGTCCGACTTGTTCACTCTGTTGAAGACCGAGAATGGCTGGAAGATCGTCCAAAAGGCGTTCCACTGGCATGCGGCCATTGAGCGAGAGTAAGATGCAGCATGGTTTCTGGATCGCATACCGTAGCGCGCAACCGGCCGCAGCGGCCGCTCGAATCCTGGAAGCAGATCGCGGCATACCTCGATTGCAGTGAGCGAACGGTCCGCCGCTGGGAAGCGCGGGAAGGTCTACCCATTCACCGCCGCGAGCATCACAAACAGGACAAAGTGTTTGCCTATCCCCATGAATTGGACTCCTGGCGGCGAGGTCGCACGCGGACGCCCAGCACACCGGCGCCGACGCCCGAACCCCAGATCCACGGCTACCTGTTGGAGCACGCCGCGATCACCGCCACCATGCACTATTACATCGAGGGCGCACGCGCGGGCGATAGCTCCCTGATGCGGCCCGCGTTTCATCCCGCAGCGACCATTTCCGGCTATTGCCAAGGAATCGAGTACATCGGATCCATCCAGCTTGTCTTCGATTGGATCGATGGCAATGGCTCCGCTCCTGACCTGAAGCCGCGCTTCGCTAGAATCGAGATCATCGAGTCGATCGCGCTGGTTCACTTGGAAGTGCATGGCTGGTCAGGCAGAAACGCCGGCGCCAACGCTCACTATTCTGACGTCTTTACGCTCCTGAAGATCGACGGAGAATGGAAGATCACCCACAAACTCTTCCATTCGCACGTCAGTTAGGCCAGGGCGGTTTCGGGGGCGCCCCGGCGCGCAATTCATTGAGGTACACTACGGCGAGCGGCAAGGAGAAATTTTTCAATACAAGCTTCGTTGATGAACTTGGCGGCGGACGGAGCAGGTCCGCACCTTCATCCAAGACGGCTTCGATGCATGGAAGGGGACTGATGAGAACAAGATCCTCGCATACGATTCGGAGGATGTTGAACTTCACCTGCCCACAGGGCCGTTGAGCGGAAAAACGGCTGTGCGTGACAGCTTCGTGCGGCCGTTCGTTGCTGCATTTCCAGGCAATGTGCATGTGATGCGAAAGCTAGCCTTTGCGGCGAACCTCGTAGCGGTCGAATAGAGCTTTGAGGCTGTGCATACCGGCGCTACGAGTATGACCTTGAAAAGCAGGTGATCTCGTCGGGGCGGATCTATTTCGATTTGGGCACCCTCTTGCGGCAGATCGGCGCGTGAGTGTGGTGTTCCAGCCCGCGCGAGCTTTTCGCTACTCGGACATGACGCGATCCAACCGCCGAAAAGAACGATGAGTCGGCATCTCGCACTTCAACCGGGGCGCCCGAAGGATGCCTACCACGATTTGTAACTCCAGCAGGCGTGATTCCGGTCTCCGCTGCACTCCGCGGTTCGCAAAACCTATCGATCCGCGACGAGTGCGAGACTGGTGGAGAAGGATCAACGGAAAGCTTGGTCAAGCGAAAAGGACCGAAAGCGGACAAACCCGCTACCGCTATGCCGGCTACGTTCGCCAGTGGCGAACTGACAGCCGACATTCGCGGACTCATCGAGGCAGTCCGCCTGCGGGTCGCTCAAACCGTCAATGCCGAACTCGTCCTGCTCTATTGGCAGATCGGTGACCGCATCCGGCGGGATATCCTCGGCCAGACCCGTGCTGGATATGGGGAGGAAATTGTCTCTACGCTGTCGAGACAATTGACGGGCGAGTACGGCGCTGGTTTCAGCCGGCAAACCTCTTCCACATGATGAGGTTCGCCGAGACTTGGCCGGATCGCGACCAAGTCGTTGCCCTCGCCCCGCATCTAGGCTGGAGCCACTTCAAGGAGATTCTTAACTTCGAGAACGACCTGGCGCCACTTTTATGCGGAGATCGGCCGGAGCGCTGGAGCGTTCGAACGCTCCGTGAGCGCGTGCGCGGCATGATGTTCGAGCGGACCGCGATCTCGAAGCTACCGGAGGCCATCATCCGCCAAGACCTCAAGCACCTTCGGGACGCAGACCGTTTGACACCCGAGTTGGTTTTCCGGGACCCTTACCTGCTCGATTTCCTCGGGCTGAAGGATACTTACAGCGTACGCGACCTGGAGGCCGCGGTTCTCTGCGAGTTGGAGCGCTTTCTTCTCGAACTCGGGACAGACTTCGCATTCGTTGCCCGTCAGAAGCGAATGACCATCGGCAGCCAGGACTATTATCTCGATCTGCTGTTCTACCATCGCCGCCTAGCGCGGTTGGGCTAATCCTGTGCAGTTCGAAAGACCAGGAACAGGTTGAGCTTCTGCAACTGAATCAGGGCGAAATTCGCGTTGCCGAGTACCTGACAGCGCTGCCTGACAAGAAGCTTTTAGCTGGGAAATTGCACGATGCGGTCGTCCGCGGCCGGGAACAACTTGTTCGCCGTTCCAATAGCGAACTCCAGAACGAAGAGAACGATCAGTCGGCCAGTGTAGAGATGACCGGTACCTCGGGTCCCCAGGACTACGGCCGCATTGGGGTTTGGTCAAGGCGGTTAGTAACTCTTTGTTCCGCGTCAACGCGCTGGCCGTGCTTTTCTAATTGTCGCCGGACAAGCGTACATCCGCTGCCAAGAAGCCGAAGATGAACGACTGGACCAATTGAAACTGAACCTTTGAATGTGACTTCGCGAGTGGCTCAACTATAAACACGGGGCCGCGTTAGCGTCCCCGCCTAGCCGCTTTGAGCGGCTCAAACCGTAAGGCCCCCGGCTTTGCCGGGGGATACTTCCCAAGACAAGCACCCCATCATTTCTTTCGTCTTTGACCCTGTGAATGGTATCGAACGGATGACGATGCGTCGCGCGCAGAGAACCGCGAACGAGACCTCGGCTGGCGGACGTTCTGGCTTCGGCCATTCGGCGCGGTTACCACCGGTACGATGCCGTCCACGGTGTCAAACTCCGGTCGCCTTCGCCGTTACTCAGGTGCGATCCGATCCGAAGCCTCGAAACGCTGTCCGCATTGGGTTTTGGAGTCTCTCCGACTGGTATGATGGAGGCGAGTGCGCCGTCATGTCAGAGCAAGTTCAATCTATCGTGGAAGCCGTTCGCAGCTTGACAGCGGAACAGCGCAGCGAACTGATGGAGGCGTTGGCCGCCATTGAAACCTCCCGCACGCCGTTCTCCGCCAGCCGCCGGGAACTCGTCCTATCGGTCAAAGGTAAGTACCGGCATGTACCCACTTCGAGTGAGTCTTTCATGAGCCGAAAAAGGGAAGATCTCGCCCTGGAAACGCGGCCGTGACCTTTGTTCTCGATGCGAGCGCGATGATCGCGTTCCTTCGGGGCGAGCTTGGCGCCGACACAGTCGCTGAAATTCTTCTCGATTCTGAATCGCGGTGTCACGCTCACGCGCTCAATCTCTGCGAGGTCTTCTACGACTTCGAACGGGCTGCAAGCAGGCAGGAGGCGTTGAAGGCAGTATCGGACTTAGCTACGCTGGGCGTGATCGAGGATGCGAGCCTCACTCCTGCTGTTTGGCAAGCGGCTGGAACTCTGAAAGCTCGTTTGCGCAGGGTTTCATTGGCCGATTGTTTCGCCATCGAGTTGGCCGAACGGCTGGAGGCAACCGTCCTCACTGCAGATCATCACGAGCTCGATGTTTTGGCTGTACAACCCGAGTACAAAATTCGCTTTATCCGCTGAGGCAGCAGCCGGCATCGCCGTCCGGCGACCCATCGAAATGACCTCGCCTACCAGTCCAGATTCAATGTGGTCGGTGTGACCTGATGTATCGTTTTGGACCAACGCGGTAACGAAATCATGGAACAAAAGCCGCAGTGGCGGTGCCCAAGCTCAGATGGACCGCCGACCCGACGCCCATCTTCTTGGAGTTTTGGCTGTAGTTGTACTCTGGGGTATCGCCGGTCACATGCTGATCGCGAACAAATCCGCAGCGCAGTTAGAGGACGTCGGCCGCTTTTGGATATACATTCCAGTCGTGGTCAGCCTATGGTTGCTGTTCGCATTCGTTCCTGCCGGTCTCCGGCACCAAGGCTTGACCATTTGAGGACTCATCGATCCCCTTCCGTTGGACGTCGGTCGGTTGGGTATCTACACGTTGATGGCCGTCGGCATGTTCCTCGCTTGGGGGCTTATCAGCGGATATCTTGGACTGTTCTTGCGACCCGACAAACCCCAGATCCAGAGCTTGCTCGTTCTCTTCCCGCGCGGACCGAGTGAGAAGGCATTGTGGGTGGTGATGTCCCTCTCGGCGGCATTTTGCGAAGAGTTTGTGTACCTCGGTTTTCTGCAGACGAGCGTCCGGCGTTTGGGTGGCGGGACCGGCGTCGCAGTGGTGCTTCAATCGCTTGCTTACGGGTTCGCCCACGCTGCATTGCCGTGGAATATCATGGTCACGGTCACGTTCTTAGGCATCCTCTTCGGGGCCTTCGCTGCATGGAGCAAGAGTCTTTTGCCCGGTATGCTGATGCACTCAGCCTTCGATCTGCTCGCCGTTTTCGCCCGTTAAGGAGCTACAGCCCGGCGCCGTTCCGCCCGATGTCTGGCAACGATCCGTCGCGCCAGTGTAGAGTAGACCAGTACATCAGGTCCCTAGGACTACCTCCGCTTTGGGGTTCGGTCAAGGCGGCCAATAACTCTTGTTTTTGCACCACGCCGGCTCCGGCTCGAACAGATCCTCAGTACCGTCGAGATTCAGTTGCAGACCCGGCGCGCAAAAGATCTGTTGCCGGCGGCCAACTGCCAGTCAGCGCTGTTCCATCCAGCGCCAGCGTGCATGACTCCCAAGTGGCAATTCCACTGATGACACTGACATCCAATCGTGTCACGCATCTCTACGAACTCATAGACTCAGCTTCCGACGCCGAGGCGATTCACGAGTGCAGCCAACAGCTTCATCACATTCCAATCATTGCGCCCCACCCGCGGCGAGGCACCAAGAAGTTACCGAAGGTGATTCCAGACGACCCCGCTCCAGAACTTCCCTTGGCGCAGCAGCAGCGCTTTAAGGAGCGGACCATGGTCGAGCGCGTCAACGCAACGATTGAAAGACCAGTTAGCACCAGTC
Organism: Bryobacterales bacterium; assembly: GCA_016789905.1. Classification (GTDB taxonomy): domain Bacteria; phylum Acidobacteriota; class Terriglobia; order Bryobacterales; family Bryobacteraceae. Next base: position 3,362 of record JAEUQC010000100.1, on the reverse strand, counting down.
AACTTCGTGTGCGCGGAGCAGCGAAAGTAATGGCCCATCTCATGTCTGGCGTTCCGGCGCTGACCGTCGATCAAGCCAATCACTTGCTGTGAATGGTATCGAACGGATAACGATGCGTCGCGCGCAGAGAACCGCGAACGAGACCTCGGCTGGCGGACGTTCTGGCTTCGGCCATTCGGCGCGGTTACCATCGGTACGATGCCGTCCACGGTGCTAAACTCCGGTCGCCTTCGCCGTTACGCAGGAGCTTTCCAGCGTTGCGAGGAGATTGTAGTTTAGACTGAAGCATATGGAGGCAATCGCGCCGTTCGACCGGATCACCGTTGAGCCCGGGAAATGTGGCGGCAAGCCGTGCATTCGCGGCATGCGCATCACGGTCCGGCGGGTGCTGGAACTGCTGTCGTCCTACCCTGATCGTGGCGCGCTGCTATCCGAGTATCCGTTCCTGGAGTCCGAAGACCTCAATCAGGCGTTGCGCTTCGCGGCCGCCGCTGTTGACGACGAGAGTCTCGGTATCGATCGCGTCGCATGATCGCGTTCCTGCTGGACCAGGGACTCGCGCCCGGCACGGCAGAAATCTTGCGGCAACGAGGTGTTGACGCGATCCATGTCATAGAGATCGGGCTGGACCGCGCCGAAGATTCAGAGATTCTGACAGCCGCGCGGCTCCAGAATCGCGTTTGTGTGACCCTGGACCATGACTTCCATACTCATCTGGCCATCGCAGGACAAGGCAGGCCGTCGGTCATTCTTCTCCGGATCGAAGGGTTAGCCGCCGCACAGCAGGCTGACTTGATCGGCTCAATCTGCCGAACCTGCGATACACTTCTGGCCGAGGGAGCCGCCGTCTCTGCAGATGGACGGTCTTTGAGGGTTCGACGCCTACCACTGAGATAGCATCTCAACTCGTTTCCACGCCGCACACGGTTGCTAACGCCGTTACTCGTTCTCTGTCCAGCAACCCAATTCGAATGAGTCGTTTGGACCAGATTCATGCGAGACCTGCGTGTGGACTCTTGTATTCCCATGAGGGCGTCGACATTGTCGGCTCCGTCGAAGAAGATCCGAATCACCACACTACACTCTCGAGGATTTCATCGAACAGGCCGCGTTGGGTCTTATCCATCAGGGTCACCTCGTCCATGCCGCCGATACGCGCCAGAATCAGCACGGCATTCCCGCGGTGCGGGGATGTCCAGCGAGCCATTTCCACTAGCGCGTCGCCCGACTTCGCCTTCATCCGGTCGAGAATGGAGCGGTCGCGAGCGCGGGATACTTGCTCAAGCACCATCGAGGCTTTGTTGCGATCGCTCCAACTGATCGAGTTCATGAGGTCAAAGAAGTAGTCGAGGTCGAAACTCTTGGAGTCCTCGGGAAAGGCTGCGAGGAGGACTCCCAGGGCACGCGTGGCGTTGTTGCGCACACTTTCATCCGCATCGCGGGCGGCGGCTCCGAGTGCCGCGACCAGACGCGGGGAGCGCTGTGCATAACCCAGAAGATGAACGGCGGCGGCGCGGGATGTCGCGTCGGTCGCGTGAGCGGCGATCGCGTAGAGTTCTTGTACTTTTCGCAGGGCGGCCTCGCGCATCCGGACTTGGATAGCGCGCAACTCCGGGTCCTTCGACAAAGCATAGCCCGCGGTGTGCTCTTCCGCCGTGTTGCCTCGCCCTATCGCCGCCATTAGTCCCCGGAAGAATTCGTTATAGAGGTCGAGCATGGGCTGGGACAGTTTCTCCGGTCCCGTGGGCCGGGGCGCGGGACGAACTTTGGTGCCGCCAAGGCCGACGAAGACCCACTCCCGGCCGCGTTCATCGCAACAGACAGGGGTCACGTAAACGGGCGTATGTCCTGTGGCCTGTTCGAAGTCGGCGTTGCGTCCGTGGCCGGAATGGAGTCTCGCGGACCAGTCGCCCACTCTGACCGGGAGCTTGCCGCGGATGTTTTCAAGATTGGCAGTACCGACTCCGTAAAAGTCGATAGCTCCAACGCGGTGCGTCAGGGTTGCGAATGCAGGGACAATGAATGCTCGGAACTTGACGAGCACGCAGCCAACGGCCATCACCGTGATGAGCAGGACTGCGAGTAGGACCTTGCGAACGAGCGGCATGGCTTCAGTGTACGAAGCCTCGCCGCGAGATTAGTGGGGCTGGCAGAAGCGGAACCGTGCAATCGTCGGCGACCGGGGAGCTTCACGCAAATGGCAACAGAGAGAAATGGCGAACGTGTAGTCGGCCAGTGTAGAGTAGCCCGGTACCTCAGGTCCCTAGGACTACCTCCGCTTTGGGGTTCGGTCGAGGCGGCCAATAACTCTTGTTTTTGCACCACGCCGGCTCCGGCTCGAACAGATCCTCAGTACCGTCGAGATTCAGTTGCAGACCCGGCGCGCAAAAGATCTGTTGCCGGCGGCCAACTGCCAGTCAGCGCTGTTCTATCCAGCGCCAGCGCGCATGACTCCCAAGTGGCAATTCCACTGATGACACTGGCATCCAATCGTGTCACGCATCGCTACAAACTCATAGACTCGGCTTCCGACGCCGAGGCGACTCACGAGTGCAGCCAACAGCTTCATCACATTCCAATCACTGCGCCCCACCCGCGGCGAGGCACCAAGAAGTTGCCGAAGGTGTTTCCAGGCGACCCCGCTCCAGAACTTCCCTTGGCGCAGCAGCAGCGCTTTAAGGAGCGGACCATGGTCGAGCGCGTCAACGCAACGATTGAAAGACCAGTTAGCACCAGTCAACTTCGTGTGCGCGGAGCAGCGAAAGTAATTGCCCATCTCATGTCTGGCGTTCCGGCGCTGACCGTCGATCAATCGTCGCGCATGCGGCGTTCGGAAAAGAAGCCGCAGTAAGCGCCTGCTCGCTGAAAATGCGAGGTCCTGAGGCCGGGGCCTGTCGCGGCGTGCCTATTCCGGCCTTTGCGCTGCCCCGTGCCGCAATCGAAGGCGCCAAAATCGACGAAAACGAATGCCGGCCGCCGCCAATCGGCCCCAGCGCGCGGCGTTTCGTTTGTCAGGCGAATTTCGCCCGAGGTAGGCAAGGCAGTCACAAACAATTGAAATTTCTTTTTCCCCCGAAATCAACAACTTCCGAACACGCACCCCCCAATCCCTTGCACCGCCCATGCTATTGTCAAATCGGGCAGGGAATACCCCGCCCGCGCCAAAGGCCCTCCGCCATACCCGGAGGGCCTTTTTGCGTTTACAAGGAGCCAATATGACACGCGAAGAAAAAGCCCAAATCAGCCGCGAAAACGGCGCCAAGTCCCGTGGCCCCCGCACCGAGGCCGGCAAAGCCAAGTCCAGCCGCAATGCCATCAAGCATGGCGATTACGCCGACGTCCTCAAACACTTCGTTCCGCCC
>JAEUQC010000099.1 GCA_016789905.1 Bryobacterales bacterium | reverse complement strand
GTCCAGAATGGGCTGTAGGCGTGCGCGGAGGGATTGAACGTGACGGCCCAGCACGGCGCGGTGGGCGGCGACGATGCCATCGATGATGGCGCGGTCCGGCGGGGAGAGCTGAGTCTTTGTGGGAAAGAGAGTATCCAACGTTTGGATGGCGTGGGCGCGGATGGCGATGGTGTCGCTATCGTCAAGAATGGCATTGGCGAACGATTCCACGGCGGCAGGACTGCCCAATTGTTTGAGCAGATTGGCCTCGAACAGCTTTGGACGCGGCGTCTGAGGCACGGTGGGCACCGGGGTCGGGGCACGGTTCCCCACAGTTTGCGGCTCGCTTCTTTCGAACGTAACACCGGGAAGCTTCGCCAGCGCGTCCTGGATCGTTTGACGGCGGCGAGGCTCGAGGGCGCGTGCGCGGACGATGGCGTGGGTGAGCGACGGCACAATGGCAACGGGTTCACCCAGATCGGCGCCGAGCTTGTGTAGGACCTGTGCGGCGAGTACCTGACTATGCAGGGGTGACGCCGCGGCAATCTGGGGCTGCGCGGAGGGGGTAGGGACGGGGGTTGACTTTACCCCTATGGTTGGCGGTGGCGTGAACGCTGGTGGTGGAGTTGACACCAACGGTGTCGGTGGCGGCGGGGCCGGCTTGCGGAGGACAACAACGGCTGCGAAAACGGCCACGACGATTACGGCAGCGACAGAGCCGAACTTCCAAAGATTCCACCATCGGACCTGCCGGGGGATCGCAGGAGGAGGGTAGAGCTGGTCAAAGGGCATCCATGGATTCGGCGGCGGTGGATCGGCGGCGAACTGCACGGTTTCGCGGAGGCGTAGAAAAGCGTCAATCGTTCCCTGCCATTCCCCCAGATTCCGGCGGCACTGCCAGCAGCCATCCAAGTGGCCCCGCAGTTCGGCGGCCTCGCGCTCGGTCAATTCCCCATCCAGGAAACGCAGCACGGTGGATTCGTCCGGGTGTTCCCGAAAATTGTTACTCATATATGGCTGTCCGCATGCGCTTCATGGCGCGTTGGAGGAATTCGCCGACGGTGGGGGTGCTGATCCCCAGTACGGCAGCGATTTCCCGGTAACGGAGTCCCTCAGCGCGCAAGTGGAGACACGCGCGCTGCTGTTTTGACAGGCCCGCAATGGCATCGGCCAGTTGACGGGTTCGTTCTTTCCCGATCACGAAAAGCTCGGGGGTGTCGAGATCTAGGGCCGAGAGATAGGCGGAATCGGCCTGTTCCACAGCAATGGCTTGGCGGTTCCGCTCATCGACGGCCAGGTTGTGTGCCACCCGGAAGAGCCAGGCGCGTGGATTGCCGATGGATGTGCCTGATTCGATTGCTTGGAATAGCCGCAGAAATGCCTCCTGAGCCAACTCCTGTGCGTTGGCGGCGGGCAGCCGAAGCGACAGGATGTAGCGGTAGATTTCGGTTCGGCGTTCGTTGTACAGGGTCTCGAACTGAGAGCGGGAAGGGGTCATGGGATCGGGAGGGGGATTGGCCCAGAGGTCCGCGTGGCCTTTAGCGCCGTCGGAAACCGTGCATTCACGTTGCCATATTTCTTTGTTCTGTATGACGGGAACTATGAGCTTTTGATGACGGCGCATCGAATCTTTTTCCTCTGAACGATTGATTCGTCCGAGGCAGCCGAGATTGCTGCTGGGGGCGAAGTTGCGGAAATCGTTGGCCAGTAGCGGTAGCCGGTCAGGCTGACACATGCATCTGTGGCGACAGATGGTGCTGTACGGCGTGTTGACGGCTGACCGCTACTTTCCATTCAATGCGTGACGCACCAGCTTGTTCTTTTCGAGGATACCGAGAAATTCTTCGACATCCTGCCCAGCTTGCTCTTCGGGGACGCCGAATTCCTGAGAGAGGCGTTGCGCGATGGCCGCCTTGGTCAGTTTTTCATTGAGCCCAGCCCAGATAAGTCCGCCTGTGGGATTCAGCGAAAACATAATGCCTTGTTCAGAGTCGATGAGAATGGCGCCATCATCGTTAACCACGGCGCGGGCTGACTCGACTGGTTCCAGGGCGGCGCCGTTGTTTGACGGTTGGCCGGATGAGAAAGAAAAAGATGATAATCGGAATCGCATTTCGGACCTCATTTACTTCACCAATTTGGAGAAAGCGCAACGGCCGGTCGTGGTCCAAGTAACAACACTCCTTCCAATCGATCCACGTCGGTGTGCCCATTGCGCGGGTTCGCTAAGTACGCCCACTGGTCTTGCGTCGGCCCGCAAAACTTAGTGACCGTCGTACCGCTCGACAACGGTAGCCTAACGTGAGACTCGAACAATATGGCTTTAATGACAGGCGGCCAGGAAAAAGAAGTACCGTTCCCAATGTCTGTCTTTGCCCTACCACATCAGGCCGCATTCTCCGACTTTTGCCGTATTCTCCGCATTCTTTTCTGTAGATATTCAATTATTTTCCGGCGCATACTTTCGCTTGACATGGCACCGTATTTCCATTTCAATCCGCCAGTCTGTTGGTCGTCGCCGGCTCCGTGTTGCGAGGAACACCCAGCTTCGGTTGCGGCTCGATCGGAAAGGAATTCACAATGTTGAGCGTTGGAGAACGTTTCCCGGACTTTCGACTCACCGCTTGCGTGAATCGCAAACCGCAGACCGCATTTCAGCCTGTTGCCCACGATTCCTATCCAGGCAAGTGGGTCCTGTACTTCTTCTGGCCGAAAGACTTCACGCCGATCTGCGCCACCGAACTATTGGCCTTCGGCGATCTGGCTCCGGACTTCGCCGATCGCGATTGTGTGGTCCTCGGCGGTAGTGTCGATTCCGAATTCGTCCATCTGGCATGGGTCATGTTCGGGGCCAGCCCGGATCTTCTCGCGGTTCCGCTGCTCTCTGATGTGAAGCGCGAACTCACCGCCGCCCTAGGAATCCTGGACCCCCGCGAAGGCGTCGCCGCGCGCGGAACGTTTCTTGTCGATCCCGGCCAGGTGATCCGCCATGCATCGGTGAACGATTTCTCTGTCGGCCGAAATCCGAAGGAGTTGCTCCGCGTTCTCGACGCGCTGCAAACCGACGCGCTGTGTCCGTCGCGTTGGGAAAAGGGGCAGCCGGTGATCGAGCGGGCGACTTCATTCATCGAAACCATGAAGCCGCTGGAGGCCGTTCGATGACCGCCGATGAAGCTCTGGCTCGCATCGCCGAGCAACCCATCCCACAGACGCGGACCCTGTATATCGTTCGGGCGTTCTGGGAACTGCTGCTCTTTGAATGTGTCGTCAAGTTCCGTGGTTACAAGGCCCTGGCGCCTTGGGCCGGACAGGTACGGGCCGTGTCAACGGGGACGTTGGCGGAATGGGTGGGCGCGGTGGATCTGGCCTGCGTTTGGTATTGGCACTCGCCGGCCTGTTTGCAGCGGTCTACGGTGTTGGCGCGGCTATTGCGGCGGGCCGGCGTCGCCGCGGAGGTGGTCATTGGTGTTCAGCAATTTCCCTTCAAGTCGCATGCCTGGGTCGTGGTTAATGGCGTCCCCGCCAATGAACGGCGGCGAATTGGAGAACTGTACCAGGAAATTGACCGTTGGAAGTAAGGAGCCACTCTATGCAAAAAGACCTCATCATATCGCCCAGGGAAGGCACGCCCTTTGCCATCTCGGAGTATTTGGGGAAGGTCGTCGTCATCGCCTTTATCAGCAAGGCCGCCTGCCTCACCGGGCCGTCGCTGGAACTGGTGGATCAGTTGTTGCTGGAGATCGGACCCACGCAGTTTATGTCGGTGGCCTGCATCGTCGATCTGGAGCGGGATGAAGCGGTTCGCGAGTATTCGCCGTTTCTCATCCCGATTGGCGCGACGCCGCGCCGCCAGGTGGCCGACTTTCTCAATGTCTCCATGTCCGGCTTCCCGTTGCCGCAGTTTTTGCTCATGGATCGCACCGGCAAGCACCGCTATCTGCTCTGCGTCCCGCAAGGCAACGATTTCTGGGAAATGGTGGACGGCGTAAAGAAGATGGTCGATATGCTGCTCGCGGAGAAAGTGGCGCCAACGGCCTCGGTGGCGGAGCAGGTCGCATGAGCGCCCACGCCGGCATCTTTCACCGGGACGGCGCGCCGGCGCACGCCGCCGAGCTCGATGTCTGTCTCCCATTCCTGGATCGCCTCGGTCCGGAAGGCGGCGCTACCCACATCGCCGGGTGCGTCAGTTTCGCGCACCGCATCTACCACGTCACCCTGGAATCGTTCGAAGAGCGCCAGCCATTGGTTGACGCCCGCGGCCTTGTCAGCACCTGGGACGGTCGCATCGATAACCGGGAGGACCTCGCGCTCCAGCTCCGCGAAACACCGCCAGCCAACTTTTCTGACGCTGCCTACGCCCACGCCGCCTTTGCTCGCTGGGGCGCCGATGCCTTCTCCCGCCTCCTTGGCGAATGGGCCATTGCGGCATGGAATCCGCACACTCGTGAGCTGTCGCTTGCCCGCGACTACTCCGGATGCGGCCCGCTCTTTTACTACATGACACCGCGCCTCGTTCTCTGGTCATCGGAACTGGAAGCCGTCGTCGCCATCGCCCGCGAGCGCGGCCTGCCTCTAACCATTGACGAAGGCTGGATCGCCGGTTTCCTCGCCCGTGGCCCGGAGCCGGCGGAGACGCCGTACCGCGAAATTCGCTCTGTGGCGCCAGGTCACTTTGTGCGCTTTGGTGTCGAGTCCTTTACGAACCAGCGGCACACGTTTCTCGATCCCCATACCGTCATTCAATACCGCACGGATGCCGAGTATGAAGAACATTTTCGTTTTCTATTCCGCCAGGCGGTGGCGTGTCGATTGCGCTGTGTTGGAAAGGTCTTTTCCCATCTCAGCGGCGGCCTCGACTCTTCGTCCGTAACCGCCATGGCGGCGCATATTGTTCGCGGGTCCGGGCCGTCTGTCGAGTTGGAGACGCTCTCGTCGGTTTACAACGATACCCCGGCTTCCGATGAGTCGGAGTACATCGGGTTGATGGAGGAGTGGCTTGGGCTGCCGGCGCACAGGATCTCCGAGAGCGACTATCCAGCGTTGACGCCGCCTGCTCTCGGATATGAACCCGCCTCGCCATTGTGTATCGACATTTTCGCAGCAAGTCAGCAGGCAGTTCGCCGGCTGATGGAAGAATCCGGCGGCCGTGTGCAACTCAGCGGGGAAGGCGGAGACGAGTTGCTCGGCAACGCCGTTGGGCCGGTCCTCAAGCTGCGGGATCTCTTGCAGGGGAATGCGCAGGGCAGCATCGTCTCTGAGACACTGCACTGGGCTGTTGCCCAAAAGAGAACCGGCTGGAGCATTGGCAAGGACGTTCTGTTGAGTTACATCCCAGATCAACTCGCCGCCAGGCTAGACTCCAACCCAGAAATGCAAAAAATCGGCTGTTTCCTCACGCCGAGCTTTACACGGCGAACAGAATATAAGCGACGTCTGCACGTGGACACGGATCCGTTCGGCTTCGCTGGCTTCAGCCAACATTCGCGAAGCATGGCACTGGGTAGCGTGATTCACAAAACGGCTGCCTGCTCATGGCGACGCATCGGGCCAATGACCTACTCATACCCGCTTGCCGACAAGCGGCTGGTCAGTTTTCTTCTTGCTATTCCCATCGACCAACTTGCAAAAGCGGGGAGCCCGCGTTGGCTACACCGTCGGGCGATGCAAGACTTGTTTCCACCGAAACTGCTTATGCGCCGTTCGAAGCGCAGCCCGGACGCGGCGATGTACCGTCGGTTTGTCGCCAACTGGAATTCGATCAATGAGTCATTCCGCGAATCTCGGATCGCGGATTTGGGAGTGGTGGATCCCACTCTACTCGTCAATGGACTGGTTGACGCGAAACGCGGCAGCTTCCCAGTGACGCTGATATTGGGCGCCCTGCAGATTGAGCTCTGGCTACGTCGCTCGGCGTCATCTACAGGAGTGTTCGCGTGCGCGAGCGCCGCACGCAATCTCGAATGGAAGGAGGTGAGAGCGACATGAACCAGAAACCTGAACTGAAAGTCCTCGGATCGGCAAGTTTGCTCGTCCAGCGGAACGGCAACAATGGAAAGGCGAGTCCCGGCGGCGATGGGCAATGCAGTGAGCAGTTCAACTGCAGTTTGTCCGAATCGGACGACTAAGCCCAAGTACGAGCAAATTTAGGACGAAAGGAGGTGAATGAAATGCAATACGAGCAGCCACGATTGTCTCCCGAAGGGAGCACGTCCGACTTGATCCTGAGCTTTGGTGGGATTTACAAGAATCCGCCAACGTCGGACGGGCAGAGTTGCGGAGTGAACAACGGCCTATGCCCGGCGGAGGCCGACGAATAAAAAACCGAGACGTGAGCCAGAAGAGCGGCCTCGCGCGTTCTGGCTTACGCCACGTCAGTCAGGTGGAAAGCATGACAGCAGACAATCACGAGAACCTCGAGCAAGGCGAGACCCGACGTACAAAAGCGTGGCTTGGCGCCCAAAGTGAAAGGCTGCGCGCAGTCCTGCACTGGTCTAATGATCGCAATATCATTGAGCGCCTGGCGAAGGCCGTTCTTGCGGCCCCGGCGATGGATATCCCTTTCTCCTCTCCGGTCCGGAGCGTCTTTAGCTATCGCGCTGCGGACGAGAGATTGCCTCAATGCTGTTCCCGAGATGGCTTGAGCGGCCCGCTCACTATCGTGGCGTCGCCGATCGAAAAGCGTGGCCAGCACACAACACCACATCCTCTGGCAATATCAACCGATGGCCAACGTGCCGTGATTGGCTGGCGAACAGGTGGTCGCGACGAGTTGGATGTCCAGATTGTCGATCTTGACTCTGGGGAGGTTTTGGCACAAGCGCTCCCAGCATTCGAAACACATCGTACTGTATGGAATTCCAGCCTGCGCGGATATTGGTACGTAGACCAGGACTGTGAACGGGTAAGACTTCTCTACCAGTCAATCGATGATTCGTGCATGAGTCCCGTTGTTGTTCAATGCGACCTTCCCACGAGTGATCCAAGGAATGTGTGCTTGATACGCTTCGCCGAGTCGCGGTGGCTGATTCTCGCAATCCGCTCGCCAGAGCATCTCTGCGCCTTCAACTATTACGTCTTTCATCGAGATACGAGAGGCCCCCTTCGCCCACTTTGGCAGGATTGGACACACCGCACTTCATACTGCGCGGTAGGAGATCAGCTGTTCGTCCTCACATCCGAGCAGGCGCCGAACATGCGCGTACTTCGTCTGAAACTCTCGGCATCTACGGAATGTACCTCGGACGTGCTCATTCCGGAAGGCCCGAATCCCATCACTTCGATGCACTTAGCCGGAATGGTGCTACTGTTGCGGACCGCCATTACGCCATGGACGTCGCAATTGAGTGCCTTTTCGCTCGAAGGGAAAGAACTGGACCTAAAGGGCTTGCCTACGGACGGCACAATCGAGGCAATCCAGGTCGAATCGGGCGGGGCACACGCGTACGTTGAAGAGAGCGGGATTGGCCGACGCCCAACCATCCATAGCCTCGACACTCGTACAGGTCAGGCAAAGGTCCACTTTCAGCCGTACTCGCGACTGAAGCTGCCGGTCGTCGAGACTATCACGACATGGTATGAGTCCCAGGACGGCACCCGCGTACCGATTCGGATTACTAGGGGCAAAGATCTTCCTTCGGGCGTTCCCCTACCAACCATGCTAACGGCCTATGGCGGATTCGGGGTAGTTGACACCATGCGCTATACCAACCGAAGTGCGCTTTGGCTCTCACTGGGCGGCGTCTATGTGCACGCGGGCGTTCGGGGCGGCGGCGAACTGGGAGCGGACTGGCATCGCGCAGGCCGGCTCCAGCAAAAGCCGAACACTTTTGCCGATTTCATCGCGGCGGCCGAGTGGTTGGTGGAACAGGGCTACACAACGCCGGACAAACTCGCAATCGCGGGTGGCTCAAATGCGGGGCTTGTCGTTGCCGTCGCCATGACCATGCGACCGGAACTTTTCGGAGCAGTCATCTGTTCAGGTCCCTTGCTCGACATGCTCCGTTATCATCTGTTCGCCGGCGGCGAGATCGGCCTTCCCGAATTCGGATCACCGGAGAACCCGGAGGAAGCGGCCGTTCTTCGCAGCTACTCGCCGTATCACAACATCTGCGAAGGAGTCGACTATCCGCCGGTCCTGTTTGTCTCAGGCGACTCCGATACCCGTTGTGATCCGATGCACGTCAGGAAGATGGTGGCTCGCATGCAAGATGCCAATCCAGGCGGGCGGCCGGTGCTCTTGGATTACCGGCCCAACAAGGGACACTCTGGGCTTATGCCCCTTGCGGATCGGATCGACTCCTTGACGAACCAGTTCGACTTTCTCGTCGGCTCGCTCGGGTTGCGGATTGATGAGAACGGGAAGTTTGACTCTTATCGCAGGGAGACCGTCACACCTTCCTGACTCTCCCGCTCCCCGACCCGCAAGACCACTTCGCCATTCACCGCCAACTCCGGCACCCGCACATTCACCTGAACAACCCCCGGAATCAAGCCCGGCGCCACGCCCGCATAAAGCACCTCACAATCAATCCCATCGATAAATACCTTGAGAGGGAGCTCCAATAGGTTCCCCGCCAGAGTACCCCCGCCAGTCCCATACAGAACCACGACCGTCCCGCGAGCCGCCGGATTCGTCACCGAATTGACCGACCCATCCTGATTCAAAATCGCCCCCTGCCCCTTGCCGTTCGAATTGGCCGTAAACAGCCCCGGCCGCGATGGCCAAACTACAATCCGCTCCGGCACGGACTTTCGATCCGGGGACTGCTGTACGACTACTGATAGTTCCCGCAACCCGACAATCCCATACGGAACCGTCACGCTCAATTGCTTCGCCGACAAATAAAACGGCTCGGCGGGGATGCCGTCGAAGACCACCTTCATTCCCGGCTCGAAGTTCTCACCGAAAATCGTCACGATCTCTCCAGGCGAGATAACCTGCCCAGCGAAGCTCGCCGCGCTCACGATTCCTCCGGAAACGATGGCGGGCGCGGGCCGACCCACTGGCAGCGAGATCGCCTTCGACACCGCCGAGTTCGGGTTCTGAACAGTCAGGGCAAAGTTGTACTCGCCCGAGAGATGAGTCTTCGGCATCGTGAAAAGGATCGTAGATCCGTTCACGAAGCGAACCGGGGACACAAGCCACAACGTGCCTTCCACATAGAGTACTGTTTGCGCTGTAAAACCACTCCCGCGCAACGTGATCTCCGTGTCGCCTGAGCCCGCAGCCACTATTGCCGGTTCGACATTTGTTAGAAGCGGTGGGGCCGCCAGCACCGTCACGGATATGTCCACGGCGACTGTCTCGATGCGCACAGTTCCCCGATGAATGCCTGGGGCCAAACTGCCGAGGTCTGGCGAGATCTGTACGCTGCCACTGGCATTCAGGCTAGCTGGAGAGACGCGCAGCCAATTGACGGCCGATTGAATGGCAACCGACTGAGTCAATCCAGAGACGGAAAGGCGGAGCGGCGCAGGCAGAGGATCGCCCACTACATAGCGTAGCGTTAAGCTCGGCGGAGTCACCTGGAACATAGGAAGTTGGGTAACTGAGTTGTCCGTTATACGTCCAAAGACTCCGTCGGTTGAGCCGCCGGAATTCGGCTGGTAAGCCGAGCGAGTGGGGTAGTTGATGGAACCGGTTTGCCCAGCAAAAAATAAAGTGTCATCACGACCGGTCGCGACGCCAACGCCAATCTCATTCCCCGTCCCTCCGATAGGTGTGGCGTAGACTAAAGACCTTCCATTAGGTCCGAGTTTCATTACGGCGTGATCGCTGTTCTTGATGCCCCCGCCCTTAAACTCGTAAAGCGAGTCCTTGGCAGCGAATCCGGCGTAACTGGTTCCGCCGAGATTGATAAACCCGCGAGAATCGACGCTCACGCTCGAGGGTATAAAACCGGGAAGGAGCGTTGAGAACAGAATCCCTGTCCCATCAGGCTGAAGCTGAACCAAAAAACCATTGCCTGAACCCTGGACGAGTTCCGAAAATAATGGATTTTTTAGTGGAAATTGGCGGTCAACTGCGTAGCCGACGAGATAGATGCTCCCGCTGGTGTCAACATCAATACCATTCATCTCTGCCGACGCTCCGTCGGCCAGGTATGTAGAGAGCCGGATCGTGTTCGCTACGGTGTCAATCGCAACGAACACGGCGTTCGGGAATCCCTGCCGGGAAGTCGGTTTGCTGAAGATCGGATCCTTTAGGGGAAAGCCATCGTAGATCGAAATTCCTCCTGTGTAAAGGACTCCGTCCTCTCGCCAGAGTACTTTGCGGAGTACATCAAGACCAGGGCCGCCCATGAACGTCGACATCAGCAAGCGGCCATCCAGACCCACTTTCGAAATGACTCCATCGTTCCCCCCACCAGATTTCGGCTGAATTGCCTGAATGATAGGATAGTCGTGGCTCAGGGAACCGCCCACAACATAGGCGTTGCCCGAATCGTCCGTTGTGGCGCTGGAGATACTCTCGCTATTTGAGCCACCTAGGTAGCTCGAGTGGACAAGTGTTCTCCCGTCCTTGCTAAGGCGTGCGACAAACCCGTTATCCCAAATGGCCTTGAACTCCGTTTGGAAGGCGTTGCGCAAAGGAAAGTTTGCTGAACGCGTTGTGCCACCGACTACAATCCGATCTTCGCGATCGAGGGCGAGCGCAACGCCTGAATCCCAACCTCCTCGGCCCAAAATACTGTAGAAGTGTATCCGTTGGCCGTCCGCAGACATTTTCATGACAATTGGCGCGAGCGAAACAATCGAAGGTTGTTGGAACGGATCGAGTGATGGTGAAGCAGGAGACTGCGTGCTACCAAGAAGAATCGGGTTGCCGTCCGACGCCACGGCGATGTTCCAGAGCCCATCCTCCCCCGGCCCACCCAGATACGTCGCAAAGTCCAGCACCGGATCAACCCGGAGCGAAACCAAGGGATCAAACTCACCAACATCGACCTTCACCGTCCCCCGCTCCGTTAATCTATATGACGCTTCGATCTCAACAGGCCCCTGATACACCCGCGGCCTATGTTGGCGAAACGACTTCTCGCCGGCGGAAACGATGATGTCGCCCGCGTCATCCACATTCACCCCCGCCACCCCATCAAACGCTAGCTCGATCGTCGAAGGATCTGCTCCTGGCTCGAGGATAAAGTCATATTCCACGCTCTTCCCAGTCGCGTAATAGACCATGTCAATCCCCGGATACACTTCCGCATACCGCACCCGCTCAAAGTGCGGCACGCCGGTGAACCAATCGTCCTCGTGCTTGCCGACGAAGTAATTCGAATAGCTCCCCAACGCCCCTTCGCCTGCGCCCTTCACTCGGCACCCGCCCACCATTCGCATGTGCACGTTCGTCGTCTTGAAGTTGGGTACACCTCGGGTCTTGGTCGGGTCGAACCCAGACGTGTCCGGTGGCAGCGCGTACACCACCTCGTTCGACGTCAGAAACAGCCACGCCCCCGCCGCCCGCGCGGTCCACTCCGTTCGCCCGCTCACCTGACCGCGATTGGGTTCAAACCAAACCGGCATCGACGATGCCACGGTCTCCAGCTTGACCGAAGGAGCTTTGACCATCAAACTCGTGGCGGCTGGCGCGGCCGCAGTCGGAACCAGGAGTTGTAGTGCCAGAAGCAGCGCAACCGTGGACGATAAACGGATGATCATGAATTGGTCCTCTCTACTTCAATCTCAGTCACAGCGGGCGTCCCGCCGTCCTGATGCAATGCCCGCTCGGCCCTGGCCCGTTCGCGGAACTCCCTCGGCGTCATGCCAAAGACCGCCTTGAAACGATGACAGAAATCGCGACTGTGGCCGTAGCCGAGTTCGGCGGCTATCTGTTTGATCTGCTTCCCGGTATCAAGCAGCAGCCTGGAAGCTTGAAGCAACCGGTGCGCCATGACGAAGGCGCGGAATCGTTGCCCGGTAAGGCGAACAAACAGGCGGCTAAGCTGGCCCGGAGAAATGCCGAGCTGCCGAGAAAGCTCGTTCAGGGTGAGTCGCGAATCACTCGTCCCGGCCGTCAGTTCCAGTATTCGTTTGAGACGCCAATCGGCACGGCCGGTGGAGCCAGCCGGAGGTTTACCCAGTTCTATCAATGCAGGTGAATGATACATGGGTCAACACTGCCTTCCGTTCCCGGACCAGTGAGCCAGATTTCGGGTGAGGAAGAGCATCGCGTCCTGTTCAGAAGTGCCAGGGACCGTCCGGTTGCTGCTGGCGGAGGAGAAGGTTTCCAGGGCGACATCGTTTAGAGACGGCTGGCCGGACGCGGAGTAAAGGTTGGTGATTCTCATATCGGACCTCATGTCTTTCGTAGGTTTGTAAATTCGCTTGCCGGTCCCGTGTCATCCCGGGAGAGCCCGGCCGCGGTCTTGCCATCTCAGATGGCAGTGGTCTGCAACGTAAGACTCAAAATATCCGGTTTTGATGACACCAGGCGCAAGAGGAAGTTAGCTCGCCGGCGCAGGGAGGTGGCGATTTCCTGCCTGTCGTTCGGTGCTGGACAGCGGCTCAATGGAGCCGTCACGAATGGCGATGACGCGGTCGGCGTACTCAAGCGGCGCAGTGCGATGGGTGATGAAAAGACAGGCTCGATTCCCCAGGTTCTCGCGGAGGTTGTCCATCACCTGCATTTCGGTGGCGGGATCGAGGGCGGACGTCGCTTCATCCAGAATCAAAATGGCGGCGTCTTGCAGCAGAGCACGGGCGAGCGCCAGGCGCTGCCGTTCGCCCGCGGAAAGCCGGCCAGCAGAGGGGCCGATTGGTTCGTCAAGACCGAGTTCGAGGGCGGCAACTACAGGATGGAGCGCGGCGAGGCGAAGCGCATCCCAGATTTCGTTGGAAGTAGCTCCAGGGCGGGCGGCGCGGAGATTGTCGCGCAGTGTTCCGCTGAAGAACAATGGCGCTTGCGGGCAGAAAGCGATGGCTCCCCGTAGAGAGCCGAGATGTAATTCCGGCAGACGAACACCGTTATAGCGAATGGCGCCCTGTTGAGGATCGAATTGGCGGAGCAGGAGACGGCCGAGCGTAGTCTTGCCGCTGCCGGAGGGACCGATGACGGCCAGTATTTCGCCGGGATTCAGGATTAGCGAATCGATCTGGAGGATGGGGGCCTCGGGCTGGAAGGCGAAGGATACATCCGTTACGGCGATGGCGATGGGCGGTGTGAGGGGTTGCGGATTGGGCGGGTCGGAAGGGTTGACCGGTTCGGCAAGAAAGGCATGCACGCGAGCCAGGATGGTGCGGGTTTGGGTGAGGCGATTAACAAGGTCCGACCACAGAAGGGCGGGAGCGAATAATTGGCCCATGCAGAGATAAGTGGCGAGGAATGCACCGGCGGTCATATCCCCGGAAACTAGGCGCGGTCCGGCGATGACGATCAGGGAACAGAGACCAGTGGCAGTGACCAGGCCCGCGCCGGCACCGAAGAAGAGTTCAGTCTTCTGCTTGTGCGCGGCGGTGCGCGTGTATGCGACAGATGTCGCGAGCACCGCGCGTTCCCGCCAGAAAAGACCGGGGAGGAGTTGGAGTTGGGTGATGGCGTTGAGGTGATCCTGGAGGGTGGCGCTAGCGGATGCGGCAGTGGATTGGGTAGCGGCGGCAGCGTCATTCAGTGCGGGTCCGAAACGGTGTTTGAGCGCGAGCAGCGCTAAGTTGAGGGGAATGGCGGCGATGAGAAGGCGGGATTCGAAGTGGTAAACGGCCAGCGCGGCAAAGGCAACGCTGGTGAAGAGCGCGATGACCTGGGAGATGCCGCGATGAAGCGACTCTGTGAGCAGTTCCACGTCGCGTTCAACGAGAAACTGGTTGTGGCCTGGGGTGACCCGGGAATGATAATCAGCGCCAAGGCGCCCGGCGTGGCGAATGGCGTCCCGGCGGAGACGGAGCGAGAAGCCATTGGCGGCGCGAAAGTTGGCGAGCGTGGAGACGGCGTTGAGCCCTTGGCGCAGGGCGGAGGCGGCAAACAGGCCGGCGGCTCCGGCGAATAGTAGCGGGGCGCTGCGATAGGCGATGGCGTGGTCGGTGAGCCATTGGAGGATGAAGGGGTCGGCCATGGCGGCGGCGCTGGTGCCCGCGGCGGCAAGGGCGCCGGTGAGGTAGTGACGGGTGTGCAGGCGAAGACGGCGCAGCACCCAGGCGAAAGGGCTCTGGGCAGTGGGTGACGGCTCCTGGGGGAGAGGGCGCATCTGTCGATAAATATGACGGCGCGTTTGGTGTTTTGACGACAGGGAGCGCGGAATGTTGCAGCAGTTGAGGGCGTCCGCCCCGTTCATTGTTCAACGCTTTCGCTCGGGTGTGCGCGCTGTATCAAGCACTTGAAAGACAGGACGTTATGCTTGATCGATGTTGGGTTTTGTAGGTGATTCCATGCGTCGAAAGAAAACATTGCGCGAGAGGATTGAGGGTCGCATCGCCCGGAAACGTGGCGAAGACGTATTCTTGCCGCGGGAGTTTCGGGATCTCGGTGGTGAGGATCAGGTGCTGCGCATCCTGCGCCTTCTTGTGCGGGAAAAGCACCTCGTGCGCCTCGGCTATGGAGTCTATGGCCGCGCCGTAGTCTCGCGTCTTTCGGGGGACCCAATCCTTTACAGCCGGAACGGATTTATAGGCGCGGCGCGGCAAGCCCTTACTAAGCTTGGCGTGTCATGGGAGCCTTCCGAAGCCGAAGGCGACTACGACGAAGGACGTTCTACCCAGATCTCGCTCAATCCGGTTGTTCGCGTAAAGGGGAGATTTTCACGCCGTCGCCGCGACGGCAAGCAGGAGCTGGTGATTGCTCGATAAGCCATCTATCCAGGATCTGCTCGAAGTGCAAAGAGATTTCGATCTGCCAAGTCCCGTCCTCGTGGAGAAGGACTGGCATGTCGTCGGGGCACTGGCGGCGATCATCACCACTGACGTGAAGCCGTTTCGCCTGGTATTCGGCGGCGGTACGGCTCTGAGTCGGGCCCACCGTCTTACCCGGCGCATGTTGGAAGACATCGATTTGAAGATCGTATCGGATGCACCGCGCTCACGCGCCGAACTGCGTACATTGCGCGACACCGTCACTAGTGCTCTGTTAAATGCCGGGTTTGCGTTTGATCCGGCGAATGCCGCACACCGCGATTCAAGGCAATGCGAGCCGCTATACGGAGTGACGGACTTTTCTGGGGTTCCGGCTTACACCGCCTATTTTAGGAGAGCGCCAGGAAGTCGGGGGTCTGACGCGGAATGGCCTGTGAAATCAACGTCGGTTTCGGGCTGCCGAACAGCTCCCTTCGTCGGAAACCAATGTTTTGATCGGGCAAGAGCCGAGGTCAACGGATCTCGGCCTTTTGCAATCAGGACATAACCGCAAGCATACGGGGTCGCTCTCCATCAACCCACCTAATGGTGCCCGGAGATTCCTTAGCGGCCCTTTTTTGCCAACTTGTCCTGCCTGGCCGTTCAGGAAAGTGAACGGCTTAACGCCGCTTCCTGTTCCGATACTCCTCGAACCCCTGGACCGCATCGAATTCGTGGAGAAGGAGCGAGTCGGGCACGGCGGGAATCCGTATGACCATGGGACTCACCTTGCGCAGAACAACTCTAAGAATCAGTCGCTTGAACTGGGCGGATACATACGCTCATTCTTTCAGATTACTTTTCGAAAGACTGAGGCCGAGAGGAGATGGATTCAGGCTGCAACTCCTTAGTAACGGCGGACACGCCTTCCTTCTGATACAAGCGACGGAGCCGCCCTTTCTCGAGATTCTTTCCCTCTCGAATACCTTCAATCTTTCGGGAGAGGTGAAGCGAATCCGGTCCCCAGACGGTGCCGTCCGTATACTGGACATAGTCGACATCGATCTTTGGAGAGCCCGGAAGTTTCCCCTGTTTGACGGGCAAATTCGACGACATCGAGAATGCATCTCCAGTGAGCAAACGCTCCCGCCCACCTGGATACAAGTCTAGAATCATCAGCTTCTCCATCGCGCACTGATCCTTCGAATCGACGCTATCAAAGGTAATTCGAAGTGCAAATGCCACTATGTCCTTGCCGCTCGTATTCTTCACGTTGAGCGAACCCGTGGCTCCTAATTGCGTTGATTCGACTCGTTCGAAAAATGCGACCAGCGGCGGCGCTGATTTCTGACTCTGAGCAATAGCAAGGGTAAGGACAGCAACCGAAGCGAATACTACGGTTAAGACTATGCGGTTCATTCTCGTCCTCCAGACGTTCATGTGACTTGTTGTCAAATTGGTCGAGAACCCGGTTTCGCAACCTGGCGAATTCGGATCCAACGTTTCTCGTGGCAATAGGCTGCCTTCGGCGGCACAAGCCGCCTAACAAGAGCCCTGGCAGGCGGAACAGGTAAATGAATCGCTCACGTAAAATCCCATGCACACTTCATAGTAGCTGCACGAAAACAATTTGCACGCGCTACCCCCGCACGACCCACTTACGTCGATCTTGCAATCGGTGGAACAGCACGGATAGTAGGTCCAGTCATTGGGTAATGGTACGCCGCATTTGTAGCGGATCACCTTCCCTCCATACGCTGGGGAACTGCAGCTCTGAAAATCATCACATTGGGCACACGTCTGACCGGGCGTTGAATCGGTAAAGAGCAGCATCAGCAACGATAGCAGCAACGCAAATTTTGCACCATTCATTTCTGCCTCCAGCAGGTTAGTAAAAAGGAATAGCACTTGCTGGCGGAGCTGACTTCGGACTCCGTTCTGGTTCTATGACTCTCGACCGCCTTGCCTGTCGATGCTCTGCATCCGCCGACGCCATGAGTTCCGAGTAACCCTTAGGCACCTTGCTATAAAATTTCGTGAAAACCGATCTCTATTCTCCTCGCTGAGGATTATACTGCTGGTTAAATGTGCTGTCAATGAACTTTAATTCCATGCAACTTTAATTCCATAATTCCATGCAGCGGCTTCGGAAACTTGCGTGGAGAGATGTCGGCGTAGAGGGCTCTGGTGCAAAATCAGCGGTGTAGGCGAAGATGAGGGAATGTCCCGTTTCGATCCAGTTGAAGAGCTGTTCGCCGGTCGCCATTTCGATGCGGAGATTGTGGTGTTGTGCGTTCGGTGGTACTTGAGCTTTAAGCTGGGCTACCGAGATTTGGTCAGCATGATGAGCGAGCGGGGCATAGATCTGGCGCACACGACGATTTTGCGATGGGTGCAGCATTACACGCAGGAACTCGAGAAGCGGTGGAAACGGTACGCTCGCCCGGTGGGTGGTTCCTGGCGGATGGATGAGACCTACGTCAAGGTGCGTGGTGAATGGGTTTACTTGTACCGGGCGGTCGACAAAGCGGGCAAGACAGTGGACTTCGTGCTGAGTCGGCAACGAGATATCAACGCAGCCAAAGCATTTCTTCGCAAAGCGAAGAAGGAGCAGCGCGTCCCCGCGAAAGTGACACTGGATGCGTACGCTGCGTCCCATCGCGCGATGGCCGATTTGAAGCGCGATGGCGAGTTGCCGAAGCGGATGGTAGTGCGCAGCAGCAAGTACTTAAACAACTTGATCGAGCAAGATCACCGGAGAATCAAACAGCGGTTGCGGCCGATGCTGGGGCTGAAGAGCTTTCAGACGGCGGACATTGCGATCAGTGGTATCGAACTGGCGGGAAAGATTAAGAAGGGGCAGTTCAAGTTAGGCAAGCTGGGCGGGCGCCGCGCAACGCTGCCTGAGATCTGGCGAGCCGCGCTGGCGGCGTAATCGATATCGGAATAGGATCGATGCAACGGCAGCGGTCGAATTTGCGTTGCATCACAATTTGCACCAGAACCGGATTTAGGTTTGACACACCTTATTTTCGATGCTATTATCCTGCCGTGCACGAGGCATATGTGCATGAATCGAGGTGCAATTTATGGATAAACCGCTCGTATTGAGGGCGCTGAGCGCTGCCCTCTTAACCGGAGTTCTCATGACCGCGATGGAATCCGGAACCACCGAAGCCTGCTGGAAATGCGCCGGCACCGAAGACGATCCGTGTGACGACGGCTACGCAAGTGGCTACGTCAACTGCACAAAGCACGCCGCAGGACAATGTGCCGTGTCCGGAATCTGCAGGAGTGCATAGGGAAACACAATAGGATTCGAGGAGAGCTGGGTGATCGTCCAACGACCTCTCGGTTCTCCTTACTCCTGGGCAATAATTGCACCGAGAGAACGTCTTTCGACACTGCTTTCGAAGTCTTTTATACATGAGCAAACGTTACGCACCTCTCCAATTGAGACACATTGCGCTAGCGATAGCAGTATGCGTTCCGACATTTTCGGCGCCAACCCCTAGTTGCGGGGAGGTGCCGATAATTGGCCAGATCAGGCCCCCAAAAAGAATCCATTCACAACAGCTTCGGCGAATTGGACTGCTCAATTTCTCAGAACTCGAATACCCGGCTGAGCTGAAGGGTTTGCAGCTAAGCGGTGTCGCGGCGGTGGACCTCTGCTTTGATGCGGAGGGCACAGTTTCGCGAATCACGGTTCTTCAGGCTCCCCATGAATATATAGCCTCAATGCTAACTGAAAAGCTCTCTCGCATCGAACCGAGAACAGTCCCTCATAGCTGGAAACCACGCGGCATGGTTGTCCGTTGGGTTTTCTACTTCGTCGCCCGGCGGGGACAGACTACGGTGATCGATACGAGTGTGAGCAGGCAACCGGCCGAGCTCGCAGCACTACGACAGCTTTATGGCCACTAAGCGGAGTATCTCAGGAATGATTTCTAAATTCTTTCTCGTGACGAGGCTAACTCCCTTCATGCGTGAGGTTGGGCTAATATGCTGCGCCGCGCTCCTTCTATCACTTTTCCTTTCAGTCGGCAAAGCGTTCCTTGCCAGGCGATTTCCAAGTGATGTTGGAAGCCCAAACAGTCGCCCGGCGGAAATTGGAAGAGTTGTGACCTTCGACGGTGTGCCACTTCGGGCA
This sequence comes from Bryobacterales bacterium, assembly GCA_016789905.1. Classification (GTDB taxonomy): domain Bacteria; phylum Acidobacteriota; class Terriglobia; order Bryobacterales; family Bryobacteraceae. The sequence continues at coordinate 22,833 of JAEUQC010000099.1, read as the reverse complement.
AGGGTGCTAACGGCCGTACTGTTTACCTCAACAAGCTGCCGCTACTCGATCGACAATGTCGCACGCCATGAAGCGCTCGCCAAATCTCTTCAGGAGAAAGGAGTTCCTTTCTATAGAGTGGACGTATCTACTTTTTCGTCCATAGTGTCCAGCCTCAGTTTTTCCCCTACTAGCGTTTATCGCCAAATGGAAATGGCATTGACCCACTCATATCGGCTATCGCACTTCAATGTAATACCTCCCGCTACGCCAGCTATCATTTTGCTGGACCACACCGGAGTTATCAGGAAGACATTCGTTGGAACATTGAGAGCAAGGACACAACAGCCCCTTTTAGACGCCCTTCTTGCGGGCGTTACGCCCGACATCACAGGGGAGATGTATTGGCGCGACCACGCTAGTTTAATTGAGGCTTGGGGACATACGCGTCCCTCACTTTCCGACGCCGTAATCATCGACGTCCGAGAACGCGACTTGTACGCGTTAACCCACCACCCGCAAACACTCAACATTCCCTTGTATGAGCTCGAGGTTCGTGCTCCCATCGAAGTGCCAGAGGGACGAAGCGTAGTGCTTGACTGTACATATTCGAACTGGGGCCTATGTGATATGGGCCAGCAACTCCTCAATGGCACAGGACTGAAGTCAGAAATACTCGAGTCAAGTGCAATCGAGTCGAGTTGCTCATACTCGGAGGTCAAATAGGGACAGATGAGGCACAACGTGGTGGCTTTGATATATGGGCTATTGCTCTGGTACATGATGAACATCACTCTGCTGAGCGCACAATGCAAGGACACTATCACACAGCGCGACATTCTCAAGGGAATCGTCACGGACTACTTCTCGCACAAACCAATACCCAATGCTACCATTCGCCTCCGAGAGCTGAAAGGTGCGCGATCATACGCTTTGGTAAGCGGACAAGATGGTCGCTTTGAAAACTGTGCGGTTGATGCGGGTGCATACTCTGTAAGTGCATCAGCGCCTGGGTATAGTTCAGTTGATGGTATCGGCGATCACACGCTCAATATAGTGCTGCCGAGCGTTAATACAACTCTTGATCTTAAGTTACAGCTACTACCATTATTAGAACTGTCCGGTAACGTCGTCTCGGACAATGGTGATGCTGCTTCTGGTCACCAAGTAGAAGCGCTGCGGAAAGTGATAAATGACGGGCCAGACAATTGGGTATCGGTTGGACTCAGTACCTCTGATTCAGATGGACGGTTTCGCATTGGAGGTCTAGTTGCAGGGGACTATCTAGTTCGAAGCACTAGTCCAAAAGCACTTACAACCCACCCGAGTTGGAGTATGGACCATAGTTACTATCCTAGTGGTCCCATCGAAGCCGCTGTTGTTATCGCGGTTAAGGACGACGCTGCGAAGGACCTTACGATCGTTCACCGTCCCAACGAGACACCATGCCACGTCCTGAAACTCGATGCAGCCTCCTCGATCAGAATCGGGACCAAGGGTACTTGGCGTGTGAGTGTAGCTCGCCGGTTTGAGCAGGCAACGGTCACACTCGGCTCTAGGCAGATTGAAAGCTCAGTCGAGGAGATTCGCTTCTGTGGCCTATCGCCAGGTGATTATACTGTAGACGCTTCTGGGTTTGATGGCGATAAAGGGTTGGTCACTGGGACCGTGACAGCTAGTCTTCCAAAAATCAAATCCACATCTGTAACGCTCCCTCTGTCTGTCGCACCGCCATTGCACATCCGCCTGATCTCACAGGCCACTGGGGCAGTCGATGGGTCAGCTTGTGACTCTGGCCGCGTTCTAGTTACTTTATCACCACTCGATCGGCGATTGAAACTAGGAGAGGTCACGGAAAGGAAACTTTTGCCGAACTGCACAGCATCTTTCCCTTCCGTACCTGATGGACGTTACCGCGTCGAAGTGCTTCGTCTGCCGCGGGACCTCTTTGTAGAGGCCGTGACTAGTGACGACTTTGAGAACAGTGATAAGGACGTTACCATTGGAGCGGCCTCGCGGAGAGATGGTCTCACTATCACATTGAAGAGTGGGTCGACAAAAATAGTTGGTAAAATCGCCAATCGCGCGGACATCACCGATTATCGTCCCCTCACCCTTTTAGCCTTCAAACATCACGAGGATGGGAGCCTCTGCCGTACCTGTATCTTGGAATCTGTGATAGCAGCTGACCAATTCTTTGTACTCGACTCGATCCCGCCTGGGAGCTATTCGCTTGTTGCCATTCATGAGCTTCCTTCTAATGTGACCACCTACTCAACACTCTTTAGTTATATCGGCGGCCACCTCACAAAGTCCAGTGGAGCTCCCGGTGTGCATTCAGAGGTGGCCATCAAGTACGTAGGACTTCCAGGTGACGGTCTTCCCAGGATTGGCTGGGATAGATAGTCATGCATCGCACTTTGGAATGCGGTGAGACGGGAGCAGAAGCACTCTACTGCGCACAGGCATTTGAAGTGCTGCAAGTCGACAGCGACAGCTCGTTCGTTCTCTTACATTCTACGCTGGAGACTCGACGGCTAGCCAGACAGATAGTGGATATCCTATTACGCTGTCGTTTCCCTCGTACGATTGCCGCTCATTTGGATCATCTGGCCCGGTGCGGATTTGGCGGCAATAAATCAGCAATATGTCAGCTACTAGAACACTTTATTGAGGTCGGCCTCTTCACGCTCGCAGGAGTTTCCGACAGCGACGATAGGCATCTGGGGGTGACGCGGCCGTCGCAAGATGTCGATGTCGTAGTTGTAACTAAGGATCGTCCGGAATATGTTAGCCGATGCATTCATGGCTTTTGCGACAATTTTAGAACATACGGACACTCGCCAAACATAATTGTAGTAGATGCCTCCACTGATTCCGCCTCTCGAGAAATCACTGCGCGTCTTCTTAGGAGGTATCACGCTGAGAGCGGAATTGCCTCGAGTTATCGAACGCTTTTCGATAAGCGGCACTTGCAGTCTAGAATTATCGAAGAGCTTGATGACTCTGTCCACGATATCATATCGTTTTTGCTGGGCACCACTTTAGCGCCCGATGAGTACGACGTAGGAGCAAGTACGAACTACGCCTTGCTGACTTCCGTAAACAAGGTGCTCTTTCGTATTGACGACGATGTTGTTCCGCGATTCTTTTCAGGCCAGCCGTCCGCTCCCGACACATCCTTCGATTTTAATGTGGCGCGCCCGCCACTGCAGCGTTTCGCCTCTCGAGAACATTCGATAGAAGGAAAAGTCCAGCATGAGATCGACTGCCTGGGCGAGGTACTAGGCGCACTATCCAGGGCAGACAAATACCTCACTGGACCGCATGGATGGTCTGACTCCGATTTGGGCTGCAGAATACGCGCAGACATTTACGCTCCAGCGCCGCTTGTCTCCGTCAGCTTTGGGACTGTAGGAGACTGTGGCTCATGGTCAAATGAATTTCTCCTTCAGGATTTGTACGAACGCAGTCACAAGGCCGACGCACAGGCTGACCTTTCTCACTTTGATGAGGGTAGAGATATCTTTCAGTGTGTAGGCGCCTATGCGTTGTCGACGACATTCGAGAACTTCTGCACTATGTGCACAGCGATTCCTGTATCAGAAGTTACTGCACCGTTCTTTCCGTGCTATCGAAATAGTGATGGGATGTGGGCCTACACGATGCAATATGGTGTGCCTCACGCGGTCAATGCTCAAATCCCTTATGCGGTCTTGCATGATCCACCGCAAAGAAGCCTGCAGTTCCCCGTTAATTGGTTCGCCCCGGTATATAGCGTACCTGTGCACTTCGCCGCAATAGCCATACTTCAATATGCCGTTGAGTGTTCTGCGCGGGTAGGCTTCACAGTTGGACATTCAGCGCTCGGAAGAATGCTCGCGGACATAGCGTCTCAGGACTCTCAGGCGTTCGCTTTGACCTCGACCATTGCGGTTTCAAAACGTCTCGCAGCATTGTTGCGGATCGGACTTTCAATCAGGAGAGCGGCCAAGACGGAAGCCGTGGCGCACGCAAGCAAAGAGCTGACCGATGCACTAGAGCGAACGATTGAATGTTTCGACCGCAACCTATTTGCCAAGACCAACGGCAAGTCAGGCGAGAGCATTCGTCGACTTCAAGAACGAACTAGCCTTTTCGGCAGAAGCTTACAGCTATGGCCGCAGTTGCGGGCGGCGGCTGGACGCGCGTCGCAAGCACACGGTTCTGGGTGACTTACTTCGGATCGAGATGTTCGATGATTGGCTGCCGGCCTATCGTGAAAACCAGAAGGACCGGAGGTGGTGTCTTGTAAAGGCAGACTGGTCTACAGATAGTACACCGATAGTTATAGGGGTATCTTCAGTTCCTGCAGTTGTCGAGCGACGTAGGGCGCCCTTACACTTATAATCTGGAGCTTAAGCTAGATGCGGATTGGGATATTGTTCATGGGTGATGAGGAAGAAAGACTTTGGGGCGGCGGAGTAATTTCCTATTATCTATCGCTCGCTCTCCAGCAATTGGGGCACGCGGTATGGAGATGTCCAATTGGCGACCGTGAAGCGTGGGTGGGGGCGACGGCGTTAAAGTCTGATGCAATTATCTGCCACGGCGTCCCAGCCACTCGTGTCGAGGATCAGATCTGGGATAGTAGCCAGGTTATCATTTTCTGGTGGTTGTCGGAGATGTTTTATGGAATAGCTGAAATGTCTGGGTCGCCCTTTGACGCGGTCGCGGGCAACTCTCCAATAGGCATTGCCGCTGTGGGAGAGACGGGACAGTTGGCAAAAGTCATAGAGCTGGCAACTGATGAATCGTTTCTTCACCTGCACAGGGAAGACTCGCTCGACGTACCGATAGTGTATCTTGGAATGTACCCCCACAAAAGCGATAGTCAAATGAAGGTGTTATTTGATGCCGCGTCAGAGTTCGGGCTAGGCATTTGGGGACGAGGGTGGGAACATTCACCCTATTCACAATACTACCGCGGACGACTTCCATTGGCCGACATTGGGAAACTATACTCGCGCGCATCAATCGCGCTTTTACTCACCGAAACTAGACAACAGAAGCTAGGAATGATAAATAACCGGGTATTCGAGGTCCTAGGCGCAGGCGCGACTGCCGTATCCGAAGACTATGAGTACCTACGGCAACATGAGTTAGGTCGCTACATTGAATTTGTGTCTACATCCGTTGGGGCAAAGCGGACTTTTGAGCGGATACTATCCAGCCGTTCAATTTACGAGCAACGAGGTAAAGAATGCCGCGAGATCATTAGATCGCACCACACATACTCGCGTGCAGCTAGACAGTTTCTGAAGCTGATAGAGGATGTCCCGACCCACGGTCGCGCTAGACATCGAAGCAAAAGCGAAGCTAGGGTACGACAGCCAGCTCAGTTCTCCGGTCTCGTGTCTCCATCACTCTTTGCCGACGCGCTCGCGCTGTTCGTCAGCGGCGGAGCAGGAAGCGTATTGCGATATGACAAGTGGTGGGGTACAGACTTCGTCAGATTTGGTGAATGCCGCGAGGACTGGCGCCGTCGCTCGCTGTTGGTGTTCCTTCCCAAAGGATCTGCCAGTCCACGGGCCACGGCGATGGAGGGCGCGCCATCGGGCGGATGCCAAGCTCTCGTAGGATTGCCGTGCGGATCGACGCAAGCCTGCTGTCTGCAGTATTGGGTGAAGTTCGGAGAGAATTTTGACTTCGTAAAGGGTGGCAAGCTTCCGGGGTTGTTCGGGGGAACCCAGTGGAGCGGGGGAACAAGCAGCTGGGAGAGGGACAAGGGATTCTCAACGAGATTCATGTGGAGAAGAGAGGGGATTGCCGAAGTTTATGCATATTTGCCATCCCGCGTGACTTTTGGGCTCTCGCTCCAACAGCACAAGTGGCACTTCAAACGAGGAGTCCGAAACTATGTTAAGCAAACGGTGCGATTAAACGATGTAGGTAAGACGAACGGGCTGCTTATCGTTGAGGTCGATGAGCAATGTATCTTTGAATCGTCTGAGATCGTGTACAGGACAAGAGAAGACGTAAATATTGACGGTGTGGTGTTTTCTGTGTTTTTTGGAGGAGGCGATGTTTCGTGGGCTGCTTCCCACGACGAAGTGGTGGAATTTGGTGGGTTTTCTATCGACGATCTAGTAGCCCAAGCGCCGAACTCGACACGTTAAGTCAACATAAGGAGAAGGCACGAAACGGAATTCAAAGGGTTTTGGTCCGCAAAAACCCCGTCCGAGCCTGCAAGGGCGGGCGAGTAACGTTTCGTAACGTGCGATCCTGGGCGATCCAGGGGTTCGAGGAGTATCGGAACAGGAAGCGGCGTTAAGCCGTTCACTTTCCTGAACGGTCGAGATGACGGTAGGAGAGCGCCAGGAAGTCGGGGGTCTGGTGGCAGGACGGCAAGTAGCCTGAAGGAATGAGCGTATCCGCCCCCTTCAAGCGACTGATTCTTAGAGCAGTTCTGCGCAAGGTGAGTCCCATGGTCATCCGGATTCTCGCCGTGCCCGACTCGCTCCTTCTCCACGAATTCGATGCGATCTTCCGCGCCGTCCTCAACTGGGATCACATCGGCTTCCTGTTCCGTGTTCACGGCCAGGAGTTCAATAGCTTCCGCCGGGCCACAGGTTCCAGAACGTTGCGCGAGTTCCAACTGCGGCCCACTGAAACCTTCCTGTACACGTGTGGCGCCATCGACCTCTGGGAGTGGGAGATCCGACTCTTGGACGACGAACCTGGATCTGTGGGTGACGATGCGCCGCTATGCCTGGGCGGTCGCGGCGCCGCACCGCCACAACACTGTGGTGGTCCCACCGGCTACCGGCTGATGCTGAAACGCCAAAGGATGGGCGAGGCGATGTGCACCCCAGTGCAGATGGAGGCTGTCCTGGGAATGTTGGCTGCCTCCGATCCCGAGGCGCCGCCCGAGACCTGGCGCTCTTATCGCCAGATCCTCCAAGAAGGATTCGAGAGCATCGATCAACGGTTGCAAGAGTGCGGCCCGCTGGAGCCGGAGCGCTTCAGCTTGGAAGAAGCCAACCAACGTCTGGCCCGGCGCGAGGACCTCATGCGGTGGCGGCGCGTATGACGTTCCGGGTGGAAGTTGTGTGCCTCCACGAGGGCGGCGAACAGCGGTGTAGCGTGGCGGAACTGGATAGGGCGGAGTTGGTCCTGGAGACCTTGGGGATAAGCGTAGCCGAAGGCAAGTCCACTCTGCACGGGATACAGGAGTTTGTGGCCGTCCAACAAGTGATCGAGGATCTGCGGCGTAAGCGCGTATGTCCGGCCTGCGGCCGGCGCTATCACAGCAAGGACGCTGGCACACATACGATCAAGACCGTGTTCGGGGCGGTCGAGGTGCCGAACCCGAGGTGGGAGCGTTGTCCCTGCCAGACCGAAGGGCCGCGGACATTCCGGCCGGCCACGGCCTGGCTACAAGAGGCGCGCACCAGTCCCGAGTTGCTGTATCTGGAGACGAAGTGGGCCTCGCTGATTCCGTTTGAGAAGGTGGTGGACTTGTTGAAAGAAGTACTGCCGGTCGCCGAAGCGACCAATTCGCAGACGGTCCGCGAACATCTGCATGCCGTGGCCGAACGCATCGAACAGGAACTGGGAGAAGAACGCCCGCCCCGTGATTTTGCGACCGTGGAGTCGATCGCCGAACTCCCCTTGCCGGAGGGTCCCATCACGGTTGGTATCGACGGCGGGTACGTCCGCGCGTCTCACAAGCAAGGGAATTTCGAAGTGATCGCGGGCCGCAGCGTGGTGGCGTTCCGGAGGAAAGAAGGAGACTCGGTTCCGCCGCCGAAATGCTTCGGCTTCGTACAGACCTACGATCAGAAGCCGCGGCAACGGGTCTGGGAGGTCATGAAGTCGCAAGGGATGCAGGAGAACCAGCAGGCGGTCTTCATGTCCGACGGCGGCGAGGACGTGCGGCAGGCGCAGGAATATCTGCATCCGAACAGCGAACACCTGCTCGACTGGTTCCACATCACCATGCGGCTGACCGTGTTGCAACAACAGGTCAAAACACTGCAGGCGGACCGTCCCGAGGAGGGCTCCGCGTCGTCGAAACAGATCGTGAGCATCAAACACCTGCTGTGGCACGGCAACGTGGACGAGGCGCTGGATCGTATCGACAACCTATTGATGGCTATTAATGCCCAACCCCTCGAAAAGGTCTAATTGGGCGTCATTGATGATTCTGGACCGTCATCTTCTCCCTCCTGCAAGGAGCGGCGCCAGAAGTCCTCGTTTTCGTAGTGCGCTGCCAAGGCTTCAATGTCGACGGACGTTGAGCTAGTCGTGAAGTCGAAGTTGCCGATCAGATTGACGTTGCGCCAGGCGACGGGCGAAGTGCCTTTGAGAACCTTGATGGCCTCCAGGTCGCCTGCTGTCAGCTTTTGCTCGTGAACCCGCGATAGGAGCAGGGTGTTGTAGTAAATGATAGCGTTGGCGATCAGCCGGGAACATTCGTTCCAGATTTGCTGCTCCACTTCGGTTTTCACCCGGAACTTGCCGGAGTTGACGTAGGAGATCGCTCGCCTCATGCGGTGGTAGGCCTCGCCGCGATTGAGCGCTTTCTGTACGCTTTGCCGCAGGTTGGGGTCGTCGATGAAGTCGAGAATATGGATCGTTCGGCGGATGTTGTCCAATTCCCAGAGCGCCTTCTTGGTTTGATTTTGCCGGGTGTAGGAACTCAGCTTGCGCACGACGGTCGCCTGCGTTACGTCCTTTTGCGCAAGGGATGCCAGGATGCGCTGGATGTTCGGCCACTCTTTGACGATCAACGCATCGAAGGTCTTGCGTGAAGGCTTGATCAGGCGATCGGCATAGTAGCCTGGATGACGGAAGCCTACCAGGCTGGCCATCCTTTTATGCAGGTCGCGGTAACGCGGAGCAAACTGGTATTCGTAGACATACAGGAGGATGAAATTCAACTGATTGGTACCGTGGGTGTCCGTGGAATGGCGCTCTGGGCGGATGTCCGCGGTGTTGTTGTGCAGGATGTCGAAGACGAAGTGCGACTCATGCTCGTGCGTACCGATGATGCGCGCGTTGCAGGGGACATGGTTGGCGACCAGCGTGTAGGCGCTCACGCCTTTCTTCAAGCCGAAGTATTTGCTGCCATGCCGGGCGTTGATGGTATGGATCTGCGTTTCGACACGCTGACCGTCGCTGCTGGAATGCTTCAGCCCGTCGATATCGTATTGGTCGAACATCGACAGGGCTGCCGTGGCGTTTGAAATCCCATCGTTGCCGGCGTGCAGCGTCTCGACCCGCAGGAAATTGCGGGCTGTCGTCAGGAGCGACGAATAGCCGAGGCCGGACACCTCCGCCATCTTCCAAAGGCCCATGTTGGTGCCCATGGCGACGATGCAGGCAAGAACAAGGCGCGGATCGGCCTCCTGTTTCACGTAACGCCCCAGAACATGGGTGAAGGCGCTCAGAAAACCCGTCTTTCCGGCGACGAACCGCAACAGGTCGGCGATGCCAATGCCTGGTAACTGCCCGTAAAACGGACTGTTGATGGGCTCCTCTTCGGTGGGATAGATCAGTGACCAGCGGCGTTTGTCTCCGGTTCCTGTGATCTTGATGTGTTTGTTCTCGCCGTTCTCGATGCGCTGATTGACGCGCTCGAACTTGGCCTCCAACTCGGTCTGGAAAGCGGCGAGAGTCTCCTCGATCGGTGCCAGTAGAATCGGCGCGTCAATCTCGCGCAACACGGCGTCCTTATCACGCCAGCGTTCGGCGCGGATCAGGTCGTCCTCGAAGCTGCGAAAATCGTTGCTGTCCGGGACATAGACATTGCCGGCCTCAAGGGCATTCCTCAACAAGCGATAGACCAGGAACTCGTAGCGGTCGACTTCGAGGCGCTTGTCTTTGCGCTTCTCGGCCGCGGTGTACATATAGCGCTGCACCCCTTTCGCAACAATGCCGGTTGGGAAATCGGCCTGTTTCACTTGACGGAGCGATTTGCCCTGGCGCAAAAGTTCCTGCAAAAACGCCACCGCTTCGAGCAGCGGCGCATCATCGACCAGGCCGGCGAAGTCCAAGTTACAGAACAGATGGCGCAGATTGAGCTTGAACTTGGAGTGCAGCGTGCCGTAGTAGGCCCACTCGCACGCGGTCTTATCGAACTCGATGTTCCGCATGTAATCGGAGACCAGGGCAAACCGTTCAGGATCGAGCAGAGAGAACGCCATCTGCCTGATCTTCGAGAATGGTGTCCTGTCCGCGATCGACTGGTCGAGAAACAGGTTCAGGACTTGCCCAGCAGATTTCAGATTGGTGCTCGCCTCTGTCATGGATTCCATGGCGGCGGCCTCGGCCGCGAGTTTGGCTTGCTTCTCGTATTGATCGACGAGATGGATAAAGGCCTCGACAAGGTTGTCGTTGATCTGGCGGAAGCGGTGATAGGCGAAACACAGTAGGTACAAGCGGGCCGTCTGGACCGCCATGCGTTGCAGCTTGTAGACGGTGTAGAACTGGACCAGGGAGGCGTAGTATTTCACGCTCTCGTTGGACAGGCCGGCCGACGCCAGAAAGGTTTGGCCAAACTCATATAATTGCTGGAAAAAAGAACGGCGGCCAACCTCTTGCCGCAATTCTCCGTAGCTGAAATCCTTAGGCTCGTGCTTGAGCAGGCTGATCCGGTACATACCCTCGTCGGCCTGATGCAGGGCCGCCAGTTGCTGCTCGACCGGTGCCGTCATGGCTTGACCAAGCAAGCGGGTCACTCGCAGGCGTTCGCCGCCGACCGTTTGTCCGACCATATCCTGCAGATAGGTGTACCCCGGGGCGACGATGCGTTGGTGGGCCAGGTACTGCAAGACCTCGCGCAGAATGAAGACTGGCTGCGTGGACAGCATCGCGACGCGCTGCGCCTTCCGCCCAAGTTCCGCCTTCGCGGCGGCGTCACAGGGCCGGTAGCCGAACAGCTTGAGAATGACTTGCTGCTGCTCCAGACGGGTTGACCTGGATCGCGCCTTGATCGCGGCCATATCTCTCGCCGGAAAATAGCGCCGAAGGATGTGTTTCAGGTCTTCCCTCACCGCATCGAGCGTGTAGACAAAGAACTGTCGTTTGGCCTTGAAGTAGCCCATCTGAAGGACGAGGTGAACCGCCACCGAAATCGTAAATACGCCGTCGACCAACTCACGTTCCGCCGGGCTGAGATCGAAGTAAAGGCGGCGGTCGTCTTCCGTGAAGCGTGGCAAGCCGTAAAGATCGTCGATTTCCTGGGCGGTCAGGATCGACAGGCGGCGGGAATCGGAGGCCATGCGCGAGCGACTTTCAGCGAGTGCAAAAAGTACACTTTCCGCACGGCAAGGTTGAGATGTCTTTCATGGTAGCGGCAGGCCAGTATCCAGTGCGGAAACCGTTGCGAAAAACAAAGTGCGAATTCCTCCGAGACATGATAGCTTTCTGCACTATGGAAGCCTCCACAATTCCTCAACTGCATCGAGTCGGTTATGCCCGCGTCAGCAGCGTCGGCCAGAATCTGGATTCGCAGCTGGACGCCTTGCAAAAGGCGGGTTGCAAGAAGATTTTCTCCGACAAGATGACCGGCTCCCGCATGGATCGTCCTGGCTGGGATCAACTGATGGACTACGTCCGTCCCGGCGACGCGCTGGTCGTGACGGAATTGAGCCGCATGACACGCTCCTTGATCCATCTGCTCGAAACGGCTCAACTGCTGGAGCAGAAGCAGGTCAACCTGGTGTCTCTACGGGAAAATATCGATACCAGCACAGCCACCGGCCGCTGCTTCCTGTCGATGATGGGCGCTATCCATCAGATGGAACGGGAGCTTCGCGCCGAGCGCGCCTCGGCCGGCCGGGCATCGGCAAAGGCGCGAGGAAATACCGGAGGGCGGCCACGAACCGATATCGCAAAGCTGAGAGATGCCAAAGTGCTCTATGACAACTCCGGCAAGACGGCGGACGAAGTCTGCAAGGTCGTTGGGGTCGGCAGGCGGATCTTCTTTGCCTACCTCGCTCAACAGCGAGATCAGCAATCAACAACCCCTATTGCCAATTAGACCTTTTCGAGGGGTTGGGCATTAATAGCCTTGATGGAGAGAGCATGAAAAACCGGGGGCTCACGCGGCTGCCGTGTGCTCCTCCCCACCGTTCGTGGCGATGCGAAAGCGCGGGTACCATCGGCGAAACAGTCCCTCCAACTCGTTGTTCAGGACCTTCGTCCGCATCTGGACCAGTAGGTGGGCGCCCTTCTTGGACCACTGCATCTGCTGCTGCTTCACCATCCTCTTACTAATTACTTGGTTCACCGTGGATTCGACGAAGGCTGTCGAGATCCGCTCCTGATTGCGATACCTTTCCCCGAAGTTCGGAATGAAGGCGCGGTTGTTTTTTATGTAGGTCTCGAATTCTCGGAGCGCCCTCTGCAATTTCGGCCGGTTCTCCGATTCGTCGGCCGTTTCTAGATCGAGCTGCAATTCCTCGATTCGCTCCAATGCCCGGCTCACGTTGCCGTGCCACACGTTCCACTTAAGAAGCTGGAGTTCCTCTTCCATCTTCGGCCTATTCGCTGTCCCTCCCACCGTGCCTGTGCCGATCGGCAGGCCCTTCGCCATTTGCTTCATCACGGTGATTCGCATCGTGATGTGAAACCAGTCCAGATAGTGTTCAGATTCCGGGCTCAAATACTGCTGTACCTCACGCACATCCTCGCCTCCATCCGACAGAAATGTCACCAACTGATTGCTCTGCATGCCCTGCCCCTTCAGAACTTCGAACAACCGCCGCTTCGGTTTCTCGTCATAAGTCTGCACGAACCCAAACCGGCAGGCCGCTCCCTCCTCGGGTATCGATTTCCCAACGATCACCTCAAAGTGTGCCTTCTTGTCTTCCCACTGCCGAACGTATCCGCCGTCTATGCCGACAGTGATTGGCGCCGGCGGCCTGGCCAGTTCTGCCCAATCGCGAGGACATCCCTCGATAAAGCTCCCGTGCTCGTCACCCAACTCGTCTTCGGCGCGCTGGGCCACATGATGCAGATGATTTCTGACCGTGTTGGCGTTTACCGTCTCGGTGATCGGCAGCGTGTCCGCCAATAGGTTCGCGGCGGGTTCGAACGCGATCAGCGAACCCCACTTCGCCTCCAGATACAACCGCTCAGGCGAAACATGCTCCGTCAACAATTCCGCCAGTGGACTGAACGATTTGGCATCGTGCGGATTGCAGCCGCAGTGCTTCCATCTCGGACTCTTCAGTTGCAGATTGCCGAACAACGTTTGGAAGGTGAGGTCATGCGCGCCCTTGTGAGTCCGGGCCTCGCCGCACTGATCGCAACGCCGATGGCGATCCAGGTACTCGCTGATCTGCTCTTCCACCATTTGCGCCTGAAGGGCAGCCAGCAGTTGCTTGCTCTCCGCCAACGTCAATCCGACATTCTCCAGGCACGTGGTCTGCCGTTCTAGCCGGGCGACTTGCTGTGATCGCTGCCCCGTCTCGGATTCCATAATGATCTGGACAATCAGGTTCATCCGCCGATCATTTCACAAAAGAGCCACTCCCGGTCCCCCACCGCATACTGTCGTAATCGTTTGTTCACAGTGCTGCGGTCCATCTTGTCTGGGCTACGTTTCTGATGCTCTTTCCATGCCGTGGCGGCGGTCAGTAACTTCTCTCTATCGCCCGGCTGGATGTGTTCTTCCGGCCGATCTACGAACCGTTTTAAGACCTCCGCAGCACTCTGGAATTCCTTCTGAGGCCACTGATCCAGCCACTGCCGCCACCGCGGGTCGCCGTCCTCCATGTAGGCCCGGGCTCCGCCGCAGTCCTCCGGCGGAGACAGATGCGCGCCGTCAACGCAGACCGGATAGAATCGTTTGGCGCTCAGCGGCAACTTCTTCTCCAGACGGATCTCATGCACCCAGTGATCGTAGTAGTCGTATTCGTAGAGGAAGCGCTCTCGGATTCGAAAACGAAAACTGGCAAGGGAAACGTGGCGGGCATGATCGGAAAAACTTAAGCCACCGATGTGAGCCACGCCGTAGTCCTTGCCGTGAATACGAAAGCAATTGAGGTGCTGGTCGCTCCAACCCATGGCAATCTGAATCACGTAGTGGAGGTCGGCTATTGACTGGTCACTACGGAGAAGCAGCCGTCGCCAAACCATGGGACTCACCTCTCGCAAGACGACCTTGAACTGGTAGACACACGGCGTCCCGGAGTCCGGCATCGAGAAGCATTGTATCGCCACTTCGGCCGACTCCAAACTCGTGAAGACCAGAATCCCGGCAGAGGCGGTCTACTACCGTTTACCGCCAAATGCGCGGATGTAATTCTCGCCCATCCCCTGGAGGCTGGTTTCGGCGTAGATCTGGGTCGTAGTGATTCGCTTGTGGCGGAGAAATTTCTGCACCTGATCCAACGGCATGCCAGCGTCAAGCAGAATGGTCGCGACGCTTGCCCGCAAACGGTGCGGGGTGACATTCTTATCTATGCCCGCCCGCTGCGCGGCGTCCTTGACTAACCTCTGAACGTATCGCGTGGTGTATTTGTCCGAGCGGTTGCTCTCGAAGACATATCCTTTCCGCCGGCCGCCAAGGTGCGTGCGCAGTTCCTGCGCCAAGGCCGGCAGAATGGGAACGTAGCCATCGCTTCCGCCCTTGGCTATGGCGATGTACACCTGCGGCGGATCGAGAGCCAGGTGCAGGTCTTTGACCCGCAGATTAACAAACTCACTCACGCGAGCGCCTGTATAAAACAGGATCTTCACCATGAACCCATAGCGGCTGGAATGGACATAGGCGGCTTCAATCAGCCGTTCGACCTCGATCCGGTCAAACCGTTCTACCGTCCGGCGGCGTTCGCGTGGTGCTTCCAGCCCGAGTTCCCGGCGTGTCTGTTCGACCACATGCTTGGACTGGTCGTAGCTCAGGTGGTGCTTGCGCCAGAGCTTGGCCGTTTCTCTGGCGACTTCCCGCAGCGAGTTCGCTTCTTGGTTTTGACCGCGAACTTCCTCATCCCTGGAACTGGATAGACGGCGTGGCATGATTCAGAATACGCCGAATAGTTCGCAGTATGCTCATTCTGCGAACTCTATACCCTCCCCCGGCTTTTCATGCTCTCGACGACGAGGTAATCGAAGAGCATACGGATGGCGGCCAGGTGTTGCTGGCCAGACTGGACGTCCTGCCTGGCCAGAATTCCGCGCGATCTCAATCTCAAGGCACTGGGAAACGCAAGGCGTTCGATACCGCCTCCCCCGTATGCACGCGGACAGTGTGATAACCGGATTGTAGCTCCGAAGGCAGGGTAATCCGGAGCGTTTTCGTATCGACTGCTTCGCTCGGAACAGGAACGCCATCGACTGACGCGGTGGTACCGGTAACAAGCCACGCCCCCGACAGTGTCGCCGTGCCGCCCGGCGGAAAGTATCGGTCACCCAAATACTCGCCAATCCGGCTGGAGCGGCTCATTCGGTCCAGCCGGGGCAGTGTGCCGGCCGATTCGATGACACGAACAAACGTAATGGTTTCGGCGCCGTCATTGAGGGGATTAGGTCTGTCTGTGGAACGAAGGCCGGACCCAACCAAAAGCGTTTCGGTTGCGCCGATGGGAAAGATGCCCGCCGGGGAAAACCCATGAAGGTGCGTGGAATAGATACGCTCCTTCAGTGCGCCGTCGAACTTGATCAAATAGCCGGAATCTCCAAACGCATCGTGCATTTCCACCGCCGATTTGAGCGGCATGTCATTGCTTGTCGTAACACCGGCCACCAGTAAGTTTCCCCAGCGGTCCATCGCGGCCGCCGCTGCGCTGCTCGGCCTGTTGCCGCCCACCATGCTCCGCGCGATTGGCGTGCCAGACGCCTCGAACCGGTGGATAACTCCACGCGACTCGAGGGTGAGTTGTTGGTTGGAGTATCTGGCCAGCCGATCGCCGGCGGCGATGAAACCGCCACTGGGAAGAGGGCTAAGCGATGTGAATCTGTGGCCATCCTCCGGCACGGGCGACATCCATTCCCCATTGATGGCATCCGCCGAAAGCCGTAGCAGACCTCTTTCAATGCCGAGTACGGCATCGCCATTCGGCTGAACGGAAATGGGACCAGCGTTGGCCGTGCTGAGCAAAGCGCTGGCCAATAGTTTCCCGTGATCCCCGGAAAGACGCATGAAATAGGTGTTCGTCCGAAAGGGCGATACCCGGAGTGGCGTCGCGGTAACCGGCACGGCTTGATCGTCCGTTATCGCGTGGAGATAGACACTGCCGTCCGGGCCGATCGCGCAGCGGGCGTCCGGCCCAAGCCGGCTGCTCAAACCCCTTGGCATACCGGGAACCCGAGTAAGCCAACGAATCTGTTTCAAGTCGGCGGAGATCCGCGCCGCGAAGCCCCGAGGTTTGGTGCCGATGCGCGATGTCGCCGGAAGGGTATCGTCATCACTCGTGCCGCTGATCAGAATGTCGCCGTCCGGAAACACGTCAACGCCGCCAGCCGTATCCTCGCCCAATCCACCCAATTCGGTGTACGCGATCAATTCGCCGTTCTGGCGAAAGCGGGCGAGAAAGACGTCGGCCACCGGCCGCACGCTGACGTAAAGCCTTCCATCGATCAGTCCGACCAGACGTTCGACGACCTGCGGAACCGGAACCCTGGCTACTTCTTTCAAGTCACCGGAAAGAATGTAGATCGCGTTCTCTCCGGCTTTGGTCGCATAATGCCGCTTCCTGACGAAGTCGGTTTGAATAGAACTGAACGAAAAAGGCTGTGGCATCGGTTCCCAGGAGTCGCCCCGGTTGACGCTCCTCCAACTCTTTTCGTATCCGACGGCATAGACCACTCCGGGACGCTCGGGATCCCGGATTAGACTAAGCGAAAGCAGATATTCGATTTCCAACGGAAGGCGCGTCCACGATTTTCCTCCGTCCTCCGTTCTATACAAACCAGCCGACGCTGTCGATGAACCGTTGGCGAATGCCAGCCCTGGCGAGCTTGGGTCGGCGATAGCGGGGAACATCCTTGCAATAGGACTGGCATTTGAAACCCAGGAGGAACCGCAATCGTGGGAGACAATATTTGTTACTTGGGATACCAGGAAGCAAGGGTCCAGGGGAGAAATGAACGCTATGCTGTAGACCCCAAAGTCTGGTGCGGAGGGCAATGCCAGTTTTCTCCATTCGGCGCCACTACTATTCCGAAACATGAGTACGGTGGTTCTTTCTAACCCCTGGAAACTGGCGGCTGCAAAAAATATTCCCGCCGGACTTGCGTTGATATTTACCGGCGAAAGTCTGACGTAAGGAAGAGTTGCTGAAAGGTCTCTCCAGGTTAGACCTTTGTCAACCGAAAACCGGGCCGCCTCTTGGCTCCACAAGTAAAGTTCCGCCGGGTTGGTGGAATCGGCAACAATCCCGGCGTTAGCCCACCCCAGCCCGCTATAGGATACGGACAACCCAGCCAAATTATCGCTGCCAAGAACGCGTAAGTCACCGTGGAGGTCCGAGTGTCCGATCTTAAGGCCCGAATCAACGAGCCCGATGGCCGTCGACTCACCAAAGACAACAACGTCGCCAGCTTTATTGACTGTTACAGACCTTACCTTTAAGGTTCCCTGATGATCGAGCGGAATGGTCCGCTCAACTGCAATTTGTTGATCGCATCCCGAGAGGACCGCGACGAGGCCGAGGAGAAAGAGAGGCGCCTGAGACATTTGGATGACTTCAACACTTAAATTGACACACAATCTGGAAGGACCGAAACAGGGGAAATAACAATGTAATTCAAAGTGACATTTTGATGCTTACAGTATGAACCGTACTTATTGCCAAGAAAGACGTTGTCCAACACTTTTATCTCACCAGGATTGATGGCGCTAAGGACATTTAAAAAGCATCCATCATCCAGACAAGTATTGAAGCGAATTCCATAGCTTTGGGTCGGAATCCCTTGCGAAGTGTTGCCCATCGTGTTCCCGGCGATCGTGATCTGTGACGAGACCCGGCCATCGGGCGGCGAGTATTGGCGATTGGCGACGATGATTCCGGCATTCCCCTCCCATCCAGTACTCCCATTGTCAAAGATCTGATTATTCAACACGCTTGTATTCCAGGAACTGTGGAGAACAATCCCCGCCGAAGGAAAGCCGCTAACCCTGTTTCCGGAGATCGTCGCGCGCGCTCCATGTACCTCCAGCGCTTCTGTAGCCTGATCCAGACCCGTGCCGTCGAAGATTGAGTTCGACACCGTTGCGAGAGAAGCGCATCGATCAACAAAAACGGTCCCGCCTGCATAATCATACGGATTGAAATAGTTGTGAAGGAAGATGGAACCGGCGATTTGCGGATAGAAAGTGGAATTGAACGCAAGGGCGCCGGTCCATATATCTTTGAAATAGCTATTTGTAAATGACACGTATTGCGGAACGCTGCGCGCTTCGACCGAATCCATCGATGTCACCGTGTCGCAGAAGTACTTTCGAACCGTGGAGGCCGTGGCGGGATCTGGAGCGATGAGAGCGGCTTCGCCAGGGCCCCACACAACAGCGCCCCCGAGCGCCGCGTTCGTGAAATAGGATTGATCAATCGTTATCGCCTTTGTCCCGGCGCCCCCAATCTTGGCGCCGCCAATAAACAACCCGTAGCCAACCGCGTCACGAAAAATCATTTGACGCAGTGTGATGCCATCGGTAGGCGTTTCCTCGGCTCCGCCTCCAAGGCTGCGGCCGTGGATAAACATGTCGTTCGCGAGAGAGGGCTGAAACCCGCTGTTCAGGCAAGTATTCGCCAGCGCGTCGTTGTTCCCATCCAATGTGATGTTCTGAACCGTTACGTTTTGAACTCCCGCGCTTATCGATAGTAACGGGGCGCAGCCCGACCTGCGCCAGAAGATCGTTTTGCTCTTCCCAATTGCGTATGGCCCGGGCGCGGTGTATTCATCGGCGCCGGTGATCGTGATGCCAGAACGAGTGATCTGATAGACGCCCGTGGTTCCTGTGGCCGGAGCATCTATCGAATAAATTCCTGCGGGCAGTGTACAAGTCGTAGGCTGCGATGGGTTTGTGATGCAGGTTCCAAACGCGGCAAGCGCCTCGCCGGTCGGAGCTGATGGAAGAACCGGATACGTGCTCGTGGACGCATACCAGGTATTTCCAATCTTCACCGACAGCGTGGCATACGCGGTGGTGACGAAACCTGGGATCGTGTCGATCTTCGCCGCACCGTCAAACCGGACGGAGTCGAGCTCTCGTCCGTACCCGTTATAAAGGTCGTTCCCATTGGGCGTACTTCCTAGTGAGAAAGTCCAATCGGTATAGCTCGTGCCGCGCGCCATCCAGAACAAACTTTCGGAGCCGATTGCGGTTCCCGGTGCCGGTTCCAGGACGCCAATTCCGGCGGCCGGGTCCGGCGGGGGTGGTGGCGGCAGTTGGAGCACGGCGGTCGTGTATTTCGCCGTTGTCTGTGTGAGCGAGTCCGTGGGTTTCTCGCGGCCAAAAAGTGTTACCCAAAGCGGCCGGCCATCAAGGGCGTGCCTTAAGTCCACTATTTTCGAGTTCTGCGAGATAGGCTCTGGTCTCGTGGCTCCGGGAAAGACGTCCGCTCTTCCCGGGGCACTTCCGATGAGAAGATAGTACTTAGCTTCACTTCCGGGCAGAGCGGTCCAACTAAATGTCACCGATTGCTGATTCAGTTGTGTCCCGTCAGCGGGGCTCGAGACAGAAAGTGTTTGTGGTGGAGAACCGGACGCAGCGGACACCGTCAGCGCGTACCGCCGCGCAACCTCGCCGTTGCTGAACTTTGTCACCAGGGCAATGTACAAATAGCCCGCGAGGTTTGGCACAATTATTCTCGCGGAGTTTGCCGTCCCCGGAAGCGCCGCGGAAAGGACATTGGAACCGTTCAGAGACGAGCCGACGAGTACGGAATAGCCAGTGGCATTCACGGCGTTGCCCCATGTTAAATTCACCGTGCTCCCAGGAGCGACCAACGCGAGGTTGGACGGGGAGACGAGCACTGCCGCACGATTCTGCTCCACCGCGTAAAGGGTGAATGTGTTGGCGATTGTATCACCACCGGTGGACGTTACCAGCGTGACATATACCGGCTGGCCGGCGTTCGGCAGGTTACTAAACGTGGCGGAGCTACCCACTGGACATTGCTGGGGATTCGCACTTGGTGTCGAACTCGGGCCGACGCGAATACAGACCGATTCGGCGTCCGGCGGTCGGAAAAAAGAAAACGTCGTCGTCGTTCCTTCCAGGACGGACCCGGCAGCCGGATTCGTAAGGCGCGCTCCACCGGGAACACCGTTCATGTACCAAAAACCCACCGTCTCATAAGCCATTTCGTTGTTGCAATACGTTGAACAGGATTGATACCAATAGGTCGCGACTACCTGCGCGTTCCCGGCGGCGAGCCGAACTCCTTTGGTAACGCGAATGTCGATACGTTGAGCGTACCCATTATCGGTACGAGTGGAACTGGCCAGGTCGATCGAACACTGGTTGGAGGCGAGCACCGACTGCCAGCCTGGCGCCCCCGTCTGCCAGTTCTCCAGACTGTTAGACGTCGTATCGTAAAGCCCGATTCGATACCCGAGCCACGTGTTGTCCAAAGTGACATAGCAGGAGTCCCGCAGTGTGCCCGCCGCCGTATTGATTAGGAGGGAAATGGAACCGGTGCCCACGGAGGGATAGGTGATACTTACCGTTGTTTGGGTGCCGAGCGCAGGGCTATCAACCATGGAGAGCGCCGAAACGTTCACCGCCAGCAACAGGCAGGCCGCCGTGGTGAGAAGAGTTGCATTTTTCATTTATGTTTCTTTTCGCTTACGGCCTGTCGGCGATAATCGTGACATCGATCCGCGGTTTTCGCTGACTCGGGATAGGAAGGTTCTTTTCAAATCGTGATTCGCCCTTGGAAGTGGACGGCCCTTCTTCTTTGATTGAAAGGGCGGCGGCGTCTATCGAGAGCCGGACCGCCGGTATCCGGCGCGGAACCACCGCGAGATAGGACTGGCCGTCCGTTTCGGGTCGAGTCGCGTCCAGCGGCACAGGAAAGGCGCGGCCTGGAGCAAATAGGCTGGCCCGGACCACCCGCGCCGCTAATTGGGGCGAACGGCCCGCGCCGGTTTCCCGAAGCAATCCGTTCGGGTCCTTCAAGCGAACGGAGACAAGAGCGCCTTCTTCCATTTGAAGCGTCAGCGGGCCCGAGGGCACACCGCGATTGACTACGATGGAGGGTGCTGTATCGGGACCGAGGCCAAAACAAGGATCCGCGAGGAGGAATCGAAGACGCGCTTGGCCGCATAGCGCGTAGCTTCCGTCCGGCACATTGGGAATCGTAAACGCGCCGCTTGGCCCGGAATCAACGGGGGAACTTGTCCAAAATGTTGGCTTAATTCGAACAACCCTAACGCGAATATTCGCAAGCACTGTCCCGTCTGGCGCACGAACAGAACCGGCTATCGTAGCGAGTTTAGACGAACTATCTGGTTGGGCAAGAAGCACACAGCAGCTAAACAAAGAGAGAGAGAGAATGTGTGTGTGTGTCATCCTGAAATTCGACAATCGCATGATATCGAGAGCTAGTCAAGAGATGCGTTGTTGATTGATTTGCGACCAAAATAGTCCAGTTCTGGCAAATATCACGCCAGAATCCCCTGTACATTCATTCAATTAATACTCTCGCCTAAGCCGGCGTAGCCGGAACCAAACAGGTCCATGTAGGGGAGCGCCAGGAAGCCGGGGGTTAAGCAGCTTTCGGTTCGGAACCAGTGGTTTGAGCCTTGGGGCGAAACCGGGGGAACCAGCGCCGGAACACGTCTTCCAATTCGTTATTGAGAACCTTTGTCCGCGCTTGTAACAGCAAGTGCGCTCCCTGCAGCGTCCACCCCATCTGCTGCTTCTTCACGAACCGGCGGCTCACTACCTGGTTGATGGTCGATTCCACAAATGCCGTGCTGATCGTCTCTCCCTGCCGATGTCGCTCCCCGAAGTTGGGGGTCGATACCCGGTTCCCTGTAGGCATGGAAACCCCAAACCACTATTCTTCCCCCTCGTGCCAGATCTTCACGATGTCGGCCGCAGCTGACTTTGGTGACAGGCCCGGGCCATTAGTCCGCTAATGTGAGGAGAGGAAAACTGGCATGCCGATCACTTTGAGCGATGAGCAAACACTTGAGCGATGAGCAAACACGTGTTCTCGACGAGGTGGTGAAGGCTGGTGTGGCGCGGTCTCCCGAAGAAGCGGTCGATCAGGCGGTGCGGCGACTTCATTCTTCGGCTACCCGGCAGAAGCCTATCCACCAGCAAGTCGATAATATTGCCGATCTGTTTGCCCACTCGCCATTTCGCGGACTCAACATGGAGTTCGATCGCGATCCAGACACCGGGCGGGATATCTCCCTGTGAACGGTTACCTGGTCGATACGAACGTTTTTCAGAACTGACCAGACCCACCCCGCTGCCCCAAGTGGAGGCGTTTCTACGCCGCTCTAAGGATCGTGTCTTCGTAAGCGTTCTTTCCATCGGCGAAGTCCGCAAGGGAATTGCTTTGATGGCGTCCAGCAATCGCCGCGCCCTTCTGGAGGAGTGGCTCGATACCGAGATCATGCCTTGGTTGGGTGATCGCGTTCTGCCCGTCAGTTTGAGGGTTGCCGAGCGCTGGGGCGACCTGGCCGCTCAGCTTAAGATCAAGGGCAAACCTAGGCCCGTTGTTGATGCCCTTCTTGCAGCCACCGCTTTTGAGCATGATCTTATCGGGGTTCGACAAGTATTGGAACGAAAACGTACGCTAAGCGTGGAATCGGTCACTTCGGCGCTGCCAACCGGTAGATCGTAGCGACGTGGACCTCGAAGGTCTCGGCAATCTCCTTGACGAGTTTCCCCTCGTCCAGCAA
>JAEUQC010000094.1 GCA_016789905.1 Bryobacterales bacterium | reverse complement strand
ACCAGTTCGGCCACCACCTCGGTCAAGTTCACCGGTTGCCGGTGCAGCGCCACCTGCCCTGTTTCCGCTTGAGACAGCAGCAGCAGCGCACGCACGATATTGGATATCCGGTCGACATCTTCCAACGCGTTCACGATCGCGTCGCGAAACTCTGCTTCACTCTGCGCCGTCATCAAGGCCACTTCCAACTGGCCACGAATCCCGGTGAGCGGCGTGCGCAACTCATGCGACACGTCGATGGAAAACCGGCGAATCTGTTCGAAATTCTCCGAGAGCCGCTCCATCATTTTGTTGAAGGCGACAATCAGTTTGTCCAATTCGTCGTTGGCGTAGCGCTCCGGAATGCGCAAGTGCAGGCTGGACCCGGAGATTCGCTCCGCCGCATCGGCCAACCGGTTTACCGGCATCAGCGCGCGCCCGGCCATGAACCATCCCAACACAAACGTCACCAGTAGAAGAAACGGCAATACGGCGAAGTAGTCAGTCATGAACGCATCCGGCAGCCCCTCAACATTGGTCATCCGGCGCCCCACCACCAGCATGTATTGCTTCCCTTCAGACCGGAAGACGCCGTAGCGAAGCAGCACGCGATCCGGTCCCAGTTCCTTAGTGATTAGCCGGGGACTGCCCTTCTGAAACCGCGCCCGGATCTCGGCCGCCGTTTCCACGCCTTGGGACCGGTAGCCAACCGACATCTCCAATACATCCCCGGTCTCATCGGCAATCATCACGAACCGGCGCAAGCGCTCCAGAAACAGGGTCTGTTCCACTTCCCGCGGGTCGACGGTCCAAATCGCCTGGCCTCGCTCCACGCGCAGGAATCCGCGGGCCGCGTTCCAGTCTTCATCCACGGCCTCTTCCACACGATCCTGAATGATCGTCTTCAACCGGGAACGGAACGTGAACCCGATGGCCATCAGCAGAATCCCGAAAATCAGCACGTAGCTGATCGTCAGCCGGAACCGCAGGCTTCGTATTCGTTTGGGCATCCGAGGTAGCGGGCCGATGGGGTCACCCCTTTAATTCGGCCGGCAAATCGATCATATACCCAACGCCACGCACCGTGTGAATCAGCTTCACCGGATACTCATCGTCAATCTTGCTGCGCAAGTGCCGGATGTACACATCGACGATGTTCGTCAGCCCGTCATAGTCCATATCCCACACGTGCTCCACAATCATCGTCCGGCTCAACGCCTTGCCGCGGTGCCGCATCAGGTGCTCTAAAATGCTGAACTCCTTCGGCGCCAGTTCAATGGCCTCGCCGGACCGCGTCACCTTCCGCCGCAGCGCGTCCAGCACCAGATCGCCCACCTGGTAGCGCTCCGGCATTGCCGAACCGCGGCGCAGCAACGCGCGTGCGCGGGCCAGAAACTCAACGAACGCAAACGGCTTCACCAGGTAATCGTCAGCCCCCATCTCCAGGCCCTTCACGCGGTCCTCCACGTTACCGCGAGCCGACAGGATCAGCACCGACGGAGCACTTTTCCGGTTCCGGATTTTCTCCAGCACCGTTAGCCCATCCATATCCGGCAAGCCCAGGTCCAGCACAATGAGATCGAATTCAATCTCGTGCATTTTTTCCAACGCCGCCGCCCCATCATGCACGGTGGCAACCTGGTAACCGGCGCTTTCAAGTCCGCGGGAGATGAAGTCCGCGATGCGCTTCTCATCTTCGACAACCAATACCCTGGTAACGTCCATTCCACGCGAATCGTAACATAAATTCGCGCACCCGTCCCTCAGCATATTTTCATATTTGCCGGGCACGCGCGATCTCGTCCAACAACGACGGGTCTTCCAGTGCCGTCACATCGCCCGCGGGCTCACCCAGCCACACGGCTCGAACCAGCCGCCGCATGATTTTTCCATTTCGCGTCTTTGGGATTCCGCTCAGAAATACAACCACGGCCGGCCGCAGCGGCTTGCCGAGTTCGTTCGCCACGCGGTCTTTCAACTCTTCTTCCAGCGCCGGTCCGCTCGCCTCTCCACGCAATGCGACAAACGCCGCGATGGCCGAGCCCTTCAACGCGTCCGGCACCGCCACCGCCGCCGCTTCCCGCACTAATGGATGACTCACCAGCACCGACTCTACCTCCGCCGGGCCAATCCGCTTGCCTGCCACTTTGATCGTGTCATCGCTGCGGCCTTCAATAAACCACTGTCCGTCCTCATCCACGCGCGCAAAATCGCCGTGCCTCCACACGCCCGGAAACGTCCGCCAATATGTGTCCAGATACCGCTCGGCGTCGCCGTGAAACCCGCGCGCCATTCCCAGCCACGGCTGACGGATCACCAGTTCGCCCACCGCGCCGCGAACGCTTTGTCCGTGTTCGTCCACCACATCGGCGGCCATCCCCAAACACGGCGCCGCGAACCCGCAGGGCTTCACCGGAAGTAATGGATTGTTGCATAGAATGCCACCCGCGATTTCCGTCCCGCCCGAATAGTTCATCACCGGAATTTTGCGCCGGCCCACGCGGTCAAACAACCACCACCACGGGTCTGGATTCCATGGCTCGCCCGTGGAGGCGAAGTAGCGAACGGAGTCCAGGCTATATTTGTGAGACCATTCCTCTCCGTGCGTCTGCAGCGCCCGGATCAACGTTGGCGATACGCCTAGCACCTCAACGTTCTGCCGGTCTACAAAAGCCCAGAGCCGCGCCGCGTGCGGATAATCGGGGGCGCCGTCGAAGAGTGTCATCGTCCCGCCCACCAGCAACGTCCCATAGATCAGCCACGGGCCCATCATCCAGCCGATGTCGGTGATCCATCCGATCCGCGTCCGCCAACCCGCGTCAAAGCCGAAGGCCATATCCGCCGCCGCCTTCACCGGGAAACCGCAGTGCGCGTGGACGATCCCTTTTGGCCGCCCCGTCGTCCCGGAGGTGTAGACGATCAACAGCCGGTCCTCGGCCCCCGTTGGCTCCACGTGGCTATCAGTGCCCCGTTCGCACAACTCTTCCCAACTCAAATCACGGCCCGGCGCCATCGGCGGCGCCACCGTTTCCAGCCGCGTCACCACCACCACACAGCGCACCGAAGGGCACCGCGCCAGCGCTTCATCCATCGTCGCCTTCGCCCCGTGTATACGCCCCCGCCGTGGGAACGCGTTCGCCGTAAACACACACACCGCGCCGACATCGTTCAAACGCTCCGCAATCGCCGCTGGCCCATACCCGGTGAACAGCGGCACGGCCACAGCGCCAATCCGCGCCACCGCCAGCATCACGGCCACCGTCTCCGGCATCATCGGCAGATGCACGCCCACGGCGTCCCCTGTTCCCACGCCCGCGTCGCGCAGCCCGGCCGCGCATTTCTGAACCATGATTTTCAACGCCCGGTAGCTCCACGCCCGCGTCGTGCCTTCTTCGCCCTCCCAGGCCACCGCCGTCTGCGCCGGGTCCTTCCCCGCCAAGCACGCGGCACTAATGTTCAGCCCTCCGCCCACGCACCAGCGCGCCCATTCGATCCCGGCCGAAACGTCCAACAGCTTCTTGTACGGCGGATCGAATTCGATCCGCAGAAACTCCAAAAGCTGGCCGGTGAACCACTCCACATCTTCGATCGAGCGCGCATAGAGCGCTTGAAAATCGGGCTCGCCGCACTGCCGCAGAAACTCAGTTAGCCGTGCCCGCGCCTGCGCGTCGGAGTCCGGTTGCCAGGCAATCGGGATCGTCATGGTCTCGTTTCTTCATTGTAGTGGCTATTACCCGTTATCCTGTTAGGAAGCATGGATCCCGCCACAGAACCTCTTCCCTTCCAGGAGACAGTCGAAGCCCACGGCCACTTGATCGACTCCCACATCATGGAAAGGATCTTCGACACCGTCGTCGAGTTTCAAGGACGCTTCGAAGTCGAGATCTTCCAGATTGGCCGCACCAACTCCGACCCGTCCCATCTGCGCCTGAAAATCGAAACCCCGGACCGCGACCGCATGAACAGCCTGCTCGGACAGTTGCTCGGCCTCGGCTGCACGCCATCCGAAGATGGCGACGCCGAAACGCGCATCGTGGAAAAGGATTGCTGTGCGCCGGAGGATTTCTACTCCACCACCAACAACCGCACCGAAGTCCGCATTGCCGGCAATTGGGTTCCCGTGGAACGGCAGCGCATGGACGCGATGATCGTTCTCAGCAATGGCGCCGGTGCCTGTCGCCGCCTCCGCGATCTGAAAAAAGGAGATGCGGTGGTGGTCGGAATGCGCGGCATCCGCGTCATTCCCGAATCCAAGGAGCGAGACCGCCACGGCTTCTCCTTCATGAGCAACGAGATTTCCTCGGAACGCCAGGTGGATACCGCCGTTCGCCAGACGGCCGCCATCATGGAACAGGCACGGCGCGACGGCAAGAAGATTGTCATCGTCAGCGGCCCGGTAGTGGTGCATACAGGCGGCGTCGGGCCGTTATCGCATCTCATTCGGAACGGTTGGGTGGACGCGCTGCTGGCCGGCAACGCCCTCGCCGTGCACGATATTGAAGCCGCGCTGCTTGGCACCTCGCTCGGGGTGCGCGTCGCCGATGGCCGGCTGGAAGAGCATGGCCACCGCAATCACATGCGCGCCATCAACGCCATCAATCATGCCGGGGGCATCAAAGGCGCCGTCGAATCCGGCCGCCTCACCACCGGCGTCATGTATGAATGCGTGAAGGCAAACGTCCCCTTCGTGCTTGCCGGCAGCCTCCGTGACGACGGCCCGCTGCCCGATACCATCACCGACATGAACGAAGCGCAGGACGCCTACAACGAGCACCTCCAGGGCGCCGGCATCGTGCTCTGCCTAAGTTCCATGCTGCACTCGATAGCCACCGGCAACATGCTGCCCAGTTGGGTGAAAATCGTGTGTGTCGATATCAATCCCGCCGTCGCCACCAAGGTCAGCGACCGCGGCACCGGCCAGGCCGTGGGCGTCGTCACCGACGTCGGCCTGTTCCTGGACCATCTTTCGCGAAAGCTCATCCCCGCATGAAAAAGAACAAGGCCTATACAGACGAACACGCCCACGC
>JAEUQC010000067.1 GCA_016789905.1 Bryobacterales bacterium | reverse complement strand
GAGGGTCCCACCCGTTCCCATCCCGAACACGGAAGTTAAGCCTCTCAGCCCCGATGGTACTGCACGCGCGAGTGTGTGGGAGAGTAGGAAGTCGCCCAAATTAATTCCCTAAGCCCCGGTCCCATCCGGGGCTTTTCCTTTGAAACCCCGCAAAACGCGCTACAGTACGATTAGTGGGCTACTTCACGCGGGACTTGTTCAGCGCGGCCATTGCCCTGTTCGGCATCGCCGTCAGCCTCGGAATGCGTCACGGGTTCAATTTCACCGATGACCGTTCCAACTGGCCGCTTCTGGCGGCCCTGGTTCTCGGCGGCGCTCCTCAACTCATTACCGTCGTCCGCCGCCTCCTTGCCGGCCGTTTGGACGCAGACATCCTGGCCGCCGTTTCCGTTGCCACGTCGCTAATCCTCAAAGAGTACCTGGCTGGCACCATCATTGTACTCATGCTCGCCGGGGGCACAGTCCTCGAGCAGTACGCGACTGGAAAAGCCTCCTCCGTCCTCGACGCCCTCGCAAAACGCATTCCCCGGATCGCCCACCGTGTGAAGGGCGACGGCACCGAGGACATCCAAGTGGAAGCCGTCCGCCCGGGCGACAACCTGGTGGTTTTCCCCCATGAAGCCTGCCCCGTCGATGGCGTCGTGATCGCCGGCCGGGGATCGATGAACGAGGCCTATCTCACAGGCGAGCCCTACCTGCTCTCGAAGTCGGCTGGCTCAACCGTCCTATCCGGCGCCACGAACGGAGACTCCGCTTTGACAATCCGTGCATCTAGGCCCGCCGTTGACTCCCGCTACGCCCAAATAATGCGCGTCGTCCAGGAAACGGAAGAGAATCAGCCAGCCATGCGTCGTTTGGCCGAACGGTTGGGCGCGTGGTACACCCCGCTGGCGCTCTCTTTGGCGGTGCTGGCCTGGATCGCAAGCGGCGATTCCACGCGCTTCCTTGCTGTCCTTGTAGTCGCCACTCCATGCCCCCTCCTGATCGGGATCCCTGTGGCGGTAATCGGCGCGATATCGCTCGCTGCCAAAAATGGCATCCTGATCCGAAAGGCGGCGTCGCTAGAAACCATCGACCAATGTCGCGTATTCGTTTTCGACAAAACGGGTACCCTCACCTACGGCGCGCCTTCGGTCTCGGACGTGCTGTGCGGGGCCGGTTTCACCCGGGAACGTGTACTGGGAGTGGTGGCCAGCTTAGAGCGCTACTCGCGCCACCCCTTGGCCGCGGCACTTGTCCGTGCAGGCGAGGGGTTGCGACCGGTGGATGTCAGCGAAGTTCACGAACTGCCCGGCCAAGGCCTGGTGGCGGTGGCGGAAGGCCTGTCCGTGGAGGTCACCGGCCGCAAGCGCGCCGAATCGATGGCCCTGGAAATCCCGCCGGAGGAGGCGGGCCTGGAATGCGTGGTTCTGATTGACGGCAAGTTCGCGGCTCTTATCCGCTTTCGCGACAAGCCCCGGCACGACGCTCCCGATTTTGTCCGTCACCTAGGCACACGGCACGGCGGCGCCCGTGTGGTGCTGCTCTCCGGAGATCGGGAGAGCGAGGTGCGTTATCTGGCCGAACTGGCCGGCATCGGCGAAGTCCATTTCCGGCAGAGCCCGGAGGAGAAGGTGACGTTCGTTCAACAGATCGCCGCTCAAACACCCGTGCTGTTCGTTGGCGATGGCATCAACGACGCACCCGCACTGCTCGCCGCCACCGTTGGCATAGCGCTCGGCGACCGCGGCGAAATAGCTGTACAGGCCGCTGATGCCGCCATTCTCGAGCCGTCCCTTCGCCGTGTCGATCAACTCATTCACATCGGCCGCCGCATGAGAACCATCGCGCTGCAAAGTGCCGCCGGCGGAATGGCGCTCAGCGCCATCTGCATGGCGCTCGCGGCGGCCGGGTATCTGACGCCCGCCGCCGGAGCACTCGCGCAGGAAGCAATCGATGTGGCGGCCGTCCTCAACGCCCTCCGCGTTGGCATCGGAGGGCCTGAGATGACAGACTATTGACCGAACTTTGTCAGAACAGGAACTTCGCGGTGATTTGCACACGCCGCGGATAGTTGGCTTGGTTATTGGCGCGGATTTCGCCAAACTGGGCATTCCGCGGGTCGGTGTTCGGAGCGGGCAGTTGGGCCCGATTCAACGTGTTCAGGAACTCGGCCTTGAACTGGAAGTTGTACCGCTCCTTGAAGCGCGTATTCTTGATCAGCGACGCGTCCCAGTTGTTGGCGCCGTTGGCCCGCAGGAACCCGAACCGGAGAGGGAAGTAGCGCAGATTGCTTTGCAACTGGTCCTGCAAGAAACCGGCGGTCGTGTTGAACCAACGTTCCCGCGTGGGGTTATCCTTCTTCACGTCATTAATGTTTCCAATGAACGCGATGTTTCCAAAGTTGATCGGCGCGCCGGCCTGGTAGCTGTAAATGGCGGAGAGTTGCCACCCGCCAATGATCCCGTCCACAACGGAGTGCGCGCTGTTGGCAAAGCGCCGCCCCTTTCCGAAGGGCAGTTCATAAATGCCGCTCGCCACCAGCCGGTGCGGAATATCAAAGTCGGAAATCACTTCCACTGGCCGCGGATCGGCGGCATTCAAGTACGCCGTCGCCTCCATGAACTTGGAGTATGTATAGTTGCCCTGCAGCGTGAATCCTTTGGAGAACCGCCGCTCCGCCTGCAACTGCAACGAGTGGTACCAGCTATAGCCCTGGTTCGTTGTGGTGGTCACCGACCCGAACTGAGGGATCGGCCGCAAAAGCGCGGAACGGGACCGTGTGGTAGCCGCGTTCAGATTGGGCGCCGAAGCAGCCACCAACCCGCGGAACGGATTCGTGAGATTGCCCGACAGGTAGTTGTTATTGGCTACCATGGCGGCCGTGCGCGTCAGGTCCGTGCTCAAAAAAGTGTTGGCAATCGCATTCAAATCGCGATTCGTTTCAATCCTCGTACCGCGATTGCCAACGTACCCCGCCTCCACCAGAAAGCCGCCCGGCAGTGTCTGCTGGATTCCCAACTGCCACCGCTGCATGTAGGGCACCTTCGGGGAATCGGCGAAGAAACTGATTCCGGAATCGATGGCGGTCTCGGCGCCCAGCGCCGCGCCCAGCACGGGGAATAGCTGGCCGCTCGGCAGCGGATTGGCGAGCGTCGCGGACGGGGTAAGGAACCCGTCATTGCTGATCTGGAAATCCGTCTGGCGGCTGAACCCGGTCTGATTCACATCGCTCCGGCGCTGGCCAAGAAAGCCATTGAATACGCCATACCCGCCGCGCACCACCGTTGACTGTCGAAGCTGATAAGCAAAGCCGAGCCGCGGCATAAGGTTCAATTTCGGAGTGTTATACAGGCCCGCGGGCTGGCCACCAACATTGGCAAAGGTGAGTCCGCCCCGTGGATTGAACGCCGACGCCGGCCGTTCGGCCACAGGGTTGGCGGCGTAAGCGGCACGCGCCTGTGCTTCCCAGGCAAAGGTTGCGCTGGGGGCAAACCCGCGAACGCTCCGGTCGTACCGCTCTTCCAACGGCGTCTCGAACTCCCAGCGGAGCCCAAGGTTCAGCGTTAGCCGCTTGCTCACCTTCCAATCGTCCTGAACGAAGGTCCCCCAGGAAGTGGACTGTTCCGAATACGAAGCTGGGCGCCAAATGCCGCCGCCTGTCGGCAACCCAAGCAGAAACGCGGCCACCGATTGCCCGTAGCCCGAAGGCGCCGCCGGAGAGTTCACATTTGGCCCGCGCGTCCACGCCGTATCGAACGTAAACTGCGCCGTCACGTTATTGCCATACTCGCGGCGGTTCTCGCGATAGGACCGGAACTCGGTGCCCATCTTCAGGAAGTGCGCCCCTTGGGATTTCGAAAGGGTGGCGTTGATGTTGTGCGTGTCATTCGGCCGCCACTCACCGCCGCCGGAGGTTCCCTGGTAGCCGGTAAGGTCGATGCGAGGGAACTTGCGAATGTCGTCGGAGGTCAGCGTGTTCAAATACGAAGGCAATCCGAGTGTCGCCAGGTCGAAGCCATGTGATTTGTAAGGATTATCGTCGGCCCGAATGAAGCGGTTATATCCGTACCGAAGGTTGAGAACCATGGTCGGGCTGATCGTGTGAACATCGTCAATCACCGCGCCCCGCGAAATGAACTGAAACAAATTTCCGGTGGCGATATTGCTGAAAAAGTCGTTATAGGTGCTGTTCCGGTCGTACCAATTCACGCGCACGAACATGCGGTTGGCGTCATTGATCGTCTGATCGGCTCGAATCGTGTGCGAGGCGTAGTCGGCGTGTTCGGTCAACTCTGGCCGCTGGTAATTGTTCTGCACGCCACTCTGCAACGGGTCCGGAAAAAACTTCAAAATATTCTTGGTCACCGGGCTGATAAGGCTTGCTGGAACGATGTTGCCCGGGAACGGATCGCGTGTAACGAGCCGGTTTCCCCCTGTAGTCACTTCGCGCCCTGAAAACGGGTTGTAGACCTGATAAAGCGTCGGATTCGGAAGGGCGAACAGTTCTGACAGATCACCATTCTTCATTCGCGCCGTGGGCACCGTTGGTGTCCCGTTGTTTCTCGGCCGATCCTCCTTAATGCCCTCATAGCCGTACAGGAAGAAGGTGCGGTTCTTTCCGTTGTAGAGCTTCGGCACAAGTACCGGACCGCTCACGGACCCGCCGTAACGGTTATAAGTAAAGTCTGCGCGCGGCACCCCGTTCATGTTCGCGAAGTAGTCGTTGGCAAACATGCTCGGCATCTGCTTGTTGTAATAGGCCGTGCCATGAAATTCGTTCGTTCCCGACTTGATGGAAATATTGGTTACCCCGCCCTCGGTTTGGCCGAAACTGGCGTCGAAAGTCGCCGTCTGCACCTTGAACTCCTGGATGATATCGGCCGGCGGAACATAGGAGGCGATAACCTCGCCATTGTTCGCCGTCGCCGTTGCTACCGATCCGTCCAGGGTGACATCGCTCCGGTTCGCGCGTGTCCCATCCATCGAATAGCCGACAATGTGCGTTGGCTCAAACGGACGATCCAGCCGTGCGTCCCGGTTAAACGACACGCCTGAAGCCAGGCTGATCAGGAACATCGGGTTCCCATGTGGCACCGGAAGCTCCGCCACGCGCCGGGCGTCTATCACGGTTCCCAATGACGCCGACGCGGTGTTCAATAGTGGCGTCTCCCCCACCACCGTCACGCTCTGTTCCGCTGTGCCCAATTGCAGCGAAATCACCAGTTCGATTCGGTCGTTCACTCGAACCTCAACCGGTTCCTGGACATACTTCATAAATCCCGGCAGGCTCACCTCCACCCGATAGGCTCCGGGAATCAAATAGGTTGCCTGGTAATACCCGGTATCGTTTGTCACCACCCGCTGCGTGGTGCCCATCGATTTGTTCGTGACCAATACGGTCGCGTTCGGGATCCCTGCATTCGTAGAATCCGTTAGGCGCCCAACCAAGCTTCCGCGAGCTTCTTGTGCCGATGTTGTTGGAAGTGCGGCGGCGAGCAGGGCGATCATCAGAGATAGGCGAGACATACCAGTTCATCTAATCGCATATGTGCATCTTTTAGAAGTAGGCAACGGCAGGAAACCGGTAACCAGGCGGTTACCTGCAGGGGGTAAACTATTGAAGTGGCACGCACAACCACGCAAAGTGGGGCATTCCAGGAAGAACTCCAGCGAGTGCTGGCAAGCGATAGCTTTCGCAGCGCCGAAGCCCTGCGCCGGCTGCTGAGCTATCTCGCCGAAGCGCATTTGTCAGGCACGGATCGCCAGTTGAAGGAATATACGATCGGGCGTGACGTCATGGGGAAGCCCGACAATTACGACCCCCGCGTCGATGCTTCTGTGCGAGTGCAGGTTGGAAAACTCCGCCAACGGTTGGAGCGTTACTACTCCACGGAAGCGCCCGGTTCCCCCTATCTCCTCACTCTTCCTAAAGGACATTTCTCTCTCGCCTTTGATGAGGTGGCACCGCCGCCCTTGGATGAGCCTGCTTCCTTGCCGATCGCCGCGCCTTCTTCCGGAGGGTGGAAATGGATTGCCCTCGGGCTGGCCGTTCTCGTACTCCTGCTTGCAGGCATCTTGGTTGCGTTGTGGCGGAACGGCCGCGTTGTGGCGCCACTGGCCGTTGCCGCACCCGGTGAATTTCACGAATTCTGGCAGCCGTTTGTCGACTCCCGCAAGCCCGCGATCGTCGTCCTCGGCAGCCCGATGTTCGTGCGGTTCAATACGCACTACTTCCGCAGCCCCTGGGCTAACGAGTGGAAGGACGCGGAAAGGGAAGTGCCGCTGGCGGAACTCACTGCGCTCCTGAAATCGCCCACTCCCCCTACGCCCACCTACCGATGGACGCCCTTCGGCGAAGCGGCTGCGGCGTTCCGTTTAGCGGTTGTTCTTGGCCCGCTAAAGGATCTTGTACTAAAAAGGAGCACTGTACTGGCCTGGGAAGATGTTCGGTCCAGCAACCTGATTTTTCTCGGTCCCGCCAAGTTCAACCGGCAACTTCCCGACCTGCCCATTGATCAGGATTTTGTCATCGAGCAGGGCGCCATACGAAACCTGAAGCCGCGCCCTGGGGAAGCGGCCAGGTATCAAAAACCATCGGCGCCGGATGTGGAAGATATCCCGGAAGACTACGCCGTCATCACTCGCGTCCGTGGCGTCACGGGCTGGGGAGAGGTGCTTGTCCTGGCCTCCACATCAACTGAGGGCACGTGGGCCGCGGCCGAGTATCTAACCACGCCCGCCGCGCTCGAAGATATGATGAAGCGTCTCCGCGCGGCTACCGGTTCGGTGCCCGACAACTATCAGGTGGTCATCAAGAGCCGGTTTAAATCGCAGGTTCCCATCCATACCGGCTACGTTACCCACCATGAGGTACGTATTCGTGGAGGGCGTTGATGCGTTGACAGTTCCCTGCCAACTGTGATTCGATAGCTGCCTTCGCAGTCGATTGTCCGAGTTCACAGGGGAGATTGGGATGAACCATGGTTCGTTCGTTCGTTGGGCTTTGTTGCCCGTTTCATGTCTGTTTGCGTGCGTCCTGGTGGCGCAGACCACCGGCACCGGAACGCTGGTGGGGACAGTCAGCGACACCACCGGGGCCGTCGTTGCCGGCGCGAAAGTAACGGTTGTCAATTCGGCCACCGCCTTCACATCGGAAGTGCCGACAAGCAACGAGGGCGCTTATTACATTCCCTATCTTTCGCCGGGCGCTTACAGGCTTACCGTGGAGTCGGCGGGCTTCAAGAAGTACGTTCGCGATGGAGTAACAATCCGCACCGG
Organism: Bryobacterales bacterium; assembly: GCA_016789905.1. GTDB lineage: Bacteria > Acidobacteriota > Terriglobia > Bryobacterales > Bryobacteraceae. The sequence continues at coordinate 41,929 of JAEUQC010000067.1, read as the reverse complement.
TGAAGTGCCGCGCATCGATATTCAGATGGAAGTCGGCGGCGTTACGGAAACGGTGCAGGTCACCGGCGGGGCGCCCCTGTTGGACACGGAGACGTCGGCTTCTGGCCTGGTCCTCTCCGGAGACACGCTTGTGGCCATCCCGGTCAGTCAGAAGCGCCCGGTCCGCATGATGTACTACTACCCCGGAACCAACTCCATGAACGGCTATCACGTCCTTGGCCAACGCTCGCGCGCCATCGGATACCAGGTGGATGGCGTCAATGGCAAAGAACCGGGCATCGGAAACATCGGCGGGCCCAATGAACAGGTGTCTCCCACGCAGGACGCCTTTGAAGAAGTGAAAATCCATACCACTGGCATGCCCGCCGAATACGGGCATTCGGCCGGCGGACTCATGTCCATGGTCATGAAATCCGGCACCAACGATCTGCACATTGTCGCGGAAAACAGGCACATCAATAAGAGCATGATTCACCGCACCTATCTGGAACAACTGCCCCGCACCAACCCTTTCCAATACAACGAATCCACCGGGCTCGTCAGCGGTGTCGTGAAGATCCCGAAGCTCTACAACGGCAAGGACAAAACGTTTTTCCTGGCCGGCATCGCCCGCCACGCCGAAGTCGCCGGCACCTCCTCCCGCCGTGCCACCGTCCCCACCCCCGCCATGATGAGCGGCGATTTTTCCTTTGGTGGTCTCACCTCCCCCCGCCCGCTGCCGATTTACAACCCCTTCACCACGCGCCAATCCGGCGCCACCTGGTCCCGCGATCCGTTTCCCAACAACGTCATCCCTCGGTCTCTCTTTGACCCCGCTGTTCAAAACTTCCTGAACCGGAAGCCGTTCGCCGAACCCAATCAGCCGGGCATCCCCACCGCCACCGGGCCCACCGAAAACCTGGTCGTCAACCAGCCCAAGGAAATCTACCGCACCCGCATCGATTTCAAAGTAGACCACCAGTTCACTTCGAATCACAAAGCCTATGGCCGGTATTCGCAGTCCATCCACCGCGCCTGGAAAGGTGACTATCAAGCAGAGTTCGCCTGGCGCGACATCGACCCCAACGCGCAGCCCCAGCCGGTCGATCACGTCAACATCGTCTTCTCCGATATGCTGATCCTCAGCCCCACCGTCAGCAACGAATTCCGCGTCGGTTTCAACCGCCGCGTGCTGAAGGAAACTGCGCTCACAAAAGGCGGCGACTGGGCCAAGCAACTCGGCATCCCAAACGTTTCGGGCGAAACGTTCCCCTATTTCAACATCGGCTATAGCTTCGGCTCTTTGCCCAGCTACCAGAACATCGGCGAAGACATCACCGTCCAGAACAACATCACCAAAGTGGCAGGCAAGCACACGTTCAAGGCGGGGTACGAACTGATGCGAACCCGCTATAACTCTGTCGTTCCCGCCCTTCCCGGCGGAACCTACAACTTCGGCGCCACCAACGCGCCATTCACGCCAAACACCGGCAACACTTTCGCCTCGTTCCTGTTGGGAACCGTCACCAGCGCCACCTATACTTCCGCCTTCGCCAGTTGGCTGCCTCGCTGGTGGTCCCACCAGGCCTACTTCCAGGACGACTGGAAACCGTTCCGCACCCTCACGTTGAACCTCGGTCTGCGCTACTCCTATGAAAGTCCCTATCAGACGAAGTATGGTCAGCAGTCCCAGTTTGACCCCACCGCTACCGATCCCATCTCCGGCCGCCCCGGTGCCATCCTGCACAAGCCTGGTCCGTTGGCCAAGAAGGACTTGAACAACTTTGCCCCTCGCGTTGGACTTGCCTGGAACTTCCGTCCCAAAATGGTTTTCCGCGCCTCCTTCGGCATTGTTCATCAGGACGTCTTCGCCACCGAACGCAATAGCATGTTCCAGGAATACCTGGCCACGGCCAATATTCAGGCTCCCGTTGGCGATCCCAGCCACGTCTTCCGGCTATCGCAGGGTCCGCCGTCGTTCAAATACGACGTTCAGCCCGACGGTTCTGTCCCGTTCGTCGGCACCAACTTTGCCGGCCGCGCCGCCAACCGTTGGGATCCCAATATGCGGATGCCCTACGTCATGAGTTGGTCCGGAGGTGTGCAGTACGCCTTCCGCCAAAACTGGGTGGCGGAAATTCAATACCAGGGGCAGTCCGGCGTTGGACTGCTCAATAATTGGAACATCAATGTTCTTCCGCTGAATATTTCCAATGATCCTGCGGTGCTCAATCAAATATTCACCGCGCAGCAAAACTACCTGCCGTTCACGAATTTCGGGGCCATCAATATGTACTCGAACTACGGCCACAACTCCTACCACGGCGGCACCGTCCGCCTGGAGAAGCGCATGTCTGGCGGCCTCACCTTCAATACCTTCTATACGATGAGCAAAACGCTCACCGAGGCCGAAGCCGAAACCGGGGATAACGGACTCACCTACTACAACCGCCGCCTGGAAAAGGCCCGCGCCAGCTACGATGTCCGCCACCGGTTTGTTACCGTCATGTCGCTCGACATGCCGTTCGGCAAAGGGCGCCGCTGGATGAGCGGAGGCGGCTTCAGCAACGCGGTCTTTGGCGGCTGGCAATTGACCTGGACGCAAACCATGCAGTCCGGCCCGCCCTTCAACGTCTCCTTTGCCGGCAGTCCCAACCGGTACCTCCCGGGAGAATCACGGCCCAATATCGTCACCACACACCAGGCCGCCCAGGTCGACAATTGGGAACTCGGCGCCAATCGCTTTCCCACCCAGGCGCAGAACCCCTACTTGAATGCCAGTTCCTTCGCCTACCCCGCGCCTTTCACCGTTGGCAATCTGGGCCGCAATGTCTTTGAAGCGCCGGGCCTGTTGTGGACCCAGCTCTCTATCGCCAAATGGTGGCGCGTCAAGGAAAAGTACCGCTTCCAGGTCCGGCTGGACGGTAACAACTTCCCCTTGAAGCAGCCGCAATTTGCCGACCCCAATGGTTCGTTCAATCAGAACAACCTTGGCGCGTTTGCCCGCATCGGCAGCGGTACACGCGGAGCCTTCTCCGACATCGGGACGTCCAATTCCAACCTGCTGCTCATCGGCCGGTTTGAGTTCTAACTCAACGCTGACACTGCCGCCGCGCTGCCTCCAGAAACTCGCCCCGGGTGCTTGCATCCGGGGCGTCGCCGCACGGCACGCGCTTCACCCAAAGTGCGCGCAGCCTGGCGTCCAGTGCCGCCCCCGGTTCCACCGCGTGCAGCGGAAACGCATGGGAGTATTGCAGTCCGTGGCGCCGTTGCAATGGCGTCAGTACCGCCGTCCGGTACTCCACTATATCGGCTAGAAACCCGTACTGCCCCGCCCATTGCACGGCACGCCAGTAGCGCGAGCCCGGCGGCACATCGGATGTGTAGATGGTCGCCTGGCCCTGTTCGTGAAGCGCGCTCTGCAACGCGCCAATGTCCACGGACCGGGCGTTTCCGTCCCCGCCCAGCGCCAGATTCGCCGCTAATCCCGCCGCGTGTCCCAGCGCCGTCCAAGTCGGCTCCAGCCGCAGCGCCGAATAGCCAACATGTGTCGCCGACACGGCCACCGGCACAAGCAGATTTTCAACCATTCCCGGCACAATCGTTCCGTAGGGGATCTGGAATGGCGTTGTCGAAAACGCAAAATCGCCCTCTACCAGCGATGGGTACAGCGGGCCGCCCCGTTGATGCCCATGGGAGTTGAGCGCATAGTCGCCGATGGCGATCGCCGCCGGCTGCGTTGCTGTGCGAACCGATTCCGGCGCCGGTTGTGTGTCGTGCTCAGTAAACGTGTACGTCCCGCGTATCCGTCGCGCTTCCCGCACGTACAGCGCCGGCGGCAGGTTTCCCGTCGCGGCGAATTCGTCTTTTGCCAGTCCCCACTCGTTCGCCTTCGCGCGGATCGCGGCGGGCACCGCTTCGTCGGTCCGCAAGAAATACAGTAGGCCCATCGCGTAATCCAAGTGGCGCTGGTGAATTCGTTCGCGCGCCGGTGCATCCCCTTCCGGCCACCCGCCGTTTTCTCCCGGCAGCGCAATCCGAATCGGCGCCTGCTTTATGTCGTTCATGTCCGATTTGCCGTTCGGCAGCCGCTGCAATCGGAAAATGCCCGTCGGCGCCTCCGTATAGATCTCCGTAATCCGGCCGCTCGTGAAGTGCGGGATCAACGGCGTGAACTCTTCCCGCCGGTAGGACGCCGGCCGGGGTACGGGCGCCATGTTTTCCTTGCGGTTCGTCATAATCACCCGGAAGTTGTAGCACTGAATATTGGCATCCCCCGCGCCCGTGGAGCCGGGCAGTATCTTGCCCTGGTCGAAATACAATATGCCCGCGAAATGTTCTCCGTACTCGCGTGTGGATTCCCGGTCTGTCCGGTACGGAACACGCGCCGCCGCGGCCAGGTCGCCCTCATACGTCGCATCCACCCAGAAACGCGCCTCCAGCGTCCGCGTGCCTGCGCCGGTCTGAAAACTGGCCGTCTGAATCCGTGAACCCGCTTTCACCCCTCGCAGGCGCCATCCCATTTCCAGCGTCAGCGTCTTTTGCTCGGCCACCATCTGCCGCAGCAGCAGCGTCGATACGTGTGGCTCCGCGTGTGCGCCGAAAAAGCAATCCCGTGCTTGCGGCGAATCGGTCCCGTATTTCTGCTGGTAGTACACCAGCACACGGTCCATGTACTCCCGAAAGAACCCCGTCACGGACTCCTGCGTCCGGAAATCTGTGTACGAAAGTCCTCCCGTCAGCAGGCCGCCGAAGTGTTCGGTAGGTTCCACCAGCGCCACGCGGCGCCCCTGCCGGGCGGCCACCACCGCCGAAGCAATTCCCGCCGGTGTCGAGCCGTAGACTACGAAATCGAATTTCTCTCCAAAGGCCATACTGGCCGCCGCGACGTAAAGTATCCAGCCTCGCATCCCGCTCGAAGTATATCGCCTCCAAACGCGGGCGCTGTGCCTACTTCGGAGCTTCGGCTTCCAGCAACCGGCGCGGGTCGAACAGGTGTAATGGCTTGAAAGCACGGGAGTTCCACTTCACTCCTGGTTCGAACTGCACACCCAGGAAATAGCCGTACTCGCGAAACACACAGTACCGGATCTCGCCCACGAACTCGCTCTTCATCACCGTCATCCGAATCGATGTGCGCAGAGGAATTTCGTTCTCCACCTGAAGGCAGGCACCCACCGCGGAAATGTCTTCCAGGTTAGCCACAGTGCGCTGTACACGCCCTCGGCCGTCACGCCATTCGATGTCTACGAGGTCTGCGCACATTAGTCGGGGCTCAATGCGTTTCTCTGCCATATACATGTTTATCGGTTCTGCGACCGTTTTCAAGTATAGGAAGCGCCTGTGGAAAAATACCCTATGACTACTAGGGTTCTTGCCTCGCCATTTCAAATTCGATTGAAAACTTCCACCGCTTTCGTCAGCGCCTTGAACTTCAGAATATACGGCACCATCTTCGTTTCCCGGTCGTCGATCTCTTTCGCCCGCTGCAATACTTCCTTCACCTTCTCCTGCGGCACCCGCACCACGCCGTCTTCATCGGCGACAATCCAATCCCCAGGGTTGATCGTCACTCCCGCGCACTGCACCGGCACGTCTTTCGCTACCCCGGCGAACCGGCTTACCGTGCTCGATGGCACTACGCTTCGCGCATAGATCGCCAGACCCAGCCCTCGCACTTCTTTCAGATCGCGCACTCCCCCATCCACAATTACCCCCGCCATCCCTCTCGCCTTGGCTGCCGTGCCCATCAGGCCCCCAATGCCGGCGACATCCAACCCGTCTTCAATCACAATTACCCCAACCTCCCCGGGCTTTGCGTTGTCAATCATCGCCGTCGACATGCCCGTCGATAACGCAGGCGTGGCCTTGTCCGCCGGGGCCGGCTTTAGCAATACCGTGGTCGCCCGCCCCACCACGCGGATGTTGCCCGTTCGCGGCCGCATATCGTGCGACAGAAACCCTCGCTGACCGGTAATCTGGTCCACTGCGTCAGCCACCGACGCAACAGTCGTCTTTTCAAATCCAGCCGTTATCGGGTCCTTCGCCGCAGCCGGCTTGGTCGCCGCCTGGAATCCGAATCCCAGCAGGGCACAGGCAATTGCCGCAAGCGGGACATACACGCGTTTCCGTCTCATAACATGCATTATGCTATCTCAATTGACTCCGCGCACCCTCTTCAACAACTTGCTGGTCGCCATTCTCTTCGGTGTGCTGGTGCCATACTTCAAGGGGATTGAATACCTCGACCTTTTTCTGCTGCTTCCCTATTCCTTCCTCAGCCTCTTTTTCGCCGTTCCCCTGGCTGTTGACGCGGTGTTCGCCGAGCCCAATCGCGGCGCGCCTCTGGGCCCGTTGTTCCGCGCTGTGGGCATCGGCTGGTTCACTGGCGTCGGCGTTCTGTGGATGGGGATTGGCACCGTCAGTCTGCGGTCCGGCCGTCTGGTGGCCCCTCCCATCGCCGTCGGCCTGTCGCTTGCTGTTATGAGCCTGTTTGCCTGCATCGTGGTGGTGGCCTTGGCCGCTTGGACCGCCAACCGGATGGACAATGCCCCGCTCGCCAAGGGGCGCCTTCGGATGATCTTCCTCCTGCTCCTCGTCGCCTTCTTCGCCTTGCCGCGCCTTCTGCACCAAGATACCGTCGCCCTGCTGTTGGATTACCTCACACCCGATGGCATCGTTCGCGCCACTTTGATCCTTGCCCCACTCGAAGCCCTCGCCGCCGTGGCTTTGTTTGTCCGTGCTCCCCGGCGCTGAGTCGCGCGTTACACTAGAAGATTCATGCGTATCACGTCGCAATCTCCCTGTCGCGTCGATTTGGCCGGCGGCACCCTCGACATTTGGCCACTCTACCTGCACCACGTCAACGCCGTCACCGTGAATTTCGCGGTTGATCGCTACACGTCGTGTTCCATCGTTCCGCGGAACGACCGCCAAATCGTGCTCCGCTCTCGCGACTTGGGCATCGACGAAGTCTTCGACTCACTCGACGATCTGAAGGCCGCGAAAAAGTACAAGCTGTCCCTGCTTGCTTACGCGGTCAGCTTCTTCGCCCCCGAAACGGGCCTCGAACTCGATTCGCATTCCGAAGCTCCTGCCGGCGCCGGTATTTCCGGTTCTTCTGCTCTGCTCATCACCATTTGCGCGGCGTTCAACAAATGGCTCAACGCCGGCTACTCGGTTGAAAAACTGCGCGAACTGGCCCAAAACATCGAAGCCCAAATCATCAAGGTCCCCACCGGCTGCCAGGACTACTACCCGGCCATGTACGGCGGCATCAGCGCCATTGAACTCCGCGCAGATGGCATTCGCCGCGTCGCCATCCCGCTGGACCCCGCCGACCTGGAACAGCGCACCGTCCTCGCCTACACCGGCGAACCGCGCAACTCCGGCATTAACAATTGGGAAGTCACCAAACTCCACATCGACGGCGACAAAAAGGTGCACAAAAACTTCGATCAGATCGCCTCCATCGCCCACGATATGCGTCTCGCCCTGGAAAAGGCGGACTGGCTGGAAACCGCGCGACTGCTCCGCGAAGAGTGGAGCTTCCGCAAGAAAAACGCCCCTGGCATTACTACCGAACTCATCGATAATCTCGTCGCCACCACCAAACGCGCTGGCGCGGTCGGCGCCAAGGTCTGCGGTGCTGGCGGCGGCGGCTGCGTCTTCTTCCTCGTCGAACCCGGGACGAAGGAGAAGGTGTCGGCCATCATCGAACGGGAGGGCGCGCAGGTGTTGCCGGTAAAAGTCGCCATGGGTGGCGTGAAGGTCAAAATCGTCAAGTAATCCCGCATGAGCAGCACCGCTCCAGTGCCGGCGACGTCCACGTCTCACCTTATCGCCGGTGTTCGTGTGGTGGTGTTCCTCGCCCTCGCCTATACCATTCAGTTCGTCGCGTTTCTGCTGCTGCAGCCATTCGGTCTGTTCGTTGGTGCAACTATTGGTGCATTCGCCGGGGGCGTGCTCGCCACGTTCCTCGCCGTCCGTATCTACCAGTTCGGGTCGCTTTCCGATATCGGTCTCGCCTGGCACGCGGCCGCCAGTCGCCACCTCTTAATTGGACTCTTGTTTGGCGCCTGCGCCGCCGTCTTTGTTGCAGGCTTTCCTTGGCTCATCGATAAAGCCTACTTCGTTCCCGCCCCGGATTACCCTTTCTCCCCGTCCGGTATGTTCATGGTCGGCATTGTGCTCCTCTTCGGTGCGCTGGGCGAAGAACTCATCTTTCGCGGCTACCCGTTTCAAATGCTCGCGGGAAGATATGGCACTTTCCAAATCCTTCTGCCCGCCGGCGTGCTGTTCGCCGCCGCCCATGCCGGCAATCTGAACAGCTCTCCGCTGGCCCTGCTCAACACCTTCCTTTGGGGTGTCCTCCTCGGCTATTCAGTGCTCCGCTCCGGTGATCTTTGGCTGCCCACAGCCATCCATTTTGGTTGGAATTTTACTTTGCCCCTCTTTGGCGTGAACCTCAGCGGATTTAGAATGGGGCTGACGGGCTATTCGCTTGAATGGCGCGCCAGTGACCTGTGGAGCGGCGGAAGCTATGGCCCCGAAGGCAGCTTGCTCACCTTCCTGGTGGTTGTCTCGCTGTTCTTCGCTCTCCATCGTGTTCCGCTCGTGCAACAGCGTTTGCCGCTTATGCCCGATGCGTTTGTCGAAGCGGAAGAAGAGGAGGAACCTGGACCATGAAACGACGAGCGCTGCTCCTGCTTCTCCCTGCCGCCCTCGCCGCGGCCAAAGAAAAGAAACTCTCCACGGACGACCGCATGGCCCTGCTGCGCGGATTAACCGCGGAGTACGCCAAGGCCAAAGTCCTCATCCCGCGTTCGAAAAAACCGCTCGCCATCGATCCCACTGGCAAATGGGATAAAGAGGCCTGGGAAAAGGCCAGCGTTGAGTTCGGCCCCGCCGCCCGCGTCGGTGAAATGGTGCAGCTCACTAAGGTCAAGATTGACGACGATCGCGTCGAACTCGAACTCAACCATGGCTTAAAGACAGGCCCGAAATGGTATGAGCGTGTCGAAGTCGGCATGGGCACCAACACTACGCCCATTTCCGGCCGGGACAATGTTGCCAAGGCCGGTACCAACTTGGCCATTGTTTTCGGCAAAAATATCGAATCGCTCGATGTGGCTGAGGTAAAGAAGATGCTCGGCCAGGTTCTCGATTTTGAGATGCGGTCGGTGACCGAGTCCTACATGGAGAAGCTGCCCGAACCCGTTCGCAAGGCAATCGAGCAGAAGCGGGTTATTGAAGGCATGGACCGGGAACAGGTGCGCCTGGCCGTTGGCCAGCCCGTCCGCAAGGAACGCCGCGTGGTCGATGGCGACGAACTCGAAGACTGGATGTACGGTAGGCCGCCGGGTAAATTGACCTTCGTTACCTTTACGGGAAGCAAAGTGACGAAGGTCAAGGATATGTACGCTGGCCTCGGTGGCAGCACCGCCCCGGAACTGCCGGTGCAATAGCCGGTTACTTCTTTTCCAGATACGCGCTGCCCGCGTAGCACAGCATGCCCGCGGCCAAAAAAACGGTCGGCATCACAAACCAGTAGGTGAGCGATATGGCCAGCAGCGCCGCCAGCGCCGCCGCAATGATGATCGCCGGCTTCCGCTCCACGCGCAGCGTGAATCCCAGCGCCGCCAGCGTCAGCATAAACACCGAATAACTCAGGCTCATGCCGTCGAAAAAGTCGCCCTGCGTCCGCATCGTGCCCATGTAGTTTTCTTTGTATCTATACATGAGTTCGTGCAACTGGAACGCCACGCTGTTCACCGGCTTGGCCTCTTTACCCGCAAAGTGCCCAAACAAGTGCAGAATCCCGTTCAGCGCCGAAACCAGCGCTCCAATCCGAAATAGCTTATAGCTCCACATGGTCCTTTACCTTTTCGCCGGGCGGCCGCCCATTTTGGTTTGGCCCTTTACGGGCGCCGCGAACGGGTAGGTATCCGGATTCACCACTACGCCAGTGGTGAACTTGTACGGGTATTTTCCGCCGCTTGGAAACGTCAGTTCCACGAAGTATGCCGTGTATCCCTTCGCCGGCTTGTCCACCTTGCCCACATACTGGCCCGGCTTCTCCGGTTTCAGTTCGGAGCTCTTGTACACCGGCCCAATCTGTTCCAGCCGGAAGTCGCGTCCGTCCGGGTTGGTCGCCTGCCACAGCTTCACCGACGTTGGCGCGTCCTTTGCCGTCACCAGAATCGTTCCGTCCTTCTTTACCTTCCACGAATATCGCGGCCGCGGTTTGCCCTGCAGCATGGAATCGTAGAACGCCGTTAACGATTCATACGCATCCGTGTTCCGCAGCGAGTGGTCCGAATTCGGCACATACCGCAGGTGGTTCTCGCCCTTCAGATCTTTGAAGTAGAACTTCCACGAATCCGGAAGGAAGAATTGATCGCCCGCCGAATTCATTATGAACTTCGGCATCGTCAGACGGTCCCGGTACTCATACGGCTCCACCAGCCGCATCAGCTCCTTGTACTTCGGGTTGTTCATTTCGTCCATTACGTTCTCTGCGTAATAGTCCCCCACCGAAGGCGCCCAGAATCCATAGGCCCGGTAGTGGTGCACAAAGCTCGGAATCGCATTCAGCATGTCGATTACGATCGGCGAAATGCCCACCACGCGTTTGTCCACCACCGCGGTCGTCCACGTCGTCCAACCGCGCTTCGATCCGCCGGCCACGAAGAACTTTTCAATCGCCTTTCCCCCGCCTGCTTCGGACTTCGTAAATGCCGTGATCGTATCCATCGCCCTCACCACCGATTTCGTCATCGGCAGCCGCAGCGGCCACGACACATCGCCTGTGTCCAGATACTTGCGCCAGGTGTAGGCAATGATCTCGTCCTCCACGCGCTTGCGCCCCGGCTTCGGATCGTCTCCAAAAACCAGCGGCTGGTTCGGCACCATCCGCAGTTCCGTCACTACGGATCCGGTGTACTCCGCTATCCCCCTCATCGTCCCGTCCACCGTCGTGCGAGGCCGTCCATCATTGGCGCCCCCAGTCACAAATACCAATCCAACTTCGGACTTCAGCACCTTCGGGCGCACAATCGTCACCGTGTGCATCCACTTCGTCCGGTCTACTTTCTTATCCTCGCCCCAACTCTGGGACGTCATTTCCAAAATGTATCCCGTGCTGTCCTTGCCCGCCACCGTGTGGGCCACCTTCCACCGATAGGCCGGGTCGGCCTTCGCTACATATTCATCGAGCGCGGTCTTTTTCGGAGCACTAAGCAGCGTCGCGGCGGCCGCCGCCGCTAGGAGTAGGTTTCTACGGAGCACACACTCAGGATAGCGGACCGCTGGCTTATCCTGAAATCAATGCGAACCCTTCTGCTGTGCCTATGCACGGCTGTGGCCCTGTCCGCCCAGTCCAACTTCGAATTCTGGCCCGGAGCCGCCTACGACCCGGCCATTCCCACCTTTCAAAAGGTGCTTGGGTTTGAGCCGGGCAGCCGCCACGCCACCCACGCCGAACTGATTCGCTACCTGGAGGCGCTTTCCGCCGCCGCACCCAATCGCCTGAAAGTCGTTGAGTATGGCGCCAGTTGGGAGCGCCGCAAACTCGTCTACGCCGTCATCGGTTCAGAAGCCAACATGCGTCGCCTGCCCGAAATCCAGGCGTCCATGAAGAAACTCCTCGATCCCCGCAAAACTACCGAGGCCGAAGCCCAGCGCCTCATCGCCAATACGCCCGCCATTGTATGGCTCGGCCACGCCGTCCACGGCAATGAAGTCAGCGGCCCGGATTCGGGCCTGCTCGCCGCCTATCATCTCCTCGCCGCCCGCAACCAGCCCGCCGTCGCCACCGCCCTCGCCAACACCATCGTCCTCCTTGATCCGCTCCAGAATCCCGACGGCCGCATGCGGTTCATCCATTCCTTCGAACAGGCCCTCGGCCTGGAACCCGACGCCGCTCCCCTCGCCGCCGAGCGCAACGAACCCTGGCCCGGCGGCCGCGCCAACCACTACCTCTTCGACATGAATCGCGATTGGTTCGCCGTCACTCAGCCGGAAACCAAGGCCCGCATCAAAATGTTCCAGGAATGGTACCCGGTCGTTGTCGCCGACCTCCACGAAATGGGTTCGGAAACCAGCTACTACTTCGCGCCGGAAGCCATCCCATTCAATCCCCATCTCACCAAAGAACAAAAAACCAGCCTTGACTGGTTCGGCCGGAACAACGCCAAATACTTCGATCAACTCGGCTACTCCTATTTCACTCGCGAAGTCTTCGACGCCTTTTTCCCCGGCTATGGCGCCAGTTGGCCCGCCTATTACGGCTCCATCGCCATGACCTACGAAAACTCCAGCGTCCGCGGACTCCTCTACCGCCGCCTGGACGGGACTATCTACAACTTCCAGGACTCCATCCGCAAACATTTCACCACCCAGATCGCCACCGCCGAAGCCGCCGGCCTCAATCGCGCCCAGTTGCTCAAGAACTTCTGGGAATACAATAAAACCGCCGTCGCGGAAGGCAAAAGCGAATCCACAAAGGCCTACATCCTCCCTCGCCGTGGCGACACCGCCGCCGTCGACAAACTCGCCGCGCTCCTCGTCGAACAGGGCATCGAAGTCCAGCGCGCCCCTGCTTCGGTCAATGGGTTTCCCGATGGCAGCTACGTCGTCTCCCTCGCCCAGCCCGCCAAACGCTTCATCCGCGTTCTGCTCGACCCGCATGTCGATATGGAATCCGGCTTCCTCAAGGAACAGGAGCGCCGCCGCGCCCGCAAACTGCCCGACGAAATCTACGACGTCACCGCCTGGAGCCTTCCGCTGCTCTATAACGTCGAATGCGTCGCCGCCACGTCTCCCGTCACCGCCCCGCTTCAACCCTTCACCCCCGCCGCCGTGCCCAAGCCCCAGGCCTTCGCCAAGGCCAGTGTCGCTTACGTCGTCCCCTGGAAAGGCCGCGCCTCCGCCCGGTTTCTCGCCGCCGCGCTCCGCGCCGATCTCAAGGTCCGCACCGCGGACAAGGAGTTCGTCCAATCCGGCCGCGTCTACCCGCGCGGCACGCTCGCCGTGTTAACCAGCGAGAATCCAGCCAACGTGTACGAAACCGTCACGCGCATCGCCGGCGAAGCGGAAGTCGTGCCCTTCGATACAAGCTGGGTCGATAGCGGCGTCAACTTCGGTTCCCGCAATGTCGCCCTCTTTAAGAAGCCCCGCATCGCCCTCGCTTGGGATCGCCCGGTCTCTTCCCAAAGCGCCGGCGCCGCTCGCTTCGTCATCGAACGCCAGTTCGGCTACCCTGTCACCGCGCTCCGTACCCCCGCCCTCGCCGCCGCCGATCTCGATCACTTTGACGTCATCATCCTTCCCGGCGCCCAGGGCGCCTATGGCGGTTCCATCTCCGCCGCCACCACCGCCAAACTCAAGGCCTGGGTGGCCAAAGGCGGCACCCTCGTCGCCATTGAAGAAGGCGTTGGCTACCTCGCCGCCAATGGACTGCTCTCCACCGCCGCCGAATCGCTGGCCACCGATAAAAAGCCCGACCCCGCGAAACCCGCCGCCGGCCGCCTGCTCAAAGATGAAGCCGCCTACCTCGAATCCATTCGGCCGGAGCGCGAAACAGCCGACGCCGTACAAGGCATTCTGGGCATCGCCCAGACGGATCCCGATCACTGGATCACCGCCGGCGTCTCCCCCACCGTTAACGCCATGGTGCAGGGCCGCACTATCTACTCGCCGCTAAAGCTCGACAAAGGCGTCAACGCCGCCCATTTCCTCGCTCCGGAAAAACTCCTCGCCTCCGGCTACATGTGGGAAGAGAATCGAAAACAACTCGCCTTCAAGCCCCTTGTCATGGTCGAACGCCAAGGTGTTGGCCATGTCATCGGCTTCTCCTTCGATCCCAACTTCCGTGCCTATCTCGACGGCATGAATGTGCTCTTTCTCAATGCCGTCTTCCGGGGCCCGGCCCACTCCCGTTAGCCCGCGCTGCCTTCAACGCTTGCGCATCGCCTGGTCGATCAACTCTTTCACCAAAACGTTCGGAAACGTGCGGCTCGCTGTGATTGCGAAGAACCGTTCTTTCAGCGACGCCAGCCGGTGACGCTCCACCAGCGTTCCCGCCCGCAATTCGTCCTGCACCACCACCCTTGGCACCAGCGTCACCGCCCTCGTGCGCAGCGCCAATACGCGCAGCATGGCCATATCGTCCACCTCCGCCGCGATCAGCGGCCGCACCCCCGCCTGATGAAGAATCAGGTCGAACCTCCCGCGAAGGTCGCTCTCCAGGCTCGGCAGAATCACCGGCGCCGTCCGGCAGTCCTCCGGGAACCGGAAGGCCCGCTGCGCGTTCGACGGCCGCGATACCAGGCTCACTTCCTGCTCCGCCAGCAGGTGGCTGTAGTGGTCCGTCTCCGCGTCCCTCCGCAGCGCGTGGTTCGACAGCACCACGTCCACTTCATGGTTTCGCAGTTGCAGAATCAGGTCACGGATGTTTCCCGACCGCAATACCAGTTCCACGTCGCGCCGGCTCCGCAGTGGCTTCACGAACTCCCACTGAAAATTGCGCGATAGCGTCGCCACCGCCCCCACACGCAGCACCTGCCGCGCCTTGCGCGAACGGTGCAGTAGCGTGTCCACCAGTTCCTCGCCTGTCCGGAAAATCGAATCGGCGTATTGCAGCGCCATCTGCCCAGCTTCGGTCAGCACCAGTTGCCGGTTCTTCCGCACGAACAGAGAATGGCCCAGCGTGTCTTCCAGTTGGCGCAGTTGGATGCTCAGCGCCGATTGCGCGACGTTCATCTTCGCCGCCGCCCTCGTCAGGTTCCCTTCATGGGCTATAGCCCAGAAGTAGCGCAGGTGGTGATAGTTCAAATGCATGGCGTCTATCCATACATTTTATAGAACGAACATACATAAAAGTTCTATTGGAGCGAACCTGTCCGCCCGTCCTATCCTGCAAAGGTATGACGACTTCCGAATCCAATCCAGCGCTGACAGGAAGGCGGGCGGCGCTGTTCGGCCAGGTGTTCTCGGCGGTGTGCCTGCTGGCGGCGCTGGCTGCCGCTCCGTACTTCGACAGCCTTACCAGAGTCCTCCTGGTTTTGAGCACTTTCCTCTTCGCCATCGTCTGCCGCTACTCGGTTCGCTACATGATGGGCGATCCCGGCCAGGCGCGCTTCACCTTTTGGCTGACGCTCACCGGCCTCTGTGTCTTCGCCCTCGTGCTCGCCGGCAACCTGCTCCTGTTCGCGGCCGCCTGGTGCGGAATCAGCCTCAGCCTCCACCAACTGTTACAGTTCTATTCCAACCGCCCAGGCGCGATTCTGGCTGCGCGGAAAAAATTCCTCATCAGCCGCCTGGGGGACGCGGCACTTGCCCTCGCGCTCGTCCTCACCTGCCGTCAGTTCGGCTCCTGGGAATTTAGGGAAATCTTCGCCGCCGCGGATACACTGCGCCCCGCCGGTCCCGAACATCTCCCCGCCGGCATCAGTTGGATATGTGGCGCGCTGGTCTTCGCCGCCCTCCTGAAATCCGCCCAGTTCCCTTTTCATAGCTGGTTGCCGGACACGATGGAGACCCCCACGCCCGTCTCCGCCCTCATGCACGCCGGCGTCATCAATGCCGGTGGCATTCTCATCATCCGCCTCAGCCCTCTCGTCTCCCTCTCAGATTTCGCCCTCTTTGTGCTTGCCATCACCGGCGGCTTCACGGCTCTGTTCGCCTCCTTCACCATGCTGACGCAAGCCAGCGTCAAGCGCTGCCTGGCATTCTCCACGGTCGCCCAAATGGGTTTCATGATGCTGGAGTGCGGGCTCGGCGCCTTCCACCTGGCGCTGCTGCATCTGGTGGCCCATTCCCTCTACAAAGCGCACGCGTTTCTCTCCACCGGTAGCGTGGTGGCCGCGCCCGCCAAAGATTCGTGGTCCCCCGTTCACCCTGCCGTCGCCGCCCTCTGCTCGCTCACCGCTTTCGCGGTCAGCCTTGGAGCCGCGTTCGCCTTGGGTGTGGACCCCTTGGACCAGCCGCTCCTCACCGGCATCTTCTCCCTGGCCCTTGCGCAACTGTTCTGCCGCGCCGGCGCCTCGCCGGATCGCGCCTGGCGCTTTCCGGCGGGCCTTGCGGCCGGCGCCGTCCTTGCCGTCGCCTACTTCGCGTTGGAACGCCTCGCCGGGCTTGCCGTGGCGCCGCTCCGCACCGAGTCGAACTGGTACGGACTTCCCGTCCTTGCACTGTTCCTCCTCTTCGCGGTTGTCCAGACGCAGGTCCCCCGGCTTGCCGGGTCCTCCTTTGCGCAAAAACTCTTCGTTCACGCCAGAAACGGCTTCTACTTCAATACGCTGGCAAACCGATTCACCAGGGCGCTTTGGCCCCTGACGGTCCCACAGGAGGGTATCTAAATGGTTGAGAGTATCTCGGTTTTGGAACGGCCGTCCCAAGACGTCGCCATAGAAGCGGCCTGCTCTCGCGTTCCCCCGCTCTGGCCGCTTCAGAATTTTGTTGCCGTCAATCCCTTTCTTGGCTTGAGCGGCCAGCCCTTTGAACAGGCGGCCCGGCTCATCGAGCGCACGGGCCACAGCGACATCCTCATGGATTCCGCCTACTACCTGGAACAACTGCGCACCGGCGCAATCTCCAGTGCCGATATTCGCGCCGTCCTCTCCGGCCTTGGCGCAGCCGTCATTCCCGCGGACCCGTCCGCCTGGCTCAACGCCAAACTGCGGCAGACCGGCGACGCGGAGAGAATCTTCACCGTCGCCGACTGGCTCGGCCAGTCCACTGGCACAGCCTGGGCCGCGTTTGTCGTCGAAGAAATCTCTAAATGGTGTTCCTCGTACTTTGACTCCGGACAGTCCTCCTGGGCAATGCCGTGGAGAGATCTCTCTCTTTACGAAGCCTGGAAATCGGCGGGCGCCATCGACGCCAACCCGGAGGTATACGGTCTCCCCGCCTTCCGGCGGCACGTAAGCCAGTTGCCCGATTCACCAGACGCCGCCATCGAGCACGCGCTAACCCGGCTCAACGTCCCTCAAGAACTCGCCAGCGATTTTCTGCACCGCCAGCTTATGAGTGTTTTCGGATGGAGCGCTTATGCCGCCTATCAGGACCGCGAAGGCGCTGGCGGCAATCACGTGCGCCAGTTGCTCGCCATCCGGCTCGCCTACGACACGGCGCTGCTGCCACTGGCCCGCGGCTGGCAGTGTCAGGTGTCGAAAACTCGCGCTGTCCCAGGCTGGAGCGATGCCAAGTACATCGCGCAACTGGCCACCGAACTCGCCTTTCGAGACGGCCTTGGCCGCAAACTACAGGCGGCCCAGATCCCAAAAGTCCAGCCGGTCCGCAAAACCCTGCAAGCCGTATTCTGCATCGATGTCCGTTCGGAAGTCTATCGCCGGGCCTTGGAGTCTCAATCGCCGGAAATTGAAACCGTTGGGTTCGCCGGCTTCTTCGGCATGTCGCTGGCGGTGGGCGATTCCGCTCGCTGCCCGGTTCTCATCAAGCCGCGCCACGCCGTCCACTCCGCCCCGGCGGAATCGGCGCTGACCCGGCTCAGCCAGTTCAGCGCGTCGGCTTGGAAAAGTCTCAGCACCTCGGCCTCCGCCTGCTTCTCCGCCGTGGAGGCCGGCGGCGCCTGGTTCGGGTTGCGCATGTTCTTGCGCGCCGCAAAACCATCCAATCGGCTGGAGCCCGAACCGGAACTTGCTTGGCGGATACCGCCGCAGGAACAGGTGGATCTGGCGGCCGGCGCGCTAAAGAATATGTGCCTCGATCCAAGCCGCCTTGCTCGTGTCGTACTCATCTGCGGCCACGGCAGTGTCACGGAAAATAACCCCTATGGTTCCAGTCTGGACTGTGGCGCCTGCGGCGGCCATAAAGGCGATATCAACGCCAGAGTAGCGGCCGAGCTTCTAAACAGCCCCGTAGTGCGCGAAGGGCTGGCCAATCGCGGCATCAACGTTCCCGCCGATACCGTCTTCATCGCCGGGCTCCATGTCACCACGACGGACGATGTACTGCTCTGTGGCGGCCATCCAGCGCTCTCCCACGACCAGAAAGCGGAAATATTGTGCTGGCTGACCGCCGCCTCCAGGGCTGCTCGAACCGAGCGCGCTCGCCTGGTTTCCCCCGCTGCGCAGGCCCCCTCGGAGGAAGACCTTGACCGCGAAATCCAGCGCCGAGGCGCGGACTGGTCCGAGGTTCGGCCCGAATGGGGCCTCGCCGGCAACGCCGCCTTTGTCGCCGCGCCCCGGTCCAGAACCCGCCATCTCAATCTTGCCGGGCGCGTTTTTCTTCATGAGTACGACCAGCACAGGGACCAGGACGCTTCGGTGCTCGAACTCATCCTCGCCGCGCCGGTCGTTGTCGCCAGTTGGATCAACCTCCAGTACTTCGGCTCCACCGTTAACAACGCGCTTTTCGGCAGCGGCAACAAAGTGCTCCATAACGTTGTCGGCACGTTCGGCGTCTGGGAGGGGAACGGCGGCGACCTCCGGACAGGACTGCCCCTGCAGTCGCTGCACGACGGCGCTCGCTGGGTCCATCAGCCGCTGCGGTTGCAAGTCTTTGTTGAGGCTCCCAGGACTCGTATCGATAAGGTCCTGGCGGCTCACCCTGAAGTGCGGGAACTCATCGAGAACAATTGGATTCACCTTTCGGCGATGGAAGGCGATTGCATCTACGAGTGCCTTGGTCTCCGCGCCTGGCGCGTGGCGGGGGAGGGAACGGAGGCATGATTCCTCTTCACCAACCTGGTTCCCCGTCCCAGCCCATCATCGATGGAATTCGCCGCCCGGACATGTTCTACGAGGTGTATCCGGATCTGGCCCTCCAAGGGGAAGACGCTCCCTCCAACTGGTTCGAACTCGCACTGTACGCTGAGTTGAATGAGTGGCGTCCGCCCGATCATCCGGAGGTCCGCGAAGCGTTCGCCGCGTTGATGGACATCGCCGGCCTGCTCGTTGAACGCATTCAGGCCCACGCTCCATATAGCTTGGAGTTTGTTGACTCTTTTCATCTCCTGCCAGGCGCGGCCCCCGCGCAACGCATCCCGCGCGTCGCCCGCACGGTCAGTCTTCTCTTTTCCAATGCAGGTCCCTGCTCACCGCGGCAGGAGCCGCCCATCCTCGCGCAGTTGCGCGAAGAACTGCGGCGATTGCACATTCCCAGGCTGGAACGCCTGTCCGATGAAGGAATTCAATGAGACAAATGCCCCACTTACAGGCTCTGGAGTCGGAGGCCATCTTCGTTCTTCGCGAAGTCGCCGCGGAGTTTGAACGTCCTGTGCTGATGTTCTCCGGTGGGAAAGATTCCATCGTCGTCAGTCACCTCGCCAGAAAAGCATTCTTCCCTGGCCGCGTCCCCTTCCCGCTCCTGCATATTGATACCGGGCACAATTTTCCGGAAACCATTCAGTTTCGCGACTGGTGGGTGGAAAGGATTGGCGCCGAACTGATTGTGCGCACCGTGGAAGACTCCATCCGCCAGGGCCGTGTTAAGGAAGCCGTTGGGCCTGGCGCCAGCCGCAACTCTCTGCAGAGCGTTACCCTCCTCGACGCGATTCGCGAATTCCGCTTCGATGCCGCGATTGGCGGCGCCCGCCGCGATGAAGAAAAGGCCCGCGCCAAGGAGCGGTTCTTCTCATTCCGTGATGAGTTCGGGCAGTGGGATCCCAAAAACCAACGCCCGGAGCTATGGTGGCTGTTCAACGGACGTAAGGACGCCGGGCAGCACATTCGTGTCTTTCCCATCAGCAATTGGACGGAAATGGATGTCTGGCTCTATCTGCTCCGGGAAAAAATTGAGGTGCCTAGCCTCTACTACACCCACGAACGCGAGTGCGTTCTGCGCGACGGCGTGTGGCTTGCCCATGCCGATTGCGTCGGGCTGCTCCCTGGTGAACGGCCGGTCTCCCGCCGCGTGCGCTTTCGAACCATCGGCGACATGACTTGCACCGGTGCCGTGCTCTCGGAAGCCTCAAACCTCCAAGAGATCATCGCGGATGTCTCTGTCACCGCAAACAGCGAACGCGGCACCCGGGCGGACGACCGCCGCTCCGCCACCGCCATGGAGGACCGCAAACGGGAAGGGTACTTCTAAAACCTTCCCGGGCCGGCTACAACTCTTACCCGGATCGATCGGAACGCCGTAAAGTGCCCATGGTCCTGCAGCACAATGTAGCCCCGCACCGGCTTGCCGAAGCGCTTCCACGTAGCGAATTTTCCGGCGGCCACCCGCTTCTCGTAATCCTTGCTTCCGAAG
Organism: Bryobacterales bacterium; assembly: GCA_016789905.1. Lineage (GTDB taxonomy): Bacteria > Acidobacteriota > Terriglobia > Bryobacterales > Bryobacteraceae. The sequence goes on along the minus strand of JAEUQC010000067.1, from coordinate 21,730 downwards.
TCGAACGCGCACGCCAGTTTACCGTTCAAATAGTGCTCCACATGCGCCCCGCGCGCCACAATGCGGCTCTTGTTCCACTTGCCCACCGCCACCGGCGCTACTCCCGCCGCCGGTGGATACAGCGCATAAGCCGCGCCGCTCCAGCGGTCCGGCCCGTTCTTTCCGTCCGGATGCGCCGCCCCGTCCAGTAGCTGATACTCCACCCCGGTCCACTGCGGCCGCTCTTCGTCTTCCGTCGACCGGTAGAACACACCGCTGTTTCCCCCCGCTGCGTTCTTCCATTCAAACTCCAACTCGAAATCTCCAAATTCCCTCTCCGTTCGCAGATACGTCCCGCCCTGCCCCGGCGTTCCCGGCACCCCCTGCCGGTCCACGGCAATCGCCCCGTCCCTCACCACCCATACCGGTTTCGCCGGCCCGCGCCAGCCGGTCCAGCCCTGGAGTGTCTTCCCGTCAAACAGCGAAACCCATGGGCCATCGGCGGCAATCGCGCTCACCGCCAGCAACAGCAATCCAAAAATCCTCATGCGCACTATTCTATGCGCCCGCGCCCTTCGCCTTCGGCTTCTTCCGCACATGCCCCTGCTCGTCGGTGTCCCAGCCCTGCGATTGAAACGCCAGGAACACTCCCACCCACCGTTCCGCCTTTCCGCCCTCGGCCGGGAAATGCAGCACCAGCGCTCCGTCCTGCCACACACCGTCGTCTTTCTTGAACCGCGGCACGTTCCCCTGGTTCATGTGGATGTCATGAATCCCGGACCCGGGATCGAAATCAAAGTAGGCATCGCGCTTATTCTTCTCCGGTCCCCACGCCTGGCCAAAGGCGTACACGCGCGGCTTGGCGGCGTGTACCGCATCCATCACGGCGCCGTCAATCAGTTCCCCCAAATCGTTATTCGGCCCAGGTTTGATGTTCGGCACCACCTGCATGTCGCTCTTGGCAAACAGCCCTCCGCGAACAAAGTCCATCGCCAGCCCGCCCGGCCGGCTCGGCAGCGGCGTGAACCCGTCTTTCAGCTTCCTCAGTGCCGCACGCAGCTTCGCCGGCAGCGCGGCGGTCGTGTAGTAGAGCAACTCCGAAGGCTTCTCCTTGGACAATACATTCACTGCGATCCGGTGTTGCGCCTTGCCGTCGGTCACCAGAATCTGGAAATGATCCTTATTCGTCTTTGGCCGCAGGCGGTGCAGCACCGCGCCTTTCAAAACGCCATATCGGTTGAGTGCCATATCCTTACTAGTGCCCCCGCCGCCCCTCCCGTTTCATGTATATTCCATAGGATGAGCCGCCTTGCGCTCCGGGCCGCGTATTGCCTGTTTTCCGTAACAGCGCTCGCCCAGCCCCCAGAGCGTCAATTCATCAACAAAAACTGCCTCGGCTGCCACAGCCGCGCTGCCCGCGCGGGCAACCTGAATCTCGAAGCCAGCACACCCGCGGAACACCCGGAACGTTGGGAAAAGGTGCTGCGTCGCCTGCGCGGGCGCACCATGCCGCCGGCCAATATCCCCCACCCGCCCGAAGCCGCCTACACGGCCGCCATCGCCTCCATTGAAGCTACCCTCGACAACCTGCCCCCCAACCCCGGCCGCACCGACACCTTTCGCCGTCTCAACCGCACCGAATACCGCAACTCTGTCCGCGACCTTCTCCTGGTCGACATCGACGTCTCCAACCTCCTCCCCGCCGACGAATCCAGCCACGGTTTCGACAACATCACCGTCGGCGAACTCTCGCCCACCCTGCTCGAACGCTACCTCTCCGCCGCTCGCAAAATCGCCCGCCTCGCCGTCGGCATCCCCGCCCGCGCGCCCGGCGGCGAAACCGTCAATCTCCCCCCGGATCTTACGCAGGAAGAACACTTCGACGGCCTCCCCCTCGGCACCCGAGGCGGCAAGTCGCTCCGCTACAACTTCCCTGTCGACGCTGAATACGAAGTCCAGATTCGCCTCGCCCGCGATCGCAATGAACACGTTGAAGGCATCGCCGGCGTCCATGATGTCGAACTCCTGATCGACGGCCAGCCCCTCAAGACCTTCACCGTCCGCCCGCCCCCCGCCGGGCAGGATCACAGCGGCGTCGATAAGCACCTGAACCTGAAACTCCCCGTCACCGCTGGTCCCCACATCGTTGCCGTTGCCTTCCCCCGCAAAACCGGCGCGTTGCTCGAAACCGAACGCCAGCCCTACCAGGCCCACTTCAACATGGACCGCCATCCGCGCGTCCAGCCCGCCGTCTACTCGCTCACGATCAACGGCCCCTATGGCGCCCAGCGCCCCGGCGATACTCCCAGCCGCCGCCGTCTCTTCGTCTGCAATTCCAAGGACGAACCCTGCGCCAAGAAGATCATCACCACCCTCGCCCGGCGCGCTTACCGCCGGCAGGTCAACGATGCCGATATCCAGGCCCCGCTCCGTTTCTTCAAGCAACAGCCTGACTTTGAAACCGGCATCGAAATGGCAGTCCGCGCCGTTCTCGTCAGCCCGGAGTTTCTCTTCCGCGTCGAATCCGATCCTGCAAGCGTCGCCCCCAACTCCGCCTATAAACTCTCCGGTCTCGAACTCGCCACCCGCTTAAGCTTCTTCCTCTGGAGCAGCATCCCGGACGACGAACTTCTCGCCGCTGCCACCCAGGGCACGCTCCAGCAACCCGCCGTCCTCGAACGCCATGTCCGCCGGATGCTCGCTGACCCGCGCTCCAACGTCCTCATCACCAACTTCGCCGAACAGTGGCTCTACCTGCGCAATCTCAATGCCGCCACCCCCGATATGCGCGTCTTCGCCGGTTTCGATGACAACCTCCGCCAGGCCTTCCGCCGCGAAACGGAACTGTTCGTTGAAAGCATCGTCCGCGAAGATCGCAGTGTTCTTGAACTTCTCTCCGCCAACTACACCTTCGTCAATGGCCGCCTCGCCAAACACTACGGCATCCCCAACGTCTACGGCAGCCGCTTCCAGCGCGTCGTGTTCGATAAGGACCGCACCCGCGGCGGGCTCCTCCGCCACGGCAGCATCCTCACCGTTACCTCCTACGCCACTCGCACCTCGCCCGTCATTCGCGGCAAATGGGTCCTCGAAAACATCCTCGGCGTTCCCCCGCCGCCCCCTCCGCCTGCCGTCCCAGCCCTCCCGGAAAAGTCCAGCCTCACCAAGCCGCTCTCCGTCCGCGAGCGCCTCGCCGAACATCGCGTGAACCCCGCCTGTTTCGGCTGCCACCAACTCATGGACCCCATCGGTTTCGCCCTGGAAAACTACGACGGCGTCGGCCGTTACCGCGTCACCGAAGATGACAAGCCCGTCGATGTTTCCGGCGGCCTCCCCGACGGCAGCAAGTTCACCGGCGTCGATGGCCTCCAGCAGGCAATCCTCGCCCGCCCTGAAGTCTTCGCCGGAACCTTCACCGAAAAGTTATTGACCTACGCCCTCGGCCGCGGTGTCGAAACCACCGACGCGCCCTCCGTCCGCAAAATCGTTCGCGACGCGAAAGCCAGGGACTTCCGCTTCTCGTCCTTTATCCTTGGCATCGTCAACAGCACCCCTTTCCAAATGAGGAGATCGTCATGATCGTCACCCGCAAAGCGCTCCCGCGCCGCACCCTGCTTCGAGGCCTCGGCGCCACCCTCGCCCTGCCTCTGCTCGACGCGATGAGCCCGGCCCTCGCCGCCGCCGCCAAGCCCATCCGCCGCATCGGCTACTGCTATATCCCCATGGGCGCCCACATTACCGATTGGACTCCCGCCAGTCCCAACGGTCCCCTCGGCGAACTCTCCCCGGCCCTCAAATCCCTCGCCGCCGTAAAGGACCATATCACCGTCCTCACCAATCTCGAACTCCGCAACGCCTACCCCGGCACCCACGCCACCTCTAACGCCGCTTTCCTTTCTGCCGCCACCGCCAAGTGGACCGAAAGCACCGATTACCACCTCGCCACCACCGCCGATCAGATCGCCGCCCAGAGCATCGGCCAGGCCACCCGCCTGCCCTCGCTCGAACTCGCCATGGATCTCCTCTCCACCGTCGGCCAGTGCGATAACGGCTACGCCTGCGTCTACCAAAACAACCTCTCCTGGTCTTCTCCCACAACCCCCCTCCCCGCCGAAGCCCACCCCCGCGTGGCCTTTGAACGCCTCTTCGGCGAAGGCGGCCCCGCCGATGCCCGCCGCGCCGAACTCCGTAAGGATTCCAGCCTCCTCGATTGGGTCAAAGAAGATATCGCGCGTCTCCAAAACAAACTCGGCGCCGGCGACCGCGGCAAAGTCTCCCAGTACCTCGACACCGTTCGCGAAGTCGAGCGCCGCGTTCAGAAAGCCGAAGCCGAAGCCGCTACCTCCAAGCTCCAGGATCTCGACCGTCCCATCGGTGTTCCCGCCTCCTACGCCGATCACGCCCGCCTCATGTTCGACCTCCAGGTCCTCGCCCTGCAGTCCGACGTTACCCGCGTCATCACCTTCCAATTGGCCCGCGAAACCAGCACCCGTACTTATCCCGAGATCGGCGTTCCCGATCCTCATCACCCGCTCACCCACAACGGCGGCGACCTCGAAAAACTCGCCAAAGTGGCCAAAATCAACGCGTTTCACGTCTCCCTCTTCGCCTACTTTCTCGAAAAACTAAAGGCGACTCCCGATGGCGACGGCTCCCTTCTCGATCACACCACCTACCTCTACGGCAGCGGCATGGGCAACGCCGATAAACACGATCACACCAATCTGCCCATCCTCGTCGCCGGCGGCGGACGCACGCCCGGCGGCCGCCACATTCGCTACGAAAAGGCCGAACCCCTCGCCAATCTGCACCTCACCCTCCTCGATCGCGCCGGTGTCCGGCTCGATGCCTTCGCCGATAGCCGGGGCAAAATCAAGGAACTGCTGTCGCTGTGATCCGTCTGGCTCTACTCCTCGCCGCAGCCCTCGCCGCCGCGCCGCCCGTCCCCCTGGCCGACGCCGCCAGGCGCATGGACCGCGCCGCCCTCCAGTCTCTCCTCAAACAAAAGGCCGACCCCAATAGCGCCCACCCGGATGGCTCCACGGCCCTCCACTGGGCCGCTCATCAAGATGACCTTGAATCCGCCAGGCTCCTGCTCCAAGCCGGCGCCAATGCCAAGGCGGTCAATCGCTACGGCGTCACGCCGCTTTCGGAAGCCTGCGCCAATGGGAATGGCGCCATGGTGGAACTCCTGCTCAAGGCCGGCGCCGACGCGAACAGTGCCCTCCCCGGCGGCGAGACCATGCTGATGGTCGCCGCCCGCACCGGCAAAGTGGAAGCCGTCCGCGCCCTCATCGCCGCCGGCGCCAACGTGAATGCGAAGGAGGCCAAGGGCGGTCAGACTGCCCTCATGTGGGCCGCCGCTGAAGGTAACGGCGAAGCCGTCGGCGCCCTTCTCCACGCCGGCGCCGATCTCAATACCCGCGTCGATTCCGGCTTCACCGCCTTCCTCTTCGCCGTCCGCGAAGGCCACATCGGCGTCGTCCGCACTCTGGTAAAAGCGGGTGTCGATGTCAACGAGACTGTCCAGCCCGGCCTCATCTCCGGCAAGAAATTCGCCCAGGTGCGTGCCGGCCCGCGGCCCGGAACCAGCGCGCTCGTCATCGCTGTCACCAACGCCCACTATGAACTTGCCGCCCACCTCCTCGACGCCGGCGCCGATCCTAACGCCGCCCTCCCCGGCCTCACCGCGCTCCACGTCATCACCAGCGTCCGCAAGCCCGGCCTCGGCGATAACGATCCCGCTCCCGATGGCTCCGGCCGCATGACCAGCATCGAATTTGTTCGCAAGATGGCCGCCAAAGGTGCGAATCTGAACACGCGTATGACCCGCCGCGTCAGCCTCGGCATGACCGGCATAAATACCCTCGGCGCTACACCCTTTTTCATGGCCGCCCGCACCGCCGACGCGGAACTCATGCGTGTCCTTGCAGAACTCGGCGCCGATCCCAAAATCAACAACGCCGACAACTCCACCCCGCTCATGGCCGCCGCCGGCCTCGGCACCCGGTCCCCGGGCGAAGACGCCGGAACGGAATCGGAGGTGCTCGAAGCCATGCAGGTCGCGCTCGATCTCGGCATCGATATCAACGCCGTCGATAACAACGGCGAAACCGCCATGCACGGCGCCGCCTACAAGAACGCGCCCAAAGCCGTGGCCTTCCTCGCCGCCAAAGGCGCCAGACGTGAAGTCTGGGACAAGCCCAACAAGAACGGCTGGACCCCCCGCCGCATCGCCGAAGGCTACCGCTTCGGCAACTTCAAGCCCTCTCTCGTTACCGTCGAAGCGTTTGATCGTTTGAAATAGCGCAACCATTTCACCGCTCCGCCGGCCGCACGAACTGCACGCTTCGATACACCGTGTCGAACGTCTCGGCCAATTTCAGCAGAACGCCGCGACTCACCGTTGGTGATTTCACCACGCCCGTGTAGAACACCTGCCGCCGCGCAAGGATCACCGCGCCCGCCAGCGGAATCTGTTTCGCCATTGCCATCGGCAATAGCATTGTTCCTCCGGCTCCGCTGTCGATCCACGCGTTCTCGCGAACGCTGGTAATCAGTATGTCCACCCGAGGCGCGCCGTGGGATGGTTGATACGCCAGAACGACTTTCCCCTCCACTGCCGGCAGCGGGTCTTTCTTGAGAGTCAACGCCCCTTCCGCTCCAATCGCGGTCTTTCCATCCGAAACGCGAAATCCGCCCGCCGCCGGCAGCCGTAGCTGGGGTGCCAGCGCACGGCTTACCCATCCTTCGCTCGATGCGCCCGTGTCCAGCCCAGAAGGAAACGGCCCCTGCTCAATTGCAGTCACCTGCGGCCCGCTCCGCCCCCTCGCCGGCGGAATCCGCGCCGCTCCTGCGCCCGTGCGACGCCCAGCCCCACATCCCAATTTGCGCTGCAAAAAGGCGGCAACGCCAGTCCATTCGTCTCTTTCCCCCGGCGATTCCACCGGAGTCTTACCCTCTCGCCTCTCGAATTGGTATAGACTGTTCGCAGACCGAATCGCGGCGGTGTTTTCGCCGCCGCGCGCGCTTAGAAACGTAGACTTTGCGGGAACTTCTTCCCCTAGGATAGCCCCCATGAATACACCAGCCAAGGGCTCCGGCCCCGCTCTTGCCCGCCTGCGCAAGCAGATCGTGGGTACCTGGAAACTCATCTCCGCCGAAGACCGCGCCTCCGCCTCCGTCCCCTGGGTCCCCTACACCTTCGGCAACCCGCCCTCCGGCTACTTCATCTACGACGCCACGGGCCATGCCTCCATTCAGATCATGACCACGCCGCCGCAGTCCATCGCCACCCCCGATTCACCCACCCCGGCGGAGGCCCTCGCCATCTTCAATAACTACATCGCCTATTACGGCACATACACCATCGACGCGTCCAACATCACCGTCCAAGTGGAAGGCGCATGGGACCCCTCCCAAGTGGGCTCCTCGCAGGCACGCCCCTACACGCTTTCCGGCGACACACTCATCATCGGCGACCAGATTACCTACAAACGCACTCTCCAGCGCATGAAATAGCAGGACGCCGGTTTCTATGGATACGCATAACGCGCCCGCGCTGGAAGTTGTCTGCAATGGCCTCACCTTTCCCACCAGCATGGCCTTTGCTGGCGATGGGTCACTGTTCGTGGCCGAATCCGGCCTGCCGTTTGGCGGCGCCCCGCCGGGCGGACGCGTATGGCGCATCGCGCCGGATGGCACACGCACTCCGCTCATCGAAAACCTCCGCGAACCGGTCAACGGCCTCGCGCTGCACAACGGGCGTCTCTATGTCTCTGAAGGCGGGCATCCCGGCCGCATCAGCCGCTATGAAACCAGCGGCGCGAACCGCGAAGTCATTCTGGATAACCTCCCCGGGCCGGGAAACTACCATACGAACATGGTCGCCTTTGGCCCGGATGGAAAGCTGTACTTCAGCCAGGGCGCCATGACCAACACCGGCATCATCGGGCTCGATGCCTACGGCCTGGCCTGGCTCCGGCGTCTGCCCCACAGTTGCGACATTCCCGGTTATCCCGTCACCCTGCGGGGCCTGAACGTGGAGACCGATGACCCCCTCCGCGCGCCGGAAGCGGCCCGAACCGCCACCGGCGCCTTCGTCCCCTTCGGTACCGCGTCGGTGCCAGGGCAGCGCGTCAATGCGGGCCTCCCCTGCACCGCCGCCGTCATGCGTTGCAACGAAGACGGTAGCGAATTGGAACTCGTCGCCTGGGGGCTGCGGAATGCCTACGGGCTCGGTTTTTTGCCCGATGGCCGTTTGCTCGCGGTGGACCAGGGCGCCGATGATCGCGGCAGCCGGCCCGTCGGAAACGTGCCCGATATGCTCTTCGACGTGCGCCAGGGTGCCTGGTATGGCTGGCCGGATTTTATTGGCGACGTGCCCGTAACCGATGCGCGCTACCGGCCCGAAAGCGGCGTCTCGCCGGCCTTCGTCCTCGCCAACCATGACGAACTCCCGCCGCCCGCTCCGCCGCTGGTGCGGTTTCCAACGCATACCGCCGCCGTGAAGTTCGACGTAGCCGGGCCCGGCGCTGGCCCATGGGCCGGGCACCTGTTTGTCGCGTTGTTTGGCGACGAAGTACCCATGACCGCGCCAAGCGGACCAAAAGTTGGCCGCGCCGTCGTGCGCGTGGACCCCGCCGGCTGGAGCCTCCACCCCTTCGCGCAGAATGGCCTCCTGCGCCCCATTGACGTGCGATTCCATGCCGCCCAGAACGCCCTCTACATCGTCGACTTCGGGCACTTCGAAATGCTCGGACAGGGCGAAGTGGAGGCCGCGCCGGGCAGCGGGAAGATATGGCGTTGCCGGTTCTGACATGACCGCCCTCCTCCTCCTCGGCGTCGCCCTCAGTGTCGACAGCTTTCGCGTCTCCATCGGCCTCGGCGCAATGCGTCCCCCAGCGTTGCGCCAGGCGCGCATCGCCGTCGCGTTTGGCCTGGCCGATGGCCTCGCGCCGCTGCTGGGAATCCTGCTCGGCCAGGCAGCCCCGCAGGGCGCGGGCCGCTGGACGGATCTCGTTGGACCCCTGATTTTGGCCCTCTATGGCGCGTACGTCATCTGCATGGCGCACCGCTGCGGCGGCGAACTCGCCGAACCCGGCGGATGGATGGTGTACGGGTTGCCGGTCACGCTCAGTGTGGACAACCTGGTGGCCGGCGCCAGCCTGGGGTTGCATGGGGATTCCATGTTTCTATCAGCGGCGGTCATCGGCGGCGTAAGCGCCGCGGCGTCGCTCGCCGGGCTGGCCGTCGGGCGCATGGCCGTACACGTGCTGCCAGCGAAGGCGGAACTCGCGGCGGGCGTCGCATTGGTCGGCACCGCCGTGGCCATGGCGTTTGGCCCAGCCTAGCGGCTACGGCGCGCAGCCCGTATCCATCCATTGCTTGAAGAGCGCCACCTGGGCGTCACTCAGCGGGTCCATCGGCGGTGGCGGCATCGGGTAGCCCTTGTCGGAAATGCGGCCATAAATGACGGCGGCGTTCGCCTTGACGTGATCGTAATTCGTCACGTCAAAGCGCCAAAGCATCTGGCTGCGGAACTGGTTGAAGATCGGCGCGATATCGTTGCTAAAGCTGACGGCCATCTCGGTGGCTCCCTTGTCGATAAGATTTTTTCTGCGCGTTACGACACTGGCCCGGGCAGGCCGTAGATTTTCAGAACGCCGCCATCGCGGCCGAACACCAGCGCCCCGGCCACAACGTAGTTACCCCAGATCGCCGGGCCCAGACAGTAGCCGTAGCCGCCGTTGTAGCCATCCGTCTGCATGCCCAGATCGTCGGACCATAGCAACGTGCCGTCGCTCACGCGGAACGCGTACAGCGATATGCGGCTCGTGGCGCAGAACACCACGTCGTTAACGGCCGCGGGCGAACCCAGGCCGCTCTCCCCGGCCGAAGCATACATCCCTGTGGTCTGCCCCGTTGTGGGATCGGTGCGGGACACTAGAGAGTAGCGCCGAGGGTCGGAGTTGTCCATCGGCCAGGCATCGCCCAGCGTAGGCGATTGTAGATCGATGGCCCGCAGGAACGGCGTGGAGTTGCAATCGATGCCTGGCGACTGGTCGTGATAGTTGGGGCCGCCCATGCCGAAAAATAGCCGCGGAGACACGCCGGGAGCGCCAGGGAAGAAAACGCCGGTGTTGAAAACGCCAGAGAAATTCTCGTTGGGCACGGCGTCGGAGATCGCATTCGGTACATGCGGGTTCAGCGTCGAATCCGCGGGGTTCGGATGGGCGTCCACAGTCGGGATGCGGGAGCCGTCCTGCATATAGGGCAGCATCTGGCGCTGGTTGAGTAGCTGAAGTGTCGTCGCGTCGAGCACAAAACAACTCCCGTTCTTGCACGCCACCGCCACGCATTTCCTGCCGTTCAGTGTAAGCAACACAGGTCCGCCGCCCAAATCGATATCGGTGTCCGATGGCCGGTAACAGCTCTCCGGCGGCACCTGGAAGAATGCGGCGAACGCCCCGGTGTCGGCCTGCAGCGATAGAACTCCGTTGGAATAGCCCAGGCTCGGAAGCTCCGGTGTGAAAGGCGGCGGGGGCATCGTTACGCCGTCCCACGTCCAGTCGTTGTTCGGTTCCGGCTGCTGGTTGCCGGTGGAACAGTAGATGCGGTTCAACGCGGCATCATACGCAATCGCGCCCCACACCGAACAGCCCATCACCATGGGTGCGCTGGCGATGGATGTGAAGCCGGGAAGGACGGGCGGCGTAAGCACGGCGGCCGGCAGCGTGTTGGGCGAATTGTTCTGGGCGGCCGTGAACTGGTTCGTGCAAAAAATCCAGCGGACCTTCCCCGTGGCCGTGTCCAGGCAGAAGACGAAGCTGAAAAGCGACGGGTTCTCTCCCTCCCCGCACCCCACATAGAGGCTCGCGCCATCGACGGAGACAACCGGAGACGACCAGATCACCGCCGGCGGAGCGCCGCCGCTAACTCCCGCCGTGTTGGTCACCGGTTGATTCTGGCTCGGGTCCTGATTGCGAAGGTCCGTCCGCCAAATGAGCGATAGGTCCGCTTGCGACAGGCAGTAGAACTTGCCATTAAACGCGCCGAAGTAGACACACCCGTTTATGACCGCCGGTGTGCACGCCATGCCGGCAAAGCTATGCGCGTCCGGAGCGTCGTCGCCCAGGTCCCACGCAAAGCTCGCGACAATGGCGCCGGTCTCGATATCGATCTTGTGCAGCGCCCCCCCATTGCCGCCCTGCGCCTGCTGGGAGTTCGCCAGGCCGACGTAGATAAACCCCTGCGAAACCGCGGGAACGGATAGAACCGGGCCGCCGAGTTGAAGCGTGTGTAAGGCCTTGAACGCGCCGCCGCCAACCGTGGCGCTCGTAAGATTGCCGCCCGTCACGTAGCCGGTGTGGGCCGGGTCGCCATGGTACATCCACCAGCCTTCAGCCGCCGCGCCCACAGCAAGCCGCGCCTGGCTTTGGCGCCGCAGTGCCATTTCCGTCTTCTTGTCCATCAGTATGCCCTCCGGTTCAGGCCCCAGCTAAAGTCGGATTGCCCGGCGCGGTAATGGCAGCTCATGCAACTGTTCCCGCCCGCGCCCGCCGCATCGTTCATAGACTGAAAGTACGTCTCCATCGTCGTGTTCACGGCGCCATTCACTGGAAACGCGGAGCCCGCGTTCTGCGGATACACCCCGCCGTTCTGCATAAGCTGAAACGGGTTGCCATCGCCGATCCCCGGGTTGAACGGCCACTGCGTCACTGCCAGTTGGTAATACTGCCAAACGGAGCCTTTCAGCAGTTGCTGGTAGTACGCATTCACTTCGCGCGTGGATTGGCCGGCGGGCGTGTTGGGAATCGGATTCAGCCGCGTCACTTGAACGGGCTTCTGCGGCGCCGTAACGTCCGTCGACGGGCGATAGTTGTAGCCGCCGTTGGTTTTCGGCGTCCCCGTCCCGTTGTTGAAGCTGAAGCCGCGCGGGCCCGGCGGCGGCGGGGGCGTAATGTCACTATCGGCCGGAACGTTGTCCACCTGTTCAAACGTGGACCACACCCACTCCGTGAACGGGTCCACCTTATGCGCAATGTGCAGGCCCACCAGCAGCACGGTCGCCGGAACGCACGCCTTCTTCTGGGCATCGTAGATCAACGCGGGCGACGCCAAAAACCGCGACACATCATCGTTCGGAGTCTGAACGCGCCACGCCGCCTTCACCATAATCGAGCCAAGCGCCTTCGCCGTCGTCATCGGCATCTGCACCCCGAACTTCTGCTTCTCCACTGGACCCAGATTCACCAGCCGGTAAAGCCACGACGTAGGAGTCGCATCCTGCCCGCGGACGAAGTTGTACTGCGCCTCGTTGTACCGCACATCGTAGTAAACGTAGTTGCCCTGCTGATCGATCAACGGAAGCGAAAACGCCTGCTTGTTCTGCATCAATTGGCTATCGCTCATCGTCGAGAACGTAAGCGTCTTCTGCCCTGGGGCCGCCGTGCCGCAGGCGTTCACCGGGCTGGTCATGGATTCCCACGGCGTCGGCCGGTTCTCGCCCTGGCCGAACAGGTCAAAGGTGTCTTTGTATGTGCCCCACACCACCGGCGTGCCGCTGGCGGCCGCCAGGAACACGCTGGGGCTGCCGGGCTGGTTCGGCACGCCGCGCTGGTTTGGCGCTGCCGGCCAGTTCAGCGCAATCAGCGATTGCCACGAAAAATAGTCGAAATACGGGCGGATTTCCAGCGGTGTGGAGAACTTCGCCGGAAGCGTTACCGTCATCGGAATATTGCCGCTAATGGCGGCCGCCGGGAAGCCCGGCGGAAACGTATTGGGCCAAGGCGGCACCGGCGCCGGCGCGGGCGCCGCCACAGGTTCCGCGGGCGGTTTTCCGCAGTTGAATGTGACGGCGGTCAACACGGCAACGGCGAGGCGGGGAAGAGACGACCGGTACAAACAAAGGCAGCGTCCGCGCATGGTTTGCTCCTCTAGCGGCTTATTGGCAGGGCGCGAAACGGCGGCGCGCTTATTCCTGAATAAAGATCAAAGTGGGTTGGTAATTAGCCGCTGGTTTCGATGCCGGCTACGGTATTCGCCCTTCATACTATGCTGCCTCCGCATCGGAGTCAATTGGAATCTTTCACGCCCGCCTGGAATCCCCTAATGCGGCCGCGGCCTGCTCTTCGCTCCGTCTTTCAAAATACGTTCCATCTCCTGTTCATCGTCCATCGCCGCGTGCGGCGCGCGGCGCGCCTGCCCGTAGTCAGGGTCCTTCGGGTCCTTCGCCTTCTCGGGGTCGAAAATGCGGGTGTCCACCGGCAGCACCCGGTAAGGCCGAAAATCGGGAACATCCGTGAAGGCGTCCGCGAAATCGCTCGCCAGCGCGTCGAACATATTCAGCGGCGGCAGCCCAAGAAGCTGATACAGCGTCCGGTGCATGCTCAGCACCGTCGTATGCCGGTGCGAAACATAGCCCCTCTTCGCCCACGGGCTGATCAGCAGCAGCACGCTCCGCTGCGCGTCCACATGGTCCGGTTCGCCCCCCGCGTCGTCTTCAGTCACGAATATGGCCATGTTCTTCCAATACGGCGTATGGGACAAAAACTCCACAATCCGCCCCAGCGCTAGGTCGTTATCGGCCATGTACGAAGCCAGATACGGATACCCCTTGTCCGGCCGGCGCGCCGCCCCATGGTCGTTGCAGATCGCAATATTGATGAATGAGGGAAACTTCGCCTTCCCGCTCAGGAACCGTTCCTCAACGTCTTTCATAAACCAGTGCGCCCGGTACTGATCCGGAATATTCGTGTTGAAAATTGGAAAATCGAAGCTCGTATTGTCGAACAGCACCTTCGGCATCGGTACGTTCACCACCTCCCGCGCGCCCGTCTTATGCGTATCGGTTCCCTCATTCACGCCCGGAAATTCAAATCCCTCGCCATAGTTCCGGAACGGAATCCGCCGCCGCGCCAGATGCTCCCACATGGAGCCCGCCTCCGGATAGTCCTCCGGCATCAACGACCCATTGGAGCCCATCGAATAGCGCCGCCCCGGCGCCGTGCTCTTTTCGTTGAATGTCCATCCCAGCGTATACGTCATCTGCATCAGGTTGTTCGGCTGCACCCCCACCAGCCAGCGGTGCCCCACCCCGGACGCTTCCGGCTCCAGATAAAAGTTATCGCTCACCGTGAACTGCCGCGCCAGCGCGTTATGGTTCACCATCACCCCAACGTCTCGCAGCGTCGGTTGCCCCTTCTCCTCCACCGTCTGCCGCAGCCCCCAGCGCAACAACGCGGGGTCGTGCCGCGCCCCAGGTATCCGGTCGAATATCGTATCGTACGTGTGGTTTTCTTTCGTAATGAACACCACATGCCGAATCTCCTTCGCGGCTCGGCTCGGCATCGGCGTGCGTCCGGCCGATCGGTCCGTTATGCCGTTGTTCCATAGCGTGCGCTTCGTCATCTCTTCCAGCGCGGCGTCTCCCGGCGTCTCCAGAATCGTCAGCACCCCGCGCATCCGCAGGAACTCGCTCTTCGGTATGTTGGCTCCTCCGCTCGGCCCATTGCCGAAGCCCTTGAAACACGTCACCGCCAGCCGCCGGCCGTCCGCCGAAACCGCCACCCGATACGGGTACCACGCCGTCGGAATATGTCCCAGCACCCGCAGCGTGCCCGCGTCCAACACCGCAATCGCGTTAATCCCGCTCTCGGCCACATACAGCCGCCGCCCATCCGGCGATATCGCCATCCCGCTCGGGCCAACCCCCCGCAGCCCCGCCACCAGCGGGCTCGGGCTGATCCGCGCCCGCCCCGCCTTCTTTCCCCGCCGCAAATCAATCCGCTCAATCATGTCGTTCGTCCCGTTGGACACATACAACGACTCCCCATGAACCGCCAGAAAATTCGGCGCGCTCCCCCCCACCGTTCTGCCGTTGTCCGCCGGCGTGTGGATCAGCAGTCCCGTCTTCCACCGTCCCTCCACCCTCGGCGCACCCGGCTTCGATACATCCACACTCCACACCGAAAACGACTCCGGCACATTGTCCTTCCCCAGCCCCGGTATCTTTCGCCCCTCAAACTCCACCCCATCGCGCGCCTCCTTGCTCGGATACCCGAACGCCGGGCGCGTAATGCCGCGTTTGTCGAACTTCGCATCGCTCGGCGGCGGTATCGCGCTGTAGGCGAACAGTCCAATATTGGCCACCAGCACACGCTCCCCGGCCAGCGCCAGCGCGTACGGATACCGCCCAACCGCCACCGTCCCCACCGGCCGCCCCGCGCCCGTGTCCACCACCGCCAGCCGGAAATTCGTCACATCGGCGCAGTACAAGTACCTCCCATCGCCCGACAACTTCACATCCGCCGCATAGCTATCGTTGAACTTCGTCCCGCCCGTCTCCACGTTCAGTGATATCTCGCCAGCCAGCGCGCCCGATGCCGTGTTGTACACGAAGATGCTGCCCCGCTCTCCGCTGCTCCAATACAGCAGTGTTCCGTCCGGAGAAAACTCCGCGCCCCCCGCGTTCAAATGGATCCGCCGGTTCCCCTCCGCTTTCGGCGGCAGCAGTTCCGCTATCTTCGGGCTCCCCGTTTGCCACGCCGTGACTATCTGGCCCACCCCGTCGCTCGCCACAAACAACCGCTCCCCGTCCCGGCTCATCGCCATCCCATGCGGATACCGTGCCACCGGATAATGACGCCCGGCCGGCTCCAGAAATCGGCCGTTCGGCAGTATCGTCACTCCCGCCGGATTGTGTACCGCGTACTCGTCGCCGGCCGGGGCCTGCAGATGGATAGAACTGCCAGGCCGCGTTTGCCCGGACCCGAGCGCCGCGGCCGCCAAGAATAAAATTCCGTAATGCATCGATTCCCGATAGTAGCTCAGCTCGCAACGTAAGATGGAGCACATGAACTCCCTCGTTCTCCTTCGACTCGCCTGCGCCTCCCTCGCCCTCGGCGGCGCCTGGACGGCCTTCACCCAGCAAGGCGGCGGCCTGCAGCCGCCTCCTCCCTTGGCGCTGCAAAAAGTCGCGGACGATCTCTACAACATCGAGGGCGGCGGCGGCAATGTCGCCGTCTATTTGACCAGCGAAGGCGCCATCGTCATCGACAACAAATTCGACCGCCACCACGACGAAATCCTCGCCAACATCCGCAAAATCACGGATAAGCCCGTCAAATACGTCATCAATACCCACCACCACGGCGATCACTCCGGCGGCAATGCGAAGATGCTTGCCGCCGGCTACGAAATCCTCCTCCACAAAAACGCCCGCGCCAACATGCTGGCCGCCAAAATGCCCGGCGTGCCCCGCGTCGCCTTTGCCGGCGAAGCCGTAGTCGCGCTCGGCGGCAAGGAAGTTCACCTCCTCCACCTCGGCCGCGGCCACACCAACGGAGACGCCGTCGTCCTCTTCCCCGCCCAGCGCGCCATCCACATGGGAGACCTCATGGCCGGCGCCACCCCCCTCATCGACTATGCCAATGGCGGCAGCCTCCTCGCCTTCACCAAAACCCTCGACGCCGCCCTGCAACTGGATTTCGACACCGTCATTCCTGGCCACGGCGCCGTGCAAACCAAGGCCGGCCTCCGTGCCTATCGCGACAATCTCGGCAAACTGCAAGCCGCCGCCCAGGCCCAAATACGCATGGGCAAAAGCAAGGAAGAGATCGCCAAGTTCATGACCGCGAACTTCGGCTGGGGCCCCGGGCAGCAGCGTATGTCGCTCGATGGCATGTTGGCCGAACTGAAATAGCCGTTAAAAACCCGAAGGCTGTACCCAAAAACTCTCCCGCCATTCGCCCCCCGGTGCAATGCTCTGCAGCTCTTTGTACACGCCCCGGTGCGCCAGGTTCAGGCCATTGTTGATCGCCGTCATTGGCTCAAAGCAAACGAAGGCGCCATCGGCGGGCGAATAGATTTCACCCGTCGTGAACTTAGCGCCGAAGTAGACATCCAGCCGCTGCCGCGCGCCCCGAAGCGAAAACCGGGCGCGCCCCTTCCCATCGCGCACCAGGCCGCCAAAGTTGTTGTCAAATGCCCGCCCGGCCAGCGCGAAGTCCGCCGGGTCCGGAACAAGCTCCCGCAGCGGCCTCGTCCGTCCAGTCGGAAGCAGTTCGGCGTCAAAGGGCCATTCCGTTCTGGCCGCAAGCGAAGCGCGCCACCGCTCGCGCGGCAAATCGGTGAGCTGAAAAAAGGAGTGATACCCCATCGCCATCGGCATCGGTTCGCTCGCCTTGTTTGCAACACGGGTCCGCACTTCCAGCCCGCCATCCCGCAGCGAATAGGTAATCTCTATCGTGTGCGGGAATGGGAACTGCCGCATCCATTCCGGCCGCCGGGAAACATCCAGCCGGCTGGTCACCTCGGCGCCCCCCGCGCCCGCCTCCAGTCGCGTCACCTGCCAATCGGCCGCCAGCGTCAGAAAGCCGTGAATCGGGTGGCCCGCGGAGTCAAAGTGCATGTTCCCAATCGCCCGGTCAAACGCGTAGCGCCGGCCATTGGCGTAGAACGCGGCTTCGTCCAGGCGGTCGGCAAACGGCGCCAGCAACGGGATGCCCGCCATGCGCGGCTTCCGCCGGAACGCATCGAACGAAGGGAACGGGAAGTGGAGAACGTTATGGCCCTTCACCAGCATCTCGTACGCCATATTGCCGATCGTTGGCACAATCGAAACCGTCGTCCCGCGCGCCGCGTCGCCCAGGCGAATCGTCTCCACTCCATCCACAGTGCGGCGGGCAGCGGAATAGTTCGGGGCGGCCAGGGCAAATAGGAACGGCCGGCGGCGCATGTTGCCAGCATCGCAAATTCCAGTGCTCGCCTGTGCCAAGCTGTAGTCATGAATCGGCCAGCCGAGTTGCGTCGGAATCAGCAGTTGCTCTGGTCCACCGGGACCGGCGTGGAGGTTTGGCAAATGCTCTGCGCCGCCCGCGATGGCGCCGCCGCCGCGTTGCGGAAAATGCTGAAGAAAAAACCGGAACTGGCGCGTTGTCACTACCGCTATCGCACGCCAATCTACTTCGCCGTCCGCGAAAATCGCGTCGCCGCCGCCAAGGTGTTGCTGGGCTTTCCCGGCGATGCGCTGGGCCTCGCCGTCAACGATACCTTGCTCCAGGTCGCGCGGGACCGCGGCTACTCGGAAATGGTGTCGGTCCTCGAAACCTACCTGGACGCCCGGGGCGAAGCCGTCTGCGCCGCCATCCGCGAACGGAATATCCGCAAGGTCAAAAAACTGCTCGACGCCGACCCCTCCCTGGTCTCGGCCCGCGACGAACGCGGCAATCAGCCCATCCATTGGGCCGTCATGTCGCGCCAGTTGCCGCTCATCGATCTGTTGCTCGGGCGCGGCGCCGATTGCAACGCCCGCCGGCTCGACGGCGCGCGCCCCATTCAGTTGACCAACGGAGACTACCTCTACCGGGGCTGGCGCGACGTCACATCGAAAACCGGACCCGCCGCCGTCTTGCGCCACCTGCGCAAACGCGGCGCCTACTGCGACATCTGCACCGCCTGCTTCATCGGGGACCGGGCGCGTGTCGAGGAGTTATTGGAAGCCGACCCCGGCCTCGCCAACCGCCCTTCGGAATACGTCACCTACTACGCCTGTTCCGGCACGCCCATTCGCAACGCGGCCGCCGGCGGGCACATCGAAATTGTGCGCCTGCTGCTCGATAACGGGGCGGACCCGAACCTCCCCGAAGAGGGGATTGCGCCTCTCGG
This sequence comes from Bryobacterales bacterium, assembly GCA_016789905.1. Classification (GTDB taxonomy): domain Bacteria; phylum Acidobacteriota; class Terriglobia; order Bryobacterales; family Bryobacteraceae. The sequence goes on along the minus strand of JAEUQC010000067.1, from coordinate 3,082 downwards.
CCACGCCATGCATTCAGCCGTTTGTAACGGGCACCGGGCCATTGTCGAACTCCTGCTGGAGCGCGGCGCCCACGCCAATGTGCCGGTGGAGAGTTCGGCGGATACCCTGAGCGCTGCCATTCGCGGCGGCGACCAGCAGATGATCTCGCTCTTAACATCGCACGGCGCGGCGCGGTCCATGGAACTGCTCGCCTATTACGGAGACACGCTGACGGCGGCGGCCATGTTGTATGCCAATCCAAAGTTGGCTAACGACAGCCAGGCGCTGTGTTGCGCGGCGCAGGAGGGCCACGTCGCCTTTGTGCGTCTGCTGTTGCGCTACCGGCCCAAGCTGGCCCGCCAGGTGGGTGTTGGCGGAAAGACGGCGGAGATCACCGAACTGCTTTTCGCCCACGGAATGAATCCCAACCATCGGGACTGGTTGGAGGCGACTCCGCTGCACGAGTTTGCCCGGCGCGGCGATGTGGCGAACGCCGCCATCTTCCTCGCGCACGGCGCCCGCCTGGACGTGGTGGATGAAGATTTTGGAATGACGCCCCTGCAGGTAGCGGAAAAGTTCGGACGCCGCGAAATGGCGGATCTGCTGCGCGCCGCCGCCTAGGGCCTGTAGTTAACTTTTTGAGATGCTGAGGGGCCGAGGCGGCGGAATCCTTTCTCTCCGGCTGCAAAGGCGTTTTGCAGCCGGATGGGCCGGCTTCACTCCAATGGTACGGAAACTCCATCGCCAAGGCTAACCCGGCTCCCAGATCACCGCAAGACTGGGGATCGCCGAACGGTGACCCTGCATCATCGCTTTCAGTCTTGGTGATGGTAATGGCGTAAAACACCAGCGAGCCCTTCTCACCCTTCCTGACGTCTGCGCCGAGTTCCTGCGCCTGCTTGAACGTCATCCACATGGGAGCGACGAATCCCTGCTCCCTCGCCGAGGCCCACAGCATCAGGATGTTTATGCCGGAATAGGGTTGACCATTGTGGCGAAGGGGCCGCGTGATGCGACCGGCTGCGCGCTCTGCGCTCCAGGGCTTCATCCACGGACGGACGCCCTGTTCGAGTGAAGCGACGATCTTGTCGATGATGCGAGTGTAAACGTCCTGCCGTTCGGTTTGCATGGTCTGTTCCGCTTTGTGCGCCCGAGGTTTCTCATGACGCGAACAGGAAAGTGGCCGAACCAGGAGCGGGGCACGTCACCGACGGGAAACGGCCAACACTGGAGCATGACTGACCGAAGGGAGGGAGAGCGAGTGGAGCGGGTAGCGCCGTTGACGGGTAACGCGGTTCGGCTCATGATCGCGGCAATGTATGTTATGAGGAACTCATGCGCAACCCAGAGAACAGATCAGCTACTGGCGTGGCGGGCACTGTCCCATTGAACCCAGTTGATCGCGTACGAGCGGGGATTCGGACTCACGCCGCCGAGAGGTCGCCGTATACGGTCCTCGGGTGTGGCCTCCCCCGGGGCCCCAGGCTCACCGTGGCGAGGTCTGCACGGCGGTTCCGTTACGAGATTTCACAATACAATAACATTCGGAACTGTTTTTCAGGGACGGTCAGCCGATTTCACGCCATGCTCCAGTCAGAAGCGAACCTCACAGAGAGAACCATTTTTCATGGCAGGTGACGATCAGAACCGGTTTTCAGGCCCAGTGATGATTTTTCACGAACGCGCGCTGCCGGAGCGGGCGACACCTGCCGGGTATGCAGCCCTGATCGATGCTTACAAACTCGCGGTGCCCATACCGCGAACCTTGTCTGCGACGAGCGAGCATCACCGCAGCAGGGAGGAGAACGGCTGGCGGATTCTTACCGCGCGTCATGCGCCGCCCTTAACACTGTAGGGACACCTGACATTTGCCCTCAAGTACGAAGGGCTCGATCTTGCAGTCCTCAAGCGACTGTTCCTGGCAACTGGCGGACAGGCAATCGAATCTATCGTCAACGCCAAGCCAACGGGTACCTACGCACGGCGTATCTGGTTTCTCTACGAGTGGCTGCTTGCAGAGCGTCTGGCGCTGCCGGACGCCGAAAAAGGTGCGTATGCGCAGGTGCTGGATATCGAGCAGCAATGGGCAGCTAAGGGGGAGACATCGCCGAGGCGTCGGGTCTGGAACAACCTTCCTGGCACACCGGCATTCTGCCCTCTGGTGTTTCGAACGAAAGCACTGACCGAATTCGCTGAGCTGGATTTGGCCTCGCGTGCGCAAGCGGCGGTTGCCGCTGTGCCGCGTGATCTGCTCGCCCGCACCGCTGCACTCCTGCGGCTGAAAGACTCCAAGTCAAGCCACGCGATTGAGGGTGAACGCCCTGCCCAAGACCGCATTCAGCGCTGGGGCCGCGCCATCGGAGAAGCTGGCCGCCATCCGCTCTCGCTGCATGAACTGTTGCGGCTACAGGCGATTGTCATCGGCGATGCACGATTCGTGAAACTCGGTCTTCGGGAAGAAGGCGGCTTTGTCGGTGAGCTTGATCGCGAGACGCGCCTGCCGATGCCAGATCATGTCAGCGCGCGGGCACAGGACCTTGCTGCGCTCATCGACGGAATGATCGCGTTTGATCGCGCCGCCGCCCGCTCCATCGATGCGGTGATCGCGGCGGCGATTCTCGCCTTTGGCTTTGTGTACGTACATCCCTTCGTGGACGGCAATGGCCGCCTCCACCGCTACCTGATTCATTACGTTCTGGCCGGGCGGGGTTTCAATCCTGCGGGTGTGGTGTTCCCGGTCTCGTCCGCGATATTGGAGAACATCGGCTCCTACCGAACGGTACTGGAAGATTACTCTAAGCGCCTGCTGCCGGTGATCGAATGGGACGCCACGCCAGAGGGAAATGTTGAAGTGCGAACGGACACCGGCGACTTCTACCGGTTCTTTGATGCAACGTGTCCCTTCGGCAAGCCTGCGTAGGGCGGTCCCGCTCAGGATTTCTTTTGTTCCAGCAACCGCCGAACTGACGTTCGGCCGATTTTCAACCGTCGCGCAATCTCCGATTTGCTGATTCCTGCGAGAAATAGGTCCGTGACGGAGGCCGCTTTGCCAGCAGCTGTCGGCGGCCGGCCGAGTCGTTGGCCTTGCGACCGCGCGTGCTC
>JAEUQC010000040.1 GCA_016789905.1 Bryobacterales bacterium | reverse complement strand
GGGGCGATTGCCTACGATCAACCCGTATCGCTCGATAACGAGTTTGCCAGGAAGGTCCGCACGCTGGCCGGTAACTTTCAGATCATCAAAGCGTATCCGGCGCTGCTCGGCCCCGGTAACCGGATGTGGCTGCACTATGTTTCCACGAAGCTGGCGCGCCTGCTGCTGCCCCATGCGCTGCTGCTCATTGCCGCCGCTTCCTTCTGGCTGGCCTCGCCGTGGCGGGAACTGGTATTGGGTGGCCAGGCGCTGTTTTACGGCCTCGCGCTGGCCGATCCGTTGCTGCCCGACGGCTTCCCGTTGAAGCGGTTGAGCTCGCCCATTCGTACCTTTGTGGTTCTGATGGCCGCTTCGTTCTGCGCGGTGTCGATTCTGTTCGTGCCCGCTGAACGGCTCTGGCGCGGCGTCCATGCCAAGCCGGGCCGGCCGGCCGCGGGGAACTGACCGGATGCCCGCGTTGCCGCCTCGCCTTCGGCGTTGGGTGTCCCGGGTGTTGACCGGCCTTGGCCTGCTGGTGCTGCTGATTTCGGCCACGCCGGTCACGGTGTGGTGGGCGCAGTGGATGGCCGGAGGGGTGTTTACGCAGTCGGGCGATGTGCTGATTGTTCTGGCCGGGTCCACGGTGAACGGGCAGTTTCTGGGCGAGAGTTCTTATTGGCGGTCCGTGTATGCGGTGCGGGCCTGGCGCGCGGGCGGGTTCCAGCGGATTGTGCTGGCGGGCCGCGCGGCGCCCGCGGCAGTTACGGCGGAGCCGGCCTCTGTTCTCATGCGCGGCTTCCTGACGGCCCACGGCGTGCCGGCAGACCGGATCCAGGTGGAAACCGGGTCCCAGACGACGCTGGAAAACGCCCGCATGACGGCGCCGCTGGTGGCCGGCTCCGGGCGGCTGGTGCTGTTGACGAGCGATTATCATATGCCGCGCGCGCTGGCCGTGTTCCGGAAACAGGGGCTGGCTGTGGAGCCCATGCCGGCGCCGGACGCCGGCAAACGCGGGTCCCGCTGGCAGGGGCGCTGGCCGGCGTTTGTGGATCTCGCCACCGAGACCGCCGCCTGGTGCTGGTACCGTCTGCAAGGCTGGGTGTAGGCAATGGCCGCCAAATGGTACCGTGATTATTTGCGAATGGAGTTTGCTACTTTGCTTTTCCTCCCCTGGGGTTCCGCCCCGTTTCCGCCGCGGACCGGCGCGGGGGCGGGCCTGGCATGAACGTCCCGTCCGGCACCATCGTCATCCCCTGCTACAACGAAGAAAAGCGTTTTCCGCTGGACCGCTTCACCGCCTTTGTCGACGCCAACCCGTCCATTCACTTCCTGCTGGTCAATGACGGCAGCAAGGACCGCACCACCGACGTGCTGCAACGCGCCCGGGCCGGCCGGGAGCATCAGGTAGACGTGCTCGACCAGCCCGTGAATGGCGGCAAAGGGGAGGCGGTGCGGGCCGGTATTCTGCGGGCACTCCAACGGGAGGGGTGTTTTTACGTCGGCTTCTGGGATGCCGACATGGCTACGCCGCTGGCGCAAATTGCCGAGCTGGCCGCGGTGCTGGCCGCGCGGCCGCAACTGGCCATGGTGTTCGGCGCCCGCGTCAAACTGCTGGGCCGGAATGTGGAGCGCCGGGCGGTGCGCCATTATCTGGGCCGCATCTTTGCGACAGTGGTTTCCACCGTGCTGCGTCTGCCCATCTACGATACCCAGTGCGGGGCCAAGCTCTTCCGCGTGACGAGCGATACCGCCGGACTATTTGCCGAACCTTTCTCTTCCCGGTGGGTGTTCGATGTCGAAATCATTGCCCGTTTCATCCGGCAGCGCCGCTACGACATGGCCGCCGTTGAACAGGCGATCTATGAGTTTCCGCTGCCGGAATGGCGGGATGTGGCCGGCTCACAGGTGCGGCCGGGGGATTTCCTGCGGGCCTTCTTCGACGTGCTCCGGATCTACCGCCAATATCGCCCTTAAGTAACGGGGAGAGCCGGAGACGTATCTGTAAACCGTCATTGGAGAAACGGAGACGGAAGTAACTATTTCTCAGGCGCCGGGTATGATGAAAATGGCGGTGAATTGGCGGCGCCCGCATTGATGGGCGGCGCGAAAGCTGCCGATAGAGATCCAGGAGGATCGATGATTCAAAGAAGTTTATGCCTGGTTTGGGCTGTCGCCGTCCTGGCGTCGTCCTGCCATGGGGCCCCGCAAGCCCAATCGGAGGCCGCGGGGACGCGGGCGGCAAAAACGATCTACGTCTCCAAGGCGTCTGAGTTGCAGCAGGCCCTTGATGAGGCGCAGTTCGGCGACACGGTGGAACTGGCCGCCGGGCAAACCTACAGCGGAAACTTCGTCTTTAAAGCCAAGAGCGGTACGAGTACTGACTTTATTACCGTTCGCAGTTCGGCCGTCGATCAGTTGCCGGCCGGCCGGCGCGTGGTTCCGGACTGGGCGCCGCGCATGGCGAAAATCATCACACCCAACACCGACCCGGCTGTGCTGTTCGCCCAAAATGCGCGGCAGTGGCGCCTTATCGGCCTGGAAATCACCTGCGCGCAGGGGGTGTATGTCTTCGACATCATTCGCGCCGGGGAAATGGAGGCGACAACGGCCGCCGTCCAGCCATCGAATATTGAACTGGACCGTTTATATGTCCACCCGCACACCGAAAAAGGCTCCAAACGCGGCCTGTTTCTCAATACCAATGCCTTCAAGCTGACCAATTCCCACGTTTCTGATTTCAAGAGTTCCATCCAGGACGGCATGGCCGTGGCCGTTTGCAATGGCCCCGGACCCTACGACATCACCAACAATTTTCTGGAAGGCGCCGGGTACGGAATCATCTTTGGCGGTTGCCCGAATGGGATTCCCGAAGTCGCCCCGTCCGACATCACCTTCCGCCGCAACCATGTTTATAAGCCCGTGGCCTGGCAGAAGGAAGGCTGGATTGTCAAAAACCTCTTTGAGGTGAAAATGGCCCGCCGGATGCGGATTGAAGGCAACGTGTTTGAAAACAACTGGCTAGGCGGACAGAGCGGCTTCGGTATCCTGTTCACCGTCCGCACCGATGGGAAAGACAGGCAGGGTCAGGCGTTCGGCGTGATTGAAGACGTTACCTTCACGAACAACATGATGATCAACATGGCCCAGGGCATTAATATCCTCGGCCGCGACGAGTTTCCGGGCGGATTCCGCGGGCAAACCAGCAAGATCAACATTCGCAACAACCTGTTCGTCAAGGTTCCCGGCAAACTGTTCCAAATTACCCAGTTCGCCAAGGACGTCGTGATTGAAAAAAATACGGCGATCGGCCACGACATGATTGTGGCCAGCGAAAACGAACACACCGGTTTTGTCATGCGGGATAACATCTTCTCGCTGGGAACCTACGGGATTTTTGGTTCCGGCCTTGGCTCCGGAGTTCGTGTGCTGGCAACGAATTTTCCTGGTTCTGTCGTCCGTTTCAATGGCTTTGTCGGCGAATTCGGCGCTGACGCCCATCCCCCCGGCAATACCTATGTGAAGGATGCGGCCGCGGCGCGGTTTGTGAATATGGACCAGAACGATTACCGTTTACAGTCCAACAGCCCCTTGCGCGGAAAAGGGCAGAACAACCAGGACCCTGGCGTGGATATGGATCAACTGCAGGCGGCCATTAACGGCGTCGCCACCATTCCCACGGCGCCGCGAATCAGGGCCGCGCTGAACTCCGTGGATGGCTCCACGCGCGTCAGCCCCGGCGGGCTGATGGTGCTGTTCGGCGATTCGCTGGCCAATTGCGTCAAGCAGCAGGAGACGGCGCCGCTGCCGGTTACCCTATGCGACACCAAGGTGCTAATGAACCTGGAGCCGGCGCCGCTGCTCTATGTGAGCCCCACGCAGATTGTGGCCCAGGTTCCTTCTTCGGTACTCCCCGGCCGGAACCTTCCCCTGCGGGTGATCACACCGGGCTGGGAAAGCGAGGAGTATGTGATTCAGTCCCCCGAAGTGGGGACCGTTTCCCCGGCGATTTCCACCTATCTGGTGCGTGATAGCCCCATCGAATGGGCGTTTCTGCGGCATGAGGATGGTTCATGGAACGGACCGCTGGGCAGCGGCGCCGCCTTGCGGCCCAACGGAAAAGCCACGCTGATCGTCTCCGGCCTCGGTAAAACCACCCCGCCCATTCCCGATGGCTACGTTCCCGAACCGGATTCCATCCCGGATTCTCCCGTGGAGCTCTACATAAATGACACCTTTCAGACGATTGAAAGCGTGAAGGCGCTTTTGAATTCGATCGGCCTGTTTGAAGTCCGGTTCACTCTCAGTGAGCTGACCTCCATCGGCGGATTGGAAGATAACTGGATCTGGATCAACACGCAGGGTTTGGAAAGTCTCCGCCGCCGCGTTCAACTGAGCGCCGAACCGCTCTCCGCCCTGTAATCTCCGCTGGTCTCGTTCCCTCCGCCGCCTGTCTTCCCAATAAAATCATGACCCCCGAATCCCCGTTTCAGCCTCGCCGCGTCACCATTCTCGGTCTCGGCTACGTTGGCAGCGTGACTGCCGCCTGCTTTGCCAATATCGGCCATACGGTTACCGGTGTTGACCGTGACCAGTACAAAGTGAATTGTATTCAGGCCGGTAAGGCGCCGTTCTTTGAACCTGGTCTGGAAGAAGTGCTGCGGGACGCCGTCGACGCCGGCCGTCTGCGCGGCAATACCGATGTGGCCGCCGCCTTGGCCGATGCCGATGTGGCGATGATCTGTGTCGGCACGCCGTCGGAGAGCAATGGCAATATCGGTATTGAACAGCTCCAGCGCGCCTGCGGAGAGATCCGCGCGCTGCTCGATACGCGCACCACGCCGCTCGTGGTGGCGATCCGCAGCACGGCCTTCCCCGGCGTATGTGAACAGCTCTACCGGGAGTCGCTGGGTTCCCACCCGATGGCGCGCATTGTTTCCAACCCGGAGTTCCTGCGCGAAGGCACGGCCATGCGCGACTTCGCCGAGCCGTCGTTGATCGTGGTCGGCGGCGACGATGCCGAGGCAGTGGCGATGGTGGCCGGCCTCTATCACGGCATGAAGGGCGAGTTGTGCTGTGTGTCGATCCGTACGGCGGAAATGATCAAGTACGGGTGCAACGCCTTCCACGCGGTGAAGATCTCCTTCGCCAATGAAATGGGCGCCATGTGCCAGTCGTTGGGCATTCCGGCGGCAGAGGTGATGGAGACGTTTTGCAAGGACACGCGGCTGAACATCTCTCCGGCCTATCTGCGGCCCGGATTCGCCTTCGGCGGCTCCTGCCTGCCCAAGGATCTGCGTGCGCTCGTCTTTCGCGCCAGCCGGCTGGACCTGAACCTGCCGCTGCTGTCCAATGTCATCGCCAGTAATGAGAGCCATCTGCAGCGCGCGAAAAACGCGGTGATGGCGTTGCCGGGTGAAAAACTGGGCATCTTCGGGCTGGCGTTCAAAGAGAACACCGACGATCTGCGGGAAAGCCCGGTGGTCTCGCTGCTTGAATTCCTCATTGGCAAGGGCCGCACCATCCAGGTGCACGATCCGTTCATCGATCTTTCGCTCATCTACGGCGCCAACCAGAAGTTCCTGCTCAACGCCATTCCTCATATCGGCCGGTTGATGCAGCCCGATCTCGATTCGCTGCTGGCGTGGGCCGACCAGATCGTGATCGCCCAAAAACCCTCGGCCGAATACGCCGCCCGGATCGCCGCCACCGGCAAGCCGGTGCTCAATCTGGTCTCGCTCTAGCCACGGTCCGCTCCAAGTACAAAATAGATAACATATTATCTATATACTGGTATTTGGAGCGGATATGGACAACAGGTTGTCTGTTGACCTGCGTACGCCTCGCGATACGCAGCGCGATCTGGCACAGCGCTTTAAGGCGCGGCGGCTGGCGCTGAACCTGACGCAAGAGGGGCTGGCGGCGCGTGCGGGAGTGAGTTGGAGTTCCCTGAAGCGTTTTGAATATACCGGCTTGATTGCGCTGGAATCGTTACTCAAGCTGGCGTTGGTTCTGGGTTGCCTGCGCGATTTCGACCGCGTGGCCGCCGATGACGCGCCGGGCCTTGGCGCGCGATCGCTTGACGAGATCCTGCGGGAACCGGCGCCGCGCCGGAAAGGGCGGATCAAGTGATCCTTTTCCACGACCGATTTGCTGACAGTTGATTTGGAGGCCGGGGAGCGCTGGCAGTTGGGGCGTTTTGCGCTCCGGCAGTTGAATACCACCCGGCCTTCGTCGTCTCCGGCATCGAGATTTCACCGTTCCAATTGCCCCGGAAGACGGGCGTATTCACCACCCCGACATGATCTTCGACGGCCTCTACGGCGTCTGCAATGACAGCTTGCCAGATGGCTGGGGATGCCTGCTGCTGGAACGTACTGTCGAGAAGCATGGTGTCAATACACACGAAGGGACATTGAGGAATGCCGCTTGGTCGCCGCCCGGGAGAAAGAAGGGGTGTATACTTCTGGACACTTCCAAGGAGACTCAACATACATGGAACTGGCCGACTTTCGAGGAGCCTACAAGACCGGCGTTACAAGTATGGGCGAGGGCCAGTTTCTCTCTGCGCTGGTTATTTACGATGACGGCTCCGTCTACATTAACGACACGGAGGTGCAAGGAGTCACATTCGATGCAACCACCTCCAAGGTGACTCTGCCCGCGTTCAACATCAACACCATGGACGTGACGGCCGGCGATTTCACCTTCTCGACGCCTCCTCCTCCCGGTGCGCCAGGTTTCTTGGGAGCCTTGCATTTCCGTGACGTGCCTTGGGTGGCCTGGAAGTACCATGGCCGGCAGATGTTCGCGTTCCCCAAACCCACACTGCAGAATTCCGTGGACATGACTGCCGCGTTCGATACCGGCGACGGATTGCGGCTGCAAGCGTCCAATCACAAATGGGTGAGCGTCGGCACCGGGGAAGGCGTCGCGGCGGACGCTACCGCAAAGCCGTCCGACTGGTTCGCCGTGACGACTACCGCCAAAGGCATCGCGATCAGCTACAACGGCAAGTTCTGGGTGAAGGACCGCGACGTGCTGGTTGCCACGGCTTCATCGGTCAGCGGGGCGACCATCTTTACGCCGCTGATGACCATCGAAGGCGCACTCGTATTCAAGAGCACGGCTGACGGAAAGTATGTTGTGATCGGTGCCAATGGGGCCTTGACCCTGGTGAACGTGAACTCCCTCAGCGGCGTCGCTCAGTTCCAAGGGGAAGCCCAGTTAGTGGATTCAGCGACCATGATGACGCGCTGGAATGTCCGCGAAGAGCGGACGATCTCCCAATGCGACCGGGACATCGCCAGCCTCTGCTGGCAAGTCACCGGAGGGTTCTTCCTGGCACTTGGACTCGGGCCCTATATGGCGGCTTCGTCCGACCCCAAGAAACTGGGAGTGATGGGCATTCTCCGCTCGAGCCCCCCTGTGTGGGCGAAGATAACTCAGATTTGGCAGGCAATCGCTGACGACCCGGCCATCTCCGCGGTGGGTGCCGTTACCTTAGTGGCACAAGTCATGAAACTGGCGCTGGAGGCGGGACTGCTGTGGAAGTTGATCAAGTTCGTGCTCGTCCAGGCAGGCTGGTATGCGCTGTTCCAATGCTTCAGTTGGGTCCTGAGTTGGTTGCTCGCGCCTGAACTGGGCGTGGCCGAATTGCTGGCGTCCTTTGCGACGTGGACCGGGGGCGTGATCGTAACAGCGCTCGCCATCTCCAGGGATTGCGGCCAGTCCTTCCTCCCGGCGTCGGCGCCTGCTTAACGCAAGCCAGGTATCTGACCGGGGGCGCCCCCCGTGCCCTATGTGCGCTGGGTACGCCAGATCGGAAAACTGCTGAATCGACATACAGATGCAGTGCCTCCTCCTCCCCAAAGGAGCAACTGAACCCAATGCCAAACTCGCCATTACGTTCCAATGCTCCTCGAACCCGGAATTGAGTGGCACCGCTGTCCGCCTCAGCGGGCAAAAATTGACTTTTCGCGGTTTTAATCAGAAACACCCAATTTGCGGATGCCCCGAGCGGTTGACGAAAGGGCTGGCCCGGTATCCGGTTCCGATCATGCTCCTCGCGCGCCTTGCAGTCGCAGCCAACTGGCAGGGCAGGGGGCTTGGCGCCGGGCTCCTTAAGGATGCTATGCTGCGCACTTTGCAGGCGGCTGACATCGCCGGCCTTCGGTTGATCAAGGACATCTGGGCGAGCGTTGCTGGCTCCGCGGGACGTTGAATACTCAGTCGATCTATGTAAGGTTTTCTGTGTGTGTGTTCTGGCTAAAGGACTGGCGAAAAAGTATCCGCGTTTCCAAAGCCCCCCCTTGTAGCGGAGCACGGATCGCCGTCGCCGGTTGCTTGCTCCCATGCGCCGGGCTATGCCAGCTTGCCTCCGCGCGGCCGCCGGGCACCTCCAGAATCGCCGCTTCCCCCAGCGCGAACCGCCCCGGCCCCAGCTCCCGCACCGGCAGCGCTGTGTGCCAGGCGGCCTCCCCTTCGCCCTCAGCCTGGTCGGACACGGTGACCACATCACCCGCCCACTCCAGGCGGCGGCGGTGCCGCGCGCCGTGCTGCACGCAACTGGCGTCCACCCAATCCTCGCCCCAGCCGTGCAGTTCGGTTACCGGTTTGGCGTTCCAGCGGAACGGCCCGGCCGGGGTGGCCTGGTCGCGGCCGTTCAGGAACACGGTGTTGTGTGCCCGGGTGCCGCGGAACCGGTCGCGCTCTGCCGGGTCGGTGATGTAGGTGTAGGTGCCGGGGTCGATGAGAATTTCCTGGGCGCCGTCGCGGCATATCAGTGACAGCGCGCTGGCATGGCTGTGGCCGGCCCCGGCGGCGCCGAAGCCGCGCGTATCCATCAGCACCTGCCGCGAACCTCGCAGCAGGCTCACCACACCCGCGTCCGGAAAACAGAGCGTCCCGGTGGCCGGCTGCCACTGGGTCACCCCATCGTCGGGCGCTGTCAGCACCCCGTCGCCCAGCCACCAGACGGCGATATCGGTCAGGTCGTCCGGTAAACAGGGCCAATCGTCACATTTCAGGAACCGGGCGCAGGCGGCCAGGGTCGCCCGGCCAAAAGTGGCGCGGTCGCCATAGGGGTGGAACAGCCGCCCGCCATCGTCGTCCCCGAGGAAGGGAATCCGGCCCGCCGGCCCCAGCAGCGCCCATAGATACTCCGCCATGCGGCGCAGCCGGGCGCGATAGGTGTCCGGGGTGTTCTCCAGCAGCGCATAGAACAGGAAAAAGTCGACCGCGTAGACATGGTAGTAGCTGGACTGCTCAAAGTGGCTGCCATCGGCGCGCACTTGCCGCTCCATCTCTTCCACCACAATGCGGCCTCCGGTGGCCCGCCATTCCGCGGCCCCGGGCAGGGTGGGAAACAGCCGTCCCAAAGCGTGCAGCGCCACGGCTTCTCCCAACAGGTGTGTATTCGGCGAAAAGTAGACGGACAGGTTCCGCCGCAGATAGACGCCATGCTGATAGAGCGCCTCGGCCCAGCGCAGCCGCAGCGGCTCGGCCAGCGCGGCCGCCGCCAGGTGCCAGGTCCACACCCAGCTCAGCGCCCGGAAGGCGACCTCCAGCGCGCTGGTCCACTGCATGCCCCGGCCATAGGGGTTAGCGTCCATCCAGCTTTCCAACTGTGTGCCGATTTCGTTCAGGTACTGCACCTGCCCGGTCAGCCGCCAGGCTTGCGCCAGCAACACCAACTGCTGGTGACGGTTCAGCTCCCAGATGATCTTGTGGTCGCCTACGCGTGAAAAGTCCAGATACGGAATGCGGCGGAACCACACCGCCGGATATTCTATGCCGTTTCCATAGTCGCGATTCCAGGCGATTTGTGGACCGGTGTCGAGCACGGAGCCGAACAGCGGAAAGCGGTGCGCGCGGATCTCGCCTGCCAGCCGGTGGCATTCGGCGGCATAGGCGGTGCCGCGTAATAGTGCGAAGACGGGAGCTGGATCCGGCAGCAGGGGGGCCATTGCGGGCACCGTGGCGGCCCGCAACCGTGGGGGCGCCGCCAGGTGGCCTACGTTAGCAATTTCCTGCCGGAGACGAAACGAAAGCTCTGCCCGTGTGCGCACTTCCTCTATTCTAGGAAACCACGCGTGCTACGCTGAGATCGTTAGTGCGCCTGGCATACTTGGTCAGCCAATACCCGGCTGTTAATCACACATTCATTTTGCGAGAGATCCGCGCGCTACGCGCGAACGGGTTCGATATCGACGTGGTTTCGGTCCGCCCCCCCGACCGGTCACCAGAGGTCATGACCGCCGAAGAGCGGGAGGAGTTGGGCCGTACACGGGCCATCAAGCAGATTGGAGTAGCCGGCGCTCTGGGTGCCCACCTGCGCGAAGCCATCACTAACCCCGCCGGTTACTGGCGCGGCCTGAAGCTGGCCTTCCGTATGGGCCGCGGCAGCCTTCCGGCCACGCTCTCCCATCTGTTCTACTTCGCCGAAGCCGTCATCGCCGGACAATGGATGCTGGAGAAGCGGTACACCCATTTCCACACCCATTTTTCTTCCACTGTCGGCTACCTGACCACGCGGATTTTTCCTCTCACCTGGTCGATCACGATTCATGGCCCTGAAGAGTTCAACGACGTCGCCGGGTTTCACATGGAGGAAAAGGTCGCCAGCGCGCAATTGGTGGTGGTGATCAGCTCCTACGCCCGTAGCCAGGTGCTGCGTTGCTGCCCGCCGGCGGATTGGAAAAAGGTGGTGACTTTCCGGCTCGGTGTGGATGGCTCTGTTTTTGAAGTGCGTCCGGCGCCGTCCACCGCCGTTCCGGAGGTGATCTGTGTCGGCCGCCTGGCGCCGGTGAAGGCCCAGCATATTCTCATCGAGGCCATCGGGCTGCTGCGGGCGCGCGGGCTGTCGGTCCGGTTGCGGCTGGTGGGGGATGGTCCGGACCGCGCGTCACTGGAAGCCGCCACCGCCCAGTTGGGCCTTACCGGGGACGTGATTTTCGACGGCTGGCGCAACCAGGATGAGGTTCGCGAACGCTATCGGATGGCGTCTGTTTTTGCTATGGCCAGCTTCGCCGAAGGCATTCCAGTGGTGCTGATGGAGGCGATGGCGATGGGTATTCCCTGTGTCGCCACCCGCATCATGGGTATTCCGGAACTGATTGACGACGGCGCTTCCGGCCTGCTGGTGCCGCCGGCAGACGCCGAAGCCTTGGCGGACGCCATCGCCCGGCTGCTCTCGAATCCGGAATTGACGGCGCGGCTGACCCCCGAAGCCCGCCGTAAAGTATTGGCCGATTTCGATTTAGATCGCAACGCTGGATCGCTGGCCGTCGAGTTTCAACGCCGTCTGCCTACTGTGGGGCCGTCAGGAAGCCGATAGGTATGTTGATAGGCTGGTACTGTCCGGTCATTACACGATGAAACAACGTCCTTCTTCGTTTGGCGGCGTCGCCTTCAGCCTGTACCTGCAAGTGCTGGGTATCGCTATTACCGCTTGTTTGCGCGGGCAAGTTAAAAATGGATTGAAACTGCTGGTGGCCTCGGTAGGCTACTGGCGCTACTGGCCGAACGCCATCACCTGGGATTGTTTGCGGATGGTGGAAGGGGCGCGGGACGTGCTCGATGTCAGCAGCCCCAAGGCGCTAAGCCTGATCATGGGCCAGCATGGCTACCGGCTGATGGCGGTGGATCTGGACGATCCGCAGTTGAAGACCCGGTGGGCTGAGACGGCGCGTTTTTTGGGGTTAGCCGACTACCAAACGCGCTATGAAGACGCGCAAAAACTCTCGTTTCCCGCCGAAAGCTTCGATTTTGTGTACTCGATCAGCGTGATTGAGCACATTCCGGGAGATGGTGACGCGGCCGCGCTTCGTGAAATTGCCCGTGTGCTTCGCCCTGGCGGCCGGGCGGTGGTGGAAGTGCCGTTGCGGGACCAGCACATAGAAATCATGCAGGAGTATGACAGCAAAGGATTTGCGCTTCCCACGCCGCGTTTTTACGAACGGCATTATTCTCCGGCGTCGGCCGATCAGCGTTTGCGCATTCCGGAACTTTCCGTCGAAGAGGTCTGGTACATGACCGAAAACGCTGCTATCGATCCCTGGATCGCGACACCGCGCCTGCCGCGGTTGTTGCGGTTGTTGATACTGCCGTGGGAGCCATTGCTGGCAGCGTTAAACGTGTCGTTGTCCGCCGAACCGGGCAGGGGTAAACCGCTGTCAGTCACGCTGCATTACCGCAAGCCGCTGTAGGCGAGCGTGTTCCGGCCGGGCGCCTGGGGTATGCATCGCGGCCGTGGCGGGCAGAATGTATAGTGGTCGAATGGAGTTGCAGCCAGATGGCGGCGATCACGATACGGGCATCGAACTGGCGCGGCTGGCCGGTGAAGCGGGCATGTATGTGCGCCATGCAAAGTCGGAAAAGACGCGCCGCGCCTATCTCGCCGATTGGGACCATTTTCAGGGCTGGTGCCGGGAGCATTCGGTTTCTGCCTGTCCGGCCGAGCCGCGGACGGTCGCCCTCTACGTAACTGACCTGGCCCGCAGCAGGAAGCCTTCGACCATTGGCCGCCGTCTGGCCTCCATCAGTCAGTACCATCAGGCGGCCTGCCAGCCGTCGCCAACTTCGGCGGTTGAAGTCCGCGTTGTCATGTCCGGGATTCGCCGCAAGAAGGGAATGGCGCAGTTACGGAAGAGGCCGCTGTTGGCCCAGGATCTGACGAACGCGCTTCCGGCTATCCCGGACACCCTTCTTGGTTTGCGAAATCGGGCTCTTCTTTTGATCGGGTTTACCGGGGCGCTGCGCCGTAGTGAACTGGTCGCGCTGCGGTGGGACCAGATTCACAAAGTCGGCTGGCGGAGCGTCGAGGAGATCGACCCGAAGGCGATGGGCGGCTTGCGTATTGAGATTGCGAAGTCGAAGACGGACCAGGAGGGGGAGGGAAGAGCGATAGGGATCCCGTTTGGGGAGAACCCGGCGCACTGTCCCGTCCGTGCGCTGGAGGCGTGGCGGGAAGCGAGCGGGTTGACCGATGGAGCGGTGTTCCGGGTGGTGGGCCGGGCCAATAGAGTGATGGAGGAGCCGCTATCGGACAAGGCGGTGGCGCGGCTGGTGAAGCAAGTCGCGGCGATCTCCGGACTGAACCCGGCGGAGTTTTCTGGCCACAGCCTGCGCGCGGGGCTGGCCACCTCAGCCGCCGCGGCTGGCGCCAGTGAACGATCCATCATGGAGCAGACAGGGCATCGTGATCTAAAGACCGTGCGGAAGTATATCCGGGATGGGTCGCTGTTCCGCGAGAATGCAGCGGCGAAAGTGGGACTATGAACAACACCCACGGTGGGTGTTTCGCCCACCGTGGGTGTTTGTAAAGCAATGAAAAGTGGTTCCGTTTACAATAGCTGTTGGGCCGGGGTGGCGGAGGGTGTGAGGGAAATAGATGGCTGAGTATTCGGTGCGCCTGGATCGATTTGACAATAGCTGGTACGGCGCTGGGCGTTCCTCGCTGGTGTGCGCCGTCTGGTTTTTTTTCGGACTTCCTGTGCTGCGATCATCGTGGATGCCGTTTTCGTCGGTTCGCTGCCGGCTATTGCGGGCCTTCGGAGCGCGCGTGGGAGAAGGGGTGGTGATTAAGCCAGGGGTACGCGTGAAATATCCGTGGCGGTTGGCGCTTGGCGATCATGCCTGGGTGGGAGAAGACGCTTGGATTGACAATCTGGAGCAGGTGACGATCGGGGCTCACGCGTGCTTATCCCAGGGCGTGTATCTTTGTACGGGGAACCACGATTGGAGCGATCCGGCATTTGGGTTGATCGTGAAACCCATCACAATCGCGCCGTGCGCGTGGGTGGGCGCGCGGGCAACGGTGTGCCCTGGTGTGACGGTTGGAGAGGGCGCGGTAGTGGCTGTCGGCGGTGTGGCTGGAAAGAACGTTCCCGCGTACGAAGTTCATGCTGGGAACCCGGCGAGCTTCGTTAGGGACAGGCAGGTTCGCGGATTGCCGCGGCGCGGCCAATGATTCGCGGCTAGGATAATTAGGCAAAGACTTGTCCGCGTGGGGCGCAAGTGATCGCCCTGAATCCGATGTGCCCGTGGGTTCAAAATACCTGGGCTATTGAGAATATCCCGGCCAGCCAGGACTACCTAATTGTACGGGTCAGGTGTTTCGGCCGGCAGAGAATGACCGTGTTGACTACCGATCAGCCGTACGGCGACTAAGGTCTTTCTTCGCGCGGAGCAGGTGGTCTGCCTACTCCTTAAGGAATACGAAAGATCCGATAGAAGAACGAAGGTGGGGTATGCTATCGCCTCGGTAGCTCACCATCTTGTGAAGTATTTGCAGTCCGATGATTGAGGTAAAAAGATGTTATTCGTCCGCACGCTGATATTCGTTCTCGGTGTTTTGGGGAGCGCCGGCGCGGCGCCACTGTACGTAAATGGAGCCCCGACCGATACTTCGGGGAATGAGATGACTTCTTACGTGCAGGCAGAAGCGTTTCAATTGACTTCTGCGTCGACTCTCACCGGTGCGCGTATATGGGGTTTTTATTTTGGCGACCTCGGCCGTGGATACCTGGGCAGTCTATCCTGGCAGATTTACGCCGATGCATCCAACCAGCCAGGGTACATGCTGTACTCCGGAATCGCGACGCCCCTGTTGAGCGGCGGCACGAGCAATTGTTGTGACGGTATTTCGATTCAGATGGATTTCTCCTTGCCAAGCATCGCTCTGGCCGCGGGAACGTATTGGCTTGGATTGCATAACGGTCCGATGAACGAGACGGCAACGGAGTACTTTTACTGGCAAACGAGCGCGGAGAATGGCACCGGAAAGGGTAAGGAGCAAGCGGCGCCGTTTGGCAATACAGCCTGGGTAGATAACAACCTGGAGCACGCGTTTGAGTTGGAAGGCTTTGCCCAGTCCGAATCGCAGGGCGAGGGCGTGCCTGAACCGTCGACGTGGATTCTGGCCGGATTGGGTCTGGCGGCCGGGTGCGCTCGCAGGCGAGCACGCGCGCTGTAATTCTGTGGGCGGTTCTGCCTGAAAATACTACCGGAGGGGCGCAGCGCGATGGAAACGGCGAACCACGCGGTGTATCGATAAGCATCCTTTTAACAACGCTTTACGACCATACATCCCACTTCACGGCAAGGCCGGTATCGCCGTGCTACGGGATTGGCACGTAACGTGCATGGAAGGGTGACTTGTCAAAACAGGAAATGATGATTCCGGCGCCCAGAGATGGACGACCCCGGTGAGGCACCGGAGTTGGTCTGCATGAATTTGAGAAGAGGTACGGTCCTCGCCCGTGGAAAGAGGGGCTGGCCGGCGCGGACGCGCACGGTTCCAGAAACCCGATTGTTGGGCTGATGGCGATGAAGATGCCGGTGTTTTGGAAGTTGTGCCGCATGCGTTAGCTTGCCGCACCGCAAACGTGGCCCATCGAGCATTGGGCACTAGGAATGGTTCGGCTAACGCCTAGGAGTTTTCCGGACCCAAATCGAAGACCAACGCCAATGCACCGCGTGAGTTGG
>JAEUQC010000027.1 GCA_016789905.1 Bryobacterales bacterium | reverse complement strand
TCCGCGGCAACACGCTCACCTTTCTCCACGGCGGCGCCCGCTACGAGACCGATCTTGCCACCTACGTCACCACCCTCGTCCCGCCCGCCGGTCCCGGCTGGTCCGGCGGCCCACGCGTCCTCGAAGCCCGCGGCCCCATCGCATCCCCCAATGGCGCCCACGAACTGTTCCTGCGGAATTACAACGTCTGGCTCCGTCCCAAAGCCACACCGTCATCCCCGACACCCCTCACCACCGATGGCTCCGAAGGCAACTACTACGCCCTCTCTCCGCAAGCCTGGTCGCCCGATGGCGCCAAAATCGCCGCCTATCGCATCCGCCCCGGTCAGCGCCGCCACATCCCTTACGTCGAATCCTCCCCCGCCTCCCAACTCCAGCCCCGCACGAAATCCATCCCCTACGCCAAGCCCGGCGACGCGCTCGATATCCCCCAGCCCGTCCTCATCCACCTCGCCACCCACAAGCAATTCCATATCGAAAATTCCCTCTTTCCGAATCCCTATTCCCTCTCCCGCATCGAGTGGCGCAAGGACTCCCGCGCCTTCACCTTCGAATACAATCAGCGTGGGCACAAGGCCTACCGCGTCATCGAAGTCAACGCCGCCACCGGCGTTCCCCGCGCCCTCATCACGGAAGAATCAAGAACCTTCTTCTGCTACTACTCGAAGAAATTCCGCGAAGACGTGGCCGATGGCGACGAACTCATCTGGATGAGCGAGCGCGACGGCTGGAACCATCTTTACCTCTACGACGGCAAAACCGGCGCGGTGAAAAACCAGGTCACCAAGGGCCTTTGGGCCGTCCGCTCGGTCGCCGCTGTCGACGCGGCCAAACGCCAAATCTACTTCCTCGCCAGCGGAATGGACCCCGGCAAGGATCCCTATTTCCGTCACCTCTTCCGTGTCGATTTCAACGGCGCCAACCTCACCCGCCTCACCACCATCGACGCCGATCACAGCGTCCAACTCTCCCCCGCCTTCGATCACTATACCGACATCTACTCCCGCGTCGATCTCCCCACCGTCACCGAACTCCGCCGCCTCCCCGATAATACCCTTACCGCCACGCTGGAACAGGCAGACGACACGGCACTCAAACAAGCCGGCTGGCGCGCCCCCGAAGTTCTAACCGCCAAGGCCCGCGACGGCCAAACCGGCATCTGGGGCCTCCTCTTCAAACCGGCCTCGTTCACCTCAGGCAAGAAATATCCCGTCCTCGAATACATCTACGCCGGCCCGCATGATTCCTTCGTCCCCAAACGTTTCACGCCCGCCAGCCCCATGCAAGCCATGGCCAATCTCGGCTTCATCGTCGTGCAAATCGACGGCATGGGCACATCGAACCGTTCCAAGGCCTTTCACGATGTTTGCTGGAAAAACATCGGCGACGCCGGCTTCCCCGATCGCATTCTTTGGCACAAAGCCGCCGCCGCGCGCTTCCCCTGGTACGACGTGAATCGTCTCGGAATTTATGGCCACTCCGCCGGCGGCCAAAACGCCCTCGGCGCGCTGCTCTTCCATCCTGATTTCTACAAAGCCGCCGTATCCTCGGCCGGCTGCCACGATAACCGCATGGATAAGATCTCCTGGAACGAACAGTGGATGGGCTGGCCGGTCGGCCCCGAATACGCCGCCAGTTCCAACGTCGAACATGCCGCCAAACTGCAAGGCAAACTTCTCCTCGCCGTCGGCGAACTCGATACCAACGTCGACCCGGCCTCTACCCTCCAAGTTGCCAACGCCCTCATTAAGGCCAAAAAGTACTTTGACCTCCTCGTCCTCCCCGGCGCCGATCACGGCAACTGGGGCGAATACTGGGAACAAAAGCGCGCCGCCTTCTTTATTGAAAATCTGCTCACTGTGCCGGAAACGGCCGCGCCTGCGGCACGTTGAGCGCCTCCGGCCGCGCCTGCCGCAGCCGCTGCGAAGTCTCCTTCGCCTCCCGCGCTTCTTCCCGTTTCCCCATCCGGAACAGCACTTGCGAAAGCTGCAAATACGGCTGCGGATTCTCCGGGTCCTGCCGCGCGGCTTCGCGCAGTTCCGTCGCCGCGTCTTCTAACTTGCCCTGCGCCTGCAGCGCCCGCGCCAATCCCAGCCGCGCCGCCGTGTATCGCTCCCGCCGCCGCAGCGCCTCCCGGAATGCGCTCTCCGCCGCCGCCCCTTCCTCCCGCCGCAGCAGCACATCGCCGCGAAAATAGTGCGGCTCCTCATACGCCGGGTCCGCCGCCGCGGCTCTGTCAAAATAGGCCATCGCCTCGTCCCATCGGCCCAGTTTGTGCAAGTGAAAACCCGTTTCAAAATTCGCCCGCGCCGCGCCCGGAAACTTCTCCAGCGCCCGCCGCGCCAGCGCGTATGCCTGGTCGTGCTGCCCGGCGTCCTGCCGCGCTTTTATCGCCACATAGTACAGCGCCTCCTCCTCCGGGGCCAGTCGCAGCGCCGCCTCCGCCATCCGCGCCGCCTCTTCAAAATACCGGCCCTTGCTGTATTCCACGCTCATCACCTGCATCAGCTTCCGGTTCCCCGGTTGCACGGCCAGCGCCGCCCGCCACGCCCGCAGCGCCGCGTCGCTCTCCCCCCGCCGCAGGTGCGCCATACCCATCACGTACTGCGTATTAAAATCCTTCGGGTTCACCTTCGCCGCCCGCCGCAGCCACTCCGCCGCCTCCCCATCCCGCTGCTGGTTGTACGCCAAAAAGCCCAAATTAAACAGCGATGGAAAATGCCCCGGCGCCGCCTCCAGCGCCTTCCGCCACAGGCCCGCCGCTTCGTCAAAACGCCCCGCCTGCGCCAGTTCCCCTGCCTGTGCCGATAGCGCGTCCGGCCCCTGCAGCAACGCCAGCGCCAGCAGCAGCTCCGTCACTCCCCTTCCCCCACTTTCACCAGCTTGTTAATCCCGTCCACCGCAATTCGCTCCGTCCGCCCGCTCGGCCACTGCACCGTCAACGCATCCACTCGCGTCGCCTTCCCCAGCCCGAAGTGCAGCCGCCGGCCATTGTAGGAAAGAAAGCTCGTCTGGCTCATCGCCGTCTGCGCCTGCTTCCGCCCGCCGGCCTCCACCGTCACCACCGTTCCGGTCTCCTTCACCAGCACCTGTACCCAGTTGTTGCCCGTCGCCGAATCGTTCCGCAGCAGCGCTGGCGCGCCATGCATGTTCATGATCAATACATCCACATCCCCGTCGTTATCAAAATCCGCGAACGCCGCCCCCCGGCTCGACGCCCGCGCCGCCACGCCCGGCCCGGCCAGCGCCGATACATCTTCAAACTTCCCCCCGCCCAGGTTGCGATACAGCAACCGCGGATTCGCATACTCCTCCCCAGCCAGTCCCGGAAACACGTGCCCATTCACCTGGAACACGTCCAGCCAGCCGTCGCTGTCAAAATCCGCCAGCCCCACGCCCCACGCAACATACTGCGGATTCACCGCCAGCCCGGCCTTCATCACTACATCTTCAAACACTCCCCCGCCCGCGTTCCGGTACACATTCGGGTAGTCCCCCGCGAAGTTCGTCTTTATCAGGTCCAGCCTTCCGTCGTTGTCAAAATCTCCCGCCGCCACGCCCATCCCGCCCTGTTCGTAGCCATGCTCATTGAACGCCAGTCCCGTCTCCGCCCCTATCTCGCTGAAAGTCCCGTTGCCATTGTTCCGCAGCAGCGCGCTTGGCGTTGAGTCACTGGCCACATAGATGTCCATCCACCCGTCGCCGTCCCAATCCCCTGCCGCCACCGTGAACCCGTAAAACCCGCCCACCGAACTCACCTCCGTAAACGTCCCGTCCCCTTTTCCGCGATATATCGTCAACCCGCCCATCGGCAGCCCCCGGGGCCCGCAGAACACCGGCGCGCCTTTCCATCGGCAGTTCGCCGCCGCGCCCGGCAGCGGCGTCTTCACAAGGTCGAACCCCGCATAGCGCGCCACCGCCAGGTCTTGCTTCCCGTCCCGATCGAAGTCGAAAAACGCGCACCCCGTGCTCCACTCTCCTTTGTCCGCCCAAGCCTCCGCCCGGAACGCCCCCTTCCCCGTGTTCCGGTACAGCACGTTCGCCCCCCAATAGGTCACAAACAAATCGTCGTGCCCATCCCCGTCCACGTCCCCTGCACATACGCCGTTCCCCCAGCCCCGCCGCTCCATCCCCGCCGCCTTCGTCACATCCGAAAAACGCCCCCTTTCATTCCGGAAAAGATAGTTTCCGCCCATATTGCCGGCCCCCAATTGTGTCCCATTCACCAGGAAAATATCGTCCCAGCCGTCGTTGTCATAATCGACAAACGCCACCCCATTTCCATTCGCTTCCACAATGTACTTCTTCGCCGTCTCCCCGCCGTTGACGAACCGCGCCCGCAGTCCTACCGCCGCCGCCACATCCGTCAGCCGTACCGCGAACGGCCGTCCGCTCGGCTTTTCTCGCGCCGCCGCCGCCGCGCCCTGCGTCGCCATGCCTTGCCCATACGCCATCCACGCGCACCCCAACGCCGCCACAATTCGATGCCACTCCATGTCCCTCTACTAATATCACCCGCGCTAGACGGCATCTGAAATATGAAATAATCTCCCGAGCCATGAGGCACTCCACGGAAGGGGAATCCCATTGAATAGATCTCGCACAGCCATGCTTCGCTGTTTGCTCGGGCTCAGTTTGTTCCACTGCGCCGGCTTCGCACAAACCACGAACTCCACCATCGTCGGCTCCGTAATGGACGCCCAGTCCAGCGTTGTCGCCGGTGCCAACGTCACTGTGAAAGATAGGGGAACCGGCGTCAGCCGCACCGTCACCACCGATTCGAGCGGCAGCTACCGCATCTTCCCGCTCAATCCGGGCCGCTACGAACTCTCCGCAACCCATCCCGGCTTTAAAACCAAATTGGTCCCCGAAGTCATCCTCGAAATCGCTTCCACCGTTAAAGTCGATTTTGCTCTCGAAGTCGGCCAGGTCACCGAAAGCGTCGAAGTCACCGCCACCGCCGCCATCCTGCAAACGCAGGAAGCCTCCGTCGGCGGCACCGTCACCGGCGCCGAACTCTCCCGCCTTCCCGTCAACGGCCGCAACTATACTCGCCTCATTATGCTGATGCCCGGCACCAGCGACCAGGGCGGCTCCCAAAGTCAGGGCACCTTCTCCGGCACCCAGCTCATCTCCGTCAACGGCCAGCGCCGCCAGGATAACAACTACACCGTCGATGGCGTCGACAACAACTTTCAGATGATGAATTCGCCCGGCGCCTCCCCGCCCATGGATTCCATTCAGGAATTCCGCGTCCTCAATAACACCTCGGCGGAGTTCGGCCGCTCGTCAGGCGCCAACGTCAACATCGCCACCAAGTCCGGCACCCGGGACCTCCACGGCTCCGTCTACGAATTTCTCCGCAACGACAAATTCGATGCCAACGACTTCTTCGCCAACCGCCAGGGCACCGGTAAGGTCCCGTTCCGCCAGAACCAATACGGCATCTCCGCCGGCGGACCCGTCTTCATTCCCAAGCTCTACAATGGCCGCGACAAAACCTTCTGGTTCGCCAGTTGGGAAGGCTTCCGCTTAAGCCGCGGCGGCACCGCCAACACCACCGTTCCCATCGCCGCCCAACGCGCCGGCGATTTCTCCCAGCAACCGCGCACCATCTACGACCCCTTTACCGGCCGCCTCAACGCCCAGGGCAGCATCGTTCGCGACGCCTTCCCCGGCAACCGGATTCCCGCCAATCGAATCAGTCCCGCCATGAAGTACTTCGTCGATACCCTGCTGCCGCTGCCCAACTTCGGAACAGGACTGAACAACAACTACATCAACACCGCCGGGCGCGTGAATAACCGCGACGCCGTCGTCCTCCGCGGCGATCACAACTTCTCCGCCAAAGACATCGTCAACGTCCGCTATCTCCGCCAACGCGTCGGCGAACGCGTCCCCAACGCCAACCCCAACCTCTACGCCGAAAATCGATTCGACGTCGAAAATGTCGCCGGCGGCTGGACGCACATCTTCAGCGCCACCACCGTGCTCGACATCAAGTACGGCTACAACAAACCCAACATCCCCAGTGCCACGCTGAACACCGCCACCACGCGCGGCGACTTCTTCGACAAAACCGGCATCAAGATGTACCAGCGCGAAGTCCTCTTCGACCCCATTCCCACTCTCAACGCCGTTGGCGAATTCTCCGTCGGCGGCGGTGGCGGCATCACCGGCGACAAGATCAACCAGTTCATCGCCAACCTCTCCAAAACGGTGGGCCGCCACAACATGAAGTTCGGCGTCAACATCACCAAGCGCATCTTCAACACCAACACCTCCAATCCCATGAACGGCAACGGCGATTTCGACCGCCGCCTCACCTCGCTGTTCTCCGACAACAACTCCGGTCACTCCTTCGCCACTATGCTCCTTGGCACACCCACAGAGATTCGGCGCTCCACCGGCAACACCCTTACCGATGCCCATGTCATCGCCTCCCAGGCTTTCGTTCAGGACGATTGGCGCGTCAACAACAAATTGACCGTCAATATCGGCCTCCGCTGGGAATTCGCCAACCCGCCCTATGACACGACTGACCGGCTTGGCAACCTGCTCGTCACCCGCGACCCCGCCACCGGCCGCTATGCCGGCAAATTGATGTGGGCCACCACCAACCCGGCTGTCAATCCCGCCACCGGCACCGCCAACGATCCGCCCAACCAGCTCGGGTACGGCCGCTCG
This sequence comes from Bryobacterales bacterium, assembly GCA_016789905.1. Lineage (GTDB taxonomy): Bacteria > Acidobacteriota > Terriglobia > Bryobacterales > Bryobacteraceae. Next base: position 5,662 of record JAEUQC010000027.1, on the reverse strand, counting down.
CTCAAACGTTCCAATTACCGCGATTTCGCGCCGCGCGTTGGCCTTTCCTATCAGGTGAGTTCGAAGACCGTCATCCGCTCCGCGTACGGCATCTTCTATAACTCCACCTTCGTCCAGGAACTTCAGGATCTCCGCAAATTCTGGCCCTACACGCCGCAGGAACTTTTCACCGCCAACACCGGCACCACCCCCGATCTGCTCATCACAGATCCTGCCCGCACCGGAACCGTTTCCATCGGCGGATGGTCACAAAACCCGGAAAACCGCACCCCCTACTCGCAGCAGTGGAACTTCACCATCCAGCACCAGTTGATGAACGACCTTGCTGTCGATATCGGCTACGTCGGCAACGCCAACAAACGCCAAATCGGCTATAGCTCGTTGAACACCGCGCCCATCCCCGGCCCCGGCCCCGTCAATCCGCGCCGCTTAATGCCGGAGTTCGGCGAACTCGACGCCGGCTACAACGTCTTTGCCTCTTCCTACAACTCTTTCCGCGCCAACGCCGTCAAACGCTTCAGCCGCGGATTGCAGTTCCAGGTCAACTACACCTGGGGCAAGGCGCTCGACAATCAGTCCTCCCTCGCCGAATCGCGCGCTCAGAATCAGTATGATCGCCGCGCCGATTGGGGCCGCTCTTCCATTGACCTCCGCCATATCTTCCAGGCCTCTTACGTCTACGAACTTCCGTTCGGTAAGGGCAAGCACTTCGGCGCCGGCTGGAATCGCGCCACGGATCTCCTTCTCGGCGGCTGGTCCGTGGAAGGCATCACCCGTCTCCAGACAGGCGCGCCCTTCAACGTGACTGTCGGCCAGGATCGCGCCAACGTCGGCCGCTCCACGCAGCGTCCCAACGTCGTCCGCAACCCCAACAACGGCGGCAACCGCAACGTCGATATCCCCTGGTTCGATACTTCTGCGTTCCAGCTCCAGCCCATCTACACCTATGGCAATGCGGGCTCGTTCATCACGCAAGCCGACGGCCGCGAAACCTGGGACGTTTCGTTCCAGAAGGATTTCCGGTTCAAACTCGAATCGCATTTCCTCCAGTTCCGCGCCGAAATGTTCAACATGGCCAACCACGTCAACATGGGCAACCCGCAGGGCAGTTTCGCGTCCTCCGCCTTTGGCAAGGTAACCTCTGCCACCGCGGCCCGGCAAATCCAACTGGGGCTCCGCTACCAGTTCTAACCGCATAATCGAACCAGCCACAAACGCCGCCGCGCAACCCGCGGCGGCGTTTGTGTGTTCCAATGCCGCTATTTCCCACATTGCATTCCCCATAATTTTGATGATAAAGTCCCCCTGCGCAATCGCCCGCGGACTATACACGTTGCGCCAGTCAATCCAACGAGAAGGACCCTCCAATGATGACCCGCCTTTCCCGCGCCCTCTCCCTCGGCCTGCTCTCGCTAGCGGCCCTTTTCGCCCAGCGGCAAACGGCCTCCCTCGCCGGCAGCGTCACCGACGCCAGCGGCGCCCCCATCCCTGGCGCTCGCATCGCCGTCAAGAACCTCGACACCGGCGCCACCCGCGAATCCGCTTCCAGCGGCGAAGGCCTCTACACTCTCACCGCCCTCAGCCCCGGCCGCTACTCCATCAGCATCGGTAAGGATGGCTTCTCCAACTTCAACATTCCGGAAATCGTCCTCCAGGTCGATCAAAACGCCACGGCCAACGCCCAGCTCCGCATCGGCGCCGTCAATGAATCCGTCAACGTCGTCGGCCAGGCCGTCGCCATCGACACCCGCAATTCCACCCTCAATACCGTCATCACCAAGGAGATGATGACCGACCTCCCGCTCAACGGCCGCAATGTCCTACAACTCCTCCGCGTCACCCCCGGCACCCTCTCCACCTCCGGCACCTTCAACCAGGCCGCCACCCGCCCCGAAGCAGGCGGCGAACTCATCTCCGCCAGCGGCGGCCGCGGCAACTCCACCACCTTTGTCATGGACGGCGGCATCCACGAAGATCCCTACACCGAAGTCGCCAACGTCCTCCCCAACCCTGACGCCGTGCAGGAGTTCAGCTACCAGACCAACAACTACGGCGCCAAGTTCGCCGGCCGCGGCGGCGGCGTCGTCAACATCGTCACCCGCTCCGGAACCAACCAATTCCACGGTGCCTTCTTCGAATACCTCCGCAACGCCAAAATGAACGCCCGCAACTTCTTCGCCCCCCGCAATGACGGCCTCAAACGCAATCAGTACGGCTTCGCCTTCGGCGGCCCCGTCGTCAAGGACCGCACGTTTTTCTTCGGCTCCTGGCAGGGCACCCAAGTCCGTTCCCTCCCGGCCAATCTCACTTCCGTCGTCGCCACCGGGCCCCAGCGCACCGGCAACTTCTCCTCCATGCGCCAGCAGTTGACTGACCCGAACGCCAACAATCAGCCATTCGCCGGTAACATCATTCCCGCCTCCCGCCTCGATCCCATCGCCCACAAAATTCTCAACGTCATCCCCACCGCCCAATCCGCCGATGGGCTCCTGCTCTATCAGCGCGGCGACAAGCAGACGGACAACCAATACCTCGCCCGCGTCGACCATGTCTTCTCCACCCGCCACCAGATCTCCGGCCGCTACTTCTTCGACGAACTCAAAATCCCCGCCATCGTCGACCCCTCCAACCTCCTCACCGCCCTCCCCGACCGTCGCTGGCAAAGCCAAAGCGCGGTCTTCAACTACACCCTCACCGCCAGCCCCACCCTCATCTCCAATACCAGCCTCTCCTTCAATCGCACGTCCAATATCGCCAACGGCCCCACCCAGTTTCCCGGCCACAAAGAACTCGGCATCAACGTCCCCAATCTAAGCATCGGCTCCACCTTCCGCATGTCCATCAGCCAGTACTTCGGCCAGTCCTATAACGCGCTCTATCGCGTGCCCCGGAACCAGTACAACCTCACCCACAACTGGACCAAAATCAAGGGCCGTCACGAAATCGATTTCGGCGTCGACATCGTCCGCGAACACACCATCCTCGATCAGGACTTCCTCTCCGACGGCAACTTCACCTTCGGCTCCCGCTTCTCCGGCGATAACCTCGCCGATTTTATGATCGGCAAGCCCAGCGCCTTCAGCCAGATCAACACCCTCTATTACAACCTCCTCCGCAACCTTTACGGCCTCTACGTGCAGGACAATTTTAAGGTCAACCGCCGCCTCACGCTCAATCTCGGCGTCCGTTGGAATCCCTTCGTCCCCTTCACCGACAAGCCGGCCAATCAGTTCTCGCAGTTCAATGACGCCGCCTACCGCGCTGGCGTCAAGTCCACCCGTTTCCCCAATCTCCCTCCCGGCCAGCTTGCCGCCGGCGACCCCGGCGTTCCCGCCACCGGCGTCCCCACCGCCTGGAACGTATTCGATCCTCGCGTCGGCTTCGCCTGGGACGTCTTCGGCAAAGGCAAAACCAGCGTTCGTGGCGGCTACGGCCGCTTCCATGACCAGATGTCCGCCCTCACTTACAACCGCCAGGTCACCTCGCCGCCCAACTCCGTCCGCGTCGATATCAACGCGCCCTTCTCCACACAGGACCCCTACCGCGGCTTCGTCAACCCCTTCCCTGTCTCCCGTCCCATCGCCGCTTCCCAGCGTTTCGTGTTCCCTTTCCTCGTCGTCGGCTACGCGCCTGAATTCACCTATCCCAACATCCACCAGTGGAATTTCACCGTCGAACAAGGCCTCACCAACTCGCTCGTCTTCCGCTCCACCTATCAGGGCTCCGTCGGCCGCCGCCTCTTCCACGCCGCCGAACTCAACGCCGCCGTCTTCGGCCCCGGCGCCACACTGGCCAATACCGATCAACGCCGCCCCCGCAAGGAGTACACGCAGGTCACCTACGCCGGCACCTATGGCCGTTCCAACTACCACGCCCTTGTCCTCAGCCTGGAGCGCCGCTTCTCCAGCGGCCTCACCTTCCTCGGCGGCTATAGCTGGCAAAAGAGTCTCGACATTCTTTCCAATACCGCCTTTGAAGGCAATGGTAACGCCTATCCCTACGGCCAGATTGAAAAGGATTACGGCCCGTCGAATTTTGATCGCCGCCACCGTCTCACCGCGTCGTTCAACTATCTTCTTCCCTTCTTCAAAGGCAAAGGCGCTCTCAGCCGCGTCGCCGGTGGCTGGCAGACCAACGGCATTCTCTCCCTTCAGTCCGGCGGGCCCTTGAACATCGCCAACGGCGTCGATATCTCCCGCACCGGCATCGGGCAGGATCGTGTCGATATCGTCGGCGATCCCAACCTTCCCGGCGACAGGCCCAAGGCAGACAGAATCCTCCGCTACTTTAACACTCAGGCCTATGTCGAACCGGCCCCCGGCACTTTCGGCACCCTCGGCCGCAATACCGCCCGCGGGCCTGGCCTTGCCACCATGGATTTCTCCGCCTTCAAGAACTTCGTCATGCCCTGGAGCGAGGCCCACAAGCTCGAATTCCGCGCCGAGTTCTTCAATCTATTTAACCGCGCCAATCTCGGCAACCCGAACTCTACCCGCATTAACGCGCTCTTCGGCCGTATCACCACCGCCGGCGACCCGCGCATCGTCCAACTCGGGCTTCGCTACGCCTTCTGACGAAAGCCGGTAAAACTACGCCCATCTCCATTGGGCCCCATCACTGTAATCCCAGCCACGAGCGCCTCGCCGGGAATCCCACATGCGACCAAACCGGCGGGACACCACTGATCTGTGACTCCTTTTGTGAGTCACAGATTGCGCAATCCGGCGCCGCCGGTGGCCGGGCTCATCTGTGACGCCGCCGCCAGGCCCCCAGCACCCCACACGCAGCACGACTCCGGGGACATCGCCTTGGCGTGTCCCCCCTTTCCCGTGCTTCTCCACAACTCCGTACAACACGGCGGGTCACAGCTTGCGCAATCCGGCCCATCCGGTGGCCGGGATGATCTGTAACCCGAGCACAAGCCGCGCGCCAGCAAACCCCACATGCAACACCGCGCCATCCCCAACCCCACAAGCGGTTACGCCCTTTCTCTGATCGATGACTCCGCCACAAGGATCAACCAGCACCCCACACGAAGTACGAGTCCGGGGACATCGCCTTGGCGTGTCCCCCTTTCCCGTACTTCTCAGCGACCCCGCACAACACGACAAGTTACAGCTTGCGCAATCCGGCCCATCCGGTGGCCGGGCTGAACCGTAACCCCAGCCACAAGCGCCTCGCCGGGAAATCCCACATACAAAACAAAACCCGCCGGGACTTGCTTCAGCATGTCCCAAGACGCGCGGCATCCCCACCACCACGAAGCGTTGCGCCCCTGTTCTACCCGCGCCCCCGGCCCGGCGCGTCCGAAAAACTTGACCAATCCAGACGCCCCGCCCACCCTCCAACTCGAGCTCCGTCATGCATCCTAACGAAGGCCATTGACAATAGTTCCGCATTTATTTTGCCCCACTGCTTCCAATCACTTACCGCGTTTCTGCGCGAATCCCGGCCCGCAATGCTTGACTTCGCCTGCTATCCTCTAGGTGGGACGGAACTCGATCCCCTTCAGGCCCTCGTGTCCACGAGGGCCCTGGAGTTTCTACATTTTCGGCTGATCTTGTTTAATGAGCGGGGCGGCGGCTGACCCCTGTAGCGAGTCTGTCGAATCACTTACATATTGACAGACCGACGCATGTATGTCATTCTGGCTCCGAGCCTG
>JAEUQC010000188.1 GCA_016789905.1 Bryobacterales bacterium | reverse complement strand
GTCGACAGTGATCGAGTCTGCGACGGCGCCAATCTGCAACTGGATGTCGAGACGGGCCTTGTCGAGAGACTGCAACACCACGTTTTCGCGGACTACGCGACGGAATCCATCCTTTTCCACGGCAACGTTATAGGCGGCCGGTTCCAGCAGAGGTGTGCTGTACAGGCCACTGTCGTTGGACATAGAGACGATGGACGTGTTCTTCGCGACGTTAGTAACCGTGATTTTGGCGGCCGGAATTGGGGCGCCGGAGGGGTCGGTGATGACGCCGGAGAGGCTGGCGCGGACTTCTTGCGCCGAAAGCGTAGTAGCGGCGGCAACGCACGCTAACGCCGTTAACAACAGGGTTTTTCTTGACATTAAATGCTCCAAAGCGAATGGTCCCAGAGGACACTGCGGCTGACTGCATCATATCGCATTCCATGCACATGATGGAGGGATTCTAATGCGCCTTAGTACTTTGGATTCAGTATCGGAGCGACGCGAAAATGTAGCTAAGTAGGGTACCGAGTACCTATGGTCGCCGTTGGGTTTTCGCCCTATCTTTGGGTATGCAAAAAATGAGCGAGGTCCGAGCCCCATGGGTCATTCTCTGGCTATGATGTTCGAAACCGTGGCGCGGATTCTGCACCAGCAGATCGATCCGGTGCCCGAGCGGATGTTCCACCTGATGTCGGGGGTGGTACTGATCGCTGTCGCGTTGCGCTTGCGGCGAAGTTTCGAATAGTCAGGGCTTCAGGCGTTTAAGAACCAATTCGATTGGAATGGCCGGAACCGTGCGGCCGTTGCCGGAAACGGTGACCGCTTGAGTGAGAGAGTTGATGATGGCCTCCTCGGTGGCTTCAATGGCGGCGGCAAAGAGGGGCGACATGGCTTCGTTGGAAAGCGGCGGCTCGGCGTTTGGGGTGGCGAAGGCGATGGCGTAGTCGCCGGAACCATTGGAACCGGATGCTCCCGTGCGGCCCAGCCCGAGCATCGTTCGCGCGGCCAAGCGTTGCAGATTCCGGGGTGTGGCCGGAGCGTTGGTGGCGACGACGATCATAATGGAGCCATCCCCGCCGCCGGGTTGCGTCAGATCGTCCATGGCTATGCCGTTAATCGTGAGCCGTCCGCCGAAATTCGATTGGACTAAAACCCCTATCATGTACGGACCTGCTTTGCGGGAGGCCGTTCCAATGCCGCCCTTCCAGCCGAAGGCAATGGTGCCAGTGCCGGCGCCCACCGAGCCTTCGGCGACGGGTCCGTCCTTGGCGGACTGAATGGCCCGCATGACCTCATCGTGGCCCACGGCCCGCGCTCGAATGTCATTAAGTGCGCCATCGTTTGTTTCCCCTACGAGAGGGTTGATGGAGCGTACTTTTTCGTTGCCGGGAAGGGCGAGCATGTAGTCCAGCAATGCATCGGCCACACGGAAGGCGTTAAGCGTGGCGGTGAGCAGGATGGGTGTCTCGATTTCGCCGAGTTCGTTGACTTGCGTGGAACCGATGAGTTTGCCAAAGGCGTTGCCGACGTGAACGGCGCCGGGAACTTTTTGTTGGAATAGGTTGCCAGCGTGAGGAAGGATGGCCGTGACCCCGGTGCGGATATTCTGGCCGCGAATGATGGTGGCGTGGCCAACGCGGACGCCGGGAACGTCAGTGATGGCGTTGTTGGGACCGGTGGGAAGGGTGCCGATGATGATGCCGTTGTCACGAAGGCGCATAGATATCAATAGACCTTGGGGGAGGGACGAGTGGGGAAATCGGTTTCCAGTTCGGCGTATAGCCGTAACACGGGGTGAGCGGTGGAGTGGAGCGCGCGCAGGAGTTTCGGGAACTCCTCGCCGTGGAGAGAGCGGGTGGCTTCCGCCATCGACTCCAGTTGAGAGAACCAAAGGAGCGGGTCAATATGGGGGGCGTTCACCAGTAAGAACGAAAGATACTGTGCGAGCGCGCGGTCCCGGCTTGGCCCCGGGGGCGACGCCATTAGCACGCCCGACCAGAGTTGGGATTGGCGGTAGAAAAACTCAATATCGGATTCGTCGCTCGTTCGCGTCCTGCCTTCGATGGACTGGATGTAGGACTGCATCTGCTCGCGCCATTCGGGAGTATCCTTTTCGGCGGCGGAAAGGCCGCGGCTGTGGGTGCCGAAGAGGAGTTGGCGGAAGAGGTTCGTCTGCGATCGGATCGCTTCGCTATCGGCAAAAGGGTGGAGGTCCGCGGCTATGGATTCTCCGGTAGGTTTCAGTAGGTCCGGCTCAAGGGGTGTCTGGGTTTTGTTGAACAAAGAGAAGGCGTCGTAGCGTGCCTGTTCCTGCGGGCCGGCAGAACGGGATTCGGCGCAGGCAGGAGCGGCGAGGCCGGTTTGCATCCAGGCGCGCCAGCCGTCAGCGAGCACCGCGGTGGGGCGATCGAGGAGCCTCAATGTGGACCAAAGGTGCTCAATCTTTTTTGGGGCCTGGAAGAGCGCGGCGTTGAAATCGCGATCATTCGCCGGAAGGCTGCGGAGTTTTTCGCCAACGGCGCCGGCGTAGAGATCGAGTTCTTCGGCACTGCCCCGGCGGAGGAAGATGAGGTCGATTGCGGGCGCGATCTCGGTGTGGCTTTGCGCGGCCTGAATTGCGCTCAAAATGGTTCCTGGCTCGGCGTTGACCCGGCCGGCGGTCAAGTACCACTGCGACGCGTCGTCGATTAACGCATCCTTGCAGGTAACCGCCGCCATCGCGGGACGGGGGAGTTGGGCAAATGCCTTGCGGGCCGCGGCGGGGTCAAGGCGGCGAAGCTGTTCGATGGCACGGAGGGAGAGGGTCAGCCTGTCGAGCCCCTGCTGGTAGGCCACGTTCCAGAGCATGGCGCGGTTGTCCACCGCGACGATGCCGGGCGCGAGGCGCTTGGGCAGCGCATGACGCGCGGAGCCGGCGAGCGAAAGCGCTTCTTGCGCAAGCTCTAGACGCCAGTCGCGTTCCGGTATGGCGTCAGCCTCCAGGAGTTGGAGAAGTCCCCGGGCAGCGAATTCGGGCGGAGCGGCGCGCGCCAGCTCGGTCAGTGCGAAGACACGCGGGTGTGCCGAGCGGCGTTCGTCGCTCGATTGCGCGGCCAAAGCCGCGGCAAGGCCGATCATCAACAGCAGGCGCACGTTAGTAGGGTAACTTGCTGGCATCGATAGTGGTTAGATGCGACTTCCGATGAAAAGGGGTATGACTGCATTTTCCTGTTGGGCTCGCGAACTGGGGTGTTTGCCATTGGTGCGGCGGGCGGCCCGCGGCGAGAGTGCGCATTTGGGAACCGCAGAAGATCAGAGGACTGGAGCGATCGGCAAACTAATAGTACCTGCGTGACCGGAAATTAAGGATCGCTCTTCTGGGCTCGCGGGGAACCCCATATACTGGTTGGTTACTTATGTCGTACAGAAACTTGTCACTCTTTCTGCTTACGCTCTCTGCCGGCCTCTTCGGGGCGCCAGAGAAAGCGAGATTCGCTATTTATTTGGGAGGCGCCGGCGCTGACCATGCGAATGCTGTGGCGATTGACTCCGAAGGCAGTGCCTACGTCGCCGGCCAAATGGCCCGCTCGGCCGGGCGTTCCGGGGCGTTCGTGGCCAAGGCCAAGGCCGATGGCTCTGAAGTCCTGTGGACCGCCCAGCTTCCGGGAGATTCGGCAAACGCAGTGGCGGTGGACCTGCTTGGAAACGTTTGGGCGGCGGGCGATGGGTTTTTGTCGAAGTTGAACGCTGAGAACGGCCGCGTGCTGGCGAGCCTGGAGTCGGAACCGGTTCTGGCAATGGCTGTTGATCCGGCGGGTGCGGTCTACACGGCAGGCGCGGGTTACGTGGCTAAGTATGCCGGGCAGCAACGCGTGTATCTGGCCAGGATTGCGGGGCTTGGTCGGGCGATCGCCGTGGATAGCAACGGGGCAGCTTACGTGGTCCACGGCGAAGCGTTGACGCGACTGAATGCCGATGGTTCGAGCGCCGATTACACGATTGCCTTGGGCTGGCCGGCCACAGCGGTCGCCGTGGACCAAATGGGCGCCGCCTATGTAACCGGCGCCAATGCGCGGCTGGCGAAGGTGAATCCGGCTGGTGACGCCCTTGCCTTCGAGATTGCCTTTGGCGGTGTGCTGGAACAGGAAGGGCGGGGCATCGCGCTGGATGCGGCCGGGAACGTTTTTGTCGCCGGGTGGACCAACTCCTCCGATTTCGCGCGAACCCGTACATGGCGCGGCGAACGGGACGGCTTCGTGGTGAAGGTGAGCCCCGACGGGGAAGTATTGGAAGCGACGCTGGCCGGGACCGCGGCGCGGGATTCATTGCATGCGATTGCGGTGAGCCCGGCCGGCGATGTCTATGCCGCTGGTTTTTCCGAGGGCGCCGGACTTGGTTCCGGACCGCTCGCCCAACTGCAGGGCGGAACGGATGCGGTGCTGTTGAAATTCGCCGGTGAGGCCAACCGCGCGTTGACGAACACAACCACTGTGTTGACCACCTCCGCGGTGGGCTCCGCCGCGCTGGGACAGCCGCTGGTTCTCACCGCCACAGTATCTCCGGCCGGGGCCACCGGAAAGGTGACCTTTTACGACGGCGTCAACGTAATCGCAGTCGCAACGCTTACGGGCGGTGCAGGATCGGCGACCACCATCCTGCTTCCCAGCGGGAGCCGCACTTTGCGTGCGTACTACGGCGGAGACGTGAATTTCAGCGCCAGCCTTTCGGCGAACGTCACTTTGAGCGTCGCGGCCACGCCGTCTTTGGCTCTATCGCCGATTGGGGGCACGACAACGGCCGTCGGCGCGCTGCCCGCGGCAGTGGCGGTGGCCGATTTTAATGGTGACGGCCGCGCCGACCTGGCAGTGGCCAATGTGGATTCCAATTCCATCACGGTGCTGCTCTCCAATGGCGCGGGCGGCTTTACGCCGGCTGCCGGCAGTCCGCTTTCGGCGGCATCAGGCCCGCGCTCGGTGGTCGCGGGTGATTTCAATGAAGATGGCCGCGCCGATATCGCCGTTGTAACCTTGAACACCAACTTCTTGCGTGTCTATTTGGGGAACGGTTCAGGCGGGTTCACGCCCAACACCGGCACGGCGACTTCAGTTACCGGCGGCCCGTATTCGCTTGCTACCGCCGATTTCAATGCCGATGGACACATCGATATCGTTACCGCCAATTTCGCCGATGGCAAAGTGGGCGTGCTGCTTGGCAACGGCGCCGGCGCTTTCACCGCCGCTCCGGGCGTTGCGGCCTCCGTTCCGCAGCCAACCTTTGTCGCCGTCGCGGACTTTAACAAGGATGGCCGCGCCGATGTCGCTGTCACCGATTTCCTCAACAGCCGCGTCCACATTCTGCTTGGCACTGGCAGCGGCACGTTCACGACCGGCGCCGGCAGTCCTTACTCGGTTTCGGGCGCGGTCTTCATGGTCGCCGTCGCCGATTTCAATTCGGACGGCAACGCCGACCTTGCTGTCGCGAACGCTTCCGGGCCTTCTCTTCCGCTCTTGGTGGGCTCTGGAACCGGCACGTTCACCGCTTCCACGACTGGCGCGGTGAGTTCGGTTACCTCCGCACGCTGGATCAGCGCGCTGGATTTCAACGCCGACGGGAAAACAGACCTGGCGGTGGCCAATGACACCGCGGGCACCGTCGCCCTGTTGACCGGTAGCGGAACTGGATCCTTTACGAATGCCCTTGGCAGCCCGTATTCGGGCTACACCGGTATCAGTTCGCTTGGAATTGGGGATTTCAATGGCGATGGCCGTGTGGACATTCTGGCGATGAACGCGGGCGGGAACACCGTTTCCACCGTGCTTGGCGTTGGCGCCACGCCGCTCGTCGTTTCCGGCACCCCGCCCGGGCCGACAACCACACCGCAGACGATTACCTTCAAAGTAAGCGACGCCGACGGGTACGCCAATCTTTCGCGCCTGTATTTCCTGGTGAACCCCACGGCCACGATTCCGCAGAATACCTGCCATGGGTTCTACGATCGCGCCGCGAACAGCTTTTATCTGTTCAACGACAATCTGACCGTGCTGCTTGGACCGCTGGCCGCAGGCTCCGGCGGAACGATTCAAAACAGCCAGTGCATCGTCTATGGCACCGGTTCGGGACTGGTGTCCGGAGCGGGCAACGACCTGATCGTGAACCTCCGAATGGGAATGCTGGGCCTCTATGCGACGACCACGGAGAATGTTTACCTGTGGGCCGTGGACAATCAGGCGCTGGGCACCGGCTGGGTGCAGACCGGATCCTGGGTCCTGGGCGCGCCGATCGGCAACGCGGCGCCTACCATCGTCTCGTTCTCTCCCACCGCCGCCACTACTAATCCCCAAACGTTCACGTTCACCGCGCGCGACGCAAACGGTTCGGCGAACTTCGACCGCATCTTTTTCTTGATCAACCCCACTACGCCGGTGCCGGTGAACTCCTGCCATGGCTTCTATGACCGGGACAGTAACGCCGTCTATTTGTTCAATGACTCGTTGACTACGCTCATCGGTCCCCTGGTTCCCGGCTCTGGCGGTTCCATCTCGAACAGCCAATGCAGCGTGAACGGTCCCTCCACCACGCTCATCTCCGGCACGGGAACGGACCTGACCCTGAGCCTGGGCTTCGCCCTGCTCGGCAACTATGGCACGATCTCCCACAACGTGTACCTCTACGCGACCGACAAACAGGGCAATGGCACCGGCTGGCTGCAGCGAGCCACTTGGGGCACCACAGGTCCGGTTGCGCCTACCATCGTTTCCGGCACCCCCGCCAGCACCACGGCCAATCCTCAGACGTTTACCTTTACAACAAGAGACCTCAATGGCGCCGTGAACCTGGACCGCATTTACTTCCTGGTGAATAGTTCCAATAATGTCCCAGTGAATACCTGCCATGGCTTTTACGACCGGGCGAGCAACACCGTCTATCTATTCAACGACGCGCTGACGGCCCTCGCCGGACCGTTGACGCCCGGTGTGGCCGGCACCATTTCCAACTCGCAGTGCAGCATTAGCGGCGCAACCTCCGCGCTAGTTTCCTCGTCGGGAACGGATCTGGTTCTCAGCCTCGGCATGACGCTTTTGGGCAGTTACGCGACGGCCCCGCAGAACGTCTACGTGTGGGCAGTCGACCTGCAGGCGCAGGGCACCGGCTGGGTGCAGACCAGCACCTGGGGCGGCGGCGGCGGCCAGGCTCCTCCCACGCTCGTTTCCACTTCCCCCGCCAGCCCCACCGGCTCGCCACAGGCGTTTACCGTCGTTGCTCGCGACACCAACGGCTTCACGGACATTAGCCGGATCTATTTCCAGGTCTACTCGAGCCCCACGGTTCCTGCGAACTCCTGTCACGGTTTCTATGACCGCGCCTCCAACGCATTGGTTCTCTACAATGACGCGTTGACCGTCGCCCTCGGACCGCTTACTCCCGGCGGAGCCGGAACGGTCTCCAATAGCCAATGCACGCTGAACGCGGCTACCTCCACGCCGGTTACAGCTTCCGGCACGGATCTTACGGTGACGTTTGGGCTAAGCCTGAATGGCACGTACGGCCTCGTGCAGCAAAAGGTGTATTTCTGGGTAACCGATGCCGCGGCCACCGGCACCGGCTGGGTGCAAGGCAGCACGTGGAATTCGTCCACGGGCGCTTCGGCGCCGACCCTGGTTTCCGCCACTCCATCCGCCACCACCGCGGCCAGCCAGACGTTCACGCTGACAGCGCGAGACGCCAACGGCGTGGCCGATCTGCAACGTATCTACTTCCTGGTAAACACGAACACGGCGGTTCCCGCGGCCACCTGCCACGGGTTCTACGATCGCGCCACGAACGCGGTTTACCTTTTCAATGACGCCACAACCGCAATCGGCGCGCCGCTGGTTCCGGGCGGGGCTGGTACGATCCAAAACAGCCAATGCGCCATCAATGGAGCCGCGTCCTCGGTGAGTCTCTCCGGCACAGACGCGGTTCTGAGCCTCAACATAACCCGGCAAGGGTCCTACGCCACGGGCGTTAAGAACCTCTACGTTTGGGTAGTGGACAACGCGAACACCGGCACCGGCTGGGTGCAAGCCAGCACCTGGACCCGGTAGCCTATCGGTATCCCAGCAAAACGAACGGCTCCGGTTACTCCGGGGCCGTTCGCTTTTTCTAGGCCGGTGTAGCGTACTGAAGTTCGTACAGCCGCCAATAGATGCCGCGGAGCGCTAGCAGTTCAGCATGTGTACCGGCCTCCATCAGTTGACCCTTATGGAACGCCATAATCCGTGTGGCGGATTGGATGGTCGATAACCGGTGCGCGATCACGATTGCCGTCCGGCCCTTTAACAACTCGCGCTGCGCATCGCGGATTTTCAATTCAGTTTCCGTATCGACGCTCGACGTGGCCTCATCCAGAATCAGCACCCGCGGTTCATGCGCCAGCGCCCTCGCAAAACTGATGAGCTGTTTCTGGCCAGTGGAAAAATTCGCCCCGCGTTCAGCCACGGTCTCGCCGAGACCGCCTGGCAGCGAGTCAATAAAGTCCAGCAGATTCACGCGTTCAGCCGCCGTCCGGATTTGCGCTTCGCTCAGTCCGGGAGTACCGAGGGTGATATTGGAACGAATGTCACCGGTGAATAGCCACGGGTCCTGCAGCACGATGGCGAACAACTCGCGCAACTCCTCCGGGCGGAAATCGCGGATGTCCACTCCGCCCAGCCGGATATGTCCGCGCTGCACGTCGTAGAAGCGCAGCAGCAGATTCGTAAGCGTCGTTTTGCCGGCGCCAGTGTGGCCCACGATGGCCACTGTTTCTCCTGGACGGATCATGAAGCTGACATCGCGTAGCACCCAATCTTCGTCCTTGTAGGCGAACCAGACGTTCTCAAACACGATGGTGGTGTCCGCCGGAATAGGCCTGGGTGCCGCGGGCGCCTGAATGGCCGGTTCGGTATCAAGCAGTTGAAAAATGCGTTCCCCCGCCGCCACTGCGGCCTGCAGCACGTTGTACTTTTCGCTCAAGTCCTGAATTGGCCGGAAGAAGCGGATGGCGTATTGGAAAAATGCCACCACCGTTCCCAGCGATGCCTCCCCCGCCGGTATGGAAACGCCGCCATAGACCAGCAGCGCCGCCAGCGCCATCATGCTCAGGAATTCGACCACCGGATAGAACCAGCCATAGGCGTGAATGGAATCCTTGTAGGCGTCGGTGTGTTCGCGGTTGATGGCGGCGAAGTCCGCGCGGCTGCGCGCTTCCCGGTTGAATAACTGCACAATGGCCATGCCATTCACGTGTTCCTGCAGAAACGCGTTGATTCGCGCCACAGCGGTGCGAATGCGGCGGTTGGAACCGGCGACCTCAGTGCGGAAACGCATGGTGGCCAGGAAGATCAGCGGCGTCGCCAGCAGCACAATGCCGGTCATGCCCGGGCTGAGCGAAAGTAAAATCGCCAGCAACCAAAGGAGCATCAGCAGATCGCCCAGAATGGCGACAAAGCCCGAGGAGAACAACTCGTTCAGCGTGTCCACGTCGGTGGTGACGCGCGTCACGACGCGGCCCACCGGGTTGCGGTCGAAGTAGGCTATGTCGAGCCGGTGCAACTTCTCCATCAGGTCGCGCCGCAGGTCAAACATCGCGTATTGGCCGGTGCGGTTCATGAGCAGCGTCTGGCCGAACTCAGAGGCGAGGGTCAGTAGAACGAGAGTTAAATAGCCCGCCGACAGCAGTGTTAATCCGCGGTACGGATCCGCCGGGAATTCGAAAGGTAACGCGGCCACCGGAGTGTGCGTAAAATAGCGGTCCACGGCATAGCGCGTAAGCAGCGGGCCCAGCGAATCGAACAACCCGTGCAGCGCCACCAGCCCAAGCGTAACCGCCACGCGGCCCTTGTACGGCCGCAAATAGGCCGCCAGCCGGCGAAGCAATCGTCCATCGTAGAGTTTTCCAATCGGTTCGTCGGCCTGCACTGCTACTAGTTTACGGGCTCCGGCTGGTACCCTAAAAGGCAATGGACGGAGTTATTGTCGTTGACAAGCCCAGTTCGTGGACTTCTCACGACGTTGTGGGGAAAATGCGGCGCATTGCCGCCACTCGCCGTGTGGGCCACCTGGGGACGCTGGATCCGCTGGCCACAGGTGTATTGCCGTTGGTCCTCAATCGGGCCACGCGGCTATCGCAGTTCTTGATGAAGGCCGACAAAGTCTACGAGGCCGAGGTTCGTTTTGGCTTCTCCACGAATACTTACGACTCCGAAGGCTACGCGACTTCCGATGCTGTAGGGGTAACACTCGATGCGGCGGTCTTGGAACGCGCGCTCGACGCCTTTCGCGGCGATCTGTTGCAAACGCCGCCGCCCGTTTCAGCGAAGAAAATTGACGGCGTGCCCGCCTACAAACTGGAGCGGAAGAACAAACCCGTAGTGCTGCCTCCGGTGCCGGTGACTGTCTATTCTTTGGACTTGATCGAGTGCGAAGGTGCCACCGCTCGTCTGCGGGTGCACTGTTCATCGGGAACCTACGTCCGGTCCATCGCACACGAACTGGGGGCGGCGCTCGGCTGTGGAGCGCACCTCTCGGCCCTTCGTCGAACCCGTGCGGGTACGTTCACGCTGGACCATGCGCACACTCTGGAGGAATTGGCCGGACTGGCGGCGCTTGGCCGTTTTGGGGAAGCTGTCATTCCGGCCGTCGATCTGCTGCCGGACTTTCCCGCTGAGCGGGTGGACCTGGCCACGGCCACGCTCATTCGTCAGGGCCGTGATTTTCGCGTTTCGCCGTTTCGCGTGCGTGGGGACGCACCCTTTGTTCGCGCTGTGGGCGAGGATGGACAGTTGGTCGCCATCGGTGAAATCAGAATGCCAAACCTCTATCACCCGATGTTAGTGCTGTAAAATTGTGGAACTTTCGCAACTCTTCCACCGTAACGGTAGTGGAGCCAAAAAATGATCCGAACTTCCCTGGGCATTTTGTTGCTGTTGGCGGCCACCGCCGCCTGTTCCCACCGGGAACGTCACCAAGTGCGGCATGATTTGCATCAGGCCGGCCAGGACGTCCGCCAGGCCATACGAGAAGCTGCGCGCGACGTGCGGGAAGCGGCTAGGGAAGCGCGCGAGGACGCAAGGAAAGCGAAGACAGAATTGCACGACGACCTGCGCGAAGCGGCCCGGGACGTGCGCCGCGACACCGAAGCGGTGCGCCGCGATGCGCAGCGCGCCGTTGAAGAAGCCAAGCGTGAGGCTCGTCGCGCCCGCCGGGAAGCCGAACGGGAGTTCGCCCACTAAACCTTCTTGGCCACCCAGCCTTCTTTGTTGGTTTGCCGGCCGCGGCCGATCGCCAGCGCGCCCTCTGGTACCTGTTCGGTAATCACCGACCCTGCCGCGATGAAGCTGCCTGCTTCCAGCGTAACTGGCGCCACCAGTGTCGAGTTACTCCCGACGAAAACGCCGGCGCCGATAGTCGTCGGATGCTTCCTTTTGCCATCGTAATTACACGTGATGGTGCCCGCGCCAATGTTTGTTTTCGCGCCTATGGTTGAATCGCCGAGGTAGGCCAGGTGGTTTGCCTTCGCGCCCTCTCCCATCTCCGTGTTTTTCAACTCCACGAAGTTCCCCACGTGAACGTGCGCGCCCACGCGATTCTTCATTCGCAGCCGCGCGAAGGGCCCCACATGAGCCGCTTCACCAATCTGTGTATCTTCAATCACGCAATACGGCTGGACAAGCACGCCGTCGCCCAGCGTGCAGTTCCGGATTACCGAACCGGTGCCGATGACGGCGTTGGCGCCGATGACGGTGGAGCCGAGTATTCGCGTTTGGGGCTCGACGATGGTGTCGGCGCCGATTTGCACGTCCAGGTCAATGGCCACGCTCTCCGGCCGCTCAATGGTCACCCCATCCAGCATCAGTTGCGTGGCCTTCCGTTCGCGGAACAGCCTATCTACTTCTGCCAGTTCCACTTTCGTGTTGATGCCCAGCAGTTCACTGGAGTCGGCCATGATCTGGCCGTCGACGCGATGGCCGTTGGCCCGAAGGATTTCCACCATATCAGTGAGGTAATACTCTCCCGCCGGGTTGTTGGTGGTGATCGAATCGATGTATTTCCATAGCAGCGCTGCGTCGAAGCAGTAGATGCCGGAGTTGATCTCGCGAATGGAGCGCTGCTGCTCAGTGGCGGCTTTAAACTCGACGATCGCTTCTACACTCCCATCGGCGCCGCGGACCACGCGGCCATACGCCGCCGGGTTGTCCAACTCGGCCGTCAGAACCGTTGCCGCGGTGTTACCGGAGACGTGTTGCATGATGAGCCGCGCAAGTGTGGCTTCCGAAAGCAGCGGGACATCTCCGTACAGCACCACCAGGTGCCCATCGGCCGGCGCCGCCTCCCGCGCGCAGCGCAGCGCGTGCCCTGTCCCTCGCGGCGTGTCCTGCAGTGCCGTGCGAACCCCGTAGGGCGCCACTGCGGCGCTCACCCTTTCCGCTTGGTGCCCCACCACAGCCACAATCCTATCGGCCGGGGCAATGGTCATCGCGGTCCGCACCACATGCTCCACTAGCGTCAGCCCGCCAGCCCGGTGCAGCACCTTTGTCGTTTGCGATTTCATGCGCGTGCCGAAACCGGCCGCAAGAATTACTACGGATAGGGAAGAAGACATTGGATTCTATTCTCTAATTCTGTACGCCGCCGCGGTTCAATAGTTGCCGGCGCCTGCGGCCTAGTCGCGCCAACTTGATTAGCAGTTCCGCCGTGCGCTCCGGACTGTGACGGATTTTCGGCGCTCGTTCGGCCAACTCCGCCTGTACCACGCGCAACCCCATCTCTTGCAGGCGATCGAGGTCGATTTTCACCGGCAACGCGAGTTTGGCGGCGTAGCGCCGCAGGGCCGCGGTGTTTAGTGGAGCGTTGTTTACCACCACGCAATCCAGCAGCTTGTGCGCGTGTTTCGGAGCTATCGCGCAGTGGTTCAGCAGCGCCGTTACATGGTCGGCCGCGGAGAAGTTCACCGTCTCTCCTGGCTGCCCCATCAAATTGGTAATGTAGGCGCGCACGCCGGTGGCTTTCATGATTTCCTTCGGCACGCTGCGCACCAGCAAATTGGGAATTACGCTGGTGAACAGGGAACCAGGGCCCAGCGTGATCAGGTCGGCTTGCCGAATCGCCTCGATCGACTCGCGGAACGGCTGCGGTGCCCTGGGCAGTATGTGTATTGATTCAATCGGCGCGCGGCTCTTTCCGATTTTGCTTTCGCCCTTCACGCGCCGCCCGTCGGAAAGCTGTGCTTCCAAAACGACGTTCTCCGCTGTCGAAGGAATAATGTCCCCGCGAGAAGCCAGAATTTCTGACGCCAGCCGCACGGCAGTCGCAAAATCGCCGGTGATGTCGGTTAGCGCGGTAAGAAACAGATTGCCGAAACTGTGGCCTTTTAAGCCGCGGCCCTCTTTGAAGCGATACTGGAACATCCGGCTCAGCAGCGCCTCGTCTTCAGAAAGCGCCACGATGCAGGAACGAATGTCACCCGGCGGCAGTACCAGGAAATCCCGCCGCAGCCGTCCGGAACTTCCGCCATCGTCGGTGACAGTTACAATCGCGGTGATGGAAACGGTAGCCTTTTCCGGCCCGGCCCAGTTTTTCAGGCCGTGCAGCAGTGAAGACAGTCCAGTTCCACCGCCAATAGCCACAATTCGCAACGGACCGCGGATGGCTTCTTCGGACACGCCTTGACCCTTCCCATTAGAAAACAAGTTCGCGAATCGCCTGATGATGCAACAACTCGTGGAAGTCCGGATCGGTGCGCGCCGTTGAGCGGTTCGCCGGCTGCAGCTCAATCGCCCGCGCCAGGAATCCCGCGGCCGACGGTACATCTCCCTGCAGCCCTTTCACCATCGCCAGCGAATACAAAATATGATCCGCTTTCGGCGCCAATTGGAGCGCCTTTTGCAGATACTTTTCCGCGCCACCCAACTCCCTCCGGTTGGCCAGCGCCAAACCGTACGCATAGTTATCTTCGGATGTCTTTAACTGCGGCGAATCTTTTTCCAGGCGTTGGCGGCACATGCGCGCGTGCAACTGGGCCGTGTGCGCGACGGACACATCGGTTCCCTTGCTGGCGTCGTCGAAAAGCGGCAAGGCATGTTGAAACTCACGTTTATGAAAGTGTTTCATTGCCTTCTCGAAGACAGTCAACTGGTGGTCGGGTGAGCCCGCTTTCGCTGGGTTTGACTTGGAAATGGGAGACTCCTGGTTACTCGTCGATTTCGCAGGTTTCGACTTGGACATGGATCACTACTATAGTTCATCTCGACGGACGATGGTAATAGTGCAATTCTTCATTATCGAACAAAACGGATTGCTATAGGAGAAAGAACAGACTCAACCGGCGCACGCCCAGCCGGTCGAACAGCCGCCGGTCCAGGAAGCTCTTTTCCAGCATCGATAATTCAGCCGCCGAAAGCCGGCTCCGGTGCGGACGCAGTTCCGTTTCCAACTCCCGCCGTGCTTCCGCCAGTTCCGCCTCCGTCTGCGCGGCTCGCGCCTGCGCCAGGATCCTCTCTTCAATCGCGCTCAGTTGCCGCTCCAATTCCTCCAGGTCCGCGTGATGCGCCTCAAAATTGGAGACGATCGCCTGCACCGCCGCGGCCTGGGAGTTGTATCCCCGCGCCGCCAGTTCCGGCACCCGGCTTTCCAGTTCCGTTCGCAACGCCTCGTTGGGCAGCGACTCTTCCGCCGTCGGCGCCGCCTTTCGCCGCGGACGGTTGTTCAATAATTCCTCGGCGGCCTTCGTAACTGCTTGCGCGCAATAGGATAGCGAATTCACCTGCTGCGCCGTTTTCTTCTTCCGTGTCCGGTACTTTTCAAACGCGTCGTCGATCCCGCGCAGAGCCGCCTCCAGCGGAACGCCTGTGTTCTTCCACCCCTCCACCAGCGCCCAATCGAGCGGCGACATCAGAAACAGGCTGGTGCCTCGCGCCCGCTGAAAATGCTCCTCGATTTCAGTGAAATAGTTGAAATAGTTCCCTTGCCAGCTATCCTCGCTCATCGGCGCGTCCGTTCCCAGATGAGCCGCAGGCCGGTCAGCGTCAGGTCTTCATCCACGTGTTGAATCAGCCTCGAACCCTCGCGAATCAAAGTTGCGTTGCCGCCGGTGGCGATCAGCTTCGTTGATGGCCCCAATTCTGCTCGCAGCCTTGCCAAGATGCCATCGATCATCCCCAGCGAGCCATAATACAGCCCGCTCTGAATACTCCCCATCGTATTCGTTCCAATCAGCTTTTCCGGCGCCGCGAAGCTCACCATCGGCAGTAGAGCGGTTTTGGAGAACAGACCGCTAATGGCCATCCCAATGCCCGCGCAAATCAGCCCCCCACGGTACTCGCCCGCTTCCGAAATCACGTCGAAGGTGATTGCCGTTCCCAGGTCCACCACCACCGCCGGGCCACCGTAAATGTTCCATGCCGCTACGCCGTTCACGACACGGTCCGCGCCTACGTCGCGCGGGTTATCATACAGCACCCGAATGCCCAGATCGGTTTCCGCAGTCACGAAGATCGCTTCGCGTTGGAAGTACTTACTCACCATCTCCGCCAGAATCGTATTAATCACCGGGACGACGCTGGAAACAATGACCCCGTGAACACTTTCCAGGTCCAATTTGCTCAATGAGAAAATGTTCCTAAGTAAGATGCCCCACTCATCCACCGTCTGTTCGCGGATGGTGCGCAGCCGCCAGCGGCCAATTAGGAGGTCCCCTTGAAAAGCACCAATGGTGATGTTTGTGTTGCCAACATCGAGAGCCAGTAACATTGTCTCAATCTCCGGGTTTAGTTCTCCGGCCGGACGCCGCCGGCCAATATCGTATGCCGTCGGCCGTCGTCACCATCCAGCAGCAGGTACCCGTCCGCCGTCAACCCCGCCGTTGTGCCCGTAAGCGGCTTCCCCGGCAGATCGACCCGCACTCGCCGGCCGCGCACGTAGCTGGATTGCGCGGTGAACAACGCCAGCACCGGCGAACTCCCCTCTTCTTCCAGGAGTGCCACCATCCGGTCTACTCCGCCGGCCAGCGCGCACAGTAGCTCCTCGCGCGATTGCACTCGCCCGGTCACCATGCGCAGGCTTGTCGCGATCGCCGCCAATTCCGAGGGCAGGGAACTGTGGTTCACGTTAATTCCGATTCCCGCCAAAACACGATCGCCTTCGAGTTGCGTCAAAATTCCCGCGCATTTGCGCGGGCCGATCAGCAGGTCGTTCGGCCAGCGCAAATCCGTGTGCAGTCCGCAAACCTGGCCGATTGCCTCTTGCGCCGCCAGCCCCAGCGCCAGCGTCACCACGGGCAGTTGATCGCTGGTCACCTTGGGCGCCAAAACGATTGTGAAATAGAGACCGCTCTCGGGCTCGGAATGCCAGGTGTGGCCGTGCCGCCCCTGGCCCGCCGATTGCTCATTGGCAATCACGATCGCGCCCGGTTCCCGCATCGTAGCCGCAGCGATCATCGTCGAGGGCAGCGTCTCGTGGTATTCCACGCGTCGCCTCGGAAGCGCCGCCTTCACTCGCGCTACGTCGAAGCTCATGCGGTTTCCAGTGACACCCGGAAATTGATATCCACCGAAACGGCCGAGTGCGTCAACGCCCCTACTGAAATGTAGTCGGCACCAGTGGATGCAAACTCACGTAATTTCTCCAGCCGCATACCGCCTGACAGTTCCACCTTGGCCCGGCCGGCGATGAACTTAATCCACTCTACGGCCTCTTCCGGCGTCAGGTTGTCCAGCAAGAGATGATCGGCGCCGAACGTCAACGCCTCTTCCAATTCTCCTCGTGTGCGAACTTCAATCTCCACCGCTACGCCATCGGGAACACCCGCCGCGCGGACGCGCTCCAGCGCCTGCCGCACGCCGCCGGCCGCCGTGATGTGGTTGTTCTTGATCAGTACGGCGTCAAAGAGTCCGATGCGATGATTCGACGCTCCCCCGCATACGGTGGCCCACTTCTCCAGCCGCCGCAGCCCTGGCGTCGTTTTCCTCGTATCCAGAATCTTGCAGCCCGTGCCGGCCACGGCGTCGGCGTGTTTGCGCGTAAACGTTGCAATGCCGCTCAGCCGCTGCTGAAAATTCAATGCCACGCGTTCGCCCGTCAGCAGTGTACGCGCCTTGCCACGCACGGTTGCCAGCACATCGCCGGCCGCGGCGCGTTCTCCGCTTCGCATGTGCGTGCCCAGGAAATCCACTCCGCCCAGTTCAGCAAACACCAACTCAACCAGTTCCACACCGCAAACCGTCATCGGCTGTCGCGCGATAAAACGTCCCGTTGCCATCAAATCCGCGTCCACGGTCGCGTTTGTGGTCAGGTCGCCCGGACCAATATCTTCCGCCAGCGCCCGCCGGACGGCGTCGACAACTTCGGGGTGGCGTACGTCGAATTCCATTACAGTTCTGCCAATGCCTCTCTGCTCTTTTCCAGTTGGGCCTTGTAGTCGGACAGTTTTTCACGTAGCGTGACTAACACCTTTTCGGGCGCCTTTTTCAAGAAATCCTCATTGGAAAGTTGCTTTTCTGAGTTCGCGATCACTTGCTCCAGATTCGCGATCTCTTTGATTAGACGGTCTCGCTGCTTTTCAAGTTGCGCCGCCGGGACCGATAGAACAAGGTCGAATTCCGGTGTGGACCGCTTTCCGCCGCGCGCCCTCTCCGCCGCCGGTCCGGCCACTGTCATCGTCACGTTCGCCAGCCGCTCAATCGGCTCCTTTTGCGCGGTTACCAGCTCTGCCACAGGGCCCTCGCAGTAGATGAAGGCTTCCAATTGCTGTTTCGGATCCAGCTTGGCGTCGGCCCGCAGGTTACGCGCCGAGCCGATGATCTCCTGAAGCAGTGCGAAAGACTTGCCGGCGTCGGCATCATGGGCGCGCTCGTCGAACTGCGGGAACTGCGCCAAGGCGATGGACACCGGGCGCCCGGCGCGTCCCGCGCACAGCCGCTGCCAAAGCTCCTCGGTGATGAACGGCATCGCCGGATGCAACAGCCGCAAGGAAGTTTCAAACACCGTCAGAATGTTGCGCCAGTTGGCGTCCAGGCCGGAGCCTTCGCGGAAACGCAGTTTCTTGATTTCGATGTACCAGTCGCAGAAATCATCCCAGAAGAAATGCCACAGTATGTTGGCCGCTTCGTGGAACCGGTACGTCGAGATTGCTTTGTTCACCTCGCCGGCGCAGGTGTTCAACGAGGAGAAGATCCAACGGTCCTCCAGCGGCACAACCCCATCCACGGCTTCGGGCAGGTAGGACGTTTTTTCTTCCGGCGCCCAGGGTTCTGCCCCGGCACGTTCCAGATTCAAGAACAGGAAGCGCGCCGCGTTCCAGATTTTGTTGGCGAACGATCGCGCCGCTTGCATTCGATCTTCACTCGCAATGATGTCAGTACCGGGAGGCGCCGCCAGCACCAGCGACATTCTCACCGCGTCGGTACCGTATTTCTCCGTCACTGCCAGCGGATCAATCACGTTGCCCTTGGTCTTCGACATCTTTTGGCGTTCGGCGTCACGCACCAGGCCGTGGATGTAGACCTGACGGAACGGAACCTCGCCGGTACATTCCAGGCCCATTACAATCATCCGCGCCACCCAGAAGAAAATGATGTCGAATCCGGTTATCAGCACCGACGTCGGGTAATACTTCTTCAGGTCTTCGGTCTGGTCCGGCCAGCCCAGTGTGGAAAATGGCCACAAGCCGGAACTGAACCAGGTGTCAAGAACATCCAGGTCTTGCGAGATATCGGCGGAACCGCACTGCTGGCACGCCTGCGGCGTCTCCCGTGTTACCGTTACTCCTTGGCAGGCCCCGCAGTGCCATGCCGGAATGCGGTGCCCCCACCACAACTGGCGTGAGATACACCAGTCGCGGATGTTGCGCATCCAGTGGAAATAGGTGTGGGACCAGTTCTCCGGTATGAACTGAATTCGCCCGTCTTCCACGGCTTCAATCGCTGGCTTGGCCAGCGGTTCCATCTTCACAAACCATTGCTTGCTCACCAACGGTTCCACGATGGTGCGGCAGCGCTGGCAGAGGCTCGCCGGCAAATTGTGCGGTTTAGTGGCGGCCAGCAGGCCCTGTGCTTCCAAATCGGCCAGCACCTTCTTGCGCGCCTCGAACCGGTCGAGCCCGGCATACGCCACTCCAGCCTCGGCCGTCATTCGCGCCAGGTTGTCGATGACGCGCACATGGGGAAGATTGTGCCGTTTGCCGGCTTCGAAGTCGTTCGGGTCGTGCGCCGGCGTCACTTTCACGACGCCCGTCCCGAATTCGGGATCGGCCATATCGTCAAGAATGATCGGGATTTCGCGGCCCGCCAGCGGCAGGATCACGGTTTTGCCGTGCAAATCGAGGTATCGTTCATCCCGTGCGTTGATGGCCACCGCCGTATCACCCAGCATGGTTTCCGGGCGCGTCGTGGCCACGGTCAGGAACCGGCCGGGCTGGTCTTTCACCGGGTACTGGATCTCCCACAGGTTGCCGGCCGTGTCTTCGTGGTTCACCTCCAGGTCCGAAAGCGCCGTATGGCAGCGCGGACACCAGTTCACCATATACTCGCCGCGGTAGATAAGGCCCTTTTCATAGAGCCGGACGAAGATCTCCCGCACGGCGCGCGACAATCCCGGATCGAGCGTGAACCGGTTGCGCGTCCAATCGACGGAGTCCCCGATCTTGCGCATCTGGCGTTCGATATTGCCGCCGTATTGCGCCTTCCATTCCCACACTTTTGCTTCGAACGTTTCGCGGCCGAGGTCGAACCGCGTTAAGCCTTCCTTGGCCAGTTCCCGCTCCACCACCATTTGCGTGGCGATACCGGCGTGGTCGGTGCCCGGAAGCCACAGCGTGTTGTCGCCGATCATCCGGTGGTACCGCGTGATCATGTCCATCTCGGTGTGGCCAATCATATGGCCGATGTGCAGGGACCCCGTTACGTTTGGAGGCGGAATGGCCAGGGAAAACGGACGGCCTGGCTTGGCAGGGTTCGCCTGGAAGATGCCGGAGGTCTCCCACCATTCGGCCCAATGGGGCTCAAATCGCTGCGGCTCATAGATTTTGTCGAGTTCCATGTGAGGAATCTTCCAGTTTAGCAACCGGGGCGGGCGATTCGCCTTCTAAACAGGATCTCAATGAAATGTTTCGGAGGGGTAACGCTTACGTGAAACGTTTATCGCAGGCAGTCTTCGACCGTGGCCGCCGTCAACACGTTCACGCCCCATTGGTCGAGCGTCGTTACGTTCGCGGCATCGATCTTCTGTTGCGCCCACACAGGAACCGCGCCGAATCGCGCGGTCAGCAAGTGGTTCACCATTCGGCGAGCGGCCTGGAGTTCGCCGGTTTCAAGGCCGACCTTCTCGCCCCGCATCTCGCCCCGCATCTCGCCCTTTTCAAGCACCCACTGGTAGAAGTATGAGTCCTCGATAATCTCCTCGGTTGTCATATTGGCCAGCCTCTCCTCGAACAATTCATTTTTACCATATCGGAGCCCCAGCAGAAGCGCCATTTGGGCCGTCAGGCTTCCTGCTCGATTCTCCGCCAGGCGCCGCGCCGCGGCCGCCAATTCCGCATCGCTGGCCGCCATCAACGCCGTCCACGACAGCAGACTTAGCCGCTCCATGTGTAGGATGCGCGCTGCCGGAATTCGCCACAACCGGACAGCGCGCAACCGCACTTGCGTGGTATAGTCGCCGTACTCGCGGATCAGAAAGAGGGGGAAGCGGTCCGGCACGCCGCCTTCGGTCAGCAAAACCAGGTAACTCCGGCACGGCAATTTGTATTTGGCCACAATCGCCCGCACATAGTCCACTTGCTTATCCAGCACGGCCGGGCGGTACCGGGAAACGGCCTCAAAGTGGATCAGGAATTCTTCCGTGGCTCGTTTGCAACGGTACAGGTTATCCACACGAAGCGTTGTCAGGTTGAGTTCTCTATCCAGCGCTTGCACCTCCATCTCCAGGTCCAGCGGAATTCCGGCGAACGCAGCCATCGCCGCGCGTGGATCGTCGTCGGCCAGCAGCTTAAATGTCTTATCGAAGGGAGTGGACACGCCTACTATGGAAGTGCGGTCCCAGGCGGGAACTTCTCAGCGGATATTGCAGGCAGAGACGCCATCGTAAACAGAGTTTTCGTCTGCCGGCCACGTTCATGTCCCGTGTCTTCAGAGATGTGGCAACCTCTGGACGATCACCCCTTCCTCCGCCCACAAGGGAACGACGCGGCAATGCGCGACCAGCCGGGCGTGCGCCATCCTGCGCGTTGCCTGCTATCGGCTGTTTCAGCACCCACGGGCAGGTGGATGGGTCTTCGATGGTCAATTCGTGGGTCAGGCATACCCGCCTCTGCGCGAAGGCGTAACCTTCCCCGGGCCAAGCCGGAGGCTTTCCCATTGCAGGCTCCCTCAGAAGCGCCGTTTCGCAGTCGTCTTTACGGCCGAAATCTCAGGGTAGTCTGTACGACATCAGCCGGAGCATCGGCCGTCTTTAAGAGGGGAGCCGGACCAAACCAGCAAACCCCGGCTTGAAGAACACGGCCCGAATCGTCGAACTGCCACTGCCCGCCGGGCACAGATGGGAGTCTCCCGCCGGGATTAGCATCTCCGTATCAAACCGCCACCAGCCGCATCAGTTCGCATCATCTATGGCCGCAACGCTCGCAACTTCTTGGCCGGATCGGTTCCGATGGCTCGCTCCCAAGACCCGTACACTGGATTCGGCAGCACGAACCACTTTGTTCCCCACATGGGCCCGTAAAACTCCTGTAGCTTTGCCCGCTCCTCCACCACGTCCGGCACCGCAGTGAAATCGTTGAAGTCGTCGCCAATCAACAACAGTATCCGGTGACGCTCCGCCACCGCTTTCCGGCGGTCTGTCTTGTTACTGCCGGCCGTCTTGCACAACAACCGGTCGTCCGCGAACGGAATGCGCAACTTTTTCAATACTGCCACCGTCGCATCCTCTGCATCGGCCGGATTGCACACCCGGTTGCTGATGAAATATAGCGCCACACCTTTCAAGTGCGCCGCATGGAGAAACTCGACGGCGCCAGGAACGGCTCCAGCCCGCGACTCTTTGACCCATGCGATGAACCCTTCTTCGGTGTAGACTTTCCCGGATTGAATCAGCCGCGCCTGCGCCGGAGAATTGTCCAGAACCGTCTCATCCAGATCCAGAATCACAGCCGGCGGCAGGGTTCGAAAATCGTTTGTCTGTTCATAGGCGGCAGTCCAGTTGGGATCGGCCAGCGCCGCCGCCAGCGCCAATCCGGCGGCCCGGTACGTCTGCGTCGTAATGGCTGCGTATTCGGCCGAGGTCTGCATCCAAAGTGTCGAGTGCAGATTCTGGTCCAACTTCGGCGTCACCGGCTGCGCGTGGAGCCATCCCACGGCCGCTAGCACAAACATCACAATTCGTGTCATACGCGGTCAGCATACCAGACGCCAATTAGAAACCGGGGCTCGATAACGGACCCCGTTCCAATTCTGGTCTTCACTGCCTGGCCCCGCGCATCCATCCTGCATTCCAACGGCGTGAACCCGAAGGTTATCGGCATTCCTGCCCAGACCCAGCGGGAGGGAACCGTTGACGGTCGGAAGGTGTCCCTGTCGGAATCGGCAATCCGCAGAGTGCTACTCCGGCGCAGCCGGCGGGTTCCCCGAGCGTGTAAAGATCCTCAGCCAAAGTTGGCAGCTTTCCGATTGCTGGCCCCTCAACGGGGCCGTTACGCAATCGTCCGTACAGCCGAAATCTTTGGGTGGTCCATTCGACATCGACCGTACCACTGTCCGCCGTCAAGAAAAGATCCTCAGCCAAAGTTGGCGGCTTTCCGATTGCTAGCCCCTCAACGGGGCCGTTACGCAATCGTCCGTACAGCCGAAATCTTTGGGTGGTCCGTTCGACATTGACCGTACCACTGTCCGCCGTCAAGAGGCGAGGCGGACCAAGCCAGCCATTGACGGCCGGAAAACCACGGCCGGAATCGTCAAACTGCACCTGCCACCGCGGCAAAGCCGGCGGATCTCCGGCCGGGTTTAGATCTTCTTCGCCGGAGCGGCTTTCGCGTTCGCCTTAAACATCTTCTCCATCTCCGCCATCGGCAGCGAAATGGTCAAGGTTGTCGTCCGCGCATCGGTCGTCAGTTTCATCGCGTCAAGAGCAGTGGCAAACGGCTTTACCTCGGGTTTTTCGCGGTTCATCTGGACCATCGTTGACAGAAAGCGGACTACATCGGCAATGCTGGTCGCGTCTTTATCGGTTCTTGAAACGGTCTCCGCCGTCAATTCCATGAACTCGGTGCCAAAACGGATACCCATCGCGGCATGCTCAATTCCCTTGAACGCATCGCCACCCATCATGCCCGCCGGGCCGGCGTTTCCGCCCGGCAGCGCGCCAGACAACTCTGCTACCGGAATCGAAGTCACCGCCCAAATGTCATTGGTCTTACTCAAGGTCTGTACCTTGGCGTAGGTCGCCGCTGCTAATGCCGAACCCGCGCCAGAGCGACGTTGCAATGCAGCCCGAACTGCGTCCTTATTCCCCGCCACGGCGAGCGACGAATCGACCACGGCGAATCCCATTTCCGTTTTGCCGTCGGACTTGATATAGAAGTCGATCCCGCCGAGCGTTTCGGCCGGAGCAATGCCGGCCACTTTCATGAATCCGTTAATCCGTCCTGTGTCAAACGCACCCCGGACCAGAATCAGTGCCTGGCCTTTGGAAGTGTTGGCGTCTGGAGCCGCGATCAACACTTCGCGCAAATCCCGTCGAGGGTCGAACCCGGTCATCGCGACGAACTTCGTGAAGTCGGCGTCCTTGACCGTGTCCATCTGTTCGAGCAATTTCCGGCCGAAGTAGGAGTCACGGGCGCGCTCGACGTCCATTCCGGCTACCATGCGGGCCTCCGGCATGATGAGCTTCAAAAGCGCCGCGTCGGCGCCAAAAGCGGCCGAGGCGCAAAACAACACAGACAGCACAGCGGGCTGCAAACGCATAGGGTGGTTGAACTCCTTCGCTTCTTAGAACGCGTCCGATACAGGAAGTGTTCCACACTTTAACGCGGATTTTTCAGTCTCGGGGAATCGGAACCTGTTCGGTAATTTCAATTCCATAGCCTTCTAGGCCCAACACCTTACGCGGGTTGTTGGTGAGAAGGCGGATGCGCCGTAGTCCAAGGTCGGCCAGAATTTGAGATCCGATGCCGGCCTCGTGCATTACTTGCGTCCCGTCCGCCGTGGAAATCAACTGGGGTCCGCGGGTTCGGGGAAGAATCTCGGTGCTGCCATCGTCGTGCGGCACATACCGCACCCCATCGGAGTTCTGGTGCAAATACACCAGCACCCCTACACCTTCCTTCGCGATCGCGGCCAGAGACCGGTCCACCAGTTCTGCCCCGTCGTGCTCGATCGATCCGAACAGGTTGCCATAGGCGCAGTGTGCGTGCATTCGGACAAGGACATTCTTGGTTCGTTCGATGTCCCCCATCACCAGCGCCGAATGTATCAGCGGTTGGATCGGTGAATGGTACGTGATTAGCCGGAACTCGCCGTGCCTGGTGCGGATGCGGCCCTCGCCCTTGCGAAGCAGAAAACGTTCCATCCGCAGCCGGTAGCGGATCAACTGCGCCACCGAGATCATCTTGATCCCGTGTTTTGCCGCAAACTCGTGCAGTTCCGGGACTCTTGCCATCGTCCCGTCCTCGTTCATGATTTCGCAGATGACCCCGCCGGGACCTAGTCCTGCCAACCGCGCCAAATCCACGGCCGCCTCGGTTTGCCCGGCCCGCACCAAAACCCCGCCCTCTTTAGCGCGCAATGGAAACATATGTCCGGGCCGAGCCAGATCCGAAGGTTTCGCATCCGGGCGCATGGCCACCTGGATGGTGAGCGCACGGTCGGCGGCGGAGATCCCCGTGGTGACTCCGGACGCTGCATCAATGGATTCGGTGAACGCCGTCCCAAACCGGGAGGTGTTGTTCGGCGACATTAACGGCAGGTTTAGCTCATCGCACTTCTCGGAACTCATCGCCAGGCAGATCAGCCCTCGCCCATGAACCGCCATGAAGTTAATGATCTCCGGCGTCGTCTTTTCCGCCGCGATGGTCAGATCGCCTTCATTCTCACGGTCTTCGTCATCCACAACGACAAGCATCTTGCCGTCTCGGAAGTCGGCGATGGCGTCCTCTACGGTAGAAAACGGTGAACCGGGGAACGGCATCACGAACTGAAGCGGCTCCCGCCCGCCGCGCGCACACACATTCGATTATTCCTCAACTTCCAGGGTACCGCGAGCCGCTACTCGCTGGCGATGGGAGTTGGAAAAGTATGGGAGATGTGATCCTGCCAAGTCAGGCTTTCTTCGTCCACCAGGGCCCAAAGTAACCCCAGTCCGGCCGGCAATACACTGAAAAAGGCACCCATGATGCGCATGTAAACCTGTTCTTCGGTCGTATTGCGGCCGTCGAAATCCACCAGCCGTAAACCCGCGAATCGCATACCAGGGGTCTCCCCGCGCACCGCCAAAAACACGGTGTGATACAGCAACCCGATCAACAGCGCTCCGGCGGCAAGGATCACGGCACTCACCGGTTCTGCAATGGCCGTAACAAGGTCGTCACAGCCCCAGTAAAGAATCCCCAGAAACGCCATTACCAGCACACTAATGAATCCAAAGTCGTACAGCGCTGCGAACATCCGATGCGTCAATGTCGCCACCGGGTGTTCACAATATATACGAGCGTCTACCGAAGTCGCCAGCTTTCGCGCTTGCGGTCCAGCCATCGGCACAAACTCCAGCACTCCCTGCTGCGGAAGGTAGGACGCCGTCGCCTGCCGCCGCCGGTTTGCGGTCGCGTTCGGTCTGCGCGTAGGCCGTCGCTCGGGTTCCGCGCCATCAATGGAAACCACCTTGCCACCATCCCGCAATGCAAACAGCGATTGTTGCAAAGAACTCATGTACCGCGGAAAGCGCGCTTCGACGTCACTCTGGTTTGAGATTTCCAACTCCGGCCGTGCCACCGCCTCCGCAATCGCCGGTTCTCGCATCACCGGCTGCAACGCCAACGCGCCTTGACTTCGGTACGGGCTGTGAAAAGCCGATTCGACCTGGCGGTCGTTCAAACGCGCCGCACACTTCATGCAGCGGTGTTCATCTTCATTGTTCCAGTGCGCGCAGCGGGAGCAGATCATTAAGTTGCCTCGGTTTCGAAGTCCGTGCTAGCGTTGCAGGGTTGAGCTTTACATCCAAAAATTCCAGTGCGGAACATTTGGCCGACTATCAGGTACAGGACTTAAGGTGTAGCCCCTACCCTTTCTGCTACTTTACCACTATTCCTTTATTTTTCAAGCAGTTTTGTCCTATCCCTTCGGGTTTCCTTCGTATGCCTTCCCCCTCTTCATCGGGTGGTATAGCCGCGATCTTTATAGTACTTTCCTGTGTTCTTCACGCCCAGATTCCTCCCAGGCCGAATGCCGCACCACCGGCGCCTCCTGTATTACAGACAAAACCTACGGCCTCGAAACCCCGGCCGGGCGCCCCGGCGCCGGACGAAATCGTGACTTCGGCCGTTCTGCGGCAAGAGATGGAGGGGCCGGTCCGAAAACTCCGAGTGGCCGCGCGGCTGGAAACCACGGAAATGCTGTTGACCGCCGACGAGATCGACTACAACGAGCAGACAGGAGACGCTGAGGCGCGCGGGAACGTCTACTTTGAGAACTTCGAAAACGGCGAAAAGCTGAGCGCCGTTCGCATGGAGTACAACTTAAAGGATGACACGGGAAGATTTTATGAAATAAAGGGTTCTGCTCCAGCAAAAGTTGAATACAGACCCGGTCTGCTGATGACCAACAACCCGTTCATTTTCCAAGGCCGTTGGGCGGAAAAAGTGAAGAACAGGTATATCCTCTACGACGGGTTTGTGACCAATTGCAAGATCCCCAAGCCATGGTGGCGCCTTACGGGACCGAAGTTCGACATCATCCCTGGCGATCGCGCTTTGGCGTACAAGTCTTTCTTTAAGGTTCGTCGCGTACCTATTCTATACACGCCAGTTTTCTACAAGTCACTTGAAGAGCAGCCCCGGCGTTCTGGCTTTCTGACGCCGAACGCCGGACGCAGCACCCGGCTTGGGTGGATGTACGGCCTTGGCTATTTCTGGGCGATCAATCGTAGCTATGACGCTATGTACCGGACCAGAGTATTTACCCAGCGCGGAATGTCCCACGAGATCGATTTCCGCGGCAAGCCGCGCGCCGGCACGGAATTCGGTTTCACGCTTTATGGGGTGAACGACCGCGGGCGGCTCCAGGACGATGGAACGCGATTCAAGGAAGGTGGCTATCAGTACAACATTTCGGCGCGGTCCCAAATCGGCCGGGGCTGGAAAGGTTTCGCAAACATAAACTATTTATCCTCATTTCTTTTCCGGCAGGCGTTCACGCAAAGCTTTAATGAGGCAATCTTCTCCGAGGTGAACTCCATTGGTTATGTTTCCAAGTCCTGGTCGAGCTATTCGTTCCATGGGGTGATCTCCCGCCACCAGCTCTTTCAGGGAAGTCAGGACGTTGACCAGATCATGATCCGCAAACTGCCGAGCTTCGAGTTCTACGCGCGGGACCGGCAAATCAGCCGGAAAATACTGCCAGTTTGGTTTTCAATGGAGTCGAGCGCGGGGTTTTTCCGGCGGCGGCAGTTGTTGTTCGAAACGCGGTCGTTTACGGAGCGGTTGGATGCGGCTCCTCGCCTTGCAACATCCATTGATTTCAAAGGATTCCGGATTTTACCTTCCATTTCACTTCATGGAACGGCGTACGGTTCACGACGGGATGCAGAGAGCTTGCAGGTGAGCGGGCAGAACCTGGCTCGCTTCGCGTCGGACTTTCAGGTTGATATCATAACTCCAACATTAGAAAAGGTGTTTGACGCTCCGAAGTGGATTGGCGGGCGACTGAAGCATGTCATTGAGCCGAGGCTCTCTTTCCGCCGTGTGGATGGCGTGAATCGGTTCCGAGAGACGCTCAGATTGGACGAAATTGACATCTTAAACAGCACTTCTGAGGGTGAAATAGCGCTTATAAACCGCATTTTTGCCAAACGTGGCGACCAGATTGACGAGATTCTGACGTGGCAAGTCTGGCAACGGCGCTACTTCGACCCCACATTTGGAGGGGCCGTGGTCGCCGGTCAGCGAAACGTTTTCGCGTCCACGATCGGGCTGACCGGATATGCGTTTTTTAATGGACCGCGAAACTACTCTCCGATCGTTTCGGCTCTGCGGTTGAAGCCGCTGCCTTCGACGGCGATCGAATGGCGCACCGATTACGATCCATTGTTCCCTCGTGTATCGAATTCTTCCGTGACAGCGGACTTCCGGGTAAAGGTGAAGTACTCCGGGGCGGTGGGTCACAACCAGGTCCGCGGAGCGCCGGGATTGTCACCGAACGCGAATCAGCTATTGGCTCGGGTGGGCTACGGGGTTGAGGGGAAATCGGGATGGCGTGCCGGTTTCAATGCCGTCTACGACTACCTCATCAACACTCTTCAATTTGCCACAACGGAAGTCAGCTACACGTCGGATTGCTGCGGGCTGTCGTTCCAGCACCGGCGGTTCAGCTTTGGGACTCGCAACGAGAACCAGTTTTTGGTATCGTTCTCAGTGGCCAACATCGGGAGCTTCGGTACGCTCCGCAAACAGGAACGGCTATTTTAGTTCGCAAGGAGATCGTCATGTTTTCGCGTAGAACATTTGTCGGACTCGCCGGCGCGGGAATCCTCGCCGGGAAGCCAGCGGCAGGGAAATTTCGGGTTTATGTAGGCACGTACACACGAGGCGAAAGCAAGGGGATCTACAGTTTTGTTCTGGACACGGCGGCGGGCACGCTGACCCCGGAAGGCGTTGCCGGTGAGACGGAGAATCCCTCCTTCCTGGCCATTCACCCGAGCGGAGATTATCTATATTCCTGCGGGGAGTTGGACAAGTTCCAGGGGCAGGCGAGCGGATCGCTGACAGCGTTCAAGATTGATGCGGCGAGCGGGAAGCTGGAGAAATTGAACGACGTGGTGGCCGGCGGAACTTCGACGTGCCATGTGAATATCAGCCGCAATGGCCGGTTTGCGGTTCTCGCCAACTACGGGACAGGGAGTTGCGCCGCGTTCGCAATTGGCCCCGATGGCAGACTGGGTGAGCGCACGGCGTACCATCAGCATTCCGGGACGTCGGCCGATCCGGGACGCCAGCGCGGGCCGCACGCCCATTCGGTGAACCTGGACAAGCAGAATAAGCACGTGATTGTGGCCGATCTAGGGCTGGATCAAGTGAAGGTCTACAAGTTCAACGCGGCGACCGGCGCGATGACGCCGAATGAACCGGCCTTCACCACGGTGAAGCCGGGCTCCGGACCGCGTCATTTTACCTTCCACCCGAGCGGCAAGTATGCCTATGTGATTAACGAGATGGCGTGTACGGTGACGGCGTTCCATTGGAACGCGAAGCTGGGAACGCTCAAAGAGATTGAGACGGTGACCACGCTGCCGGTTCCGGTGCAGAAGGGGTATTCGACGGCGGAAGTTGTGGCTCATTCGAACGGCCGTTTTGTTTACGGATCCAATCGCGGGCATAATACGATTGCGGTGTTTCAGGTGGATGCAGCGACTGGAAAGCTTACGACGGTAGAGCACAAGTCGACCCAAGGAGAGATACCGAGGAACTTCGCTATCGATCCGACGGGGCAATACCTGATTGCCGCCAATCAGAACACACACTCGATCGTACTGTTCCGGATCAACCAAATCTCCGGTGCGTTGGAGCAGGTGGGCGCTCCGATCAAGGCGCCATCACCGGTCTGTGTGCGATACGTGAAACTGCGGCGCGCGTAGCTGGCCGCGTGCGTCCTCTTACCGGAAAGGGAAGGGGATTTCGGTATACTTTGGCAACTCTATAGGAACCATGGAAGAGCACCGGAGTACCCGGCTTAAGGCGATTTTTCTGCGAGCCGCCGAGGTGGAAGGGGCGGAGCGGGAAGCGGTGCTTGCGGCCGAGTGCGCCGGAGACGCGGCATTGCGAGCGCGGTTGGACGAGTTGTTGGCTCACCATGAAGACGCCGATACGATGGACATCCTGCCGCGACCAGCCGAGGAGGCACCGGGGCAGACGCTAATACCGGGCCGTCTCGTTTCCGGGCGATTCCGAGTGGTGCGGTTGGTTGGCCGGGGCGGGATGGGGGAGGTGTACGAAGCGGCCGACCAGGAGTTAGGCGGACGGCTGGCGTTGAAGCTGATCCTGCCCGGACTGGTTCAAAACGAAGAGATGCTGGCGCGATTCCGGAGAGAGGTGAACGTGGCCCGGCAAGTGACCCACCCGAACCTTTGCCGGATCTTCGATGTTGGCCGCGACCAGGCGGATGGCGTGGATTTGTTGTATTTGACGATGGAGTTCATTGACGGGGAGACGTTGGCGGCGTACCTGAAAAGGCGTGGCCGGTTGGAAGTGGATGAGGCGCAGCGGGTGCTGGCACAGATCGCGGCGGGGTTGGCGGCGTTGCACGAAAAACGGATGGTACACCGGGATCTGAAGCCAAGCAATGTGATGCTTCCGCGGACGGAGAACGGGGAAGTGAGGGCGGTGATTGGCGATTTCGGACTGGCGCGGGCGGTGTATGAAGAGAGTCTAGCGGGAGGGTTGAGCCAGACGGGCATGGTGCTTGGGACGCCGGGGTACATGTCTCCAGAGCAGATGGCCGGGCAGCGGGTGACAACGGCGTCCGATATCTATTCGCTGGGTGTTTTGGCTTTTGAAATGGTGACTGGCATACGGGCGAGTTCGGAGAGCGCCGTGAGAGCGCATGGACTTCCGCCCTCTTGGGAGCGCGTGATCCGAAGGTGTCTGGATGAGAATCCACGAGCGCGGCCGGCGTCGGTGTTGGAGGTTGCTGTAGCGTTGGCGGCGCCAAAGGGGCTGAGCCGTAGGTGGTGGTTGGCCGGTGGTGTGGCGGCCGCTTTGGCTGGGGCGGCGCCGATGATCTGGAGATGGGTACCCAGCCCAGATGCCGGGTATGAGGCGGCTTTGGAACTTTTGAAGCACGAATACCGCCCGGGCGCGGTGTTGAGCGCCATTCAGATGTTGGAGCCAATGGCACAGGCGGCAGGGGCGAAGGGGGAAATCCACGCGGCATTGGGAAATGGCTATTACTGCCGGTATCAGGAGACGCAAAACACGGCATGGCTGAAGAAGGCGGCGCGAGCGGCGGAGAGGGCGGCACTAGCGGATGAAAGCTCAGCGGCGGCGCGCGTGTTGCGGGGCCGGATTCATATGGCGGAAGGTGCAAATGCGGAGGCGGCGAGCGATTTGCAAAGCGCGTTGCAGTTGGATGCGCGGAGCCCGGAAGTGTTTGTGGCGCTGGCGGAGTTAGCGGAGAAACGGGGAAGGGGTGCGGAGAGTGAGCCGAGCCTGCGAAAGGCGGTGGAACTGGAAGCGGCCGATCAATGGAAGTCGCGGGCCGCTTACGGCCGGCACTTGTTTGGGGAGCGGCGCTGGGACGAAGCGCGGAAGGCATTCGAGGGCGTTGTTGCCTCCGCGCCGGACAATGCGGAAGGCTATGCTCACCTAGGATGGATCGCTTTAGGGCAGGAGCGGTATGCGGAGGCGCGGGGAGCGTTTGAGAGAGAATTGGCGCTGGCGCCTGGGTATCGGGTGTACTTGGATTTGGGCGAAGTGCTGGCTCTCCAGGGCGGGTACGGGGAAGCTGCGAAGTGGTTTCAAAGGGCGACGAAGGATCGGCCCGGGGAACACACGGGTTGGGGACATTTGGGCGCGGCATTTCATTGGAGCGGCGAGGCGGAGAAATCGAAGGAAGCGTACCGGCGGGCGATCGCATTGGCGGAAGCGGCGCGGCGGACGAATCCGCGAGACCCGGTGTTACTCGGCTGGCTAGGCGGGTATTACGCGAGTGTGGGTAATGGGGGGGCGGGTTTGGGGCTTCTGCGGCAGGCGGTGGAGATAGACCCGGAGAACGCGGCGACAACTTACAAACTCGGTGTGGTGAATGAGTTGGCGGGGCGGCGGGAGGAGGCACTGCGGTGGATTGGGGCGGCGATCCGGTTGGGCTGCTCTGTGGAGAAAATTCGCAGGAACCCCGATTTGGCGGCGCTGCGCAAGGATTCGCGCTTCAGCGGTTTGGGGCGTTGAGCGCCGGCGGAGATGCCGGTGGCCAGGCCTGGAAAGGGGCGAGATATGCGCTTAGTGCGGGGAGTATGTGGGGCTTCGCCATTGCATAGCGCATGAACCGGTGGACTGCGTATGGGATGGTGGCATATTCGATTTGTATTTTGATGATATGCTCTGGACATGCTCCGCATATTGGCCGGTTTATTGCTGCTAGCTTCGTCGCTGGCGGCGCAGACGACATTGCAGTTCCGCCCTTTGGCGGCGGGGTACAGCCGGCAGTTGGACCGAATCATTATGACGGCGGAGTCGCCGAATAGTCTGCATATTTACGATCCGGCGACGGATGCGGACGTAGTGGTGGCGCTGGCTGGTTCGCCCTTGAGTTTATCGGTATTGCCGAACGGGTTGAGCGCGGCAGTGGGAATGAACGGGCAGATTGTGGTAGTGAATCTGGCGACGGCGGCGGTAAGCGCGACGCATCCAGTGACGGGGATCGTAAGTAGTTTGGTGGCGACGGACAGCTTCGTCCACTTTGAGGTATCCAATACCGTGAAGTCGCTTTCGCTGAGCACGGGGGCGGTGGCGGCGGTTGCGAATACTATCTATGCGAGTCTGGTCAATGCAAAGTTACACTCGTCTGGTAACTGGATCTATTATCCGTATTCCGGTTACCTTGGCAGAATCGATATCTCAACCGGTCCGGCGACCGCGTACGAGCAGAACTATAATTCTTCCGGCGGGAACATCTGTGGCGACCTCTGGCGGTTGGAGGGCGGAACGCAGATAGTGAGCGGTTGCGGCGGTGTCTACAGTACGACAGCCGCGGCGGCGACAGACAGGAAGTACGTGACCACACTGGCTGGGATCTACACCATCCGAGACCTTGTGGAATCTACGGCTCTGGGCCGGGTTGCGGCGCTGGCTTTGGGCAATAACAGCTATTCGAACCTGCCGGACTTTCCGCGGGACAATGAAATCCTGTTCTACAACGGGAGCACGCTGGAAGAGACAGGCCGAGTGCGGCTGAATGACTTCGTCGTGAACTCGGTTTCGCATCAGGCGCACGGCAAATGGATTTTCTTCGACAATTCTGGGAATACGCTCTATGCGGTGATGCAGGCGGACGCTCAATCGGGCTTATTGCGCGACTATGCCATCCAGACGTTTTCGCTGGGGAACCCTGCACCGTGCGTTCCCGTGTTGAACCCGGCATCGGCAATCACTGTTCCATGGAACGGGGCGACAGGTGAAGTAGAAGTAACGGCCCCCGGATGCCTATTCGGTACGGCAAGTAATGGGGCGTGGCTACAGGTGATCGCCGGTTTGCAAAACGGCGGGTCGCGGAAAATCCGGTATCACGCAAGTGCGAACGCGACATCTTCAGCGCGGACGGCAACACTGACGATAGGCGGAGTCGCCTTAACGGTAACGCAGGACGCGGCGCCCTCGCCGTTGCCCGCCTCCTGGCGACTGAGTTATCCGGTTGTGGATGCGGAAAAGAGTGAGTCGCTGGATAAGAGCGTTTTAGTGTCGGCCGGACCCAACGAACTGCATTTGTTCGATACTGTGACAGGGGCGGATCAAACCGTGGCTCTGCCCCGCACGCCCCTTTCCGTTGGCGTGCGTCCGGACGGCCTGATGGCTGCCGTCGGCTACGACGGTTCGGTGGGGCTAGTAGATTTGCAGACGATGCAGCCAGGACAGCGGTGGGTGGTCCCGATTCCGGTTCGAGATGTCGTCTTTGCTGGTAATGGGTACGTTTACCTCTTTCCGCGATCCGGTTCGTGGCGAGTTCATTCGCTGGATACAGCAACCGGAACGATAACGGAATTCCAAGGCGGAAACGATTATGCTGTCCGGCTTCAGCCGGGAAGCCCCTATATTTACAGCGGCTACTA
>JAEUQC010000075.1 GCA_016789905.1 Bryobacterales bacterium | reverse complement strand
ACACCTGGCGCAGGCGCGCTCGGAAAGCTCCGCCCGCCAGTTTCGGGCGCGGGCGGCCTTTCCCGCAATGCCCCGGCCGCGGTTGGAGGCATTGCCGCCGACCCTCACCTGGCGGCGGGCGGTTGGCCAGGGCCCAGCGCGCTTCGAGATCCTCTACGAAGACGGTGCGGATCTGATGGCCCAACTGGCTGAGTTTCTGCATGCCGCCGGGGCCAACCGGGAGGAGTTTTTCGAGGGCACGGAGCCCGAGCCGTGAGTGGCACTTCCCTGCCCCGTGACTCATTCGACGGCCCGCTCGATCTGCTGCTCGACGAGATCCGGCGGCAGCGGATCGCCATTGAAGAGGTGGCCATCGCGCCGCTCGTCGCTCGCTATCTCGCCTACATGGAAACGGCCGCCGCGAAGCAGCTGCCGCTCGACATCGACTGGATTCTCCTCGCGGCCACGCTCATTCAATGGAAGGCGCGCTCGCTGCTTCCGGTGGCGGGGACTTCCGTTCGCGACCCAATTCGCGACGAGATCGTCGAGCTCCTCCTTGCGAACCGCCAACAGGCCGCCCAAGATCTCGGTCGGCGCCGCTCGGAGGAAGCCGGCCGGCTCTCTCGCGGCGGCGATCCAGTGTTTCAGGAGGAAGCGGAGTTCGAAGAGGACCCCGATCCGCCGTTCGTCAGCGTCTGGGATCTCACCCAACAGGCTCGGGACCTAGCCCGCTGGGCGGCGCAACAGAGCCAACAGCGACGGCAATGGAGCCAGAGCCTCCCCCTCGAAGGGGAGGACATCACCGTGTCCGAGATGGTCGAATACCTGCATGCCCAGTTTGGCGATGGGAGTGCGCTCGATGCCTCGGCGCTCCTCGCCCAGCAGCCCACCCCGCTCCGCCGCGTCTACCTCTTCCTCGCCATGCTCGAAATGGCACGCGCGCAGAAACTCAGTATTCTTCAGCCAGAAGCATTCGCCAACGTTATGCTGGCTCCGGTCCTGCTCTCCTCTGAGCAGGACCCAGGATAGACGGGTTACCCCTTCTGCAACAACTTACAGCATCCTAACAGCATGCCGAAAGCTAGCAGACTGCTTTTAGCATGCTGAGAGCTATCCGCTGTCTGACAGCATGCTGTTGACTATCAGCATGCTGTCGGCTAACCTGTAGCCAGCCCAATAGGAGGACCTCATGCCGACCATCGTTTTCGCAAATCCCAAGGGAGGGGCAGGGAAGTCAACATCAACGATCATTCTTGCGACGCAGATTGCGCGGGCAGGTGGGAGCGTCACCATTCTGGACGCCGACCGCAACAAGCCCATTGTCTATTGGGGCAAGCTGAAAGCCATTCCACCCAAAGTCACCATCAAGCATTCGACATCCGAAAACACTATTCTCGATGAGATCGACGCAGCAGCGCGGAAAACCGCTTTCGTGCTCGTGGATCTTGAAGGTACGGCGTCCATGATGGTTGGTCTGGCCATTAGCCAGGCCGATCTCGTGATTGTTCCGGTACAGGGCTCGATGCTCGATGCGAAGCAAGGTGTCAATGCCGTCGGGCTCATCAAGCAGCAGGCAAGAGCGACGAGGCGGGACATCCCGTACCGCGTGTTGTGGACGCGAACCAATCCAGCCATCAAGGCGCGGGAGTTTAGAGCGATTGAGCGGGAGCTGGCGGAAAACAACATTCCATGCCTGAAAACACAACTTCATGAAAGGGCCGCCTTCAAATCGATTTTTTCCTATGGCGGCGTGCTTGAAGATCTTAATCCTAACGAGGTATCCAATCTGGACCAGGCGATCCGGAATGCGCGGGAGTACGCGGCGGAGGTCATCGAGATCGCGCGCCAGGAACAAAAACCAGTGATGGAGGCCGCCCATGGCTGACCAACGCGCAAAACTCTTTGAATCGGCCCCGCCGGAAATCGATCTTTCCAACTTTGCGCCTAAAGCGGCCTCAAAGCCGCTGGAGACGGTCGTTGATACGATACGCGCCACAACCGAACACGCCGGATTCCCGAGCCGTGAGCCTGTTTCTGCCAAAGCCCCCAACAAAACCGGTCGGCGCATCTGGCGCACGGGCAGAAACGTGCCATTCGCTCACAAAGTGACGCAAGCTTGCAATGACGGGTTTTACCAGATCGCCGAGGCCCAAAAATGGACCATGGGCGAAACGTTAGAACGCGCTCTTGCCGCTCTG
Source organism: Bryobacterales bacterium (assembly GCA_016789905.1). GTDB lineage: Bacteria > Acidobacteriota > Terriglobia > Bryobacterales > Bryobacteraceae. The sequence continues at coordinate 2,623 of JAEUQC010000075.1, read as the reverse complement.
CAACGCGAGCTCGCGAAAGGTGAGTCTTGACATGGTTTTTGTGACGGCGGATGATCCTACATCGACAAGGATAAAGGCCTCATGAAACGGAACGGCAAAGGCGATGGCTTCGTCAGGGCAGGGGACCTGGCCTCTCTTCGCGATAAAGTCGCGGACATCGGTCCCCGGGAAAGCCAGGGAAGCCACCCGCCAGCTATACCTACCGAAAGTAACCAGCAACTAAGCCTTTGGCAGAATTTCCTCTACAACCGCGAAGAGGAACGCGACTCGTTATCCAACGCCGTTGACCTCTGGGATAGCGTGCCGCGATATTCCATCAGCAAACAGGCACAATCCAAGAACAGGCTCCTTGAGCGCTTTCTGGAAAAGCACACGGCCAGCTTTCACAACCGTGGACGCACGTATACGATCACGATAACGCCCGCTCGGGTTCCCGACCTTGACGGCAATGAACGCGATTTCTACCCCAGCGCGACAGAGGAACTCATAGAAGAAGCCCTACGCAAGCTCTCCGCCGACCAGCAGGCAGGCTACTTCGATAAAACCCAGTACCGTAGCGGCGTATTTTTCAGCTTGTATGCGCTACGGGAGGAACTGGCCAGGAACGGCCATGCCCGTTCATACCAGGAAGTACGCCTTTCGTTGGATATCCTCTCCGGCTCCATTATCGAGATCGCAACCAACGATGAGAAAGGCGAGGAGGGGATTATTCGCTCCGCGTATCTCCCTTCGGTCGTGCGCGTGACCAAAAACAAACTTCAGGACGATCCCCAAGCCAAATGGGCCGTTCAATTTCATCCCCTCGTCACCACCAGCATCGACAAGATTCAGTACCGGCAGTTCAATTACCGGCGAATGATGAGTCACAACACACAGCTTGCGCGATGGCTCCACAAGCAGCTAGTTCTGAAATTCACCGGTGCTGACATGCTCAACACCTTCGAGATGCGATACAGCACAATCAAGCGAGACAGCGGATTGCTGGACGGCTATGCCCGCGAACGGGCAGCCATCGATGCTCTGGAGACCGCTTTCCAGGATCTGAAGAAAGCGGACATCGTCTCCAACTTCGAGCGTAAAGACCAAACGGGCCCTCGCCGAAAAATTCTCGATGTGATCTTTAAGGTTTGGCCTTCGTTTGAATTCGTCCGCGAAGTCAAGGCAGCAAACAAGCGGCAAGGGGATTCAACCCGCCAGTTAAAACGGTAGGTATAGGTGGCGCTTGCGGCCATTCGGCCATCGAACTCATGAGGGAGGGGCACCCGGGATAGCTGCGCCGAGTCTTCCACCCGCCATCGGCTCGGTAGGTATAGGTGGCGATTGAGCCCTGCAGGCGGTAGGTATAGGTGGCGGTTGCCAGTAGGTATAGGTGGCGGAGGCGCTTCCACCCGCCATTGCACCGGTAGGTATAGGTGGCGATTGACGGATCCGGCGGTAGGTATAGGTGGCGGATTGACATTTATCCACAGGCAGAGAGCTCTGGGGGCGGTAGGTATAGGTGGCGAGTCATGCCTTTCTCGGTAGGTATTGCTGGCGGGTGAGGGTGAAGGAGTAGGTTTAGGTGGCGATTCGAATGTATATATAGCTTTTAATCAATCACTTGCGAAGATCTAACCTTTTAACCTTTGTCTATAACCTTATTTTTAGCCATAGGCAACACTCCTACTGACCTAAAACCGATAGAGTGAAGCTCAGCCCACTGTCCCGGTAAGGCATAAAGAACATTCCTTGGCACATACCAAGATCCTGTTTGTGTCTGCACTGAATAAACATTTCTTTATGAACTACTTGCGTGTTGGACCTGGTGGCTTGATTGGCGCTGTTTGGCTCGGCGGGTCAGCAGATGGAGGTATGCGTTTCGTAGCCCACCACAGGGTCAGGCTGATTCCGAATAGAAAGCTGAATAGCAGAGAGGTGGCCAGCCACAGCCAATTCACCCTCTTCGCATTTTCCAGTACATCTCGAAGCCTCGTGTAGGCCGGACCAATCTGCTCCTTCCAATCCTTGGTGAATTCCGTCTGCCACTCCCGTATCCACGTCTCTCTGAATTTCTCTCTCACCGCGATTTCAGTAGTATGCCTAACCTCGGCCGTCAGTACCGTACGATGCATGTCGAGGATTCGCTTCAGTTCCGCCTGCATCTGTTTCTCGGAGGCCTGTACCACTTCCACCTTTTTCGCCACCAAAGCTCGATCCGTTTCCCGCAGAAGGTGGTCCCGCAATTCTCCCATCTGGCACAGGAACTCTTCCTGATGACCGCGGAACTGTTCGGCCAGCGCAATCCGTTCCCGCTTGAAGGCCATCAACTGCACCAGCAATGGGTCGTGGTAGCTCAAACCCATTTCGTCTTTGTCGGCCATCAGTTCCTTGGTCTCGGTCGCCGTCGGTTGGCGGCCAAGTATTTTGGCGAACCGTTCCTGGAGCTGCGCGAAGTCTTCCGGTGTCGTCCCCATGCTCACAATCCGATCTGTTGAAACAGACTGGCGCAAGCACCGCGCCAACGGTGGACTTCCGAACGACTACCGAGCGGCATTGCATCGGCGGCAGCTTGAGCCAGGGTGAGACGGTGGGTATAGAGCTGATCGGTAATCCGGTCGGCCAGCTCGGGGAAGGTGACACTTTT
>JAEUQC010000091.1 GCA_016789905.1 Bryobacterales bacterium | reverse complement strand
GACCCCGTGCGTTACTGTTGACCGAGTTGTACGAACTCTCACGGCATAGGGAATGTTAACTAGAATCGAGAGGAGCCCTTTTATGAAATTTTCGTTTAAGAGTTTGATGATGATGGCAGCTGTTGCTTCGCTGCCGGCGTTGGCTGTGCCGACCGCAAGGTTGCGCGTTACAGATTTGACGAGCAACGTTGTGCTTTTGGACATTTTGGACAACAGCGCCTTGGATACTGACTCTGCAATTGATGGACTCATCAGCCTCGGAACTACGACCACCGCAGGCGGGAATTGGAAGCTGCGTTTCACCGGCGCGAGTTCAAAGCCAGACTCCGGTACGTCGTTATACCCTGAATTGTCGTTGCAGTCCAGCATCGAACTCCTCACTTCCGCTCCCCGGAAGCTCCGGATTGAGTTCTCCGAAATCGACTTCGATGGCACGCCGTTTGAAGGACTATTAGGTACGACGACGAATGCTAGTGCTAATGGTTCGGTGAAGTACGGCGCGAGCTATGATACTGGAAATGCTTCTTTTGGTGGTAACAACAACTATTTGACCCTCCTCAGCACAAATGTGGTCAGTGGTCAAACCTACAGCGACACACGCCTCGGTTCTTCTCTGGCGCTGACCCCGTTTTACTCATTGACGATTACCTCAGAAGCGTGGTTTGACACGAAGGGTCGGCTTGACATTGATGCAAATCTCTCCGCTGTTCCCGAACCCGGCTTCTACGGCGCCCTCGCCATTGGCTTGAGCGGCCTCTTTGCCGTCGTCGCCCGCCGCCGCAAATCCTCGAACGTCTAGTTCGAACAGGCAAACGAAACAAACAGCCGCCCCGGGGAACCGGGGCGGCTGTTCGCATTGTTGGGTATCCACCCCACGTCAAGAGTTGAACGGATCGGCCATGCCATGACAAATGGTATGTGCCATACTAAATGGTATGGAACTAAGGATCGACAAGGCGGGGCGCGTGGTACTTCCAAAACCGGTCCGTGAACGACTGGGACTGCGGGAGGGCTCAGCGCTGGAGATGTCGGAGACATCGAACGGAGTATTGCTTAGGCGCATCGACCAAGAACCGTCGATGATTCAAAAGCGGGGTCTTTGGGTCCACACCGGCAAGATTCCGCCGGGGTTCGATGTCGTGCAGGCGGTTCAGGATGATCGGGAGGAGCGGATCCGGAAGCTGGCAGGCTTGTGAGAGCCTATCTGGATACAAACATTCTGGTCGCAGCATCCGTTCAGGGACACCCCCATCATTCCCCAGCGTTTGCGCTGGTCGAGAGCGTGAAGACTGGTTCTATCCGAGGATGTGTTAGCACCCATGGCTTGGCGGAATACTATTCAGTCCTGACTCGCGCTCCGTTTTCGCCGCGTGTCCATCCGGCGGATGCGGGACGTTTTCTGGAAGAGAATGTGTTGCCTTGGTTCGATGTGGTCGAAATCCTGACCGATGACTACTGTGCGGTGCTGCGTTCCTGTGCGGTCGGGGGGCTGATTGGCGGCATCGTTTTCGACGCGCTACACCTGCACTGCGCGCGTAAGTCCGAGTGCGATCGAATCTATACGTTTAATGTAAGAGACTTTCGTGCCATCGCACCGAAGGAATTGGAAGACAAGATCACGGCGCCTTAACCGGCGCTGGCCCCGACTCTTCGCCAGTAATTCCAGTCAACTTCTCTCGCAGCATCTTTTCTGTCGCCTGAGAAAATAGCGTCAGCACGACCGGATGCATTGACGCATCAAGGTTACGGTAAAAGTTCACATACTGCTTGTTCGGCAGGGGAATGCGGAGTTGCCAAGTGGGACGATCTGTCGACAATGGGTTCTCAAAAACGACGCCGCGGATAAGCAGGCGGGCTCCTTCAAAACCGAATTCCTCACAGCCGGCGCGAATGGCATCCCATACCTGTTCCGGGGATGCCGCTGCCGCTAAAGTGCCCTCATAGTGCTGCAGCCTCAATTGGACATCGATCATGTTCCGCAACGAGCCGCGGAGGACGATCTTGCGCGCCAAGCTGAATTCACCGTAGCCAAGATGCTGTACCCCGATCCAGGCGGCGACGCAGAACAGCACCACTACCAGCCCGCTGAACTGGTTAGGGCCTACGTCCTGCAACAGCGAGAACAGAGCCGCCAAACCGCACATGCCATACAGAATCAACACTGCCCGCCGCTGGGTGAATCCCTGCGCCAACAACCGGTGATGAATATGCTCACGGTCGGCCTGAAAAATCGGCTGTTTGCGGAGGAACCGGCGGACGATGGAAACTACAACTTCCAGTAGCGGGATGGCCAATGCCATCAATGGCGCCGTCATGCCGAGCACGGTCGCCGATTTGTGGCTCCAGACTGCGCCAAAACAACCGAGCAGAAACCCGATGAGCAGACTGCCGCAATCTCCCAGAAAGATGGATGCCGGGTTGAAATTGTAGCGAAGGAAGCCGAGCAAGGCGCCTGCCAGCGGAGCCGTCACCAACGCCAGTTCCATGTTTTGATGGGTCAGGGCGGCAATCATCGTTGTCATGGACGCGAAGAAGCCGACGCCGGCGGCCAACCCGTCCATGCCGTCGATGAGGTTCAACGCATTAGCACAGCCGACTAGCCAGAAGACCGTCACCGGCAAGCTGATCCACACCGGAAGTTGGTCGCCCTGGAAACTGAGCACACCGAAGCCGGCCGTATAGGCCATTATCGATGCCAGGACTTGGCCAACCAGCTTTTGCCAGGCGCGTAGATTAAAAATATCGTCGATCAACCCGACGGCAAAAATGGTCACTGCCGCCGGTAATAGACGGATTCCGGCGTCGAGAGCTTTCGGCAGATCGAACGGAAGGTTCTTGTAGGGCGCTATGAGGCTGAGGCCGAGAGCGGCTAGATAGGCGATGGCGATGCCTATACCTCCCAGCCTGGGGATAGGGCGGGCATGGAGCTTCCGGCCCTGGTCTGGCCGGTCAACCCACTGGCGTTTTATGGCATAGTCCCGTACGAAGGGAGTCAGAAGCAGTGAGATTAGAAACGCCACTGCCGCGAGGTCAAACAGGATTAGCATGGCGTGCCCAGAAGTGTCCGCAAAACTCGCTCTGTTCCGCGGGTGCGGCTGAAGTGGCGCTCGAAGGCCAACCTGGCGTTTTCGCCCGCATTGGCGATTCGCTGGCGATCTGTGGCAAGGGAGCGCAGGAACGCGCTTGTTTCCGGGGCCTTGCCCGGGTCGAATTGCCAGCCGCAGTGATGTTCCACGACTAGCGATGCCGGGGTAGCATTCTTTGGGCCTATAAACAGGATGGGCCGCCCGGCTGACATGAGGGAGTAGACCTTGCTTGGGACCACCGTTCCTACGCAGCCCTCGCGCAAAGTAACGAGACCCACATGGCAGGATCGAAGGTTATCCGCAAAGGTCTGAGGGTCTCCATAGGATTGAAAGGTAACGTTTGAAATCTTCGCGTCGTGGCATCGCTGTTCCAATCCAGCCCTGGCCGCGCCACCACCCGCAAATACAAATTCGATGCCACGCTCATTGGCCAGGCTCTTTAAAACGGCGTCGATTGTATCCACTTCGTGCGCCATACCAAGGTTGCCTGAATAGAGAATGCGCAAAGGAGGCAAATCCGGGGTCAAGAAAGTCGCTATTCCTGGATCGGTGGCCCAATTCTGTGCAATATGAATCCGATTGGCCGGCACACCGGCAGCGATCAGACGCTCCTTCATGCAGTGTCCGAGCGCGATGATGCCATCGGCGCGCCGCCTGGACCAAGTGAAGACCCGTTGTAGAAGTCTTGCTATCCACGATCCGGCGGATAGCCCTCCGGTGGCGATAACGACATCGGGATACACGTCCATCTCCCATATCCAGAGTTTGGCGCCACGGCGTCGCTTCAGGAGAGCGGCGACGATGGAGAGCCCCGGCGGGGTCGTCATCGTCACAATGACATCGGCCCGGCCCAATGCGATCAGCCGCACTGTGGCGAAAAGGAGAAACGATCCCCAACTCATTAGACGGCTGATTGGATTTCGGGAAAAAGGAAGGCTGGGAACGCGACAGATACGGGCCGCGGGAGGCGAATCGCTGGAGCCCTCCACATATCCGCTCCTGCCGCAGATCACGGTGACTTCGTGCCCTTGGCCGGTTGCGTGGCGGACTGTCTGATCGAGCAGAACCGCTGTAGGGGCGTTGTCTGGCCAATAAAACTGATTTATGAATACAATTTTGCGAGGGTGGACTGCGGGAGACACGCTTTTCCCCATCCTCTGGAGAAGGTAATTACCTAGGTTAACAATCTCTCAGAGGAAACCACAATAGAACGATTGGTACATTCTATTGCAGGGGGACGCTCAAGCGATTCGACGTACCGGCCTCATTTGTAACGGTGAGCGACGCGGATTCGAGGCTATCGATGATGGGCTGTGTGACGGCAGTGGAAGCGCGGAAGGTGAATGGAATCGTAAGCGAGAACTGACCGCCAAAAGGCTCCGAAGCGGTTGTACGGAACCATGCCGTCGAAATTGTACCGAGATCGAGAGTAAACCTGGTCTCGGCGATTTTGGCGTCGGCTTTGCCGGTAAACTGGACCTCCGCATTACGAATGGACCGGGTAGTGGTGAACCCCGTGATGAGAAGTGTTACGGAATCGGCGCTTCTGGCCGCCACTTGAAGACTCACCAGCCCAGGTGCCCGCCGGGGAACGGTTAACTTGAGGGTTTTATTGGCAGCCGGAGCCGGCGTGAGATCCAGGCCAGACTGGGTGGCAAAAGACGGGGTGAGGGTAAGCACACCGGCCACGGTTCCTGTCTGCAACCGGATTTCCTTTGCGCCATTGGGAAAGACAGCCTCGGTTGTATTGGCGGGGATGGTGAACGTCACAGACCGCCCACCGGAGGAGAATTGCACCGCCGGATCGGCGGAGAAAGACTCGGACTCGATGGTAAGCGTTAGCACTCCCTGCACTGCAATGGGATAGGGATCGAGCAGCGTCAGGCGAACTCCAGGCTGCTGGAAGGCATCCACTGTGCCAGTAGCTCCACTAAACTGGAAACCGGGCAGCGGCGGCGGTTGAGAAGCAAAACCGGAGAGCGTAAAAATCTGTGTATCGACCAGTAGCTGCGCGGTCGACAATCCCGTTACGGCGGGGGTGAACGCGATATTGAACGCAAGTGTAGCGCCGGGATCGAGAGAAGCCGGTAGTTGTGGCGGCGTCTCCAATCGAAAAACTCCTCGCGTCTCCGAAATGCCAATGCTGTTGATGGCGGCGGCCGCTGTGCCTTCATTCTTGATTTCAAAGCGTGTGATGACCGACTGGCCGACCGGCAACGGACTGAACAGCACCGCGCCAGGGCTCTGCACCGTTGTGGCCACCGTCCCATTGTTGTAGGAATAGGTGAGTTTGCTGCCGATGCCCGTACCGGCGAGATCGAATACGTCGTTGCCGATTCGAAGCCGCCCCGTCAGCCGTCCGGGTTGGGTGGGCTGGAAAGTGAGCGTAAAGCTAAGAAATTCATTGGGAGCGAGCGTGAAGGGCAGAAACGGTAAATCGGCAAGGACGAAGTTCACGCCAGAAACGCTGATGATATTCACCGGACCCGGCGCATTGCCGTTGTTGCGCACCTGCACAATGTAGCTAAACCGGCCAGCCACGGCCGTATCGGGGACGGCAATGCTTTGATTGGGCTGAATTTCGGTGCGATCACCGGTTTCCGGAAGCAACTCGTAAGAAAAAGTAGAGCCAGTTCCCGACCCTTGCAGGGTGATCGTAGCTGAATCGGCGCCGAGAGTGATCCGCAGCGAACCGGTGTCTGGTCCAATCTTTTTAGGCGAATACCGTATGCCGAATTGGAGAGCGGTGTTCCCTGCCAATGTGGCAGGCAGGAGCGGGAGGGAGACGAGTTGGAACGCCTCGCCGGTGATGGCGACTGAAGTGACCGGACCTGAGCCGCCACCACGGTTCAGGATGATGAAAGTAGCGGTTGGCGTAGTGTTTACCGGAATTTCGCCGAAGGAAAGCGTGCCGCCCGTAGCGATGGGAACGACGTTGGCGTTTGCCGATAGAGCGTAGCTTAGGGATATGTCCGGAGTGGTTCCGGTCAGGTTAAGCAGGATGTTGCCGGCAACGGAAGGGGAACCCGGAATGAGCCCCGCTTCGGTATATCCGATGGACACCTGCGCACCAGCCGTTGTCGCCGAGACCGGTGTATAAATGGCGTTGAAAGTGAAAGAGCTGTTCTGTTGCAGCGTAAGCGGAAGTTCCCCAATGGAGCTGAACGTAAACGCCGTGGAGCCGACCAACGCGGGGGGCGCTGAGAAAAGGGCGGTGGTATTGCCCTGATAGGTGATCGTAATACTGAGTGAAACCGGCTTCCCAACGGCGGTAGCGGCCATATTCAATGTCGAACCATTCGGAACGATAAAGACGCTATCCTGCTGACGAACCCGGATCTGAATCGGCGCGCTGGTCTGGGCCGCGGCCGGCATCAGGCTGGCCAGAACCGCCGCAACTGCAAAGAGGTGCGTCCTCATTTCACGTCTCCTGCCGGGATGAACGCCTCGGCTAGGCCGTCGCGTGTGCTGAGAACGGATAATGGCTCACCGGCTTTTGCGCCA
>JAEUQC010000079.1 GCA_016789905.1 Bryobacterales bacterium | reverse complement strand
CCCATCGAAGGCTACAGCAACCTCGAGTACGATCTCGCCACCGGCAAGCGCGGCAAGCGCGACAACCACTGCGGGCCTATTCTCGAACGGCTCACCGGCGCGCCAACCATTACGGTCAACAACAACGCCGCCGCCGTCTTCCTCGTCCTCCACGCGCTCGCCAAAGGGAAGGAAGTAATCGTCAGCCGCGGCGAACTCATCGAAATCGGCGACGGCTTCCGCATCCCCGACATCATGCGCGCCGCCGGCGTGAAGCTAATCGAAGTCGGAGCCACCAACAAAACAACCATTGCCGACTACGCCAACGCCATCACTGCCCGAACGGCGCTTCTCCTCCGCGTCCACCCGAGCAACTTTCACATAACGGGCTTCACCGCCAAACCAACTCTCGCCGAACTGACCAGCCTGAAGGTTCCCGTCTACGAAGACTTGGGCTCCGGCGCCCTGGTTGACCTGAAGCCCTACGGAGTAAACGAACCAGTGGTGCAGGACAGCATTAACGCCGGCGTGGCGGTGGTGACATTCTCTGGCGATAAACTCCTGGGCGGCCCGCAGGCCGGCTACATCAGTGGGCAGCAGGAGCTCATCACCAAGGTGCGCCGCAACCCGATGTTCCGCGCCCTGCGCCTCGATAAACTCCAACTCCAGTCGATGGAGCAAACCCTCCGCGCGCTGTTATTTGACGATCTGGACGCCATTCCAGCCTTGGCGATGATCCGCCTGACGAAGGAGCAAATCCGGCTCCGTGCCGAAGCCTTCGCGAGCGAAGTAGAAGGCGCGCGAGTCATCGACGGCGAGTCCGTAATCGGCGGCGGCAGCACGCCGGACCAGTCTCTCCCGTCATACCTCATTGCTCTCCCCGGCCCCGCCCACAAGCTGGAGCGCAAGCTCCGCGCCCGCCAAGTCATCGCCCGCGTCGAAAAGGACCAACTAGTAATCGACCTCCGCACCGTGCTCCCCACCCAGGAATCCGCCCTGTTGCAAACAATTCTCCGAACAAATCAGCCCGTCCCCCGCACTAATCCGCAACATGACGGAGCCAACAAATAGCGAGCTCATAACCCGGGTCCAACACGGGGACCCCGCCGCCACCGCGGAACTCTTCACCCGTTTCTGGCGCGCCGCCCGCGCCACCGCCTTCGGCGTCACTGGTGATTGGGCCAATGCCGAGGATGCCGCCTCCGAGGCCTTCTGCCAGGCGCTCACCGGCATCGGCACCCTACACGATCCGTCGGCATTTCCGGGGTGGCTCCGGACCATCGTCATCCGCAAGGCCGGCGCCGCCGTGCCCCCGCCGCCAGAAGCGGCCGTCGACCCAGCCGACCAACAAGACCGGCCCGACCAAATCCTCCTGCGCTACGAGCGCCAGGAAGCACTCCATCAAGCCGTGCGCCAACTCCCCGAAAAGCTCCGCGAAGCCATCGCGCTCGTCTACTTCGAAGGCTACTCACACGATGCCGCCGCGCAGTTTCTGGGCGTACCCGCCGGCACCCTCCGCCGCCGCCTGCATGACGCCCGCAAACGCCTGGAGACCCTTCTCGCCAACGGTCATCCGCCGCCAGCGACACGCACCCAACTCCATGGCGATCTCTATCAAACCATGCGCCAATTCCTCCTCCATCGCCCGACGGCCCGCAACTGGGCCAAGCTCTTCGGCGCCAAACTGCCCGCCATGCCGATCCCGAGCGTCCCGCCCCATCCCAACACGCAACTCATCCGCCAGGCGCTAACGCAATTCCCGGAGTTCGCCCCCGGCCACCCGCACTCGGAAATCCGCGTCACCACCGGCCTCCTCCGCGGTCACGAGACGATCTTCGAGCACCTCAAGCAGAGCCCCAACAAGGACGAGTTCCTCGCCGCCGCCGGACAGATCCGTCTCGTCGAGGTAATCGACCTCACCTGGATGGAACCCGATTCGCTCGAACTCCGCACCGTCCAAGAACTCTTAGTCCGCCTCGCCGCGGCCCTCCTCCCCGGCATCAACAGAAACTTCTCCACCTACGCCGAACCCCGCTACCGCTCCGCCCTCCAACTCCACCTGGGCGACAAGACCGCCCGTGCCGCCCTCGGTGGTGTGTTGAACCATTGGCCCGCCCGCCCCCAGGGCATGGAAGCCGCTCACATCCGCATTTTCCCCGAGGAGTGGCGTCTACTAGGGCTGTGAATAGGAAGGACTGCGGTATCTCGTAGTGGCGAATCCGCCATGCAGACGTACGCTTTCGGAACTCTTGGGATATGGCAGTCATTTTCTGGAACTTAGGCTGGCGCTACAAAAGCCCCGGCAGGTGCCGGGGCTTTTGTAGTCCGAGCTGCTTGTTATCGGTGGTCCGGGCGATATAGGGCAACCTCAGAGAACCCGGACCCTCCGGCGGCAACGTCTTCAAGAATCAGCACCCCGTCGCGAGTCGAAGCGGTGTATTCAGTCGCGTGGGGCCCGGGAAGATGCATCTTCCGCACCCCTAGCTTCGCCTTCGACACTGACATTGCACTAGAGCCCTTTATCACGCCATAGAATGGAACGGGAAGGAGATACTGTGACCTCGGTATAATGTTATTGAGGTGCCATTTCATGCCGAAGAAGAAATCACAGCCATCTCTTTTACAGCGAGTCGTCGACTCGCCCGCCGGAAAGCTCCCCCAGATTCTCAACGCAGCTCTACAAATCCTGATTTTTGTAGGTGGAATCCTGGGTACTTCCCAAATCGTCGGTACACTTAACCAAGAATCCCCGGTACCCCCCGCTATTTCGGTCCCGAAGATTCGCCCCGAAACCATTGAAGCACCTCTCCTCCACGGAAAGATGAAAGCGCTGCCGTCGCCAGTTCAGACCGCATATGGCGTCCAGAGTCCGAATATAAGCAAAGCGAAGCGAGATGTCCTTATTCAGTTCGACTCTTCGGTCATGAAAATCCAAGAAGCCGCGCCGAAAAACATCCCCCCCTCGCCTTCAGCCCCTAGTGCGTCGTCCCAAACGTCCTACGGCGCGCAAAGCCCAAACCTCAGCGGAGTCGAGGGGAATATCGAAATCCGATACGGCACACCTCCGGCGGGCGCGTCAGAGAAACGGAGCGACAAAAACTAATGAAATGTTTAATCCTCCTCCTCGTCTCGATAGCCGTCGTCTCTGCGCAGGGCAAGCTTGTCTCGCGCGGCGACAGAAGCCCAAACATCCATAGCGTCACCGGCAATGTGACGATAAACTATTACTGCGAAGGCCCGAGTAATCTTTTCCCTTCACTTTCTGCACGTTATGTGGGTAGCACCGGCGCAATCTATTCATCGTCCGTAAAGGATTTGGGCATTGTTGGAATTTCGGCTGCCCCTTTGTCTTTTCCTGCCATCGTCGGCGATGCCCTCACCTCAATCTCGCCCTATAGGCCATCGAGTCTAGCTCTCCTTGTCTCAGGTGAAGTGATTAATCCGGCCTCGGTTCCCAAGCCTTCGTGGTCGGAGAGCGCGAATACATCCTTACATTATCCAATCCCAGGGGCATCCCTGGGACCAACTTTCCCCTATGCTTCCGATGCATTGGCCCTTACCCTATCCGCCAATGCCGACCTCACGAGAGGCATTGATTCAATCGGCGGTACGGCGCTACGTCTTCCCTCGTGGAATCAATATTCTTACCTGAACATCACCGCTAACGTGGAACATCGGCTGGATTTGACCGGTGTGAGTCTTTCTAAGACGCAACCCTTTATGATCTTACCCGGGGAAACTGACGCTACGATGGGCATTCTATCCAAAATGACGACCGACTTCCCTTCCCTCAGCGCTGGTCCTTCCATAAGCTTCGGTGATACTCCGACCAGCATCTCTGGATTTGGCCTGTCCTCATCGGTCTTGTCCACGAGCACTGAATTTCTATCTCGCATCGATAAATTCGGCCCTTTAGCAAACAGCCGACTGATCGGCAGTGGGTCGAGGGACGTACCGCCCCTGACTAGTATCCTAAGTTCCAGTTCAAGCCTTACAGGTACCGATTACCAGTCTTTATCCAAAGAAATTGCTGGTTTAAATGCGAGCGGAAGGATCATCACCGGCTGGATGATTACCTATGCGAGCAGCCGCCCCATCAACTGATGTAAAGAAGGTTGCCGAAACGCATCCCTTTTCATTGAAAAATCAGGCATGAATCCCATCGGTATTGAGAAACGGCCTTTGGCGCCAGCACCAGAAAAGAATGCTGCCTATGACCATGCATTGGCGCTGACGAAAGTTCTAGGCCTTGCCTTTCCATTCTTGGGGCCAGCGGCCACTCTTTTCGATGTCATCACCGCGCCCAAGCGCGGACAACGCCTGACGGAATGGTTTGAAACGACTCGAGTGAAACTTAATGAATTGAGTGAGAGGGTAGATGGGCTAACGCCAGAGAAACTGGCCAAGAGCGACGCTTTCGTTTCCGCCTTCGCTCAGGCCACGCAAGCCGCCTTGAAGAACCATCAGCAGGAAAAGTTGGAAGCACTTCGGAATGCGGTGCTCAATGCTGCGTTAGGCCGGGAAGACGATGCTGATCACCAAACGTTGTTTCTGGCTCTCATCGACCGATTTACGGTCCTCCATCTGACCATACTTCGATTTTGGAATGACGCCCGGCATTACCTCAAAGATTATGATGAATCTATTCCGCTGTTGCCTAACGGGTGGAAGATGCAGGCAGCCCATCTGGTAATGAAGGCGATGCCTAAATTGTCTGAGGGGAACAAGGATTTAACAGAGCAGGTCATCAACCTGGTTCTCAATGATCTAGAGGCCGCCAACTTGCTCACCTTAGACAGGACCACGGGTTCAATGACCGCCCCAAGTAAAAATACCGCGTCGGGTGAATCAGAGTTGACTATCGAAGCAACTGTCTTAGGGAAGGAGTTTCTGGCTTTCATTTCAGAGCCTACAGAGAATCCGCTGTGAGCACGGTCATACCGAACGGCTGCGCACGATACCGGATCTGGATCGGGCTGCGTTGCGTCTGCTAGACGCCATGCGCGTTGTTCTCGACGACGTCCAACCCGATGAAGGACTGCGGGTGGCAATCCACGCATTGATCGCGCGGCAGCAGCTAGAAGCGGATATTCAGAAAGTGAGCGAACTGAGCCGCGATCTTCGCGGCAATGTTTACAGCCGGGTACCGACGCAGGGCTCTTCTTGTTAGCCCCAGTCCATCGGCAGATATCTCGTTCTGGAGCATGCTACGCCAAGCCAGTGAACAACCCACATCCGTCTCCTCCCTGCGGCATGGAGTCTAATAGGGGAATGCCATATCGCCTGCTAGTCGCGTTGCTGTCGTGCGCCGCGGCGAGCATGGCCCAGAATCCGGAGTTGGGTGAGATCCGCGTCCGCAACCTCACGGCAACCTTGGAAGTCAACGGCCCGCGCCCTATCGACATGGCTGCCAAGACCCTCGCCGTTAAATACGGCCTCCGCATCAACGTCGAGGATCCAGGCCCCGGCCATCCCGTCACCGCCGGCCGCCTCACTGTCACTTTCAGGCTAACCGACCAACTCGCCCCAGCCAGTCCCTCCCAACTTGTTGCCGACATCGTGAAGACCGCCAACGCCGCGCTCCCCATCAAATACCGCCTACAATCCGATGCCGATTGGTACTCTATCATCCCCACCCACGTCCGAGGCGCACCGGTCACGCCCCTGCTCGACCGGCTCGTCACCATTCCCGCTGGCACCCGCCCCATCGCCGCCAGCGCCAATCTCATGGCCGAAGAACTCGCCCGCCAATCCGGCGCCCGCGTCCACTGCTGCCAGCCCTTCGTCGCCGGCATCCCTTGGGGCCTTGAACCTGCCGAGTTCTCAGCGAAAAACGAACCCGCCCGTTCCGTCCTAAAACGGCTCATCGGCGCCGGCAAGCAGCACTGGCTCCTCCGCTGCGACGCCTCCTCCCCCGCCTGGTGTTTCATCAACCTGCCCCACCGCCAGCTATACTCCCACTATGCGTTTCCTGCTCTTCCTCGCCCTCTCCCTCCACGCCCAACCCGAAACCTACTACCGCACCTTCTTCCATAAACACCCCGTCAAACAGCGCATCAAACCCGCCGAGCGCGTCACCACCCGCACCCTCGATTCCAGCGGCAAGGACCACCTCGGCAACGCCGTCACCGACGGCCCCAACCCGCTCACCGGACCCTTCTACATCGAAGGCGCCGAGCCCGGTGACGCCGTCGCCATCACCTTCCACAAAGTCCGCCTCAACCGCGACTGGGGCTACTCCGGCTACCGCCTCGGCCTCTTCGCCATGACGCCGGACTACATCGAAAAGACCTACCCGCCCATCTACAAACGCGACCTCGTCCGCAAAGGCTTCGCCCACTACGTCCCCTGGGATCTCGACCGCGTCAACAACCTCGTCCGCCTCCGCGAACCCGGCAGCAAAGCCATCGCCATGGAGTTCCCCGCCAAACCCATGCTCGGCTGCGTCGGCGTCGCCGCCGCCGGCGATTGGGCCCCCACCTCCAGCCCCTCCGGCCCCTATGGCGGCAACATCGACTACAACCGCATCGGCGAAGGCGCGACCGTTCTCCTCCCTGTCTACCACCCGGGCGCCATGCTCTTCCTGGGCGATGGCCACGCCCTGCAGGGCGATGGCGAACCCACCGGCAATGGCGTCGAAACCTCCATGGACGTCGAGTTCTCCGTTGCCGTTCGCAAGAACGCCAAGCTCACCGGCCCCCGCGTCGAAACCGCTGACGCCATCATCAGCATCGGCTCCCAGCCCGAATTCCAGTCCTCCCTCGATCGCGCCCTCGAAATGGCTACCACCGACATGGTCCAATACCTCATGTCCGACCACGGCCTCGAAGAATGGGCCGCCCATTTATTGATAGCCTTTCAAGGGAAGTATGAAGTTGTGACGGCCCGCGGCTCGATGGCCCTCGTCATCCCCCGGACCGCACTCAAGAAACGGTGAGGGATATGTTCCGCATATTTGGTTTTCTCGCGCTCGCCACGGCGGCGTGGAGCTACGATCTGGTCGTCTACGGAGGTACCGCCGGCGGGGTAATGACCGCCGTCGCCGGCGCCCGCCATGGCCTCTCCACCGTGCTGCTCGAACCCGGTCAGCACGTCGGCGGCATGGTCACCGGAGGCCTCTCCGGTACCGACGTCGGCAAGATCGAAGTCATCGGCGGCATGGCGCTCGAATTCTACTGGCGCGCCGGCAAGCACTACCAGATGGACCGCCACCTGCAGCAGTTGGCCTGGATGCCCGAACCCGGCGCCGGCGAAAAGATCATGCGCCAGATGCTTGCCGACGCCAAGGTCACGCTCCTCACCGGCCACCGGCTGGTCGAAAAGAAGGGCGTCGTCAAACAGGGCAACAAGGTCGTCGCTGTCCTCACTGAAAACGGCGCCCGCTTTGAAGGCAAGGTCTTCGCCGACTGCAGCTACGAAGGCGATCTGATGGCCCAGGCGGGTGTCAGCTATACCTATGGCCGCGAAGGCTCCGCCCAGTACGGAGAATCGCTCGCGGGCGTCCAGTCTCATACCGAGAATCACCAGTTCGCCGTCGACATTCCGGCCCGCGACAAGAACGGCAAGCTCCTCCCCGAGATCTCCGATGAACCGCTCGCCGCGCCCGGTTCCGCCGACAAGAAGATCCAGGCCTACAACTTCCGCGTCATCGCCACCAAGGTTCCGTCCAACCGCGTCCCCTGGCCCAAGCCCAAAGGCTACGACCCCAAGCGCTACGAACTGCTCGCCCGCTATCTCCCCGCCATGACCGAGTACATGGGCCGCCCGCTCACCGTCAACGAAGTCGGCCTCATTCGCATCATCCCCAACGGCAAGGCCGATCTCAACAACCGCGGCGGCTTCTCCACCGACTACATCGGCAAGAATTACGACTATCCCGAAGGCAGCTACGCCACCCGCGCCAAGATCTGGCAGGACCACATCGACTATCAACAGGGCCTCTACTATTTCCTCGCCAACGATCCCCGGGTACCCGCCGCTCTCCGCGCCGAAATGAGCGAATGGGGCCTCGCCAAGGATGAGTTCACCGACACCGCCAACTGGCCCAATCAGCTCTACGTCCGCGAGGCCCGCCGCATGGTCGGCGATTTCGTCGCCACCCAGAAGGACCTGCAAACAGAGTTGAAGAAGCCCGACGTCATTGGCATGGGCAGCTACAATTCGGACTCCCACAACGTCCAGCGCTACGTCACCAAGGAAGGCATCGTACTCAACGAAGGCAACATGGAAGTGCCCGTCCAGCCCTACCAGATTCCCTACCGTGTCCTCGTCCCCAAGGAGTCGGAAGCCGCCAACCTATTGGTGCCTGTCTGCTTCTCCGCCAGCCACGTGGTCTATTCCAGCATGCGCATGGAGCCGCAGTACATGATCCTCGGCCACGCCGCCGGCATCGCCGCCGCCATGGCGGTCAGCAAAGGAACCAGCGTGCAAACCATCGCCGTGCCCGATCTGCAACAGACGCTCCTCAAGGAAGGCGGCGTCTTCGAGCGCGGTGTCGACATTCAACTGCAGGCCCTCGCGCGCATCCGCGCACTGCACGAACCGGCCCGCCCCCGTGGCAAAGCGCCCTGGGCCCGGCCCGCAAAGAAGTAGGAGCCACCATGGATCGACGGCTGTTTCTGTTGGGTTCGTTTTCCGGGCTCGCCGCCGATTGGACCCAGTTCCGGGGCGCCGGCCGTACCGGTGTCTCGGCGGAAAAGGGGCTGCTGAAAGAGTGGCCCAAAGCCGGCCCCAAGCTCCTCTGGCAGCAGCCCGACATCGGCGACGGTTATGGAACCGTGGCCATAGCGGGCTCATTCGCCTACGCCGTCAGCAACCATGGCCTGGACGACGAGTTCGTCCAGGCGCTCGCCATCAAGGACGGCGAAGCCACCTGGAGCTACCGCCTCGGCCCCGTCGGCAACCCCAACCAGCAGCCGCCCTACCCGATGGCCCGCTCCACACCCACCCTAGACGGCGACCGCCTCTATGCCCTCTCCTCCGACGGCGATCTCGCCTGCCTCAAGACCGCCACCGGCGAACTCGTCTGGCGCAAGTCCCTCCGCTCAGACTTTAACGGCGCGCCCGGCACCTGGGGGTTCTCCGAGTCTCCGCTCGTCGACGGCGACGCCGTCATCGTCACCCCCGGCGGGGCCGCGGCCACCATGGTTGCGCTCAACAAAGCCAGCGGCGCCACGCTCTGGAAGTCCGCCATCCCCGGCGGCGACAAAGCCGCCTACTCCTCCGCCATCGTCTCCACCGCCGCCGGACGCCGCCAATACGTCCAATTCCTCGATAAAGGCGTGGTCGGCGTCGACGCCAAGACCGGCGCTTTCCTCTGGCGCTACACCGGCACCGCCGGCGGCCCGGCCAACATCGCCTCGCCCATCGCCAAGGGCAACTACATCTACTCGACCAACGCCCGCCGTTTCAATGGCGGGCTGATCCAACTCACCGCCGCCGGCGACGGCGTCACCGTTGAGCAGGTCTATCTCGGCCGCGACATGCCCAACTCGCTCGGCGGCCAGGTGCTCATCGGCGACGTAATCTACGGAACGAACCAACAGGGCCCCGTCGCCGCCGAGTTCTCCACCGGCAAGATCCACTGGCAGGACGCGGGGCTCGGCCCCGGCGCCGTCCTGTGGGCGGAGGACCGGCTCTACTACCACGCCGAGTCCGGCGAAGTAGCGCTGGTGGAGGCGACAACCGAGGCCTACCGGGAACGCGGCCGCTTCACGCCCCCGAACAAACCCCGCCGCCGCGACGCCCGCGAGCGCGCCTGGACCTACCCCGTCGTCGCCAACGGCCGCATGTACATCCGCGACCTCGGCTGCCTGTGGTGTTACGACGTCCGCCTCGGTTAGAGTAGTGGCTTCATGCAACGCCGTGCCTTTCTCCGCGCCCTGACGGCTTCCACGCTGCCCGCGGCCACCGCCACGCGCCCCAACATCATCGTGATGATGGCCGACGATATGGGCTTCTCCGACCTGGGCTGCTACGGCGGCGAGATCCGTACTCCCAATATCGACGCGCTGGCCAAGAACGGTCTCCGCTTCACTCAGTTCTACAACGGTGCCCGCTGCTGCCCCACCCGCGCCTCCCTCCTCACCGGGCTTTACCCGCACCAGGCGGGCATCGGGCACATGGTGGATTCCGGCAAGCCATCTCTCCCTGGCTACCGCGGCGACCTCAACGGCCACTGCGTCACCATCGCCCAGGCCATGCGCCTGGCCGGCTACCGCACCGCCATGTCCGGCAAATGGCACGTCACCCCGGTCACCGATTCCAAGCACAACTGGCCCCTCCAGCGTGGCTTTGAACGCTTTTACGGCACCATCCATGGGGCCGGGAGCTTCTATGACCCGGTCACCCTAACCGATGGAAACGAACCCATCCGCGCCGAGGGGAAAGACTACTATTACACCGACGCCATCGTCTCCCACGCCGAAAAGTTCCTCGGCGAAATGGCCGGCGCCGACCCATTCTTCATGTATGTCGCCTTCACGTCGCCCCACTGGCCGATGCATGCGTTCGATAGCGATATCGCCAAGTACAAGGGCCGCTACGCCGAAGGGTGGGACGCTCTCCGCGCCGAGCGCCACAAGCGAATGATCGCGCTGGGCGTGGTGGACAAGAAGTGGCCGCTGACGGCCCGCGACGAAAAGGCCCCGGCCTGGGCCGACGAGAAGAACAAGGCCTGGATGGAGCGCCGCATGGAGGTCTATGCAGCCATGGTGGACCGGATGGACCAGGGTGTCGGCCGCATCGTGGCCAAGCTCAAGGCGATGGGCCAACTGGACAGCACGCTCATTCTTTTTCTGGCCGATAACGGCGGCTGCGCCGAAGAGCTGAGCGGCGCGGGCAACGCGCGGCACGTCCCTAGGCAGACGCGCGACGGCCGGCCGGTTCGTTTTGGGAACAACCCGGCCATCCTGCCCGGCAAAGATGATGACTATCAGAGCTACGGGCTGCCTTGGGCCAACGCCTCCAACACTCCCTTCCGGCTGTACAAACACTGGGTCCACGAGGGCGGCATCTCCTCGCCGTTGATCGCGCACTGGCCGGCCGGCATCGCGAAGGGCCGCGGCGGCTTCGTGGCGGAACCGAGCCATCTGGTGGACATCATGGCGACGTGCGTGGACCTGGGCGGCGGCCGCTATCCGGAGAGTTATAAGGGCGAGAAGATCCACCCGATGGAGGGCCGCTCGCTTGCGCCGCTGTTGCGTGGCGCCGCGCCCGGGTCAGTGCGCGCGCTGTTCTGGGAGCATGAGGGGAACCGGGCCGTGCGCGAGGGCGATTGGAAGCTGGTCGCGAAGTTCCCCGGTGAGTGGGAGCTATACAACCTCCGCGACGACCGGACGGAGCAGAAGGACCTTGCCGGCCGCTTTCCGGACCGTGTCCGCGCGTTGGCGGCGAAGTGGGACGCCTGGGCGGCGCGCGCCGGTGTGCGGCCATGGAAGGAAGTCCTCGCCGCCGCGGGGTAGCTGGCGGGTGAGTCTGGATTTGCAGGTCAAACTGTCGGCTCGTGCCGGACGAATGTGACGGCGTTAGGAGGTCGACGGCGCGAATGGGGTCGGTAGGGCGGACCGAGGCCGCCGGGTCGAACGCGGCGGTGCGAGGGTGCGGCGGGAAACGGGCTGATGGTGCGCGTGGGGCCTTTGGGCCGAATCGAGGCCGGTGCAGGGTGCGGCGGAAGCAGGCCGATGGTGCGCGTGGGAAGGATCCGGCGGGAAACGGGCTGATGGTGCGCGTGGGGCCTTTGGGCCGAATCGAGGCCGGTGCGGGGGTGAGGCGGAAGCAGGCCGATGGTGCGCGTAGGAAGGATCCGGCGGGACGCGGCGGTGCGGCGGGAAACGGGCTGATGGTGCGTGCGGGGCCTGCGGGCCGAATCGAGGCCGGTGCGGGGGTGCGGCGGAAGCAGGCCGAGGGTGCGCGTGGGGCCGGTAGGCAAAGCGAGGCCATCGGCTCGAACGCGGCGTTGCAGGGGCTTGGGGCCGGTAGCCGGGCGGGGCGAGGGACCGGGTGCCGCCCGTTAGTAGCGGAGCCAGGTGCCGAGGGGCTTTTGTTGCTCGACGCCCGGCTTCTTCCAGTCACAGACTCCGTTGGGGAAGACGCGGCGGAGACGCTGGCGCTCGGCTTCGGTAAATGACGCCGCGTAATCGGCAGGGTCGATCGGTTTCAACTGGCACTTCAGGACGTTGTTGGCTAGCGGTCCGCCGGCGATCATGCGCGGTGGCGGAAAGGTCGGGAAGAGTTTGTTGCACTCGCCGCCGGTGAACGTCTGGGGTTCGGCGATGCGGTTGCCGGCCATGTCGTAACAGGCGTCTGTCAAGTCGGCTGGCCTGGCGCGGGTGATCTTTTCCATGACTGGAGTGTTGGAGGTGTCCTTCGTCAGGTTGGTGAGCCACTCGTCCATTTTGACGACGGCGAGATTCGCAATCGTCTGGCCGCGCTGGCCGGAAGGCGAGACGAGCATGACCGTGTTGGCGGTGGTCCCGGTGGCGGCGCGGAGCCGCTCGCGAAAGGCATAGGAGTGGTACTTCTGGTGGACGTCGCCTTTGTCGGTCATGTCGGTATAGGCGCGCACGTCGAGAATGGGGAGGCGGGCGAGGCCGTTGCCGCCGTAAGTGGAACGTCCGGTCTGGTATGCCGCGCGGAGCGCAATTGGGTCGGCAACGGCGCGGGAGGCCACGGGGTTGCCATCGTTGTCGAAGCCGCCGATGCGCTCATTGAGATCGAGGAATTGAGCGGTTGAGATGGCGCCGGAGTTGAGGGCGGCGAGGCCGTACTGGACGCCGGTGTTATCGATGGCGCGACGGGCGAAGCCGGTGAGCGGGTCGCGGCCATAGACGTTGACGGTGTGATCGAAGATGTCGCAGCGGGCGCCGGCGCGGTTTGCGGTGGGGTGGTAACGCAGTTCGACGGGGAGTTCGGCGGGACAGAACTTTGTAGGATGAATGCGGCCGGCGCCGTAAGCGGTGCCGTAGACATTGGCGAGGGTTCCCACGCCGGCGATGGCGAGTTTTTGCGCATCGGTGAAGGCGGCGCCGGCGCGATTGAAAAAGTTCTGAAGCAACTGGGCGTCGATGAGGAACTGGGTAGTTTCGAGGACGTCAGGAAAGGTGGCGCTGGGGATGATGCCATCAAGGAGGCCTGGGTAGTTGTCGGCGATCTGGATCTGCTGGTAGGAGCCACCGGAGCCGCCGCGGCCGAAGGTGAAGGCAGGCGGGCCGTAGGCTTCGATGAAGCGTTCCTTGACCATCATCATGGTCTCGGTGGCGACCACGTCCTGGCAGTTGTTGCCGAAGACATTGAGGGTGGCGGAGGCTTCGGCGTAGCCCTTGCCGACGATGGAGTCATTGAGGACGGTGGGCATGCTGGCGCCTTGGCGGAACCAGCCGCCGGTGCAGCCGCCGCCGAAGGTGTAGAGCAGGCGGCGGTTCCAGGTCTTGAGGGGCGCGAGGGGTTCGGCTGGGTCATGGAGGACGGCGAACTGGTAGATGGCGCGGTTGGCGGTGCCGGTTTCGACGCGGACGATATAGGGGACCGACTGGCCGGTGGTGGTGGTGACGGTGGCGATATCGGCAGGGCGCGGGTTGGGCAGGGGTTTGAAGTCGCGGGCGCCGGGGGCCTTGTAGACGTAGGTGATGACGGGCTTGACGGAGCAATCCTCATCGAGGGCGGGGCCAAGGGTGGAGCCATCGGGGAGCTTAAATGTCTGGGTCTGGCAGACGAAGGGCTGCTGCTGGGGGCCCGAGAAGATGGGGCCGGAGGAGGGGAAGTTGGTGAGGTGGAGTTGGGCGGCTGGCAGGGCGGCACCCTGGAAGACTTCGAGCGAGTTCTGGCCGAGGCGGAGGCCGCGGACGAGGCCGAGGAGGGCGTGTTGGGCGGCGTCGAAGCGGAAGGCGGCGGTAATGTCCTGGGTATTGCGTTTGACGGTGATGCCGGCGAGTGGGAGGTGATCGGGGACATCGACACGCACGAGGACGTCGCCGCCGGAGACCATGTCGGGCCGTGCGGAAAGGGTGACGATTCGGAAGGCCGGCGCGGCGAGGGCGGGGAAGGCAAGCGTTAGAAAAAGAACGATTCGGAACATGGCGTCGGGCGTGGATTGATATTAGCGTATCGCGGGGCCGGTAGAGTAGATTTGTGGGAATGGAAGAAAATCCGCTGATCGGGCCGTTTCAGCTGATAGAAGAGGTTGGGCGCGGGGGGATGGGGACCGTCTGGCGGGCGGCGCGCGTGGACGGAGGATTTGCGCAAACGGTAGCGATTAAGCTGATCAACCGGGGAATGGACACGAACGAGGTGATCCGGCGGTTCACGCAGGAGCGGCAGATACTGTCGTTGTTGAACCATCCGAATATCGCGCGGCTATTGGATGGGGGCTCGGCCGAAGATGGGCGGCCATACCTGGTGATGGAGTACATTGCCGGGCAGCCGCTGCTTGCGTATTGCAAAGAGAAGGGGCTACGGGAGCGGCTGGAACTGTTCCGGACGATTTGCGGGGCGGTGCAACATGCGCATAGCCATCTGGTGATTCACCGGGACCTGAAGCCGAGCAACGTGATGGTCCGGGAGACGGGCGAAGTGAAGTTGCTGGACTTTGGGATTGCGAAGGTGTTGGAAGCCGGCGGCAACGCGACGATGACGCGGGTGGGGCCGTTGACACCGGCGTATGCGAGTCCGGAGCAGCATGAGGGGAAGGCGCTGACGACGGCGAGCGATGTGTATTCACTGGGGCTGATGCTGGGGGAACTGGCGCCGGGGCAGCGAGCGGCGGACTTGCAGGCGATTGTGGAGAAGGCGACGCGAACGGAACCGGAGAGGCGGTATGCGACGGCGGAGCAGTTGGCCGAGGACGTGAACCGGTACATGCGGGGGCAGCCGGTTGAGGCGCGGGCGGGGGCGTTTTCTTATAAGGCGGCGAAGCTGCTGAGCCGGTATGCGGTGCCGGCGCTGGGCGGGCTGGGGCTATTGGCGGCGGCGCTGGGCGGGTTGGCGTACGTGGCGGTGCAGAAGCGGAGCATTGAGCTGGAACGGGACCGGGCGGAGGAGGTATCGGGCTTTTTGCGGGAGTTGTTTGGGGCGGCGGATCCGGAGCGGAACCAGGGGAACCGGGTGACGACGCGGCAGTTGCTGGACCTGGGGGCGGCGCGGGCGCGGTCGTTGGGGAACGATAGTACGCGGCAAGCGCTGCTGGAGACGATGGCGGAGGCGTACTTCAATTTGGGGCTGTACGAGAAGGCGACGGGAGCGTACCGGGAGCTGTTGGCGCTGGAGGAGAGGAGCGCGAAGCCGAGCCAGGAGCGGCTGGCGCGTGGCCTATCGATGGTGGCGGAGGCTGAGGAGTACCTTGGCCGGCACAAGGAAGCAGAGACGGCCGGGACGGCGGCGGTGGCGTTGGCGATGGGGGTTGATGAACGGACGCGGGCGCTGGTGTGGATGCACCGATGTAACCAACTGCGGCAGGCGTCGCGGGCGGCGGAGGCGGTGGCGGCGTGCCAGGAGGCGGCGAAGGGGACGGCGATGGGGGCTGGGGACCGGGGCGCGGTGGCGGTGAGTTTGGGCTCGGCGTTGTTGGACGCGTCGAAATACGGGGAAGCGGAAGCGGCGTATCAGGAAGCGCTGCGGCTGGCGAAGAGCCCGTCAGCGCGGGCGCAGGCGTTATCGAGTTTGGGGCGGCTGTATTTCCGGCAGGGGCGCTTTCCGGATGCGGAGAAGACCTTTGTGGAGGCGATCGCGGTAAAGCGGAGGCTGTATCCGGACGGGCATTTGGACCTGGCGCAGAGCCTGAACAACCTGGCGAATGTGCAGACGACGCTGCATCGGGGCGAGGAGGCGATTGCGACGTTTCTGGAGGCGCATGGGCAGTATCGAAAGTCGTTGGGAGAGGAGAGTTCGGAACTGGCGAGTTCACTGTCGAACCTGGCGATAGCGTATTCGGTGAACGGGCAGTTGGACGCGGCGGCGAAGATAGCGGCGGAAGTGGTGGGGATGCAGGCTCGGACGATTGGGGAAGGGAAGATGCCGCATATCAGCGCGCAGATGAAGTACGGGGCGATCCTGCTGGAGCAGGGGAAAGCGCGGGAGGGGGTGTCGATATTGGAAGCGGCGCTGGGGGCTTTGGAACGGCTGGAGCCGGCGCCGAAGTTGCAGTTGGGATACACGCGAGTGCTGCTGGCGCAGGGGATGCTGGACCTGGGGCGGCGGGAGCGGGCGGAGATATTGGCACGGGAGGCGCAGGGGCTGCTGCGGCCGGTGGTGCGGGCGGATCATTGGATGATCCAGCAGAACGACATTGTGCTAGGCGGGGCGCTGGCGCGTGGGGGCTCAGCGGGCGAGGGCCGGAAGATATTAGCGCCGGTGCTGGCGTCGTTTGAGGCCAAGAAAGCCAAGGGGTGGTGGGCGGAACTGGCGCGGCGGTACGGACGCGAGGCCGGAGCCTACCCGTAATTCGGGTAGGCGGTGGGATTCGTTCGATTTTCAAAGATCTGGTCCGGATGGCTGGCGATGGTTTAGCAAGACCAGCGTCCGGAAGGGTTGGTTGATGGTTGGCCATTTCCGCATTGTGTTGGCGGAGGGCGTTTCGTGACATGTTTGAGCGCTGGCACCCGGGGCGCGGGCAAACCACGGGGGTGGAGAGGCCGCGCGTCTTGGGACGTGCTAAAGCAAGTCCCGCCGGGTTTTCGTGTTGCATGTGGGGTTACCCGTCATGCGGCTTGTGGCGTGGGTTACAGATGAGACCGGCCACCGGCGGCGCCGGATTACACAACCTGTACCCTGCCGTGGTGTACGGGGTTGCTGCGAAGTACGGGAAAGGGGGGACACGCCAAGGCGATGTCCCCGCAGTCGTGCAGCGTGCCGGGTGCTGGATGGGCTTGGCGGCGGGGTGAGCGACCAGCAGTGTCCCAGCGGGAGTTGGTGTTGCATTTGGGGTTTCCCGGCAAGGCGCTT
>JAEUQC010000028.1 GCA_016789905.1 Bryobacterales bacterium | reverse complement strand
CGGCAGTACAACCCTGGGTATGGGCGGTTTGTGACGCCGGATGAGAATTTGGCGGATCAGGATGTGGGGGATCCGCTGAGTTGGAATTTGTATGCGTATGCGAGGAATAATCCGCTGCGGTATTCGGATCCGACGGGGCGGGTGTGTGTGCACAATAGCGATGGGTCGATTGTGGATGACGGTGCGGGGACCGCTTGCGATTTCTCGCAGTTCATGACGGCGAGAGCGAAGCGGGTGGAGGTGGCGGCGGCAACGGATCAATTGGGTGAAGATTGGGGATTTCGGGTACTGGCGGAGGTGGGGAGGCTGTCCTCGGATGGGAGCGTGGTTGAGGAGGGAATGAAGGCTGCCAGAGATTGGAGGCAGCTTCTTCGCAATAATCCGATACCGTTGTTGATGGGGGTTGTGGCGAACTCCCACATCGGCACCGGTCAGCTAACGATCCGCCCTGACAAGCATGGCAAACACGTCAGAGGGCACAGAAATTTTCAGGAGGGGAAGGGTGAGTTCACCCATTCCGACCCTCAGGGATTACTCGACAGATTCGCTGGAAAGGGGCGGCGAATAAACGATCAAAAGGAGGCTGTGGATTTTGGTGAGACTATTGGAACGTGGGTGGGGCCGCAAGGGCAGCGCCTCCCAACGACACGGGGAATCATTGACCGAGATTCGAGGGGAGGCGCGCACATCGTTCCAGCTAATCCGGTGGGAAATTAGATATGCGTGAAAGCTCGTTATTACTCGAAGAAGAGCTAAAGGTGTGGGGTCAGTGGGCCGCGTCCGCAGTCAAGGATGAGGCGGATTGGGAAACGGATGCGCCGAACTGGCCGAAGATATTGCGGTTGGCAAAAGACGTTTTGGTAGAACCCGACCTGCAAGTCGAAGAACTGGCTCTACTAGAGGCTGTATTCTCCCTTTCCGAGGAAGGCGAGTGCTTGGCTGATTTTCTTAAGGAGCGATTTGCAGAGGTTTCGACTTACACAATTCGACGACTCGTCTTGTCGCCTAATCCTAAAGTTCGATGGCAGGTTTACGACTCGATCATGGACCGAGACGAATTCTGCGTCGGATTGCTTGAGCGAGGTCTTCAAGATACGGTAGCCTATGTTCGGCGAAGAGCGTTTTTTCGCTTGCTGAGTCACGGAAACCCACGTGAGGAAATACTGAAACGCGCCGCGAACGATGTAGATGAGGTACTGAGCGGCCACGCGCGAGAAGCGCTATCGCGCAAATGAGGCTAAGCCTGATCGGACGGGCAGAATCGAACGAGAGAGATGAGATTGGGATGTGCAAACTCCAAACGGACAACGCGCCGGCAGGGCGTCTACCGATTCGGCGGCTTAGCCCGTGCCGGTCTGTGTTTGGCGATTCCGCCGGATGTGGAAGTGTGTGGGGGGATCAACTGAACGCGCTATACACTGACGGATGAACGAGGCGGCGCGATGATACAGAACGCGGCGGCGTACGCGGTGCGGGCGTCGAGCGATGAGATGCAGAACTTCAACTATCGGTACGATGCGGCGAACCGATTGGCGACGGCGTGCGAGGCAAATGTGGGTTCGAGCACGTGTACGGTGACGGCGGGGACGACGTGGACGGGACTGGGATATGGGCAGGCGTATGGGTACGATTCCTATAGCAATCGCTGGGTGGACCCGTCGGGGACGGTTCCGATTCTGATTTTGCAACCGACGGGGAGTGGGGCGTTTAGTTCCGCGACAAACCGATTTAGCACAGGGACGTTTGGAGGGGCCTACGACGGGGCGGGGCAGATGACGGCGCAATCGTCGGTGGCGAGTTCGATTACTCGCGCGGACGAGGCGTGGGACGCGATGGGAAAGCGAGTGGAATCGACGTACACGTACAATTCGGTGGCAAACAAGAACACGTTTTCTTACGACGGATTGGGGAACCGGGTGAAGAAGTGGAATCCGCAGGTTGGGGAGACGGTTTTTGTTTATGACGTGTTTGGGAATATGGCGGCGGAGTATGGGGCGGGTGCGACGACGGCGTGTGCGCCGTGCTATCTGTTCCGGGACCCGGTGGGGACGGTGCGACTGGTGGTGGATGGGGCGCAGACGGTGGTGAAGCGGTATGACGTGATGCCGTTTGGGGAGCAGATCACTCCGGGGACTGGGTGGGAGAATGGACGGAGCGGGGATGTGTATTCGGCGGCGTCGACGGTGAAGTGGCGGTATGGGGGCGGGTATAAGGACGACCAGAGCGGGGAGTGGCCGGGGCATGAAATGGGGGCGCGGCAGTACAACCCTGGGTATGGGCGGTTTGTGACGCCGGATGAGAATTTGGCGGATCAGGATGTGGGGTATCCGCTGAGTTGGAATTTGTATGCGTATGCGAGGAATAATCCGTTACGGTATTCGGATCCGACGGGGCGGGCGTGTGTACAGCAGGCGGATGGGGGCTACGCGGATGATGGCGGGCCGGGGCAGAGTTGCGCGGAGGCGACCTCGAATCGAGTTGGCCACAAGGTGACGGTGGCGGAGATTGCGCCGCCGTCGGATTTGTTGCTTGCGGTGGCTCTTGGCATGCAGCGGGCTGCGCCTGCGGTGAACTCGGCGGCGGTTGGCACCGCCGCCGTCGCGACCGGTGGATTCGCCGGGATGGGCTATCGCGCCATCGTGGGGGGAGCAGGGTTACAAGAACTGGCCATTGCTGCCGGTCCCGCAGCGTATTCTCTACTTCCCCAACTTGGGCGGAAGCTCGACTACCTATTCGGGCTTGCGAAAGGTACAGTCGAGAGCATTCAGCGCTCCACCAGCATGCTTAACGAGTTGAGGCGGGTCGGGCTGAACGACACCCCCAAAGCGCGAACGTACTTGCAGTCGCACCTTGGGCGCGTGCTTAATGATTCCAGCAACATCGTGTCGCAAAGTGGCGGCCGTACCGTTCGAGAATCGTTCCTAATGGGGCCCACCGGTGGCGTTAAACTTGAAACTGTCTGGGAAGGCACAAAGTTAATAACGATAAAGGTGTTCGGAGGAAGACGTTAAATGCGACTCTGCTTTTCTCGGTCGAGCATCGAATTCCGGCGCTGGGCGTCTCGATCTGAAATGGAGGGGTATCTTGCCGCTTTTGACTGCCAACTAGTAATCGGAGAGTCGGCAGAATCGGAGCAGGAGTTCTTCTCTGCGACAATTCGACCCGTGCTTTGTGAAGCGACAAAACAACGCCTCGCGGTCGGCGTTTGCAGCAGTGGACATGGCATCGAACCTCAGATATTGCCGCTTCCCGGGCGTGGACTTCTACTATTCGGATTAAACGAAGAGGTCATCGCGATCCGAGCGGATACCGGAGGAGTTGCTTACCGGATCCCTCTGGAGTTTCTATTCCATTTTATGGTGCATCTAGCCGACATTGGTTTGGTCCTTGTGTTCCATGAGATCGGCGTCACGGCCCTTCGCGAGAACGGCGAGACGCCATGGACTTTCGGTCGTGATGTTCTCGAAGAGGCGTGGCTTGAAGAAGGCACGCTCCATTTGACCTTCATGGATTCAGAGCCGGTTGCTATCGAACTCGCTTCGGGCAGAGAGTTGAAGTGAGTGCGTTCGTCGGAAGGGTGCTCGGCTTCATTCCCCTTCCTGATGGCGGGAAGAGGAATGGCCGCTATTCTGCGCTCAACCCGCGTGCCCGCCGCGCGGGTTTGGTTTACGCCAGGATGGTGCGGTAGCGGTCATCGTTAGGACGATGACTTAACGAATCGCGGCAATTCCTGTAAACTTGGCCGACTTCGGCCCCGGGAATGTCGCGTTTTTTTCCCCCTCCCCAACGGTCCCCAAGTGGTCCTCGCCATCAAGGGTGCGACGTGTTTGGGAATATGGCAGCGGAGTATGGGGCGTGTGCGCCGTGCTATCTGTTCCGGGACCCGGTGGGGACGGTGCGACTGGTGGTGGATGGGGCGCAGACGGTGGTGAAGCGGTATGACGTGATGCCGTTTGGGGAACAGATATCGGCGGGGACGGGGTGGGCGAATGGGCGGAGCGGGGATGTGTATTCGGCGGCGTCGACGGTGAAGTGGCGGTAT
>JAEUQC010000024.1 GCA_016789905.1 Bryobacterales bacterium | reverse complement strand
CACCGTCCCCGCGCCAAAGCTGTTCGGCAATATCATGCAATCGATCAATGCCACCCCCTATCTCGGCAAACGCATCCGCTTCCGTGCCGCCGTCAAAACCACCGGCTCTGCCCACGCCCAACTCTGGGTCCGCATTGACCTAAATACCGGCGGCATGGGCTTCTTCGACAACATGGGCGATCGCCCAATCCGCACCCAGGGCGAGTGGCGGCACTTCGAAATCGATGGCTTCGTCAACCCTGATGCAAAGAACATCGCCCTCGGTGTTATGGCGGTTAATGGTGCCATCCGCGTCGATGATGCCTCGCTCACCGTCACCGGAGATCTTCCCAAGCTCACTACCGACGCTCCCCGCCCTCTCACTCCGCAAGGCCTCCGCAACTTGCAAGCCTTCACTACGCTCTATGGTCTTATCCGCCATTTCCATCCGAGCTACGAAGCCGAGCGCGCCGATTGGAATCTGATCGCCATCGAAGGTGCCCGCAAAGTGGAAGGCGCCGATGATCTCGCCAAGACCCTTGCCGAAATTTTCCAACCCGTTGCGCCAACCCTCCGCATCTTCTCTAGCGACCCGCCCGCGATCGAGCGCCCCGCGGCCGATCTCGCCCTTGTCCGCATCCAACACAAGGGCTTTGGCCAGGGCCGCGCAGGGAACACCTACGTGACGAAGACCGTCCCGGCCGCGTCGTTCGAGACTCACACGGTCACCCTTCCCGGCGGGCTCAAAGCCATCTTCCCACTCACCCTGCCCAAAACCTACGCCCCCACCGCGAATCCGCTCCCCCCCTCCTTCTATACCGCTAACGACCGCTCCACTCGCCTCGCCTCCGTCATCATCGCCTGGAATATCTTCCAGCACTTTTATCCCTATTTCGACGTCGTCCAAACCGATTGGAACGCCCAACTCCCCATCGCGCTCCATCGCGCCGCCGTCGACCCCACCCCGCTCGCCTTCCAATCCACCCTTCGCAGAATGGTCGCCTCGCTCAAGGATGGCCACGGCAATGTCTACGGCAACTTCGGCAAGGCCACGGCGCTCACTCCTGTCCTGGCCGCCTGGGTCGAAAACAAATACATCGTTACTGTCGGCAACGCAGACGTGAAACCCGGTGACGAGATCGTTGCCATCAATGGCAAGTCGCCCGCCGCTCTCATCGCCGAAGCCGAACAGGAAATCTCCTCCGCCACCCCGCAATATGCCCGCGGCAGTGCCGCCGCCAGGTTGCTCTCTGGCGAGCAAGGCTCCGCGTTTGCCCTTACCGTGCGTCCCTTCAACGGCACTGAGACCAAAGTAGTCTCGGTCATCTGCAATGTGTACCAGCGTCCCGCACTTTGGGATAACCGCCCCGCCACCTCCACCGCTGAACTTCAACCCGGCATCTGGTACATCGACCTCACCCGCTCGAACGACCAGGAATTCGAAGCGCTTCTCCCCAAACTAGCCAAGGCGACAGGCATCGTTTTCGATATGCGCGGCTATCCCAAAGTGAGCCCCGCTTGGTTCTCCCACGTCAGCAAGACCAACCTGAAAAGTGCCCAGTGGCACATCCCGCTGATCGATCGGCCCGGTCACATGGAGTTCACCCGCGGCAGCGAATGGAATCTGCAGCCGAAAGCCCCCTACCTCGAAGCCCAAAAGGTATTCCTCACCAACGGAGGCGCCATCAGCTACGCCGAATCCACCATGGGCATCGTCGAAGCCTACAAAATCGGCGAGATCATCGGCGAAGCGACGGCTGGAACCAACGGCAACATCAACCCCTTCACCCTCCCCGGCGGCTACAACGTCGTCTGGACTGGCATGAAGGTTATCAAGCACGACGGTACGCGTCACCACGGTGTCGGCATCAGGCCGACGATTCCGTTACAACCCACCCAGGCCGGCATCGCCGCCGGCCGCGACGAACTCCTGGAACGCGCAATCGCAGTGATCCGCGCCGGCAAGTAGGTCCATCCGCCGCGCGGAGTGTGAACCCGATAACGGACCTTCAAGCTACTGCCGGTAAAGCTGATCGCGCAGTTTCAGGTACCACTCGCTGGAGAGCGGCGTGCGCCACTGGTCGGGCGGGGCCGCGCACCAGGCGTCCGGAAGGGCCATTTCCGGCGGGATGCCGGCGTGGACAAACGCCTTAATCGCAACGTCGCGCCCCAGTTTCTTTGCCAACGCTACGTCCTGCTGGATATTCCGCTGCTGCAGAAGCCGTATGGTCGTGTCCTTGGGTTGGAACTCACTTTTTAACGGACGGCAAAGATGGTCGCGCCACGGGCCGATCATCGCCGCGTCGGCGCGGGCTTCCGGCGCCGGCATGCCCCAGAACTTGGGCTGGAACGGCGGGATGCGCGCTTCCACAATCCGAGCCTCCATCGGGTAAAGCACCCAACGGTCCCCCACCCAAAGCTGTACCTCGATCTTGAAACGGCGGACCGGTGCGTCGTTGCCAATCCAAAGATCGAGCCAGAACGTCAGGTTCTCTTCCTTCGTGGTCTTTCCGTTCACCGGAAGCGCAACTTTTTCCAAATGATCCGGAACACCGTTCGCCAAATAATGCTGGCGATAAATAACCACGCGGGCCGTGTTTTCCGGATTCTGGCCGATTTCAAGAGAGTACTCGATACCGGCAGGGACGTTGGCCGTCAACATGTAACTGGCGAACCCGTTGCGGGCCAATGCCGGTGAAAGAATCTCGCGAGGACGGTCGGCCTTATCAGCCGGGATCACCTTGCCGTCATGCCCTACGCGCTGGAACTCCGAACGAACGTAGAGTTCCTGCGCGGGAAGGGCGAAGGCGAAGGCAACAAAAGCGAAATGGCTCCAGGAGCGCATGGCGCGATTTATGCGAGGTCGAATTTCTCTATGTGTACCGCCGCGTCCCCAGTGACGAGCACCGGGCGGCCAAAGATGGTTTCGAGCTCTTCCAGATATTGATTGCGATGTGATTTTAACACCTTCGCTACCTCCGGATGGACACGGAGCACCACGGTCTTGTCATCCACGGCCTTGGCGATCTTCTGGGCTTCCAGCAGAATTTCCCCGATGACGGTGGGGACGCTCTTCACCGAGCCGGCGCCTTCGCAGTACGGGCAGGGCTGGCAAAGCGTCCGTTCCAACGATTGCTTCACTCGCTTACGCGTAATGGCCACCAGACCGAAGTCGTTGAACTGCAGAATCTTGTAGGGCGCGCGGT
Organism: Bryobacterales bacterium; assembly: GCA_016789905.1. GTDB lineage: Bacteria > Acidobacteriota > Terriglobia > Bryobacterales > Bryobacteraceae. The sequence continues at coordinate 43,898 of JAEUQC010000024.1, read as the reverse complement.
CCACGCGCATGGCGTCCTCGAGTGCTGCCATTACCTTCTGCCGGTTCTTGCGCTCATCCATGTCGATGAAGTCGACGACGATGATGCCGCCCAGATCGCGGAGACGGATCTGGCGGACGATCTCCTTGACGGCTTCGGTATTGGTCTTGACGATCGTATCTTCCAGGCGATTTGACTTACCGACAAACTTACCGGTGTTGATATCGATGGCGACAAGGGCTTCAGTCTGGTTGATTACGATATAGCCGCCGGACTTGAGCCACACCTTGGGGCGGAGCGCCTTTTCAAGCTCATTGGTGATGCCAAAGGCGTCAAAGATCGGAACTGGACGTGTCCAAAGTTTGACGCGATTGATCATCGCCGGCTGGAAACGCTGGACAAACGTCAGTGTGCTGGCGTAGATCTCCTCGTTGTCGAGCCAGATGGTCTTGAAGTCCGAGGAGACCTGGTCCCGCAGCGTGCGCTGAACAATGTCGAGATCGTGGTGGACCAGGCAGGGAGCGTTCCGCTTCTCCGACTTGCCCTTGATATCCAGCCAAAGGTTATAGAGGAACTGCATATCGTTGGCGATATCCTCTTCGGACTGGCCTTCGCCGGCGGTACGGATGATGAAACCTCCGGACATGCCCTGGCGGTGCTGTTGGAGAATCCGTTTCAAGCGCAGACGCTCTTCGTCGCTGGCGATCTTGCGCGAGACGCCATTATGGTCGACGGTCGGCATGTAAACGCAGTAGCGCCCGGGAAGTGCGATATGGCTGGTGATGCGGGCGCCCTTCTGTGCGATGGGCTCCTTGGCGATCTGGACAAGGATTTCCTGGCCGGCCTTTAGCAGGTCGGTGATGGATGGAAGCGGGGGACGTTCGGTGCGTTCCCGGAATGGGCGGCCACCGCGGTCACCGCCACGTTCCGGACGCTCAGCGCGTTCCGGTCGAGCCTCGGCGACCTTGGTCTCCGGAGCGCCTTCCACCGGGGCGGCCTCCAGTTCGGCCTCGGGGCCGGCTTCAAGCGCGGGAGCCGCGCCAGCCGCAGCGGCCGGACGATCTTCACGGTCATTCCCGCGGCCGCGACGGCGACGCCCGCGGCGGCCGCGCTGGAAGCGGGCACCACGGTCGCGTTCCCGCAGCGCGGCGGTCAGGCTGTGGGGCTGGCGGGCCGGCTCCGGTCCTCCCTCTCCTCCTTCTTCGGCCGGTTCGTCGCCTTCGGCGTCGTCGTCGGTTTCGGCTTCAGGTTCGGAGGGTTCAACACCCTCGGCTAGCAGTTCTTCGGCGGCGGCTTGCGCGGCGTCCGCCTCGTCGTCGTCACCGGCGGTTTCCGTCAGAAGCACTTCACGGGCTTCGTCGATCGCGTCAACGTCTTCGAGCTCGGTGGGGTCGATATCGTCGGGGAGTTTGGCGAACGAAGTATCGACGTACTCGACCACCGGCGGAGGTTCCGGAACGGGTTCGGGTTCGGGGACGATGAAGGATTCCGGCTCCGGCTCCTGCTCCTGCTCCGGCTCCTGCTCGGCTGCGGCTGGGGGCACCGGTACTTCCACTGCCTCTTCGGCAACCGCCTCTGAGACCTCATCAGTGACAACTTCCAGCGGTGGAGGCGGCGGCGGAGGCGGAGCCGATGCGGGGCGGCGATATTTGGCTAACGATTCGCCCGGCAGGAGGAAGACAGGTTCAGCGGGCTCCGGGCTCAGGAGATCGGCCACGCGGGGGGCGATAAAGGGAGCGTCGGAGGGTGTGTTTTCCTCGACCACCGGTGCGGCCTCGGCGGAAGCAGCCTCGGCGGAGGCGTACTTGGAATCCGGCAGCCCGGCGGGGCCGCGACGGCCGGGCCGGCCACCACGATCGCGGTCACGGCCTCTGTCGCGCCCACGGCCTCCACGGTCACGGCCGCCGCGGCCACGGTCGCGGTCGTTGCGATCACGAAAAGGGCGAACCTCGCCGGACGCCGGCGAAGATTCGCCTTCAGCGGCCGCGGTCGACTCGGTGGCCGCGATCTCCGTTTCAGCGGGCGCGGCCTCTATGGCCGGCGCTGGGGCGCGGTAGGGCGCCGGTTCGCGATGTCGGGGAGCGGAGACGGGCTTTTCGTCGCCGATTTTGTCGAGATCGTCGGAATGGTCGTCGGCGAAATCTGAAACGTAAAGGAACGTATCCCGCTCCAGGCCCAGGTCGACGAAGGCGGATTGCATGCCCGGAAGGACGCGCGTCACGCGACCCTTGTGGATGCTGCCGGCGAGGGAGTACTCGTTGGCACGCTGGAAGAAGATCTCTACAAGGACATCGTCCTCAAGAATGGCCACCTTTGTTTCGTGGCGGTTGGAGGAAATTACTAATTCTTTGCTCATCGCATGCTCTCCTTAGGGAGCAGGCGGCGCGTGGTGGAGCGGCAGTACGAAAGAAACGACCGGGTGGAGCAAACGGCGCAAGGCTCGCCACCGGCGGATTCGATAAACCGGGGGCGGGCCAAAACGGAATTTGCGAAAGGTCGATAGGCAACAATGGTTTGTCAGAGCCGGCCCCGGACCTTGGGGGAGGACAACGGTCACGAGCCCGGCGGGCGATTGAATCTTTTTGTACTGGCGCTGGACGAGCCGCCGCTAACGTTCTCGGTCTGCCGGGGCCGCACTACTCGGTAGCGGGCGACGGCGTAAAAATTTGCAGAAAAAAAGTACAGCGAAGCTCGCCGGCGGCTGCGGGCTGCGCAGCGAAACCGGGGCGAAAAGACGAATGGGCGCGGGCGGTGAAACGGCCCGCGAGAGGAGCGCCAACTGACGGGCAGTGGGCGGGCGAGATTTGGAAGCCGGAAGACGGCTGCGTCATCACGAAAGAAACCTGCACTCAAGAATACTGTGGCGGACCGGCCGGGATAGCCCGGGTAAGCCCAGCGAACTATCACAAGTTTAGCCGATTCCGGAGGGCGATGGAGGAAGGAGTTCTTCGGGGCGCGTCCACTCACCGCCGCCGGAGTTTATTGAAGTGATGTTTGAGGTTCTACCTTTGAAGTGATCGGTTTGGGTGTTGAGCGGTTTTCTGGCGACGGCATGCACCATGACTGTGAAAATATGGAACCATTCCGAACCGGGGAGTGATCCGCTGTTCCGGTTTGTGCGGAGTGGGAAGGCGGGGTTCATCGACCGTTCAGGGCGGGTGGTTGTGCAGCCTAGTCTAGGACGGGTGTACCCGGACGAAAACACCTTTCACGAAGGGCTTCTCGCTGTATACGAAGGCGAAGAGAGGCGGTATCTTAGCCGGAACGGAGCAGTGGTATTTCGGGTTTGAGGATGGGGGCAATCGTTCGCGGAGGGACTCGCGGCGGTGCAGGCAGGGGATAAGTGGGGGTTTGTTGACAAGACGGGCAAGTGGGCAATCGCGCCGCGGTTCCAGAGGGCGTACGACTTTGCCGAAGGACTGGCGGTGGTTCAAGTTTCTGGGGAACTGGGCAGTACCGGATACATCAATCGCGATGGCACGATGGTGATTCCAGCAAACCTGTCAACGGGCTATAGCTTTCGTGAGGGACTGGCGGCGGTGGTGCCCGACGGGCCATGCCGGTTCACTAACGGCGGATCGTGCGACCATTCGCGACTTGCTCCGACGGGTTTTTTTCACGCCATGATTGTCGGTTTGTATTCATTGATAAAACTGGACGACCAGTGACGGGACGGCGCTACGATAGCGCGCAGGAATATTCGGAGGGACTGGCGGGGGTACGGGTGGGTGATCTATGGGGGTATGTGGACCACGCGGGGAAGTGGGTGATTCCAGCGCGGTTCACGGCGGCGGCGCGGTTTTCTGATGGGATGGCGCGCGTAACCGAGGGCGGGAGGACGTTCTTTGTCGCAAACGACGGGACGACACGAGTGATCCCGGAGGGCAAGTGGTTTTCTGACTTTTCCGAAGGACGGGCAGTGGCCTCCAGCTACGATGGCAGGCAATACCACCGTTGGTTTATTGACAAAACCGGGAATCGCGCTTTTCCGGGAACGTTTGCGCACGCTACTGACTTCAAGCATGGACTTGCGCATGTGGCGATAAGAAACGGACCTCGCGGTGAGGGGAATTTCGCATGGATCGACGCGAACGGGAAAACGGTATTCGCCTATTCGGTGCCGTAGGCGCCCGCGCGGACAATTCCTGACAACTTCTTTACAAGTGGCTGAGGACTTGGGGAGCGGATCGGCCTTAGTCTAGGGCTTTCAGGATGACGAAACGGCGACTGCAAATGGGGCTGCGCGTGTCCGGACGGCGGGTGCAGGGGAGTGTGTACGCGTTTCGGTTCCGGGTGACGGCGACTGGATTGGAGAAGCCGGTGCGTTATCTTTGGGCGTGCTTGGGCGAGGAGTATCGCGGCGGCGCGGCGGCCCAGTTCCGGTTGGACCTGGAGGCGCACCCAGCGTTTCCAGTGACCGTGGAGGCGACCGACGCCGCGGGTGTGGAGGCACCAATGATTCGCACCGAGTTCCGGATGACAGGAACGGTCTTTGGCGAGAGCGTCGAATTACTCGGCGTGGCAGTGCCGCGCTAAGCAGCGTGTTCGCGGAGCGAAGTCAAAAGATCGGCCCACCACATACCCAGGTTGCGGATAAAGGCCGCGACGGGCAGACCATGACGGACGGGATGATCGGGCCGTATCAAAGCCCATCCGGAGTGGTGAACGGTAACGCGGGTGCCGGCGGGGACTGCTTCGAACAGCACGTCGACCTCCGTACTTTCGCCGGGGGCGAAGTTCACGCCGCGCCACTCGAACTTGAAGCACCGGGGCGGGTCCCAGGCGGTAATGGTCCCGGTGACGCAGCTCTGGTGATCGAAGGTCTCGATCAGGGCGCCACCTAGGCGGGGCTCAAATCGAATGACGCCGGGAGCGCGTCCTGCGGCGCGAAACTTGGGGCCGCGGCGCCACCATAGGTCGGTCTCTTCGGTGAACAGGCGGAAAGCGGTCGCCGGATCGGCCTCCACCGTCACGGACACGGTGACCTTGTTGCCGGGCGTCATTTCGATTTCCTATCCCTAACGTGATCCCGGAAGGCGGAGAGTTCAACGACCCAGTAGGACTCCACTTGATCGAGCCAATGGCGGAGATCCTGGAACGGCTCATGGCGGAGGTGATAGATGCGGACACGCGCGTCCTCCGGAATCCCCTCTTCGCGGATCAGTCCGCGGCGGCGAAGCACGCGCAGATGGCGGCTCATGGCTTGCGGCGACTCGCCAAGCGAAGCGGCAATGTCACTGGCACGCAATGGGCCCTTGCTAAGCAGATCGACGACGGATTTGCGCGTCTGGTCGCCCAGCGCTTCCAGCGTTTGGTGAACGGCCTTCATGACTAGCCGCGAATGCGCTGTGTGAACCACCACAGATGCCCTTCAGGATCGACGGCCGCGTAGCCTCGATCTGCCCAATAATCGTCGCCGTAGTCGTGGTCGGCTGGTTCATCGATGATTTTGGCGCCGTTGGCGCGGGCGTGTGCGCAGTGTGCGTCGGCGTCATCGACAAAGATGAGGAGAGCTTGCGTATTGCCGCCGCCGATGGACTTCGGACTCACTCCGGGCGGAACGTGTTCGCGTCCCGGGCGATTGCCGCTTTGGGCCACCATAATCAGCGCGTCTCCATAAGTGAGTTCGCTGTGTTCAATGCGGCCTCCTTCTCCTTCCACCTTTAGCCGGACGGAAAAGGCGAATGCCTGGCACAGCCAGTCAATGGCGGCGGAAGCATCGTTATAGAAGAGCGCGGAGGAGAGCCGGGGCCAGCCTGGAGGTGTTTGCTTCATGTCGATATTATTAACCCAATTCGATACTAATGTCAATACTGTCAATCCCTAACAGGACGTGGTACTGTCGCATTAAAGAGGGAGTCTTTGTTATGATCCATGTCCGATATTTGTGTCTATTGACACTGGGCGCCGTCGTGGCGTTGGCCCAGCAGACGACAGCAACGCTGACCGGAAGCATCACCGATCCGACGGGCGCGACAATTGCAAACGTAACGGTCAAGGCGACCAACGTGTCGACCAACGCTGTAAGAGAAACCAAATCCGACGACGCGGGGGCGTACACGTTGCCCTTCCTGCCGGCGGGCGATTATACGGTAACGGCGGCAGGCGCCGGATTCCAGACGCAAAAGTTCGAAAAAGTGACGCTCCAGGTGCAGCAGGTGGCGCGCATCGACATTCAGTTAAAGGTTGGCGATGTGAGTGAGACGATCAACGTGGAAGCAAGCGCGGCGACACTGCAGACCGATAGCGCAACGCTGGGCGGAGTGATCGACGGCGCCAAGATTGTGGAACTGCCCTTGAACGGGCGGAACTTCGTGCAGTTGGCACAACTCATTCCCGGCGTCCAGGCGGGCACGCCAGGCTCGATTACAGTGCGGCGCGGACGCGGCTCAATTGGGCAGCAGGATTCCCCCTTCGGGTCCACGGCGATGTCAGCCAATGGCAGCCGGGACACGGCGAACCGGTATCTGATCGATGGCATTGAGTTCATGGATTACGACGCAATGACCTATTCGTTCTCACCCTCCATCGATTCCTTGGCGGAGTTCAAGGTGGAGACAGGGAACTCATCGGCAGAGAGCGGCGGAGCGCCCGGAGGTCAGGTAAACATGTTGACCAAACGGGGTGGGAACCTGTTCACCGGGACGCTTTGGGAGTTCAACCGGAACGACGCCTTGACGCAGACCTACGACGAGATCGGGAAGAAGAGCGTGGCGCCGCCGCGGTTGAACCGCAATCAGTTCGGCGCCAATATTGGCGGGCCAGTGGTGCTGCCGAAGCTCTACAACGGCAAGGATAAGACGTTCTTCTTTTTCAACTGGGAATCGGGACGGCTGGCACAGGGAGCGGTAAGCGCGTTCCGCCTGGTGCCGCCATCGGCGTACCGGACGGGCGATTTCCGTGGACTTGTGAATCCGCGAACGGGCGCGCCGATCACACTGCGGGATCCGCTGAACGCCGGGATCGTGAACAATGTCATTCCGGCGTCACGGCTGAGCCGGCAGGCGCTCACGTACCTGGAATTCCTGCCGCAGCCGAATACCTCGGTGGGCGCGTTCAACTACGCCAGCGCCCCGGCGAGCGCCGTGTCCACACAGGAGAACTACAACGCGCGAATCGATCATGTGTTTTCGACGAAGGATTCTATTTCGGGCCGCTACATTTTCAACGATACGTATGAAGCCGGAGTCCCGTTTTGGGGTCACGACGAACGTAACAACCTGGGCCGGGCGCAGAACTACGCGAGCAACTGGACGCACATGTTCAGCCCGACGCTGATTAATGAAGTGCGCGGCGGCTGGAGCAAGTTCTTCGAGACTGAGATTTTCGGGACGACGAACGATCCGGCGTTTGACATCGCCGGCAAAATGGGCCTGCCGCTGGTGTCGCGGCTGCCGCGCGAATACGGGCCGCCGACCATCTCGCTGAATGGACCGGACGGCGCGTTCGCCACCTACGATTTACAACGGCAGATCGGACCGCGTGACCGGGCAAATCAGATCTTCCAGTTCGTGGATTCGGTTTCCTGGCAGAAGCGGAAGCACCTGTTGAAGATGGGCGCCGACATTGCACGGAGAAACGTGACGTTTGAGCAGGCGCGCGCGCCACGCGGCAGTTTCAGCTTCGACGGCACCTACACGGGCAGCGCTGTGGCCGACTTCATGCTGGGCTACGTGCGGACGGCGAGCATCAATCCCATCCAGACGCGGACGGACCTGTGGAACTGGTGGCAGAGCTACTATTTCAATGACGACTTCAAAGTAACGCCGCGGCTGACCGTGAACTTGGGCATGCGGTACGACTACTTTCAGCCCTACAAGCAGAGTGACGACAAGATGGTGAACATCGAGCAGAACGGCTTTATTGTCGCCGGGCTGACGAGCCCATCGAACTCCAAATACGGCCGCGCGCTGATGGCGCCGGACCGGAATAACTTCGCGCCACGGGTGGGCTTTGCTTACAGGCCGGCTAAGGTGGACGACATGGTCGTGCGCGGCGCCTACGGGTGGTACTACACACCGCAGATTTCCAACGCCATTTTCGCCATGGTGGAAGGCGCGCAGGCTACAGCCGGCGCGGCGGTCATCGGCAACTTGACCGGAGCGCCGAACATCTTCTTCAACGATCCGTTCTCGTCAGCGGTGACGACAGGCTCACTGAACTTTGCGGTGAGCAACGACCAGAACATGCGCGACTCTTATATTCAACAGTGGAACTTCAACATTCAGAAGAAGCTGCCGCTGGGGATTTTGCTCGATGCCGGGTATGTGGGCACAAAGAGCACGAAGCTCATTGTGACGATTGAAGACTTGAACCGGCCGGTGGCATTGGTGGATCCGCGGACGCCGGGATTGGCATCGTTGAACGCGCGGCGGCCGAATCAGGCCTATCAGCGGAATGTGCGTTCCGATAAGTCGATCGGCAACGCGATCTATCATGGCTTGCAGGCGCGGGCGGAACGGCGCATGGCGCGTGGCTTCACGTTCGTGACGGCGTACACGTGGTCGAAGTCCATTTCGGGTCCCAGCGATATCGGCGGCCAGGTGGGTGGCGGGAACTTCATCGGCGCCCCGCAGAACATATACGACTTGCGCTCAGACCGCAGTGTTTCCGGCTTCGACGTGACGCAGCGATTCGTGCAGACGATGCTCTATGACCTGCCGTTTTTCAAGGGCCGCAAAGGGCCGGCGGGCTTCTTCCTAGGTGGATGGCAGGTATCGACGATCATGACGTTCCAGAGCGGCTTTCCCACTCCGGTTACGAACAATGTCGATACGACGGGAACGGGCATCAACTCGCGTGTCGATCAGATCGCAAACGGCAACCTGACCGGTGATAAGCGGACATGGGCGAAGTGGTTCAATACCGACGCGTTCGTCGCCGCGCCCTTTGGCCGTTTCGGTAACTCGCCGCGGACGAATGCATTTCGGCTGCCTGGGCTAATTAACGGCGATTTCTCGGTGAACAAGATGTTCCGGTTCAGCGAGCGGCGTCATCTGGATTTCCGCACGGAGATCTTTAACGTAATGAACCACTACAATCCAGACCCTGGTTCGATTGACCGGAACATCCGGTCGGCGACATTTGGCGCGGTGGGTGGCGGCGTGCAAGGTATCACGACCCGCGTCATCCAGTTGGGTGCCAAGTTGGTGTTCTAATCCACTGGTTGAACTGGTTGATCCAAAAGGGGCCCTGCACGGCCCCTTTTGCTTTTGGGGCGATGGCGCTGGCGGCATCCCCATCCCTAACTGGACGCTGCGTCCGTTCGGTGACGATCGACGTGGCGGACGGCCGCGTACTCAGTCATTAGGACGCCAATAACCGCCCTGCGCCGCTCCTGTGTCCGGGGGATAGGTTGGCGAATTCTGTGATTCGGGTGATGGTAATGATGGCATTGTCGTTCCGATCCGGCCGCTGCGTTCTTTCGGCGAAGATCGACAGGGCGGACTGCCAAGTGCTCATTCAATGGGAAGCCAATAACCGCCCTGCGCCGGCGCCCCTGTTCTGAGAGCATCGGTTACGGAAAATTGCGATTGGGGGCGATGGCGCTGGCGTCATCGCAATCCCGAACCGGACGCGAATGGCCAGAGCCTCCAGACTCAGACGCTCGACACGGCGGATGGCGGCGTGCCCAATCATTGGGGTGCCATTACCGCCCTGCGCCGCCGCCACTATTCTGAGGGCATCGGTTACGGAAAATTGCGATTGGGGGCGATGGCGCTGGCGTTATCGCAATCCCGAACCGGACGCGATTGGCCAGAGCCTCCAGACTCCGACGCTCGACACGGCGGATGGCGGCGTGCCCAATCATTTGGGTGCCATTACCGCCCTGCGCCGACGCCCCTGTTCTGAGAGGATGGGTTATGCGAATTCTGCTTTTGGGGGCGATTGCGATGGGACTATCAGCGGAGACGGCGAAAGGCACTTTTGAGGTGAAGCTGAAGCCATTGGAGGGAGCGGTGACGCGGATGTCGTTGGACAAGACGTTTGCGGGGGACTTGGCGGGAACGAGCGTGGGCGAGATGCTGGCCGCAATGACCGCGGTAAAAGGGTCGGCCGGCTACGTGGCGATGGAGACGGTGACGGCGACGCTGGGCGGGAAAAGGGGCACGTTTGTTCTGCAGCACTCGGGAACGATGGCGGGCGGCAAACAGGAGTTGAGCGTGACGGTGGTGCCGGACTCTGGGACGGGGGAGTTGGCCGGGTTGAGCGGGAAGATGCGCATCATTATTGATGGAAAAGCGCATCTTTACGAGTTCGATTATTCGCTCGGCAAGTGACTGGGGCGGCGATGAGGAAAACACCGTCGAAATAGCACACCCTTGCCCACCTCTAGGACAAATGCCCCGTCGAACTAAGGGGAAAATCCGGTCTGTCGCCCTTTTGGACACCGCACCAATCCCCTTGGTTCCCGCCGACGGCGTTAAATCGTTGAAAACGAAGTAAAAATAATTCTGCTCCGCCAGCCGCCATCGGGTGTATTCTCAAATTGGAAATACGCCTCGCGACCCGCGCACCTTACACCTTCATAAAGCACGGGCCACTCGGCGAAATAGCTCTGGCCTCATAACGTAACAGTAGGCATCGACCCCAGGAGGTCTCCCCATGTTTGATAGCCTCGACGAAACAATGAAAAAAGACGCGCAGGAGCAGACGACCAACAAGGAACGTATGATGCTCTGGCTCGGCGTAGCCGTCGCCAGTATTCTCGTCTTCGGTGGTCTCTATTTCGGAGTCCGTGTAATCGGATAGCCGTTACCAGGGCTCCGTCGTCAACTGCGACATGACTCGCTTCACGGTCGCCGCGTAGGTCGGATTCTGGTTGTACGCCCGCAACTTACCTTCCAGGGTCTTCCCTCGATAGTAAGGCGAATTCGCCAGCCGCTCGGCGACGACGTGGATCCCTGCCTGAATGCTGGGAAACTTCTGTTTGCAAGAGTCCCAGCCGAAGACGTTGTTGTTCATGTAGACTTTGCCGCCGCTGCTCTCCACCAGCGCCAGGCTCGGCAGTAGCCTCCAGTCGAGCCGGTGCTGGTCGGCGGCCGCCACCAGATCGGCGGCGTACTTTTCCATTGGACAGGAGCGTCGTTTAAAGAACGCCTTGATTCTTTGGAACCGGGAGTCCTTGGTGTAGTGTTTCTCTGCTGGTACTTCGGCCGGCGCGTTGATCGCGGGAGCCAGGGCAATAGAACACAACACCAATCCTTTGGTTATCCATCGTCTCAAATCGGTCACCTCAATTGTTTTTGGGGGGATTCGGAGATCTGTTCGTAGATCTCCGGTTGGAAAATTCGTTTCGGAAAGCGGCGGGTTGGCGTGCCCCTATAAGGGAAATTTACAAAGGGGTCATGTCTAAATTATACCAAACCGCCTACGGCACAATCGACAGCGGCGCCCGGCGTACCTCGAAGCGTTGCCCGACGGGGTCCACCACCGTCAACTGGCAAACGTACTCACCCGGCTGCAGGCGGCCTAACCGGACTGCCGTCTCCACCGTGAATGCGCCTGCCCTCCCCGCCACCGGACGGAGAGGCGCCGACTGCCAAATCTGCTTCTTCCCATGAAACAGCGCCAGCCGCGCCATCGCGCTTGGCGTGTACAATTCGCCGAAAACCGTCATCGTCTGCGGCCGGCGAAATACGTGTGTCACGCTCGGCGCGAGCTTCTTGCCATCCGTCACCAGCGGATTCAAACCGCTTGATTTCTTAGGCTTACCGGCTGAACCCACCAGCGCCGCCAGCGTCTCCCGCCCCGTTCCCAATACCAGGCTGCTCACCGCCGCCGTCCCACCCTGGTCCAGGTCCGGCACCGTGAACCGTCCTTCGAACGTCCCCAATTTCCCCTCTTGGTTTTCCCGCGCCAGCACTTTGATTCGATAATCCCCAGGCGTCAACTGGAACCCCGCGTCGTACAGCAGGCTCCTTTGTGCCAGCTTCTCTACCGCCCCTTCCGGCAGCTTTACCTTGATCGCATCCCGCAAAGACGCCACCGTCCGGCCTTTCGAATCTCTCACCGTTCCTACGAAATCCAAATCCGTCTTTCCCGATTTCACTCCCACTTTTGAACCGGGGATCTTCACCGCCATCGGGACAAAATACCTGCCCTTTTCCAAACGGAAATAGAGCAGCTCCACCGCCAGCGGCAGTTCCGTCACCGGATTGCCCAGACTCATCGCTTCCGAAAGTTGCTTTTCCTTGTCCGCGCCGTCGAATTGGGTCCAGATCTTGTCGGCGTAATACCCCGGCCGGTAGTCTAGTTTGACGTCTTTTCGCCCCGCCAGCTCTACACGGAGCTTCCGAAAGCGGCCATCTTTGGCGTTATTTGACGCATAATAGGCCAAAGTATAGTAACTTTCGACGTCTTTTTGCGCACTTTGGATGCCTAAAGTGAGGTTGTTGGAGTCCAAAAGCGCCCTTCCGCCGGTGTCGGCGGCTAGGCTAAACAGCGTTTCCTGCTGGTCGTTCACCCGTTCGCGAGCCTGCCGCTGCTGTGCGCCGCTGAAAACACCGGTGCCGCGCGGCGCTCCCTTGGAGGCATCCCCAGCCGGGGCCATCGCAATAAGTCCCCTTACATCAATCGGATACAGCGCCACGCCCCCGCGCACCGCGGCGTTCACCGCCGATTGCAACTGGCTCTGATTGTCCATCCCGTTCTTGCCGACGCCGGTCGAAAAGTACACTACCGCCTTCTTCTCTGGGATCGCCGCCAGTTCCTTCGCTAAATCTTCGAGCGCGCCGAGCTTCCGGTCGGTGTTAAAGATCGCGAACTCGGTTTCGTCGGCGACCATTGAGTCCAGGTCATCCTCCACGTTTTCAACAACATCGGCGGCTGAAGGGTCGAACTCCACGGTCGCCGCGACACCGAAACTCTGTACCGTTCTCAGCAGCACTTCGCGGTCGGCGGTGAAATCCACCACCTTTTTCAACTTGCTCGAAAAGGTATAAATGGCGATCAGGTCGGAGGCGGTTACCTGTTTGGACAGGAACTCCGCGGCGGCTTCCTTGGCGCGGATCTGGTCCAATTGCGGGAGGCTGGAAAAGTCGAAGTACAACACCAACAAGCGTTTATCGCGATAGCTGGGCCGCGGTGCCGGTTCCGGTTCCTCCGTTGGCGGTGGAAGGGCGGCCGGAGGCGGGATGGGCAGGGGAGCCAGGACTTCGCGGCTCAATTCCTGGAACTCGAACACCGAAAGCGGCACCGGCTTCCCGTCCTCAAATACGCGGAAGTCCTCTTGTTTCAAGCCGGTAACGGGCTTACCATCCTTGCCCTTGACCGTGACGTTGACGACCACCAGTTGGGAACTCGCCTCGAATTTGAACTCCTGCGCGATGAGCGCGGCGGCCAGGAAAAGTGCGGAGAGTTTGCGCATATCAGAAGCGGAACCTCGCAATGGCCTGAATGGTGCGCATGGCGGCGGCGCCCTGCGCCAGTCCGTAGTTGGATGCGTTCACCACCGTTCCCAGGCCGGTAAAGGAGACCCGATTGGTGAGATTATTGGCTTCCAGGCGGAGTTCCAGGCGCCGGCGGTTGTCGCCGATGCGGAAGCCGCGGCCGATGGAGCCGTTAATGGCGAACAGCGCTGGACCGGTGATGGTATTCCGGCCGGCGTTGCCGAAACGGCCGACGGGCGGGAGTGCGAAGGCGGCGAGGTTGAAAAAGCCATTGTCAGCGGAGAGAGTGAGACCGGTGGCGTCGGCGCGGCCGCTGCCGATGACGCCGGTGCCGCCGGAATCGGAGCGGTTACCGAGCACGCGGGCGGTGAGCGGCGTGCCACTGCGGAAGGTGGACCCGCCCATCAGCGTCCAACCCCGGCCGAGGGCGGCCCATTTTCCGCCGCTGCGTTCGCGGATGGGGGAGGAGAGAACGAACGTGGAGGTGAGCGAATGGGCGGCGTTGAAGCTTGACAGGCCACGTTCGGCGCGCAGGTTGGTATCGTCCTGGGCGACCACGCCGCCTCCGCCACCGATGGAACTCGCGTTGTCGATCGATTTTCCGAACGTATAGAAAACATTGGCGGAGACTCCCCTGGCAAAGCGCCGTGTGAAGCGGGCCTGGGCGGAGTGGAGAATGGAATTCCCCTCGGCGCTATCGTAGGTGAAGCCGACAGCGTTGCCGATGCGCCGACGGTCCTCCGCCGTGAGTTGAGAGCCGGGCAGGGCGCGATTGGGCAGGCGCTGCATATCGAGCCGTGTACCTTTTGTGCCCAGGATGCCCAGGTCCAGCACGTAAGCGCGGCCGAACTCCTTGACGACATTGAAGTTCCAGGTTTGTGCGTAGCCGACCAGGTACGACCGGTCGATAGCGAACGTGTTGGTGATCTGCTGGGATGGCGTGGCGGCGAAACCGTTTTGAAGCGTCAAGATCCGGGAGGCGGTGCTGGTAACGGTTCCGGTTTGCGCGAATGGTGGCTGGGAGGCCATACGCTGCGCAAAGTTTTGGTAGACGCTCCCGTTGTAGTACCAGCCATACCCGGCGCGAATGGTGATCCGCTTTTTGTCAGAAGCCTTCCAGGCGAGGCCGACGCGGGGCGAAAAGTTGTTGCGGTCGGCATCGACCAGCGCGCTGGGGAACACGCCGCCAAAGGGGCCTGACTGGCCGGGGAGTACGACGGCGACGGCGGTGAAACCGGGCGCGATGTCCAGGTTGGCGATGCGGCCGTAGCGTTCCTCCATGGGGCCGAAGAGTTCGTAACGCAGGCCCAGGGAAACGGAAACGTCGCGCCGGACTTTCCAATCGTCCTGCGCGAAGGCGTTGTAGTTCCAGGCGCGGAAGTAGTTGGAAGACGAACCGAAGCGGATGGAGGAGGATTGGGGACGTCCGAGGAGGAAATCGGCGTAATCGAAGCCCGAGGCGGCGGTTGGCGTGCCGGAAGCGTCCACGAGCGATGTTGCCAACCCACTGAAAGTAAACGTTCCGCGGGCGTTTTGTTCGGTGCGCAGGTTTAGCCGGAGGCGGGTGAGGTCGACGCCGGTGGCAATATTGTGCTTGCCTCGGACGAAATTCCAGCCACCGGAGACGTTCATCTGCAGGTCTCGCCGGGAGGAGGGGACGCCATCGCGCAGGGCGCCAAAATTCGTGAAATTCAGATTGGGAGGGCCCCAGTTGATTGGGTCCTGAGACGCACCCTGAATCCCCAGTTCTTCGGCGATGTTACGGCGGCCGGCGAAGAATGGCATGGCGTTGGTGACGTTGCGAGTGAAACGGGTCCGGATGTTCTGTATGGTTTTGGGGTTGAGGTTTCGGGTCCAGCCGAGGTCAACGGTCCAGCCGTGGCCGTTAGAATCGTCAAGGAACCCAAAGAGCTGGGCGTTTTGGCCGTCGCGGTTCTGCCAGGAAACGTTGCTGGAAAACCGGTCCTTCCTGGTGATGGGGCGGCTGAGGCGTATGGAGAGGTTTTGGCCGTTTTGCGGTATACCGGTAATGAACTGGTAGTTTTGGACGTTCACGGGCAGGTTGGGGAGCGGAATAAGGGCGGCGAGCCCGGAGGCGGCGCGGTCCAGGCGCGCGGCGGGTATGCGATTGGCGGGGAAGGGAAGGCGGGAGAGAGGGTCATAAACCGTGACTGGGCCTCGGGTGACGGATTGGGAGAAGTCGCCGGAGCGTTCGAGCGCGGTGGGCACGGTGCCGATGCCGCTGAAGGCGCGCTTTTCCTTGCGGAAGTCGTAGCTAATGGAGAAGTTCGAGCCTTCACCGAACTTGGGAAGGAGTCCGCCGATTTGGCTGGAGAAGCGGTAGGAGGATTGGTCGGGCTTAGCGTATTCGAGCCCGGTGATGGAGAACGGGCGGGCATTCCAGGCGGCGTCGCGCGACTGGAGGGAGATCATGCCGCGAATGGAATCGCGGCCGCGGCGGCGCTGGCGGTTGCCGATAGACGTATTGGCGGCGCGGGCTTTCCGGATACGGTCGATTTGGGCGGGGCTGAGGCGCGGCCGGCCACCGGGCGGACCTCCTCCGGGACCTCCGAAGCCCCCGCCGGGACCACCGCCGGGACCACCGCCGGGACCACCGCCGCCACGGCGTCCGCCGCCGGGGCCGCCACGTCCGCCGGAGAATCCGCCTTCGCTATCGCCGAAGATGTTGCTGTTCTGCCCTGGCATGGGCGCATCCGGAGAGGGTCCGCCACGCCCCACGCCGCCGAATCCCTCCGGCGGCGGTTCCAGTAGGAGCCCAGGAAGCCCTTGGCTGGTGCTTCCGGCAATGAGGAATGAGTCACTTGTCACTCCTTCAACCGATTCGACAAGCGGGGGAGTGACGGCGTCCGAACCGGGCAGGAGGGGGTCGGATTCGTTGGATTCAGTGGTCGGGGCGGGAGATTGTTGGCGCTGAACGCCAGGGGGTGCCGGTCGAAGTGTGAGCGTCCACTCTGCTGGAGGGGCAGATGGACCGGGGTGGATGGTCTGGCTGGCGGGCGCGAAGCCGAACAATTCCACGGTGAGTTTCCATTCGCCAGCGGCGAGATCAATTTCGTACGTACCGTCGGCTCCGGTAGAGGTGGAAAAACGCTCCGTGCCCCGCTCGGCAGTTACCACGGCGCCCGGAAGGGGACGGCCCTGCGCTTGCACACGGCCGCGTTCGGGGAATGTGGCCGGTGACGGGGACTGGGCCGACAGGAACGAGGAGATAGTGAAGAAAACAAAGAGTTTGCCCAAAGGAATCCTACGAGTAGACTGCGCGAGTCCAGCCGGAGGTTACCGCTTCCGGGCACCGCCTCGCTATTTGTTCGCAGACGGAGATGCTGTCGTTGGTTGGCTGGCTGGCGCGGACGTCTTGGGGATCTGGATGGCCGTTTGCGTATCGCCGAGCTTTTTCAAGTTTGCCGCGTGCACCAAAAGTGCGGATACCAGAAACTTGCCTGTGCTGTTCATCATAAGGTGACCTCCTTCCAAGGGCTACATACATTAGAGCGTGGATACGGGGAAAACCGTGTCAACGAACTCAGCGCCGGCGAAAAATTTAGGTACTATCCCTTATACAACCCGACTCGCGCGCGGGAGTTTCGGGTTCGCAGCGCTTTTCGGTGACTGCCGGAGGCGTGCGGCGTGTTGTCAAAACCCGAGGTTGGGTAGCCTTTGGCATCGCGGGAGTTTCGGGCTCGCGGCGCATTTCGGTGACTGCCGGAGGCGCGGCGCATTTCGGTGACTGCCGGAGGCGTGCGGCGTGTTGTTGGAACCCGAGGTTGGGTAGCCTTTGGCATCGCTGGAGATTCGGGCTCGCGGCGCTTTTCGGTGACTGCCGGGGGCGCGGCGTGTTGTCAAAACCTGAAGTTGGGTAGCCTTTGGCATCGCTGGAGTTTCGGGCTCGTGGCGCTTCTCGGTGACTGCCGGAGGCGTGCGGCGTGTTGCTGGAACCCGAGGTTGGGTAGCCTTTGGCATCGCTGGAGTTTCGGGCTCGCGGCGCTTCTCGGTGACTGCCGGAGGTGCGGCGTGTTGCTGGAACCCGAGGTTGGGTAGCCTTTGGCATCGCTGGAGTTTCGGGCTCGCAGCGCTTTTCGGTGACTGCCGGAGGCGTGCGGCGTGTTGTCAAAACCTGAAGTTGGGTAGCCTTTGGTATCGCTGGAGTTTCGGACTTGCGGCGCTTTTCGGTGACTGCCGGAGGCGTGTGGCGTGTTGCCAGCACCCGAGGTCGGGTGGCCGTTGCAATCGCGGGAATGTCTGGCCGGCAGCTCTTACCGGACTACCGGAGCCGGATGACGTGCCGCCAGAAGGAGGACTTGGGGTAACCCATGGCCCGGAGGGGCCGCAAAATGGGTTCCAGGTTTTCGTCGCCGGTCACCCTCAGATATACTCGTTCGGCCGGGCACCCTCGCGGATCCGGGGAAAGAGACTCCTCGGCACCGGTGGGGAGCGGGCAGGCATAGTGGCGGGATAGCCCAATCCTGAGGTTCTTGCGGGCAAAGGCGGCCCGCGCGTCCGACTCCAAAAGCCGAGCATAACGTTGCAACCCGGCCTCGTCGGCGGCTAGATAGCCAGTAGCGAGCGGTCCGATTTGGGCCGCGGTGAAACGGGCAACCTCTTCCATTTGTGTCTGCCGCCAGAAATAGACGGAAAAGTCAGCGATACCGATGAACAGGGTGAGGGCGAAGGGCAGCGCCATGGCAAACTCCATGAGCGCGGCGCCACGCCGGCCACGGTGCCGGTTCATAAGCCCTCCGCCCGAATGCCGGTGTGCACTGCCGCGCGAGCGCGGATCGCGACCGGATGGGGCCGTACCATACGCATAAAGAAGACGCCCGCATCCCGTTCCACGAGGATGGACGTCTTTCCATCCTGCCGCTCCAATTGAATGGTCACCGAATCCGAGCCATGGCGGTACCCGTTCAACGCCGCGCTGGCACGAGCGGACTCCGAAAGAAACTCCAGGTTCGCGGCAGGAGACCGTTCCAGTTCCAGCGCGACGGCGGCGGCGGCGAGATCGGCGGTGGTTTGGGCGTTAGAGCGTGCCCAGAGCAGCGAGGTGGCGTCCACAGTGAGGCCGAGCAATGCCGCACCGGCCAGCGTCAGCAGCAGTGTTAGCAGCAGAGCGCTCCCTCGCTGCCGCCGCCATCGATGCGCCTGGGTCTTTTTCATCGATCCTTCGTTGAACCCTCCGCCCCGGCGACATGGGCCGGCTGGAGCGAAACGCCTCACTGGAATCATCGGCTGGATGGGCGTCGAACTTTAGGCCGCGTTATCTTCGTCGAGACGGTAGAACTCGCGCGCGGTGCCGCCGAGGATCTGTTCTCTAAGAGGGATGGGCATGGCGCCGAGCGACTGCGTGAACGCAGCCAAAGTCTCCTTCCATGTGCCGCCGCCGAACGGCCAGCCGGAGGCGAACATGACCCGCTCCGGCCCGGGATGGCGAAGCAATTGGCGCAAGCGCCGGGCCTGGTCCGGGGTCGCTGGAAGGCGGAAGCCGGTCAATTTCACGTAAACGTTGGTGGGGAGCGAGATCGAATCCGTCATGCCGGTGAGGGCGACCGGGATTTCGCATGGGAACGGCCAGCGGTCTTTATCGACTTCAACGGCGAGCCGGCGGCGCGCGAGCGAGGCGATCGCCTGTGGCGTTGGGTCAGAGAGGTGTACGCTGACGATCAGCGGGTGATCGGGAACCTGGTCGAGTTGGGCCAGGGATAGGCGAGGAACGACACGGCGGATGTAGGGGAATTGGGAGGCGAGGGTGAGCGCAGCGGCGATGTCGCCATCCGGGGGACAGTAAATGGAACCGGCGAACTTGTTCCGGGCGAGGATCGTTTCAAACCAATCCGGGCCCTGATTGGGAGGGGCAAACGAGTGCGCGGCGTCAACGCGAAACATAATGAAAGGAAACACCCACAAGCGCCGTCTAATAGACAGGCCGTTTGCCTCTATTGTAGGAAGGATGCCCCGATTCATGCTAATTCGTTTTTTTCTGATCGCGCTGCTGGTGGCGGCTGGAGGCTGTAAGCGGGAACGTACGTCAGTGGCTGTAGATGCCGCGCTATTGACACTGGTGCCCGGGGACACGGTGGCGCTGGGCGGAATGCGGGTGAAGGCGATGCGGGGAACGGCGGCATGGAAGAAACTGTTGGAGCAGCCGGGTGTGAATGCCCGGCTGGACAGGATGGCTGAGGAAACGAGTTTCGATCCGCGCAAGGTTTTGTGGGAAGTGCTGTGGTCGACGGACGGGAAAGAGAGTTTGGTTTATGCCCGAGGTGAGTTCGCGCCGATGGGACTGGAACCGAAGATAGAGCGGGAAGGGATTCTGCGAATGAACTACCGCGGGGCTATGTTGTTGGGGAACGAAGAGAACGCAGTGTGGTTCGTGAACTCTTCCACCGGCATTTTTGGCCATACGGCCAAGTTGCGGGCGATGATTGACGCGCGCGACAGCGCAAAGGCCGGGCCGGCCGAGGCGATGCGGGAACGGATTGCGAAGTTTCCGCCGAATGCGCATTTCTGGCTGGTGGCCGACGCGGCGGCACTGCCGGGCGCGCAAAACCTGGAAGCGGGGAGCGAAGGGGGAATGGCGGGAAATTTCCTACGGAACCTGCCGAAGCTGATGCAATCGGTCCGGATGGCCACGATGCATGTGAGCCTGGAGGACGGGCTGGCGCTGGAAGCGGCGGCGTCCTGCGACAGCGAGACTGGCGGGCGGCAGGTTCACGATGCGCTAAAGGGTATGGTGGGGCTGGCCCGCATTGCCCTGCCGGAAAAGCAGCGCTCCGTTTTGCTGCCGCTTTTAGACGCGACGGAAGTGACGCAGTTGGGGGGCGACGCTACACTGCGGACGCGCCTGACGGTGGAGCAGTTTGAAAACATACAGGCGCTGTTGACTCCGCCACCGAAAAAGCTCGCGCCGGGCAAGGCCAGCGAATAGCGGTGCATGGCCATCCTTGCGGATGAATTTGCGGAAGGTGAGCCGACGGGGTTTGGCTGGCGGTGGAGATAGGGTCGCCTTCAATTGCGTCGCCGGGCGGAATGTCTAAGCTCTATTCGGCTGCCGCCAGCGGAAAACCCGCGCCAGGTAATGCCAGCGAATAGGATTGCCTCGCAGTAATGGCGGCTAACTGCGCGACAGGTGAGCCGAGAGGGCTGGTCTGATGGTGGAGACAGGCCGTCTTCAATAGCGTCGCCGGGCCGGAATGTCTAAGCTCTATTCCGCAGCCGCCACTATCGGAAAACCCAGCGCCAGGGGCGGCTAGGGCTTCTTCACCGGAATCGCGTCACCAAGATTGATGGACCCGCCGCCCTCGGAAACGTAGTTCCGATTCCAATTGGGGATCTCCACGGTTACGTCGCCCTTCACAACCGCCTGGCAGCCCAAGCGAGAGCGAAGTGTGTACCCGGCCGACTGCTCGGCGCGATCGGCTTCTTCGTCTTCCATCTCAGAGAGATTCTGTTGGCCCGACTGCACGATGACGTGGCAGGTGGTGCAGGCGCAACTCCCGCCGCAGGCGTGCTCCAAATGCAGACCGTGGTTGAGCGCGATGTCGAGCAAAGAGCCGCGGAGTCCGTGTTCGGAATACGGCATCGTGTCGGGGTTGTAGTCGATGGTGACGTTTTCGGGAAGAAAGGTAACTTTTGGCACTCTCCACTATGATTAACCAACGCGCGGCCAGGATGCAGGAATCCATTTGTCGATCTTTTTGATCGGATTTGCTATGATTGCTGACAGTTCGCATGGATTCCCATTCCAGAAGTGTTGCCAAAGCCGTCAGCTATCGAGTGTTCGGATCGATCTCGACGGCCGCGCTGTTTTTTGTGATGTCTGGGGATTGGAAGCTGTCGGCCGGGGCGGGTGTGGCGGATTCGATTGTGAAGCTGGGCCTGTATTTTCTGCACGAGCGGGTTTGGAACCACATCAATTTTGGGCGGCCGAAGCCGCCTGAATACGAGATTTGAGTTGGGCACAGGGCGGACGCCATCGAATTCGCGTATTTCTGAAGAAAGTTTGATAGGCGGGTACTGGTGCTATTGCAGGCCGCCGTACTGGTAGCAGGCACAAGCCGGCTAGTTGGATGGGCGCGAAGATGGGACTCTTGACCCACAAATTAGCCTATTCCGTCCTTCAAAACGGGAGTGTGGCGGGGCATTGCCGCCGAGACGCGGTAAAAGAACTAGGCAGCAAGTAACGATTGCCGGTGCAGCGCTGGCGGATACCTTTTCTTCTGTGAGCCGTGCAGCAAGACGGCGCCGCAAATTGAGGAGCATCCAAATGCGTTTTTCCAATATTATCCGGACCGTAAGCCTTGCGGGACTTCTGACCCTCGGATCCACTGCCGCCTTCGCCGATGTGATCGGCCCGAATGGCTGTGTGGGAGGCTTGTGCACCGGCACTCTCGACATCTTTAGCAACCTGCCCGGTACGTTGCTCGATTCCAACAGCGTCCGCTTCACCGCCTACGACGCGCTGAACGTGGCCAAGTACAGCGGTGTCATCCGGACTGCCGTGTATCGCAACGCGCAGGACACGCTGGACTTCTACTATCAGTTCTCCAACAGCTTCGGTTCGCTCGATTCGGTGGGCCGGTTGACGATGACCAACTTTACGGGATTTGTCACCGACGTGGGCTACCGGATGGACAATTTCGACGGCGCTGGTCTCTTTCTGAGCGCGACGCAAGCGGCGCTGAGCGCGGACCGTTCCGTCTCTGGCGGTACGGTGGGCTTTGGATTCGGCGTTGGCGGCGCGCAGATCAATCCGGGCGAAACCTCGGCGACGCTGGTGATTCGCACGAATGCGTACAACTACACGGCCGGTTCTGTGACTACTCAAAACGGCGCGGTGTACACGGCTTCCGCCTTTTCGCCGACCGGGCCCGCCGTTCCCGAACCGGGTACGTGGCTGCTGATGGGCCTGGGCGTGGCCGGGGTGGCCGCCCTACGGCGCCGCAAGTAATCCTTTTTCATTGTTCGAAGTTCCCTTCCTACTTACGCCCGGCGCAGCGGTTTCGCGCCGGGCAATTTCTTTTCACGGCCGGTGCCGGGGACCCCGCTGATATAATCGAAAGACGTGCTTCCACAACTTGAATCGCGCATTTCCAGCGCGGTTTCCCAACACATATTGATCCGTTATGGCGTAGAGATACCGGTGACGCTGGAACAGCCGCGCCAAGCCTCCTTTGGCGAGTTCGCGATACCGGCGGCGTTTCAACTGGCGCGCCAGTTGAAGAAGGCTCCGCGTGCGATTGCCGAGGAGTTGGTGGCCGAGCTTCCGGCGATTGCGGGAGTGAAGACGCTGGAGGTTGCCGGCGGAGGGTATATTAATTTGCGGCTGGACCGGGGCGCACTGGCGTTCGCGGCGGTTTCGCCGGGGCAATCGGCGGGCGCGGCGGGCGATGGGAAGGTGATCGTCGAGCACACGAATATCAACCCGAACAAGGCGGCGCACATTGGGCATTTGCGTAACGCGATTCTAGGGGACACGTTCGTGCGGATGCTTCGCGCGAGCGGGCAGCGCGTGGAAGTGCAGAACTACATTGACAACACCGGCGTGCAGGTGGCCGATGTGGTGGTTGGTTTTCACTACCTGGACGGGAAGAAGCCCGAGGATGTGCGGGCGCTGATCTCGGCGGAAAAATTCGACTTCTACTGCTGGGATCTGTACGCGAAAATATCGCAACACTACAAAGACAATCCGGATTCACTGCAGTGGCGGCGGGACACGCTGCACGCGATTGAAGCCGGCCAAGGGGAACTAGCGGAACTGGGCCGGCTGGTGGCGGATGCGATTGTTGAGTGCCACATGAACACGATGTGGCGGCTGGGGATTCAATACGACGTGCTGCCGCGCGAGAGTGAAATTCTCCATCTGAAGTTTTGGGCTTCGGCGTTTGAACAACTGAAAGAGCGCAAGGCGATTTACCTGGAAACCGAGGGCAAGAACGCGGGTTGCTGGGTGATGCCGGGATCGGCCTTCGATGAGAATCGCGAGGACCAGGATTCCAAGGTGATTGTCCGCTCCAATGGGACGGTTACCTACGTAGGCAAGGACATCGCCTACCAGATGTGGAAGTTCGGGTTGCTGGGCAAGGACTTCTACTATCAGCCGTTCCGCACCTATGCCGACGGCCATCCGGTGTTTGTATCGACGGCGACGGCGGAGGGGGCGGCGCCGGTGAGTTTTGGCGGCGGGCGAAAGGTTTTTAACGTCATCGATTCGCGGCAGAGCTATTTGCAGGACGTGGTTGTGGCCGGATTGAAGGCGTTGAACTATCACGAGCAGGCGGCCAATTCGATTCATTTCAGCTATGAGATGGTGGCGATGTCGCCGCGGGCTTGTGTGGAGCTGGGCATTGAACTGAGCGCGGAGGACCAGGCGCGGCCGTATGTGGAAGTGAGCGGGCGCAAGGGGTTGGGCGTGAAGGCGGATGACTTGATCGATAAGTTGATCGACTCCGCGCTGGCTGAAGTGGCGAGCCGGAACGAGGACAAGACAGCCGATGAGCAGTTCGATGCCGCCAGCGCGATTGCGATTGGTGCGTTGCGCTACTTCATGCTGAAGTTCACGCGGAATACGGTGATCGCCTTCGATTTTCAGGAGGCGTTGAGCTTCACCGGCGAAACCGGCCCGTATGTGCAGTATGGCGCGGTGCGCGCGGGCAAGATTCTGCAGAAGGCCGGCGCGTTGCCGGACTTTGCCCAGGTGTTGACACCGGCGGTGTGCGCGGCTCTGCTGGAGGACGAGGCGTTGTGGCAGCATCTTCTGGCCGTGTCCCGAACTGGACAGACGCTAAACTCCGCACTGGCCGCAGGGGAGCCCGCGCAGATGGCCCGATTCGCCTTTCAACTGGCTCAGCAGTATTCGAGCTTTTATCGCGATTACCCCGTCATCCAGGAAACCGGCGCCGAAAAACGCGCCTTCCTGCTTTGGCTCACCGCGCAATACCGCGCGCAACTCGAACAAACGCTCGGCATGTTAGGCATCACCGTCCCGGCGTTCATGTAAGCTTCTAAAGGATTTTCATGGCAAGCAAGAATACATTCGGCGCCGCGAAGACGCTCACCGTCGGCGGCAAAAACTACACGATTTATAGCCTTCGGGCGCTGGAAGCGAAAGGGGTCACGAAGCTGGACCGCCTGCCGTATTCGATCCGCGTCCTTCTTGAAAACATCGTGCGCAATGAGGACGGCGTATCCTTCAAAGCGGCCGACGCGGAATACGTCGGCAAGTGGGACACGGCGAGCGCGGCGCAGGATGTGAACATGATGCCGGCGCGGGTGCTGCTGCAGGATTTCACGGGAGTGCCGTGCGTGGTGGATCTAGCGGCGATGCGGGACGCGCTGGCCGCCAAAGGCGCCGACCCGAAGAAGGCGAATCCGCTGATTCCGGTGGACCTGGTGATTGACCACTCCGTGCAGGTGGATCACTTTGGCGGTGCCGATTCGTTCAACCTGAATACGATTTTGGAATACGACCGGAATCGCGAGCGCTACCAATTTCTGAAGTGGGGCCAAACGGCGCTGCGGAACTTCCGCGCGGTGCCGCCGGAAACCGGGATTGTGCATCAAGTGAACCTGGAGTATTTGGCGCCGGTGGTCTTTACGAAGACCGAGGGCGCGGAAACGGTGGCCTATCCCGATTCGCTGGTTGGCACCGATTCGCACACGACGATGATCAATGGCATTGGCGTTGTCGGTTGGGGGGTGGGCGGTATTGAAGCCGAGGCCTGTATGTTGGGCCAGCCGATCACGATGCTGCTGCCGCAGGTGGTTGGGTTCAAGCTGCACGGCAAGTTGAAGGAAGGTCTCACCGCCACCGATCTGGTGCTGACCGTGACGCAGATGCTGCGCAAGAAGGGCGTTGTCGGCAAGTTCGTCGAGTTCTTCGGTGAGGGCGTGGCGGCGCTGCCGCTGGCTGACCGCGCGACCATTGCCAACATGGCTCCCGAGTATGGCGCGACGATTGGCTTCTTCCCGATCGACGAACAGTCGCTGGCCTATTTGCATCTCTCCAATCGCAGCGAAGAGCAGATCGCGCTGGTGGAAGCCTACGCCAAAGAGCAGGGATTGTTCCTGGAAGCGGGCGCGCCGGATCCGGTTTACAACGACACGCTGGAGTTGGATCTTTCGACGGTCGTGCCGTCCCTGGCCGGTCCGAAGCGGCCGCAGGATCGGATCAACCTGCCCGACGTGAAGGCGAACTTCCTGTCCACGCTCACCGGCGAAATCAAGGGCGCGGGCGAAGTGAAAGATGGCGCTGTTGTGATTGCCGCCATTACGAGCTGTACGAATACGTCGAATCCCTCGGTGCTGGTGGCCGCTGGGTTGCTCGCGAAGAAGGCCGTGGAAAAGGGCCTCTCCACGAAGCCGTGGGTGAAGACGTCGCTCGCTCCCGGATCAAAGGTCGTTATCGATTACCTGACCGACGCAAAGCTGCTGCCGTACTTGGAACAGTTGAAGTTCAACCTGGTGGGCTATGGCTGCACCACTTGTATCGGGAACTCCGGTCCGCTGCCGGAGGATGTATCGAAGGCCGTTGCCGATGAGAAGTTGACGGTTGCGGCGGTGCTTTCGGGAAACCGAAATTTTGAGGGCCGTGTGAATCCGCAGGTGCGCGCAAACTATTTGGCGTCGCC
The DNA here is from genome assembly GCA_016789905.1 of Bryobacterales bacterium. Lineage (GTDB taxonomy): Bacteria > Acidobacteriota > Terriglobia > Bryobacterales > Bryobacteraceae. The sequence goes on along the minus strand of JAEUQC010000024.1, from coordinate 17,884 downwards.
GCCGCTGGTGGTGGCATATGCCCTTGCGGGCCGTGTGGACATGGACCTGCAGAACGATTCGCTGGGCAAGGGTTCGGACGGCAACGATGTCTACCTGCGCGACATATGGCCGAGCAATGCAGAGATCGCCGAGACGCTGAAGGCGAGCGTGCGGCGCGACCAGTTCGCGCGGCAATACGCCGATGTGTTTGCGGGCGACGCGCACTGGGCCGGGATTACGGCGCCCCAGTCCGACCAGTACAACTGGGACGGCGCTTCCACCTACATCAAGAAGCCGCCGTATTTCGACAAGCCGGTGGACCCGGAAACTTCGATTACCGACATTGCCGGTTTGCGTGTTTTGGCGACGCTCGGCGATTCGGTGACCACCGATCACATCTCCCCGGCCGGCAACATCGCCAAAGATTCGCCGGCGGGCAAGTACCTGATGGACCTGGGCGTGGCGGCGAAGGACTTCAACAGCTATGGCGCGCGGCGCGGCAATCATGAAGTGATGGTGCGCGGAACGCTGGCCAACATACGCCTGAAGAACGCGATGGTTCCGGGCACGGAAGGAACCTGGACGGTACACGTTCCGACGGGCGAGAAGATGTGGATCTATGACGCATCAATGAAGTACCAGGCCGCGGGCACGCCGTTGATGATCATTGCCGGCAAAGAGTACGGCTCCGGTTCGTCGCGCGATTGGGCGGCGAAGGGTGTGGCCCTGCTCGGTGTGCGCGCGGTGATCGCGGAGAGCTTTGAGCGGATTCACCGGTCGAACCTGGTTGGCATGGGCGTGCTGCCGCTGGAATTCGTGGACGGCGCGAACAAAGAATCGCTGGGGTTGACAGGGCTGGAAGAGATCTCTGTGAGCGGAGTGAAGGCGGCGATTAACGGCAACAAGATCGCCACTGTGACCGCCACCGCGGCCGATGGCACTTCGAAGACCTTCAGCGCGAAGGTTCGCATCGATACGCCGATGGAAGTGGAGTACTACCGGCACGGCGGCATCCTGCCGTTTGTGCTGGGCCAACTGGCGGCTCGCTAAACTATCCCCACCACGGTTCGCCCGGGACTAGCTGGCTTTTCAAGTAGTCGAAGTCGAAATCCAGCCCGAGTCCCGGCGCCGTGGGAACGGTCAGTTGACTGTTTTTCACCTGCGGCGCGCCGCTTTTCACCATTTTTTCTACATGGCGGGTGGGGCGGCCGAGGGCGCTTTCACTGCGGTAGAAGTTGTGGATGGCACTGCCGAAGTGGGCGCTGGCGTAGGTGAGAACGATGGAACCGACGTTGTGGAGCGCCACAGGGGTGCGGGTGTTGTAGGCGTAGTCGGCGATTTTCCTGGCGCCGGTGAAGCCACCGCAAAAGGCGAGATCGGGATGGATGATGTCGCATGACTGGGCGTCGATGAATGGCTTGAAACCGCGCAGCATTTCCAGCTTTTCTCCGGTGAGAATGGGGATGCGCGTGGACCGTTTTAGCGCGGCCCAGCCCTCGTGATGGGGGACGTTGATGGGGTCTTCGAGGAACAGCGGGCTCATCGGTTCGACGGCTTTGGCGATGGCGATGGCGCTGGGAGTGTCGGGCTCGTTGTGGCAGTGGACGGCGATGTCGATATCCTCGCCCACGGCTTCGCGCGTGTTCATATAGGCGCGGGCGACGTTGCGCAACTGCTGGCTGGTGAGTGTAACGGCGTAGCGGGCCGAGGGGACGCCGAGAGTGGAGTCGATGCCGATTTTGAAAGTATTGAATCCTTCCGGCGCGGCCTTGATTCGGGCCGCCCAATCCCGGCAGGAGCCTTTGTCGAGCATGTTCAGGCCGATTCCATGCGAGTACATGGGAATGGCGTCGCGGAAGGGGCCGCCGAGGAGCACATTCACGGGCTGGCCGAGCAGTTTCCCGGCGAGGTCCCAGAGTGCCATATCGATGCCGCTGATGGTGGGGATGTGCGCCATGTAGGTGTGCATGAGCGTGGTGAGGTTGTGGAAGTGGACCTCGATGGCGAGCGGGTCCTTACCCAATAGGTGGGGCAGCATGGTGGCGATGCGCGCGCGTGCCATGGGCCCGGTGGCGCCGGCTTCGCCGTAACCGGAGATGCCGGCGTCAGTATCGATGCGGATGAGGCAGTTGCCGGCGATGCTCTGAATGGCCATGGCGTGGATGGCGGTGATCTTGACTTTTCCTCGGGTTTGGGCCGAAAGGCGGGCGAGGGCGGGGAAGAGAGGAAGGCCTTTGAAGAGGTCGCGACGGGTGAGTTGCATGCGGCCAAATCGTATCATGAGGATGACCATGGTGTCTCTCCTACTGCTATCCGCTGTTATCACCGTTACCCCTGCCGGCGGGGTTCGCGCTTTTGAAGAGGCGCGAGACCGGATTCGCGCTTCGGGCGAAGCGGGCGAGGTGCGCATTGTCGCCGGAGATTATTTTGTTGATCGCACGATTGTGCTGGACGCGCGAGAGCCGGCCGGCAGCGTTTACAAAGCGGAGCCGGGCGCGCGGTTCGTGGGCGGCGTGCGCCTGCGCGACTGGCGGCGCGTGACGGACGGGGCGGTGCGGCGGCGGCTATCTCCGGAAGCCCGCAAGAATGTTGTGGTTCACCGCGTGGCGAACGCCGGCGCGCTGCAGGCGCGGGGCTTCGGGCGCGCCCGCATGGCCGCGCACTCCGAACTGTTTTTTGAGGGCGAACGGATGACGGTGGCCCGATGGCCGAACGGGGACTTCACGCGCATTGCTGAATCATTGGACACGGAAGCGCCCGACGATGGCCATGGCAAGAAGTTGGGGCGATTGCCGAACGGGTTCCGTTACGCAGGGGACCGGCCGGCCGGATGGAAGCCGGATAACAACATCTGGGTGCATGGCTACTGGGCGTGGGATTGGGCCGATAGCTACGAGCGCGTGGCCACGCTGGATACGAAGACGCGCGCGATTACCACCGCGCCTCCGTATGGCCTGTATGGCTTTCGGGGGAATCAGCGGTTCTACTTTTTGAATGTGTTGGAGGAACTCGACGCGCCGGGTGAATACTATGTGGACGCGGCGGCGGGGCGCGTCTACTTTTGGCCGCCATCGGATCCGCGGCGGGCCGAGGTCTTCCTGTCGCAGATGGAAGCGCCGGTCTTTCACATTCGGGACGCGAAGCTTCTCACGCTGGACGGTATTCACGTTGAAGCCACGCGCGGCGCGGCGCTGCGGATTGATGGCGGGGCGGGGGTGACCCTGACAAATACAAGGCTACGCAACATCGGTTCCATCGGGCTGACGATGGAAGGCGGCCGCGAACACACGGTCGCGCGTTGCGAAATCGCCTTTACGGGGGACAGCGCGATTGAAATAACGGGCGGCGACCGGGCGACGATGACGGCGGCGGATCATAGCGTCACCGATTGCGATATTCACCATATGGGCCAGTGGGTGCGGACCTACAATCCGGCGGTGAAGGTAAACGGCGTGGGCATCCGTGTGGCGCACAACCACATTCACGACGCGCCACACGCTGGTATCCTGCTTACCGGCAACGAACATTTGATCGAGTTCAACAACATACATCATCTGGCGCTGGAGACCGGGGACGTGGGCGCGATCTATATTGGCCGCGACTATACCGAACGCGGCACTATCATACGCCACAATTACATTCACGATCTGGGCGGTGTGGGCTTCGGTTCCATGGCTGTCTATTTGGATGACTGCTCGTCAGGAATCACGGTGGAGGGAAATATCTTCCACAACCTGAAGTACGGCGCGTTTGTGGGCGGCGGACGGGATAACCGCATTCACAACAATGTGTTTGTGGCGTGCCATCCGGCGGTCCGCGTGGACGGCCGCGGGATTGATCCGTCGAAAGTGTGGCAGAACATGGTCTACAACATCATGAGGCCTAAAGTGCTGGCGGCTCCGCACTTTTTGGACAAGTATCCGGAACTGCGAACAGTGCTGCCGTATTTTGATAAACCGGGCGGTGTGCCACCTGAGGGCAATTCGATTCGCGGCAACCTGATCCATGGCGAAGGAATCGTGTTTCGCCAAGGGGCACAACCGTTTGTGAAGGACATTGAGGGGAATGTGACGATGCCGGACGCGTCGTTCTTCAACCCGGCCACAGGGGCGTACGCGCCGCCGGCAGAAGGGCCCCACCAGCGGATTCCGTTCGAAAAAATCGGACCGCGCCGATAGCTACGGGTCCTTGGCGCAGAAGGACACAGCGCCGGGAGGCGGGGGTGTATTCCAGACGAGTCTGGCGCTGGATTGTCCGAGTCCGATTTCCAAGGCCTTTTCGGCCACATCGTGGCCGTACGGAAAGCATGTTACGTAGATCAGACCATCGGTATGGCGGGCCAATTGCAACAGCGACTCGGTGGCCTCGGTGCGTTGGAGAAACTGGAGGCGTTTCTTCGTCCAAACATAGCCGGTGTTTTGTAGGGCGAAAATCGTAAGGATGGCTGGAAGCACCCATCGCACTTGTCGGAAACGGGCGCGGGCGGCCAGTGCGCCGGCGGCGACAAAGAAGCCGACGCCGGCACTGGCGAGATAGGTGTGCCGGCTAGGAACGACGGGCATGTAGAGCAGGAAGCAGAACGGGAGAATGGCTACAGAGATCCAGAAGGCCGGCGCGAGGAGCGTTCGCCATGCCTGGCGGCGCCACGCCGCCAAGGCCGCGACACTCAGCAGTCCCCACACCCAGAACATGCGCCAAATGCTAAGCGCCCATACTTGCACAAATGGGGCGCGCAGGGAAAAGGTACCGTCGTTCAAGTGGAGGTGATCGGCTTTGGCGGCAAAGATCGCCGCGGTGTAGATGGCCGCGAGAATGGCGAGCGGAAGAGCCGGCCACAAACCGCGTTGGCGTTGATAGAGGATCGCGGCTGCGACGGGCACAAGAATGACGGCCGCCTCCTTTGACAAGAGGGCGAGAACAAACCACAGAAGCGCCAGCACGAACTGGTTTCTCGACCCTTTGCGGGCATAGGAATTCCAGCTCAAAAGAAAACAGCCGCAGAAGAAGAACAGCAGCAGTTCGGGGAGCGCTGCGTACCACATGACTGCTTCCTGATGCCCCGCCTGCAATGCGAAAAACACGGCTGCCAAATAAGACCGTACTCCACCGAGTCCGAGCTTCCATGCGGCCCCAAAAAGCAGCAAGGAATTGAGAACGTGCATTGCGATGCTGGTGACGTAGTAGGGAAGCGGATGGACCCCGAAGAAGTGCTCTGTCCAATGGGTGATTACGATGGAAGTGGCGCGACAGCGATAGAGCGCGTCGGCCGCTAAGTCCGCCCAAGTATCCACGGGGCCGTATTTTCGGCCAAGATCCAACTGGATGTAGTCGTCGGAGACGAAGGGCTGGACCAGAACGGGGAGGTAGGGGAGGATGGCCAGAATGGCTAACGCAGCACAGAGGAGCGCGCCCCTGGCAAAGGGTGGACGCAGTATTGCCCCGCGCTCCGCCAGCGGCGGAGACGCCGGAGATAGAATGTTCCCGTACACGATTTGCTTCAGTAAACACCAGTTGGCACAGCGGCGCAATACCGGACTTTCTGTATCTGTGATCGCGGGCGATGGGTGTACTCTGTCGGTAGTGGCGCCGAGAACAAAATGAAAAAACTAACCAGTACTCAGGTACTTGGCTACGGGTTCGCAGTGATTCTGGCGCTGCTGGCCTACTCCGCGTTCGAAGCCGCCAGGCTGCAACGGGCGGGTGGAGAGCGTCAGGGTACGGCATACCGGCGGTTTATCGCCCAAGACGACGCGATCACCGCGATTCGCCGGACGATATGGCTGGGCGGCATTTATTCGCGTGACTATTTCCTGAATCCGGGGCCTGGCGGGCGCCAGACGTTTTCGGCCCGCGTCGAGGAACTGCGTATGGCCGGCGATAGTGCGCTCGAGCTTTTGCGCTCGGCTGCGCCCGAGCGCTTGCGTGAATTAGGCATAGAGTCCGGTTTCGGCGAGTTCATACGGGAGTTGCGCCAACTAGAAACTTCCCAACTTGGCGCGACGCCGCCTCCGGGCGATTTCATCGCGGACGTTCTGGTTCCCAGGCGCCTTGCACTGCTCGCGTTGTTTGAAGATTTCCGCGCCTCGATCCGGCAAGAACTGGTGGACGCGCAAACACGCTTCGACGAGGACCGGGCCGTAGCTGCGCGAACGCTGCTGATATTGTTGAGCGTAACGTTCATATTGGGAGTGACGGTGGCGCTGATCAGCCTGCGATATGCGATTCGATTGGAGGGTGAGCGGCAGCGGAACTATGAGGCGATCGCGCTGGCGAAGGTGGAACTGGAACATCTTTCAGCGCGTTTGCTGGAGATCCAAGAACAGGAACGGCGCACGTTATCGCAAGAGTTGCATGACGAAGTGGGGCAGACATTGACAGCACTTCGAATGGAGATTTCGCAGGCGATTCCCGTCGTTGCGGACGCGGGTCCTCGCGAACGATTGGTTCGCGCGCGGCAACTGGCGGAATCGACGGTGCAGATTGTGCGGGACATCTCGCTGATGCTGCGGCCCTCGCTGCTGGACGATTTGGGCCTGGGACCAGCGCTGCAGTGGCAACTGGAGCGATTCTCCAGTCGCAGCGGAATTCAATATCGCTTTGCTGGCGCCGATGCGGGCGAAGACCTGCCGGACGCGGTGAAGACCTGTGTCTTTCGCATAGCGCAAGAGGCACTGAATAACTGTGAGAAATATGCGAGGGCGTCGTTATTGCGCGTGGTCCTTCGCCAGGCGGCGGACCGAGTTTCGCTGGAAGTGGAGGATGATGGTGTGGGTTTTTCGCTAGACCTTCGCGGGCTTCCACTGCGCGGCACCGGAATATTGGGAATGAAGGAGCGCGCGCACAACCTGGGGGGCACATTGGCCGTTGAGTCCAGTCCCGGCGAAGGAACGCGGATTGCACTTATCCTGCCAGTGCAGGCAGCCGGCCAGGGGCAACTGGCCGAAGCAAAGGAGTTCGCGTAAATGGCGTGTCGAATCTTGCTAGCGGATGATCATACACTGATACGCCAGGGACTTCGCCGCATCCTGGAATGCCAGTCCGATCTTCGAGTGGTTGCCGAAGCGGGATCCGGCGATGAGGCCATTGCGATGGCGCGCGAGTATCAGCCGGATCTGGCAATTCTGGACGTGGGCATGAAAGGGCTGAATGGTCTGGAGGCGCTGGCGCAACTGCGGCGATTGCAGCCTGGGCTGGCCGTGTTGATGCTCAGCATGCACGCCGACGAACGGTATGTGTTGCGTGCCGTCCGCGAAGGGGCCAGCGGGTATGTGTTGAAGGATTGTGTGGAACAGGAACTGATCGAGGCGATTCATGCGGTCCGGGGAGGAGGTCAGTTCTTTAGCCCGGAGGTCTACCGGTATGTGCGCCGAAGCTGTGCGGTTAGCGGACTGGGCGCGGAGGCGCCCGATGACCGGTTCGAACTGCTGACCGAGCGGGAACGCCACATTTACCAACTGCTGGCGGAAGGGAACAGCAATAAAGAAGTGGCCGGACAACTGAACCTCAGTTTGCATACAGTGGAAACTCACCGCTCACGGATCATGGACAAGCTTGGCTTGCACAGCGCGGCGGAACTGGTGCTGAGCGCCGTCCGCCGGGGCATCGTCACCTGACGGGTACAGAAATTACTGTATCGACAGGCACTAGGCGCGTCGAATAGAGTCAGAACTTCGTACTATTCATGCCCGAAACCGTTACCCCCGCCCGTGTTGCCGTTCGCGCTACAAGCCACGTGTTTCCTTATGGCCTGAGCGTGTTTTTCCCGGCATACAACGATGCGCCTTCACTTCCCGCGCTCATCGACAAGACTTTTGCGGTTCTCCGGGAGCACGTGCGTGACTTTGAGGTCATCGTGGTTAACGACGGCAGTGCCGACAATACAGGGGATGTGTTGGATGGTTTGGCGGCTAAGCACGGCTCCCGGCTGCGAATCATCACACATCCGGAGAATCGCGGCTACGGGGGCGCGCTGCGTACCGGTTTCGCATCGGCGACGAAGGACTTCGTGTTCTATACCGATGGCGACGGGCAGTACGATGTTGGGGAACTCCCGCTGCTATTGGAGGCAGTCTGGCCGGATGTGGGCCTGATCAATGGATACAAGATCCGGCGCCAGGATCCTTGGCACCGGATCATCATCGGCGCTTGTTATAACCAGTTCGCACGATTTCTGTTTCGGGTAAAGCTTCGGGATATTGACTGTGATTTCCGCCTCATCCGCCGCTCGTTGCTGGAGCGCGCGACACTTGTCTCCTCCAGCGGCACCATTTGTGTGGAACTTGTCAAGAAACTTGAGGCCAGCGGCATGCGCGTGATAGAAGTTCCTGTTTCCCACTACCCGCGCTACCACGGGCGTTCGCAGTTTTTCCGGGTCAAGTCACTCGCGACAACCTTTTCACAGCTCTGCCGGTTGTATCTGAAGCTGGTGCTTGGAGCGGGACGATAACGAAGCGATTTTTGCCGCTGGCGGCGATACTTGTACTGCAAACGGGGCTGCTGCTGTGGCAGGCGTCGCACACTGGCGTAACGGTGGATGAACCGGCGCACTTGGTTTCGTCGCTGCTTTACCGGCAAGGCCGGGACATCCTGTTACCAAGGGATATGCCGCCGTTGGTGAAGATGGTGGCCGGTACCGGTCTGCAACCGGAGGCTGCCGGTCTCAATCCGGCCGCGGTCAAAGCCGGACAATGGGAATGGGAGTTCGCGAATCAGCTAATGCATCGTGACGACTCCCGGTGGATTGGACCGGTGTTCAGCGCGGCAAGGCGTCCGATGCTCCTATTCCCGGTACTGACGACGGTGCTTGTCTTTCTCTGGGCACGAGCCAATCTTGGTCAAGTGCCCGCCGTTGCGGCCGCCGCCATTTTTGCTTTCGACCCAACGTCGCTCGCCCACGGCGCACTAGTCAAGAACGATCACGCCGCCACATTCGCATACTTTTGCTTCGCGGCCGCGGCGTGGCGGTACTCGCATCGCCCGGCACTGGGATCGCTCTCGCTGCTTGCCGTAGCCGCGTGGATGGCGGTTTCGGCAAAGCTGTCGCTTGTGGTCGTTGTGCCAATTGCGGCGATACTGATTCCCTTCGTGGTTCGCAGCCGGTTTGCGGTTCTTCATTTGGGAGTCTTCGTGACGATTCTGCTATCCGGGATGTATTCCGCCAGCTACGCGGATCTAGCGGCGCTTACTCCGCACGATCTTGCCCACTCGAGCATTGGCAAGCTGATACCCGTCGGCTGCCATCCGCTACTGACTGGCTACCCCGTTCCGCGCCACTACTGGAATGGACTCGATTCCCTCGTCTATTGGAATGGGAACGGGGACAATGCGATATATCTTCTAGGGCGCCACGTGCCGTCCGGCAGCCCGTGGTACTTTCTTACCGCCATTTTGGTAAAGACGCCGGAGCCCTTTTTGGTGCTGCTGGCAGCCGGTGCGTGGCTGCTTCGCGGGCTTGGCTGGGGGCGAGCCCTATTTCTGATTTTGCCGCCGGCGCTCTATATCGGCGCCGCCTCCGCAACGGCTATGCAACTCGGAATCAGGCTCATTCTGCCGGCACTGCCGTTCGCGGCACTGCTCGCCGCAGTGCCGTTTTGCCGGTGGCCGCGGACGGCTGCCGTCGCGCTCTTCATTTCACTCACCGCGACGGGGGTCAATTTTCCGAACGGGATTGGTTATTTCAACTTGTCCTCCGGTGGAGCCGGGAATGGACTACGGTACCTGGCGGATTCCAACATTGATTGGGGGCAGGATCTGCCGGCGCTTCGGCGGTGGGTGGACCAGGAAAAGGCGCCGAAAATGCGACTCTATTACTTTGGCAATGATAACCCGTTCCGCTTTTTCAACGACAACGAGATTGAGCCGCAGGCGCCTCCGTGGGGACCAGATCTGGTGAAGAGCGAGCTGCTTGTGCCCGAGCCGGGCCTATACGCCATCAGCGCCAACCTGTTACCCGGTCATGCATTTCCGGTGCAGTTTCGTAACTACTTTCACTACTTTCGAGACACCAAGCCGCTTGCCATTGCCGGCACGTCGATTTACCTCTTCCATGTGGAAGCGAATGGCGTGAAATAATGCGTGGAGTTCCATGTGCACGCGATTGCTTTGGCTCTGCCTGTTTCTATTTCCCGCCTTTGGTCAGGACGCATTCGTCTCAGAGATTCAGCCGATTCTCAAACGCTATTGCCTGACCTGCCATTCGGCGGCGCGGCACTCCGGCGACCTGAACCTGGAGCGCTTTACCTCCACGCAAAGTGTTCTTGCCGATACGCGGCCGTGGCAAAAATTGATTGAACAAATCAACCTCGGCGAGATGCCGCCGAAGGCAATGCCTCAACCGGCGCGCGCCGAACGCGCCCGGCTCTTGTCCTGGACCGAATCCGCCCTGCGGACCGCCGCCCGCGCTTCGGCCGGTGACCCGGGCCCGGTTGTTCTTCGCCGGCTCAACAACGCCGAATACACGTTTACGATCCGCGACCTTACGGGCGTTTCCACGCTCGATCCGGCGCGGGAATTTCCGGCGGACGGCGCCGCTGGCGAGGGCTTCTTGAATACCGGCAACGCGCTTTCCATGTCCCCCGCGCTGGTGGCGAAGTATCTCGACGCGGCCAAACGTGTTGCCGCCAACGCGGTGTTGCTGCCGGATGGCGTGCGCTTTTCTCCATCCGCGAGCCGGCCCGATTGGACCACCGAGATCCTTTCTGAAATCCGCGCATTTTACGCTGAGCACTCGGAGGCCGGCGGCGCTGAGCACGTCACGCAACAGGGCGTTGCGTTGGATCGCAATCGCGGGGGCGGTCTTGCCCTGCGCAAGTACATCACGGCCTCGCTGGCGCTGCGTGGCGCCAACGCCGATGTCGCGGCCGTGGCCCGGCGATACAACGTCAGCCCGAAGTATCTGCAATTGCTAACGGGGCTGCTAAAGGGCACGCGCCGTTCTCCGTTGCTCGATGAACTGCGCACGCGGTGGCGAGCCGCCACGCTGGCCGATGTGGATGGATTGGTTGCGGGAATTGATCGTTGGCGCGAGACGCTTTGGCGGTTTTCGAGCGTCGGGCATATTGGCAAAGCAGACGGTCCGAAGGCCTGGATGGAGCCTGTCACTCCTGTCGCGGCGACGCAGGAGTTCCGGGTTAAGCTCGCTGGCGGGCAGACGAAGATATATCTCGTGGCGCACGACGCTGGTGACGGTGCCCAGTACGACCATGTCATCTGGCGAGCGCCGAAGCTGGTGATGGAGGGCCGCCCACCGATTCTTGTTCGGGACATTCCCGCCTTCGTCTCTGTCCTTTCCTCCCGCCGCGCACAAGTGCTAGGCACCACCGCCACTTTTGATTCGCCCGCATGGCGCACCTTTCTTGCGCTCGACCGGCCAGCCGCGTTCCCGCTGGCGCGCCTTGCCAAGCGGATCGAGAAGATTGGGGAACACGAGTTCGTGAAAGGTTTCGGTTCGCCGCAAGGGCCGATGGTAATCGCAAACAAGAGCGACCGGGAGGTGCGTGTTCCGGGGCGGATGAAGGCCATGGGCGTGGCACTTCACCCCGCAGCGACGCAGTTCGTCGCGGCCGGTTGGCGGAGTCCGGCCGCCTCGGTCATTGATGTCAGCGCGACGCTCACACGCGCCAATCCGGAATGCGGGAACGGTGTTACGTGGTCAATTGAACTCCGGCGCGGTGCTATTCGCCTGCGCCTGGCGGAGGGCGAACTTCGCAGTGCCGCGCCGCTGACCATCAAGGCGGTTGAACGCCTCCCGGTGCAACCGGGCGACCTGCTCTCCGTTGTCATCGGCCCTCGGGACGGCAACCACTCCTGTGACCTTACGGCGGTGGATCTCCGCTTCGGTGATGCCGCGCTGGAACCCGCCTCGCTAGGTTCGAACGAATGGCATTTCTATACCGAGAACTCGCCCGGGTTCACCATTCCGTCGGACTCGCTTCTTGCCCGCTGGTTGCTCGCGTCCGCGAAACACGACAAGGAAGCCCTCGCCTTCGAACTACACAAACTTCTCAACGGCTCCGCTCCTGCGGCAGGTCCCGATGCGCAACTGCACCGGCAATTGACATCGCTCGCCTCGCCGCTCTATATCGGCGAAGCGCCGTCGATTGCAAGCGCTGCCCCGGCAGATGTTTCCGTTCAAGCTCCCACCGTGATGGTGATTGATATTCCCGCCGATCTTGCGGCCCAAAGTGAATTCGTCACTACCGGCATGCTCGACCCGGCGCGGGGTGCGGAAGGCTCCGTGCAACTTGAAGTGCTTACCGCGCCGGGAAAAGCACAAAGCAGAATACTGCCCGCAGGGACAACCACATCGAACGGCCAGGGCATGTGGACATCGAACAATCAGGCCGTGAATTACGCGATGCCCGTAATTGTCAACAACGCCAGTACCGCGCGCATACGAGTGGAGGCGGCAATGGAGGAGTTCCGCCAAATGTTTCCTGCGGCGCTTTGCTACACGAAGATCGTTCCCGTCGATGAAGTGGTTACTCTTACGCTTTATCACCGTGAGGACGAGCATCTGCGCCGGCTCGTATTGGACGCGAAGCAGGCGGCTACGCTCGATCGCCTATGGAATGAGCTTCGCTATGTGAGCCGTGATGCGCTGACGCTAGTCGATGCATTCGAGCAACTGTGGCAGTACGCGACGCAGGATGCTGACCCGTCCAAATTTGAACCAATGCGCCAGCCCATCCTGCAGCGCGCCGCCGCATTCCGGGACCAGCTCGCCGCGTCGGAACCGCGCCATGTCGACGCGGTGATCCAGCTTGCCGGCCGCGCCTATCGCCGTCCACTCACCAACGGCGAGTCCGCGCAGTTGCGATCGTTCTATCGACAGCTTCGGGATCAGGCCACCCCGCACGAAGAAGCGGTACGGCTGTTGATAGCGCGCGTGCTTGTGTCGCCGGCGTTTCTCTATCGCGCGGAAACTGCGGGTCCGTCCAAGCAGCCGGTAGCCGTGAACGGATACGAGTTGGCGAGCAGACTGAGCTACTTCCTTTGGTCCTCTTTGCCGGATGACGAACTGCGTGCAGCCGCAGCGTCCGGCGCGCTTCGCACTCCCGCGGGTCTGCGGGTCCAAACGCGGCGGATGCTGGCCGATGGCCGCATCCGCCGCCTGGCGAGCGAGTTTGGCGCGGCATGGCTTCATTTGCAGGGATTCGAATCACTCGATGAAAAGAGCGAGCGATACTTCCCATCGTTCCGCGAACTGCGCGGGCCCATGTACGAGGAGACGCTGCGGTTCTTCACCGATCTGTTTCAAGCCAACGGCAGTGTACTTTCCGTTGTTGACGCCGACCACACTTTTTTGAATGACGCACTCGCGAAACACTATGGAATTGCTGGTGTCACTGGCGCGGAGTGGCGCCGCGTGGATGGCGTGAAGCGCTACGCGCGTGGCGGTGTTCTGGGGCAGGCATCGGTGCTGTCCAAGCAGGCCGGCGCCTCCCGCACCAGTCCAATTCTGCGTGGCAACTGGATAGCGGAGGTGTTGCTTGGCGACAAACTCCCGCGCCCCCCAAAGGATGTTCCGCCCCTGCCTGCCGACGAGGACGCGACGACGCTCACCATGCGGGAAATGACCGAGAGGCACACGAAAGACCCGCGATGCTCCGGTTGTCATGCCCGTGTAGATCCTTACGGCTATGCCATGGAGGGCTTTGATGCCATTGGGCGGTGGCGCCGAATTGACAGCAATGGCCGCCCGATTCATGATCGAGCGACGTTGCGGGATGGTGCCGTGATCGAAGGCGCCGCTGGCTTGCGGCAATACCTGTTAACCACTGGCCGCCCGGCGTTTCTTCGTCAGTTCAGCCGCAAACTGCTCGGCTATGCTCTTGGCCGGGCGGTTCAGCTTTCCGACGAACCGCTGCTTGAGGAGATGCAGACAGGGCTGGCCGCAAACAGATATCATGTCGGTGTCGCGGTGGACGCGATTGTCAATAGCCGTCAATTTCAGGAAATTCGCGGGCGCAATCATGAATAATAAACACCAGTTTTCCCGCCGCCGCATGTTGCGCGGCATTGGCGCTGGAATCGCGTTGCCTTGGCTGGAATCGTTGCCGGTGTGGGGCGATACGCCGGCGGCGAAACGCGCCGCCAGCGAAGCGCCTGTTCGCTTGGCTGTGCTCTTTTCCGGCAACGGGTTTCACAGCAAGGAGTGGTGGGCGAAGGGCGAAGGCGCAGCGATGGAGTTGGGACAGGTGCTCGCTCCACTGCACGAGCACCGCCAGAAGATGCTCTTCGTGCGCGGATTGTTCAATGCGGAGGCGCTGAAGGGCAATATTCACAGCTCTCAAACCGGTAACTTGCTGAGCGGCGCGCCGCTGGCCTCGGGCGGCGAAATTCGCTCCGGCACGAGCATTGATCAACTGCTGGCGCAGCGCTATGGCGCCTCGACGAAGGTGGCGAGCCTGGTGGTGGGCTGCGAAAAGTCGAACCCTTCGGTACACAAGAACTACTCGATGCTCTATAGCTCCCACATATCGTGGAGTTCGCCGACGACGCCAACGCCGCTCGAAATCTATCCCTCCTTGGCTTTTGACCGGCTCTTCAAAGAAGAGGGCGGCAAAGCCGACCGCAGCGTGTTGGACGCCGTACTGTCCGACGCCGCAGCCTTGCGACGCGACATCAGCAGCGGAGATCAGCGGAAGCTCGACGAGTATTTGGAATCGGTGCGGGACGTGGAACAGCGCATCGCCAACGCTGGCAAGCGTGGTGAACTGCAAGGCTGGAGGCCAACGCTCGACAAGCCCTCCACGCCGCGCCCGGCCGATGGCATTCCGCAGGACATCGCCGAACACATGCGGTTGATGGCCGACATCCTCGTGCTCGGATTCCAAACTGACACGACGCGCATCGCGACACTAAAACTGAATAACGATCACAGTTCGCTGCGGTTTCCGAACCTGGGTGTGGACTACATGATCCACCATTTGCTGAGCCATTCCGACACGCCGGACTGGCTGAAGGTGAATCAATTCTTCCTGCAGCAAGTGGCCTACATTGCAAAGAAACTGGACGGCATACAGGAAGGCCCTCGTACGCTCCTGGACAACTCGATGCTGTTGTTCTGTTCCAGCATGCTGACTGGCAATCATGAGGCCAGGCAACTGCCCGTTGTGCTGCTGGGCGGTGCGGGCGGCCGCATCAAGGGGGGGCGCGTCATCGACTATTCGGGTAAGCCAGACCGCCAGATGTGCCGGCTGTTCCTTTCGATGATGGATAAAATGGAGGTGCGTCCGCCGAGTTTTGGCGACGCGACGAGACCGCTCGACGAAGTGTGACCGGCAATGCTTCGCTTTCTCATTCTCGCTTCCGTAGCAGCCCTACACGCGCAGCCAAGTCTGCTGTTTTCGGAGGCTGACCGCGACCGCATCCTTGCGCTCGCCGCTGCTAAGCCGTGGGCGGCCGGGCTTCGCGACGCCATTCTTCAATCCGCCAAGGAATGGCCCCAGTCTCACCTCGCGCGCTTCGGGTTAAGGCAACTTGAGGTGCCAACCGAGGGTGGTCAATGGTGGCATCACTATGTGTGCCCCACGCAAGGCGTGCGGCTTGAGTTTCGGCCGCCCAATACCCACCGCTGCCCGGTGGATGGCAAGGTGGTAACCGGGTGGCCCTACGATCAGGTGATCCTGAGCGACCGGCATAGCGCGCTTGCCGCTGCCGCGCGAGACCTGGGGCTGGCGTGGCAACTCACCCGGCTGCCCGGCTACGCCGAAAAAGCCGCGTGGATACTGAATGAGTACGCGGCCAAGTACGAGACGTACAAGCTGCACGACACCAACAACCGGGTGACGCGTTCCGCGGCCCGAGCGTATGCGCAGACGCTGGATGAGTCCATTTGGCTAATCGACATCGCATGGGCCTACGATCTGATTCGGGACTCGGACGCCTTGAGCGCCGAGCAGCGAGAGGGTATCGAGACGCGACTGATCCGAGCATCGGCCGCGACCATCCGTGGCTATGATGCCGGAATCTCCAACTGGCAGAGTTGGCACAACGCCGCCCTTGCCGCGGCCGGCTTCACTCTTCGCGATGATTCCCTCCGCGATTTCGCGCTCGCCAGCTTCCGCTCTCAAATGCAGCGCTCTGTATTGGAAGGCGGCTTCTGGTATGAAGGCGCGTGGGGTTATCATTTTTACGCACTCGACGCGCTTGCCCGTACAGCGGAGATGGCTGCGCGAAACGGAATCGACCTATGGAAAGAAGAGCCCAATCTGCTGGCGCTCTTCCGTACGCCAAGCCTCCTCATGTTCGCCGATGGTTCATTGCCGATGTTCAACGACACCGCGGCACTAAACCTCTTCTCGCAGGATGCGCTCTACGAATACGCTTACCAGCGGACGCAGGACGCCGCGCTGATGGCAGTGCTAGGCCGCCGATCCCGTTCGCGGAACGCGCTTCTCTTTGGGGCCGCCGAACTGCCGGCCGCTGAAAGGGCGCCGCTCACCAGCCACCTGTTTGCCGACGCCGGATTCGCCGTTCTTCGCTCCCCGTCGAACGACCATGCCGTCATCATGAAGTTTGGCCCGCACGGCGGTGGCCATGGCCACAATGACAAGCTCGGCATTGTCTCCTATGCATTTGGCGGACCGCTTGCCGTCGATCCCGGCACGCAATCCTATACTGCCCCCACTCACAACTCCTGGGACAAGATGACGATTGCCCACAATACGATCAGCGTCGACGAGAGCCTGCAACGCGAAACCACCGGCGAATTGCTCTGGTTCCAAAAGGGGGATGGGTTCACGGCCGTATCGGCCACCGGCGGCGGCGCCTACCCGCAGGCCACGCTCAAACGGACGCTCATCACCACCGCCGAATACACGCTTGATCTTTCCGAAGCGGAAGCAACCGACGGCACGGAGCACGTTTTCGATTGGGCCTATCACAACGCGGGCACGCCTCGAACGGAGGTCCCACTTGAGCCGTGGACCGGGTTCGGGCAGGCGAACGGGTATCAACATCTGACCAACAATCGTGCCGCTGAGACTGCCGGCGCCTGGTCGCTCTCCTTCGATGGCACACCGGCTGCCCCCATCCCTTACGGGACCAGTTGGAACTCCACGGCTACGGTCGATGCCCGTTTCGAGGTTTCGACCGAACAAGCCGCCACGGGCCGCGTCAGCGCGCGGGCAACCTACACATTCAACGGTCCCGGCTACATGCTCTACTCCACTCCTACCCTTTCCAATGTGCCAGCCGGCGTCCCCGCCGGGTTGAAGGCGCAGGTGTATGGAGACGCCTCCGGACATCGCTTGACGCTGCGTTTGATCGACAGCACGGGCGAGTCGTTTGTTGTGAACACCGGCACGGTGAACTGGTCCGGTTGGCGGGAAGTGGTGGTGAGAGAGCCTGAAAAGTGGAGTCACTTTGGGGGCAACAACGACGGCCGATTCGATAGCCCCGTGCGTGGCATCACCATCGCGATCGACCAGACCGCGGGTGGCCCGTCCTCCGGCGCGTGGTATTTCGATGACCTCACGCTACTTTATGAGAACGAGACCCACCTGGCCGCTGGCTTTGAAGACGCCTTCCGCAGTTTACGCGTGTCAATGCTTCCGTCGGAGGCGACGACGGTCGTTACCGGAAACGGCATTGGGCCGGACCTTCGGGTGCCGGTGCCGTATGTTCTTGCGCGCCGCGAATCCCAATCCGCCCGCTTTGCGGCTCTGTTGGAGCCATTTCAGGGAGAACCCTCAATCACTAGTTTTGAGGAGCCGGAGCCGGGCGTATTCGTGATCAGTACGCCTGGTTTTTCTGATCGAATCCGCCTTCGCGATGGCGGTGTGGATTACCTTCGCAGTCCGGCGGAAACACCCAGATGATGGCGGGCGTGATGGATGCACGCACCGGGCTGGAAACGCAGAGAACGGGTAATCCTCTGAACGTTGCTATTTTTCACGA